>CAKRHW010000055.1 GCA_934339365.1 uncultured Lachnospiraceae bacterium | reverse complement strand
TTCTATGTTCACCTGCCTTATGTCAGCATTGCACTACACTTTTTATCTCTAATAGATTTAATTATATTTCCTTTCAGAAGAGAATACAAGGCATAAAATCATTTCTTATGTATAAAATCATACAGCGTTCCTGTACACTCATCTCAATATTGTTATCATTTTTTGCTTTACAAGCCAATCCTTATTGTATATTATATCATTTATATAGTTTGATGTCAAGTAAATTATTGTATATTTTTAAATTAATTACGCTAAACAGTTAATGAAACTATTTAGGATAACACAAACAAAAAGGACATCTAGTAATGTGTCTTTCTTTCTCTTTTATCTTGACTTTCTTATGACATTTGTATGGTTCTGATGAGATATGATAAGCAACTAAGCAACAACATATTTATTATGTTCCACTTTGACAATTGTCCATATCAAAATTCAAAATGGTAACATGAAGCATTTTATTGCAGTTTCTAAGAATATATGATTATTTTTGCGTATATCTATGAAAAATAACTAAAATATGATATAATAATAGAATAAGTTTATAGACCACAGCAAATACGAGGTAGAAAGAATGAATGGGAAATATAGAGTGCTTTTTTTAAAAAAGATGTTTCTAAAACTGACAGATAGCGAGCATTACCTATCAATGTCAATGATTATAGCAAATTTAGCTAAAAATGGTTTTTCGGCTGGAAAAAGAACTATCAAAGAAGATATTGATGCACTGATATATATGGGATACGACATTGAATACATTTACAATAAAGGGTATCATTTGAAAAGCCGAACATTTTCGCTCAGTGTTCTTAAAATGCTTGCTGATGCAGTTGCTTCATTTCGCTTTTTAACAGTTAAGGATTCTGAAAAATTGCTTAAACTGCTGGAAAGTCTTTGCAGTATTTATGAAGCTCCACTACTCAGACGTGAAATCATGCTGACCAATCGTGTGAAGTCTGATAACGAGCATATTTTTGACAATATTGATATGATAAATTCTGCCTTACATAATAATCAGCAAATCAGCTTTGACTATTATGACTATGATATAAATAAGCAATTAGTTCTCAGAGATGGAGTAAAACGAACCTGTTCGCCGTTTGCATTGGTGATGAGCGGAGAATGCTATTACGTTGTTTCGTATTATGAGAAATATGCGGATACATATGCAAATTTTCGCCTTGATCGCATGAGGAACATCAAACTTGTAAATTCAGCAAGAAAGTAGACCGCAAGGACAACCTCATCTCCAAGTGTGGTAAATGCAGTCACTGCAAATTCTACAATATGTTAGTATTTAATTGACCCTGCTTATCTACACCCTGATTTTCAAGATACAGGTTTTCTGCATCTTGTTCCTCAATATCCGGAGAAGCTGCATTTTGCTTTGTTTCAGCTTGCTTTTTCGCCTGTATTTTGAGAAACAGATCCGGACATTCCAGACCGTCAGGGATATTCTCGTAAGGAATCTCGTAGATGTGATAGACGTACTCAAATCTTCCGCTTTTGGAGTAGTTCGGTGGAAGCTTCTCCAGATACACATACTACATCATCCCATATTTTCAACACAAAGCTGACATTGAGGATAGGCTGATTTTTTTTGCAATTTAGCAGCAGCAATATCACGA
>CAKRHW010000054.1 GCA_934339365.1 uncultured Lachnospiraceae bacterium | reverse complement strand
AGAACACATATCAACGTCGTCAATCGATGCTTCTATTGAACCTGCATCAACAGTAGTTAATATATTTTCATCTATACACTGAGTTAATTTTGCATTTGATATAGCGTCCACAACTCTGTTGCCAGTGTTTATTTGTTTAAATTCAAAATCCAGCTTGTTTTTTATAATATCTGCAACATAGCTCTCTGCTTTCTCATATTCTTTATCATCAAGCAGAGAGGAAATACATTGCAGATGATTTTTCATATCATGATGTATCTTATTCATTTCATCATACTTTTTTTCGGACTCTTCAAATTGCGTACGATATAACTCGTTCTGCATTTTATCAATGATCAATTCTGTTTTTTCTATATTTTTCTCACTTATCCTTTTCATTAAGATGTATGTTAATACGTTAATTGCAACAAGACCTATACCGATCCAGATTGTCATAGGCGTTTCGGATGATATTCCCACATTTATATCCATTTGAAATATTCCTAATCCGATCAGCATGGTTATAACAAAAATGATACTTATTGCTGTACATTCGGTAAAGGAGAAACTATATCTGTTAACTCCCTTTAATTTAAGCATGGCTCTTGTTACAACAAACAACAACGCTTTCGTAATAAAAAGAATAATGATTCTAATTAGTCCTCTATTTTGGATCATTTCTACTACGGTTTCATTCAATATCCATCCTAATGATTTTAACGTCATAAAACTTATTAGTAAAGCGCATATATCCAAACTTAACGGCACAAATATTTTCTCAAAAAGCGAGCCTTTAAGCAAAAAAAGCGCTATTAAAAAATTAATAATTATTCTTAATCCTCCCAATATTCCTTCATAACTGATAAAATGATTGAAGGTTAAAGTTAATGCTGTATTGATACCTAAAATTAACAAATAGCATAATAATGCCATTTGTTTTTTCTTAGGTTTTAAAAATTCCAACATGAAATCGGCATATATCATATATTCAACAAAGGTTGCCGCATATTCAAAAATATTCCATATCATTTCCAATCCTCCCTTGAAAGTCTCATATATTCAAATTTAGTCTGCTCATATCGGTTTCTGCTTAATGGCAGCATCTTACCATCATCAAGTATAACCTCATTACGCTTAATGTAATTAATAAATCTGAAATTCACAAGAAAACTCTGATGAATTTTTATAAATCCATAAGTGTAAAACAATTCTTCAATGTCTTTTAGATTGCCATTTGTCACAAATGATTCGTTCAATAAATGTATACTTAATTTGTGGCTTGATACCTCAATATACCTTATATGCACAGTTTGAACCGTTTTTTCTCCATTCGATGTTAAAAATGTGTAGAATGATTTTCTGCTATTTGATTTAGCAATAAATTCATGTAACGCTTCCTGAATTTCTTCATCAAATCTTGATTTGCGAATAAAACGAAAAGGAACAACTTTTATAGCGTCGTATACAAGTTCATCTTTATTTGTAATAAAAACGATTTCAAGGTTTTCTTCCTGCATTCTTATTTTTTTGGCAATTGTCATTCCGGAAATATCCGGCATATCAATATCTAAAAAAATAATATCAAATACTTTTTCTGTTATTTCTTTTAAGGCTGTTTTACCGCTTGTAAAATCTTGTATTTCAAATTCA
>CAKRHW010000053.1 GCA_934339365.1 uncultured Lachnospiraceae bacterium | reverse complement strand
TTCTATACAGACCTGCCCGTAAGGCAGGTCGATCATACGTCCACTAGAGCGCTGTTTTTAGATAGTTTCTATACAGACCTGCCCGTAAGGCAGGTCGGCGAAGTAGAATAATTACTTCGCATGTCTTAATGTCATATTTATGCAAAACAGACATCTAGGACTTGCAAATTCATATGCATTATAATTTTGCCAATCACAATGCATAATTTCAAGCTTTAATTATAAGGCAATTCCACCAAAACAATATACTGATTTTATGTATACTTACGATTATAAGTCCAATACGCCATCCTGTGTAGGCTCTACCATCTGCCTCTTCCCAAGTATTGTTAAATCAGCAGTATATGTTTTCCCTAGCTTATATATTCTTATGGAATCAGTTTCATCATCTATAATGGAACTTAAAGAATCTTTAAGGGACAAGAGGTGTGCAGAATCGATATTAATTTCAAATACTGAATTTTGAACCCGCACACCGTACTTTTCACAAGTTTTAGCCACTTTAGCTAATCTTTTCTGCCCTGATACTGTTTCTGTACTGATGTCATAAGTAAGTAAAATATACATTCATAGCCTCCAAATATAAGGTGGATAGTCCTGAATGTCCTCGCGAATCGTTTCAGCCAGTAGTTGAGCCTGCAAATATACGAAATATTTTCTTGGATAGCACTTATTTTGCAACGGAAAGGTTTCTTTTTCCTCTAAATAGTCTTGCCACATTTTTAAGATATTTTTCCGTGCATCATCCTTCAGCTTAATCTGTTCACCAAACCGTTCGAAGTCCTGAGCTTTAATCTGCTTCCGATTTATCGCAGCGATTACAAAATGATCAACAAACGCCGCCCTAAATTCTTCCACTAAATCGCACGCCAATGATAATCTTCCTGGTTGCATCGTATGTAAATATCCGAGGTAAGGGTCTAAGCCAAATGTCTGTAATGCTGCTGCGCAGTTTAATGTGAGTAGCGTATAGAGCAAAGATAATACTGCATTACAGTTGTTTTCTGGTGGATGCTTTGATCTTTTTTCAAATTTCATAGTATCATCATGTGTCTTAATCATTCTATCAAAAACAGAAAAATACTCACTTGACGCCTGCCCCTCTATTCCTCGGATTACAGCAACATCATGTGTCTCTTTTAAATCCGCAATCAAGGCGCCCATTCTTGAAAGTTTCCTACGCATCACCTCTTCATCTTTCTCGTCAGCATTAGTAAGTGCACTTTTTATCTGTTCTCCCGCATTAACTATTTTCCCAAGGACAAAGCTTTTTACGATTTCTGACCTTTTATCTTGCTCATATAGCAAATGCTGTTTGTGCCTCAAAATAATATTTCCTACCTGCGTTCCATGTATTGAACCATAGTATTTTCCAAAAGGCGATACATATGACACAAGAATCTTATGTTCACTACAATAGCTCACAAAAAACGCAGAAATAGTCGCATTACCGAATATAATAATCTGTTGAATGATTGCCGCAGGGATTTTCACTTTATCTTTCTGAGCCGTACTGATGATGAATGTTTCATGCTCACAATGAATATAACTATCCGATGAAACATACAAAACTTTATTCAGTGTAAACATATTTGCTCCAGATCCTTTCCAAATATCGTTTAGCCATTACACTTTTTGGCGCACATATTTCATAAAGTGAACAGTGAGGACATCTTTTTCGATATTCTGGCAAAATTGTTTGTGGGTTCTTCAAATATTCTCGGATTTCTTCTATTGCTTTAATCACTTGCTGTCTGATTCCTGAATCAAAAATGACCATCTTTCGATCTTTTTGTCCTAT
>CAKRHW010000052.1 GCA_934339365.1 uncultured Lachnospiraceae bacterium | reverse complement strand
GTTACAAATACGAAGTCCTAATTTACAGAATATCTCCGTGATTTCATCCAAACTATATAACCTTATAGGATTTCCTTGTGGTCTATTTTACCATGAACTATTTATAGCTATACAAAAGTGCTTCTTCAACAGCATTTAAAATATCTATTTTAAATTCCTTCTTTTTCATATTTAATGCACTAAGCATTTTTTTATTTCCTTTAAAAGTCTTATATAACAATCTTTTATCGTTATCATCTAAATCTATTTTATAAAGAAGATTAGCAAACGATATAATCAATGTCTTGAAATCATTACACAATGCTTTATCTGTTTTCCTTCCTTTCCAAGAAATAAACTTTTCAAAATCTTCATTTCCATATTTAGGCTGCAATCCAAGTATTGGATTAACCAATAATTGTGTAGCTGACAACATTAGATTAACATACGCCCCAAGCTCATACTGCTGTGCTTCTGTCATTGCATCATAATCTGTGCCAAAACTCTTTACCTTTACAATCGCATCTCTTAACAATTTGCTTTCTTCATCAATTCTTGTAATTCGTTCACTCAATTCAACAACTGCAAGTTTATATGATTTGACATCACGTTTGCTAATCAGTGTAAAAATTTCTTCGATTCTTTTTTTCTTACTTGATGACCGCCAAAACATAATGCCACTCGCTACAAGTGCAACGCCTGCAATAGCCCACCCTACTGGTCCCGCAAGGGTTAGAAAAGCTTCTCCAGCCGCCATTCCACCACCACCTGCTGCAAGTGCTCCACCACCAAGCCAAGCTAAAGCTGCATTTGTTGCAGCCGCCCCGCTTAATGTTGAAATTGCCGTTCCTGTTGAAGCAACTCCAAAAGTAGTTGCAATTCCCATAGCTGCTGTCGGACCCATTGCTGCAACAGCAACACCGGCACTTACTCCGGCTGCTCCTGCTCCTGCATTTTTTACCGCTGCTGCTTTATAATCACTTTCTATCTTCTCAGCTTGTTGTTTCCAATTCAATCTGATTTTTTTTAATTTTTCACACTCTATTTTCTTTTCACTTGGTATATTCCGAATCTCATCAAATAACTTTTGAATGTTATTTAATTCAATGCATGGAATCTATTTCCTTCCATATTTCCTTTTTAAATTCTACAAGTTTTTCCTCTTCTGATAATTCCTTTACTTCTTCTGTTTTTTTAACCTGCGAAACGCTTTTTATCTTGTTACATACCGATGCTGAATATCCACTAATATTTACAGTCTGTGTTATATCCATAATTTACCTCCTTAAAAATAGAAACAGCGTCTATTTCCGCTCTCACTCCCTTGAAAATAGACGCCCTCCTTAGCTGATAATTATATCGCCAACTTATTCAATTTTTCAAACCCTAAAGGAACGAAACCCTATCTGAATGGGAACGAAACATTTTATACTACACAATTCCACCGTGCTTATATTGCTGTTCCCGAAGCTTATCCAACGATTTTGCTCCATCCGGACTATACAAATCCAATAACTCCAAAAAATTGCCAGACTCCTTACACCCATGCAATAACATACGCATACTATCCGCATCTTTACCGAATAACATACCCAACAGACTCATATCATACTGATTTTGGCTATCACTTAATATTCCCTGCTGATGTAAATCCTCCATAAAACCATAAGTACGAACCTCGGAACCTATTCGCATTGCCACATTATATAAATCCGGATCAACAGTATGAAGATAATTTAGGTAGCGTGTCTCAATATTTCTATTGGGTGTGCCGCTCATCATCCAATTTGCTATATCTTCCAAAGATGCACCTACGGCAGCATCATCAATCAAATG
>CAKRHW010000051.1 GCA_934339365.1 uncultured Lachnospiraceae bacterium | reverse complement strand
CTCAACGTGCAACGATACGTATGATTTGATGTCAAGATTAGTTTTTTATATCTCTGTGCAAGGGAAAAAGTCAGCCTTTTCTCCCCTGCTGCTTTGAGTATTGAGGGAAAAAGTCAATTAATTTGTTGGCTTGCAGTAAGCATCCCAAAATCATTCTAACAATCACTAAAATGAAAGATTTTCTTTTTCCCAAAACTCAAGAAGACTATATGTTTGAATTCCATATTTTTGACTTATTTTAGGAATTTTATTAGGACTATCCTTATTTTCCTGTGTAATGATTGAAAGATGTCGACTAATTGCAGTTGCTATTAAAAATGCATCTCCTGATGATGTATTGCTACCATTATTGTTAAATTGTATCATTTTTGGGTTTTCTGTAACAATCTTTTTAACATACTCTTGTATTTCTTCGTCAATATCTATTACCATACACTGAACATCTATCAGCCATTTTTTTATTTTTAAATCCTTTATTTCATCCATTATCTCTGAACAAGTTACTACTCTCCCCTTCATGATACATTCATCAATATACTTCTAGCCAGATTTGTACATATTGCGTCTGTATAATTCATCTGATTTCTGTGACAATATCGAACAAGTATCTATAATATATTCCCCGATTAACATTAACTGTCCCATTTCTCTACCTCTTGCAAAAAAAGCTTTACCTGATTTACATCTAAACTAAGGTAATTAGAAATATCTATATCATCATATATAGCCCTACAATACCCTTCATATAGGACTTTACAAATGGAAGAACTGATCTTAACAATAATAGATTTATACATGCTTCTTGATGTATTTCTCTTATTTTTCCTCTGATTTACCTTTCCATTTGAATTTGCAACTCCATCTAACTCTTTTTTTACTTGTTCGTTAAATTCATTATACTGTCTATCAGAAATAATTCCTAAATCAAAAAGCCTTCTTATAATAACATCTTTGCTTATTTTAAATTTTTGTGCAAGTGACTTGATTAAAATATAATCAATACTATTTACTTCATCATTAGATAACAAATTATGAATTTCATACGAGGGAACCAAAAATTCTCCTGCTACGGCATTACAGAACTTTTCTTCCTGTTTGGTTTCAAAACTACTTTTCATTTCGTTGCAAAATGAAGATTGCCGCTTGTATATATGAACAAGCTCATGAATAATTGAAAATATTTTTGCAGGATATCGATCTTTAACGTTAATGCCTATCATCGGCATTACCTCATCGCTAATGGCAATTCCACGAATAATCTCAACATCTATTCCATTGAAACAATATATGAACAATCCTTTTTCTTCAATTTTTCTGCGAAGATATAAGTAAAATTCTCTCGAATTAGAACAATTAAATTGATGATTAATATCTATTGAAAAATATTGTCTTATCCTTTCCGACCAAACTTTAGGATCATTGGATTCTGGTGTTAAATCATTAAATTTTGCAGACGGTAACTGCATACAATTACGAGCCTCTAAAAGGAAATCTCTTGTAATCATCATATCTTGTATTGTAATATTCAACAAACTATCATCTATTGCCTCTGAATTTTGAATCGTTCTATAGTTTCTTATTGTTGGAATGGATTTAATCTTTATATCACAGGAATTCATGTATAATGCCGCAAATGGTACATGCAAACAAAAAGCCAGCTTTTTAGCCTGAGTAATCAATGGATAGACAGCACTTGATTCATTTAACCATTTTTCCAAAAGTTCAGGTTTACATCTACAATGTTTTAGTAAATATTCATTTGAAACTTTTTTACCCTCGATTATAAATTTTACTGTATTTTTATTTATAAAAGCAGGCATTCTTTTCATTGTATTATTCCACCTCTTATCTTCTAAGAATATTTTGTTCAATGTGGTAATTTATAAGTATGAAGATTATAAAGCAAGAAGTCTTATAAAAATTGTTTCACCAGAGAAAAGTTTAAGAAAAATATTTGTCATCTATGATAAACTTGATCCT
>CAKRHW010000050.1 GCA_934339365.1 uncultured Lachnospiraceae bacterium | reverse complement strand
AACAATATGGATCATTCAGCAATTTTACCAAACGGAAAATCCTTTGAATTTTGGGAGGTGCCGGTAACTTATAAAAAAGAAATTCATGTTAATCAGAATCACCCTACGGAGAGACTAGAATGCGCTAACAATGCCATCCCTACAAAATACACTATAATTTTATTAATGGACAAGTGTTTTATCACTTAGTGGCTATTCGACCCCAATATCATTATGATTAGATTGTCAAACAAAAAACGTGCTTGTATAGTCAACTCATGTTAGCTATACAAGCACGCTATTAACACTACATATGAGCAATATATATACTGCCTATTTTATACTTTAAACCTAGCTACACTTTCTTCTAACTGATTAGATACCTTATTGGCATCTGTTACTCTGTTTACAGCATTAGAAGCCCTAACTGCAACATGTACTACCTTATCTGCAATATGGGATGTACCCTGTGCGCCTTCCTCTGATGCCGTGCTGACATCTGTAACGGAATGTTTCACATTTTTAATCGTATCACAAAGACTATTTGCAGCTGTATTAATCTCACTGACAAGATTCTCGATTGTGTCAGCATCTTCTTTGTAACTATCAGCTACCTGCTCAAAATCTTCAAAGCTCTTGCTGACATCATTTGCAACAAAGTCCAAAAGTTTTCTTGCATCTTCACTTAAATTATCTACTGCAGCCGAAACTTCTTTCGTAACTTCCTGAATATGCGTAATAGTCGTACCAGACTGCTCTGCAAGATTTCTAATCTCATCTGCTACCACTGCAAATCCTTTACCTGCCTCTCCCGCTCTTGCTGCTTCAATGGAGGCATTTAATGCAAGAAGATTCGTCTGTGAAGTAATTCCCATAATAGCCTCTGCAAGCTGATCAATCTGGGATACTACCTCTGCATCCTTAAGCGCTTTGGTCAGACATTCTTCCATCTCTATGCGTACACAATCCAGGTATTTTTTCTTCTCTGTTGTACTTTGCTTTATATTCATTGCCTTATCATGAATGACAGAAGCTGTTTCTTCTCCAGACTTTGCACAATCCATCATTCCTTCCGCTACACCTTCCATATCATTTGACATAGAAGAAATTCCTTCTAAAGAAGCTGCTGTTTCCTCTGTTCCTGCTGCCAGTTCTTCTGTTGTCGCTGACACCTCTTCAATATCTTTATTCAGAGTTTCAATATTATCCCTAACTTCTGCTACAATATAGTCCAGTTCACTGGATTCATTTTTTACCTGCCCTATTAGGCTTTGCATATCAACACGCATCTTCTCAATAATCTTTGCCAGTTTACCAAAGTCGTCATTTCTCTCCAGTAGCTTTGAATGAAACCCTTGCGAAAAGTCTCTTTGAGCCAAATGTTCCATACCTGCCATCAGCTTATCCAAAGCCGTTGTAAAGCTTCGTGAAATCATAAAACCAACAGCAACGATGGCTCCAACAATGAGAAGCGTTCCCAGGAACATTTCATTTACACTATGATTAAATATGCCTTCCAGTTCTTCGGTAGCTGCTGCCAGCTCAAATGCCTCACTCGTCTGTTGTTGTGTCATCAGACTTTCTGCTGCATCCTTTAAATGCCTCATATTCACTCTTGCAAACACAATACAAAAGGTCGTCTCAATCAACACACATACCAGAATTAGATACATCTTTACTCTTACTTTTAAATTCTTCATTATGAATTCCCCTCTGATTTGCTTTGTTTTAATAGGAATATTCTATTTTTATTTTAACATTATTCGCATATTGTGTAAATATTTATTTTTTAAAGCACTGTTGTTAGTCATTTTAATCGCGTTTGTATGCTCCCTTTACATGTATATTAAAATATTACACATGAAAAGAGATTGGAAATATCGAATCTTCTTCGATACGGATGACTAACAGTTCCTTTTTCTTAATAAAAATAATTCTAGTCTATTCAAAACGACTATTCACATTGTATAAAAACGTTTTTTACCATTTTAACTATTTATGTTAGTAGACATCCGTTCCAATATATGTTTAAAAAGATCATAAAACATTATTGTCTCTTCTTCATCAAAATCCCAAACACCCGAGCCTGTAAGCATAGAAGTAACGATATTTGCCATATCATCTTCTGTAATTGCATGTTCCATCTGTATCTCATCACCTTGTGCGTTTATCGATGATAACATCTCTTGAAATTCCGTCTGGCTTATGTCTTTCGGCTCATTTCCATAATCTTCTTTTATATCCTTTAGCATAGACATAAAGATATTACGGAGCTTATTGAAATCAGCTTCATCACCACCAATTTTCTCAGCATTTAGTTGTCGGATATCAAGTCTTGCTTCTTTGCTATTCTCTGGATGGTCTTTGATAAAAT
>CAKRHW010000049.1 GCA_934339365.1 uncultured Lachnospiraceae bacterium | reverse complement strand
GTAAAATGTTCCCTTAGAGTCCAAAACATACGATAAATTCAAGGTTTTCAGCGTTTGCGGAAAATACTGCCGTGGCAGATGAATAATACTTTAATCATAAAATTCTCCTGTTCTAAAATGCCCTATATTGCCCTATTTTGCAAGGGTTTATCGACTTTTCCGGGCATCGTATTTTTCTTCTCTAAAACTACACTTTTTGCAAAATAATGCAAAACGGAGCAATTCAATGCCTTGTGTAGTAGTCAAATCGTAGTCAGTTAAGAGGGTTCAGACTACGGATGGGGGTGTGCATTATTTAACAAAAGGGTGTGCAAAATAAACCATTACTAATGTGCTACATTTATTCCTTTGTTAGTATCCAAATCAAACCCAATTTGCCAGAACCCCATATCAATCATTTTCATCTGTGGGTATGGTAAATCATACACTCTCATATTCTCTCTGACAGGTTCTAAACGAGATTCATTTCTTTCATAAAAATCTGCAAGCTGTAAAATAGACTTAATATTGTAACTTCCTGTAGCAACCTTTTGATTCTTGATGCCAGCAATAAAATATCTGTCATATGCCGGAACACAGCCCATAGTTCCCATTAAAATTTTCGTAATCAGAGTATATGATAAGTTATTCTTCAAATCTTTCTCTTTTACATTCCTGCGAATAACATCATAATACTTACTCATAAATGCATTCAATTCTATAAGTTTTTTCTGATTCACTTCGTTCTTCAATTCTGAACAATTTATCCCCATCAATGAGTCATATTTTTTATTCAGCAACTTTTCAACAACAGGCGCATGTATCTTATAATCTTTCTGCAAAAGAAACGAAGAACCTCTATACATTCCCCAACTCGCCAAGTAAAAAGCTAATTGTAAACTTAAGTAATCTACATCAATATTATTTTTTTCTCTAGCATGATAAAAGTTTGAATAACAATGCTCCCATGAACGATATCGTCCATACGGGTCTTTCTTTAAATCATTATAAAAACTTGTGGATGAAGAAATAATCATATCTACCGTGTTCATTGATACCACCTTCTTATAAGTACTTCTTGAATGCCTTCTTCATCTTCATGCAGACATCCATGATATAATCAAACTGCTGTGACCATGTGGCACGATTATCAAACGTCACTTCTTTTTCAATAATAATACGACTTGCCTTTCTTTCCGGCAGTTCTCTCCAATCAAGCACCAATCCCATCACTGATTCAATCTCATCTTTATGTAAAAGCAAATTTCTGAAAAGTTCCTTATCATCATTTATGTACAATTCAACATCAATCGCATTTCTTTTTTGGATTTGAGATACTGCGATATGACAAGCTGATGATCCAATACTAAAATCCATCCAATGATCTGTCGTTGGTTTTCTCTTATTAAATGCTTTGTTAAATTCTGCGTTCTGAAAGGCATAATCATTGAACGCCTGCCAATATTCCAGCCTCTGCTGCTGTGTTGGATTTGTAGCAGTTGTCTTCTTAATCTCCTTCGTCCAATCATTTGGTCTTTCCACTACTGTGAATGATGGAGCAATATCAGAATCTCCTATCTGGAACAACTTTATTTCACATAAGAAGAATCCAATCTTGTCATCCGTATGGTTATTAAGCCACTCAACTGCTGCCTTGTGTTCCTCTCGTGCGTGTTTTACTACCCAAATAACCACGTCTGCGTCTTTCCCGGATGCATAAGTAATCAATTTGCCAAGATGGTCATGATCCGTGTCTTCTAATTGATTTTCAATGATAATCTTTCTGTCGGTGCCTGTTTCAGATGCATAAATATCAACATTGAAATCTCCAACAGATGATTCTGTCTCATCAACTGTAATATCAAGACCAACAGCATCTGCAAGCAGGTCAACATTCTCCGCTACCCAAGGAGTAAAATTCAATGCCTCATGCGGCCATATACTTCTCAAATCAGTTATTTCCTTTAATGTACCCAAGTTTATCATTATGCCTTATCCTCCAATCGTAAAAGCATCCTACGATATCTCAGATGCCATTAATAGCTAACTATATATAACAAAATATTCTTATTTGTTTTCAATTTACATTATATCAGCCAAGGCATATTTTTACCAGCCAAAAAGGCACCCAATCCAGGTGAATGCCTTATCAAAATTTCCTTATTTTGTTGTCTATGACGTTTATTCAGATATGCCTGCATATCTGCTAAAATGTAATTGCTAGCAATTATATTTTCACGTGGGTATGGGGATGTAATCCCCATCAAGTCTGCTACTCGTAAGTAATACAAAATTGTCAAAATGACAATACCGTAATACACGGGTGGATCTTGCTCTGGTATTTTCTCCTCATCAAATCGGTTTGTGATATTTGGATGCTACTCTAAAAATATTATGATGTTCACTAATCATTATGAACTCTTGTCTTTTAAGCATATCCTTATTAGATTTATATGTCATTTTATGATAGAATTAATTTTGAAGAGGAGGTATTATTATGGACTATTTATCGGCAGC
>CAKRHW010000048.1 GCA_934339365.1 uncultured Lachnospiraceae bacterium | reverse complement strand
CCTCGGCCGGCTACACATACTAAGATCTGCCCGCCACCGCTTTTTGCATGATGAATATGCCAATTATTCCTGCATCCAGGTTCAAATGTCACGTTGAAAATGCCAACCTGTTCTGTGGTTATCGGTGCAAGGTAGCTTTGTCCAACAAAATATTTTGCAAATGCATCATTTGGCTCTCCAATCGGAAATACCATCGATTTCGCATGTGCTCTCATACCTTCATCTTCATATGGAAGATCTCCTTCCTTCGGCTGCCATACTTCCTTTGCCAGATTAAAAACTGCCCAGCCCTTTGGCCAGCCCGTATAGAATGCCACATGAGTAATAATCGCTGCGATTTCCTTTTGTGTTACACCATGTTCTTTTGCATTCTGTAAATGATATATTAAAGATGAATCCGTTATCCCGGAAGACATCAACGCCACCACTGTTATAATGCTTCTGGTCTTAAGATCGATATCCTGGTTATTCCAGTTCTCACCAAAAAGAATATCATCATTAAAATGCGCAAATTCCAGCGAAAACTCTTTCAAAGCATTCCTTCCTGCTGTTTGTGTAATTCTTTTCATTTCATCCACCTTCCTTACGAAATACTTTTTATCCACTCTGCAATTTCCTGCTTTGTAGCCTTATTAAGTACTTTACCTTCTACTATCTCTGCATCAGGTGCAGATGGCTTAAGCTCACTTACCGTATTTCCAAATCCACTTCCACCGGAGGTTGCAAACAATACAATCTTTTTGCCGGAGAAATCATATTTCTCCAAAAATGTATTAATAATTGTTGGTGCTATATACCACCAGATTGGAAAGCCTAATATAATCTCATCGTACTTTTCAACCTGAGCATCTGGATTAGATATTTCCGGTCTGAACTTTTTGTCACTCATCTCCACACTGCTTCTGGATTTTTTATCCATCCAATTTAAATCTGCCTTTGAATATGGTTGTTTTGGCATGATTTCATATAAATCAGCTTCTGCTGCTTGTGCAATCATCTCTGCTATTTTCCTAGTTGTTCCACTGGCACTAAAATATGCTACTAATTTTTTACCCATAATTATTCCTCCTTCGCGCAAATAAAAATGTGTAAAGTATGTTTCATTCATACCTTACACATTGATTATATTCCTCATAATTTAATTATGTCTAATGCCTATATTAAATTGTATCCTATGCCTCAAAAGCATTAATTTCTTCTATGAATTTATTCATTGCCAATGAATATGGAATGTTTCTTCTCCATGCAATTACTGTATTTGCTGTTATTTCAGGATACAGCCTTCTCTGAACAAGCAAATCCTCTCTCCAATATTTTGTAGCACCTTCAATAGAAACCGGATATCCCAGTCCATGAATCGCCATAACCCCAGCATTTGTTCCAAGATTGCTGATAAAAGATACATCGAGCTTATTGAAATCCTTTCCAAACCAGTTTGCAAATTCGCTCTGCACATTCTGTCTCCGTGGAAGAATGAGAGGTTTATCCAGAAGATCCTCTTTTGTAATATATTCTTTGTCCGCCAATGCATCATCCGGCTTCATACCAACAACCCAATGATCACTTTCCATGATTCTGATATAATCCAGTCCTTCTGTATTAACCGGTTCCATAAATAATCCAATGTCCACCAGACCCTGATTCATCATATCATATACCGCATCTGCCGTTGCTGTATGTAATGCTATCTGTACCATTGGATACTTTTTCTTATATATCTTACAAATCTCCGCTAAAGTTTCAACAGCAGCAAACTCGCCACAGCCAACTGTAATCGTACCTTCTATCAGCTCTTCTCTCGCCTTAATTTCGTCCAGCATTTTTTCTTCCAGATCTATGATTTCCAAGGCTCTTCGTTTTAATAATATTCCTGCCTCCGTAAGCGTAATACTACGACTTCCTCTTATGAAAAGTGCAGTGCCAAGTTCCTCCTCCAATGAAGCAAGCTGTCTTGAAAGTGTTGGCTGTGTAATATTCAATTGTTCTGCGGCTTTCGTAAAGTTCTGTTCTTTTGCCACGGTCAGAAAATACCGAAGTATTCTAATATCCATATTTATGTATCCCTCTTTTTTGAAAAATAATATTATTTTCAGTAAAATAGTATTGATTATCATCCCGATAACTTTTGATTTGTAATTCCATAATAATATCATCATCTTAATTTGCAAACTATGCAAATAATACTCCCGTAAAAAACTCTTTGGCACTCGCAAAGAAAGCCGCTACAATATCCCAAGCACCATAAAATAAAAAATGCAACAATGAATTTTTACGATCATTGTTGCAAAAAATTGATGTTCCCGGCGGGAATCGAACCCACAATTACAGCTTAGGAGCTCGAGATACCACTGAAAACATATATAATTCTTAGTAAAGTTAAGTCAAGGAAATCCTTGATTTTCCTAACTATTCTGTTACTCCTTGTCAAAATAAGAAAACCTGTTTTCATCTCTGTAAAGCATCTTTCGGTACTCGGAGCACTCGGAGGATATAACCATTCCGTTCCATCGAGTTCACTCAGTTGGCCACCATTACGATTCAGCTTCGTAACAATGATCACTTGGTTTTCTTATTAGATTAACTATATTATAACGTGCTGTAGGTCGGATGTCGATGATTTTTTGACCATATTTATTGTTTTATATGTTACTTCTCTATTAGTTCTGCAAACTGGAATTCACAGTTCTTCCATCCTTCCCATCTTCAGCGCCATAACAAGAGTTCCGGCTGCCATCACAAAGACACCAATTTCAATCACATAGATGGGAAGAAGCGCCGGACCTGC
>CAKRHW010000047.1 GCA_934339365.1 uncultured Lachnospiraceae bacterium | reverse complement strand
TGAGGAGCCGTATGCGGGAAAGCCGCACGTACGGATCTGTGAGGGGCTAGGATTGAGAGGTCTTAGTCTACTCGACTACACTCCCCTCTTGCCATCTTAAATGGAAAAGGAAGATTTATTTGGAATTTGTCCACATGTAACTTCGCAAAAAGTTTTGACAGGAAAATATTCAATATCTTAATTCTCAAAAATGAAACCGTATTATAATGTGTTATCATCTGCCAGGTCGGCAGAGAAAGGGAACAAGAAATATGGAAGTGTATGAATTTGGAAAAGAGAATAACTATAAGATTGTTTTAATTCCCGGAAATATGATGTGTTGGAAACAATTTGAACCAGTTATTCCATTGCTGGCACAGCATTATCATGTTATTGCAATCAGTACAGATGGTTATGATGGTACAGGCAAAACAATATTTACAACAGCTGAGAATACTGCTGAAAAATTGGAAAGCTATATTAAAGAAAGACTGAATGGAGAGATTGAACTTGTATTTGGAGAGTCTTTTGGTAGTGCAACTGCTGGTATGCTTTTTCATAGACAGAAAGTAAATGTAAAATCTATGATTATGAGCGGACCTCAATATATGAATATCGGAATATTTAGTAAGTTATTGACTGTTATTGTTCCACGAAATCAGTTTAAACTATTGAAAAGAATCCAGTCTGCGGAAAGACTTCCATTGATGCTTAGACTTTATACACGTGGAGATGATGCAAAATTGTTGAATCAATTTAAGTATGCTCCAAATAATGTCTCGTTAGAAACACTTAAGAATTGTGTAGAGGAATCACTGGCATTATATAAAGTGATTGATAGCTTTACCGCTTGTCCAAATGCAAAGGTTTCCATATGGTACGGAGAAAATGAACCAAATATGAAAAAAGCAATCCGAAAATTAAAACGTGCATTTCCAAGTGCAGAAACGCATGCTTTTGCCAGTTATGGCCATGGGGAAATTATGAGTCATCCTGATGAGATGGCATCCTGTATGATTGACTTTATCGAAAAAGTGTGAGAAATAATGCAAGCAATAAAAGAGTCTATAAAAGCAAATGAGCAAATATTGTTTAAATTGTCACTGGAGGCGTATTGGTAACATTATTTTTTAGATGGTGGATGAGAAATAGAGGCTGCAGTAACCAAGTAAGAACTTAGTAATTGTTTGGGTAGAACGAAGGGGTAATAGGAATGTTATTTGAACTTGAAGACACTTCAAAAGTAAAGGAATTGTTTACAGGATGGGAAGAAACACTTATTTTTTCCTGCCTTCAAAAGATTATGGGAAAGATTTATGTTACAGATTTGGAACATCCCAAATCGGCATTTGCATTTGTGGGATGTTTTGGGTTTTACGCTGGAACACCCGATATGGAAATTGTAAGGAAGAAGCCGGAAGGTTTTACGATTATGGTACCTCAAAATAAAGAGTGGGCACAGTTAATAGAGGAGTGTTATCCATCGGCAAAAAGAGTTACAAGATATGCTATTAAAAAAGATACTGTTTTTGATAAAATTAAGTTGCAAAACGAAATCAGTAAGCTGCCTGCTGGCTACGAAATTCACAAGCTGGATGCTGATATTTACGACCAATGTCTGGAAAATCCTGCAACGGTGGATTTTGTTTCTGCTTTTGAGAGTAAAGAAAAATATTTGCAAATAGGCAGAGGGATGGTTATCTTAAAAGATGGACAAATTGTGTCAGGCGCATCCTCTTATACTCGCTACAGGGAAGGAATAGAAATCGAAGTAGATACCATTGACGCTGAAAGAAGAAAACATTTAGCAACAATAGTTTGTTCGGCACTCATATTAAATTGTTTAGAGGAAGGTTTATACCCAAGCTGGGATGCGCAAAATATAAATTCTGTTCGCCTTGCAGAAAAGCTGGGGTATGAATTTGATCATGAATATGTAGCATATGAGGTTGTGTAAAGCTTTATTGGAAAAATATTATTTCAGTGGGAAGAGAAAATGTATTATAAAGAGTATGGAAATAAAGAGGGTCAATTGGTTATATTTATACACGGAGGATTTACTACAAATGAATCATTCGCTAAACAATATAACATATTACCGGATAAAAGAATGATTTTTGTAGATTTGCCTGGATGTGGAAAAAGTGAATGTACAGGGACAAAAAATTTTTCGTTTGATGATTCAGCAATGGAAATTATCAGGTTAATAAAACAATTGTCACCAAAAGAGAAAGTCGTGCTGATAGCGCATTCATATGGTGGCCTGGTAGTAAAAGAAATAATACGAAGAGAGCCTGGACTCATTGATAAAATAGTAATTGGAAGCACAAACGTGAAAAAAAGTTTACTCTTCTGGCTGTATACGCGGAAAATAGGTTGTCATATTCTATGGAAGCAGAATAAAGAAAGATATATGCACGACGGAACTACATGGAATTGTGTATGTGACATGCAAAAGGATGCCTGGTCGAAATTTTCTTTAAACGCAATAGAAATCAATAAAGAAATAAAGAGTTTATTTTTAGTTGCTGAAAAAGATATAAAACAAATACGTCAATCGATGAAGCTATGGGAAAAGACATTTCCGAATCATGAGAGTTATGTAGTAAATGATTCTGGACATAATTATTTTACAGATTTTCCGGAAATAGTTAATTCTATTATAGTTCAATTTTGTTCTCAATCCTGAAGCGGACAGCTTATATTCGTTTTTTCGACTGGCTGCAGCACTTTTCAGCCGGGGACGGTGTAGATTGGCCGTGTTATTGCGGTAAAACGTCATTGCGGGCTGGGCAGTGAAATCGTGGAATCAGCAATTAACGTAGCAAGAACAAAGCTTCAGGCAGATAAAATTACCATTGAGGCACAAGTTTATGCCCGTTCGTTGTATGCAGCTTTGAAAGGTAAAAATAATTCGCACTAATAGTACTAAAATTTAAGCTGATTTCTTTGCGATAAGGTAAA
>CAKRHW010000046.1 GCA_934339365.1 uncultured Lachnospiraceae bacterium | reverse complement strand
TCCTCCCATGCTTCTTCAATGGTGTATACCTCACCATTTTTCATGCTCTGCACTCCTTTTGCCAACTCCTGATAGAGTGCATCGAAAGCATCTTTCTCCGTATAGTCATATGTGCGATTATTTACTGTTGTGTCTACTGCTGCTAATGGTGCCATGGTATCACTCCCTTTCTGATTCTATTATATGCAATATATGTTTATATTACAAGAAAAAAGAAGTACTCGAAAATACTTCTTTTTCATAATTTCTCCTCTATCTGTATCAAACGGCTTTTCTTATATGTTCCATTATTAAATCATTCACCGTTTTTCGATCAATTATAAGTCCACCACTAGTCAGTAATTCCATTACTAATTTCCCCTTCTTTTCAGTAATAAGACCACCTGTAGTAATACGAACTTCCCCTTTTTTAGATTTTTCTTCAAAATACTTTTCTACCAAATACAAATTCGCATATATTGCTGGATAATTATGTTCAATAATTGGTCCTGCGATAACATCTATATTTCCCAATCTATCGTCTTTATAACTTATGTGTAATTGCCCAAACTCATCCAAACATACTATATCTGCATCACCATATATAGTCTTCATCTTTCCAATATCATGTGGCGCAATAGTATAGGCTCTACTCATTCTCCCTTTGGTGCCCTCAGCACCATCATCTCCATAGACTATCCTGCCAGAATTAGCCGTTTTTCTAATTTGTTTTTCACCAGTTTCCTGATTTTTTTGCCCAATTTTTTTGTCCTTGTTATTTTTCGTCTTCTTTTTCTTGTCGCTATATGGCTTCAGCGGTTCATTTACATCCTTATCCACCATTCTTACATGATTGTTTACTTGTTCCTCTGTAAAATAACCATTTTCTGGTTCTCTAATAGAAATGGCTTTATAATTTCCTATTTTGTAGTCACAATCTGCGCTGTGCTTACTATCATTAGATGCCTTTAAAAAATATGTTCTTCCGCCATTCTTAGAAAAATGTACCAAGCAAAGTTCAGCATCACAATTTTTACCTGGGCACTGAAACTTACCAACCATTTTCATTTCCTCTAATTGCTGTGATGTATAATCACTCACTTTTATTCTGTTTACCCCACCATCATTTACATAATCTGCTTCCTCATACTTCATATTTTATTTTCCTCCTCATTCAATGTTATTTCCAATTTTGCCATCAGGCTTCGATCTTATATACGTTGTACCGTTTGCTTTATTGACAACCTCATAATTTGCATAATTGCTGTTACCTTTCTGAATCTGCTGAACAGCATGCTCCAATGACACACTCCTTCCAGAATCCCGATTAACAAACCTTGTGTTTAATCCTGTACTTGTTTCTTCGATAACTTTTAAATTCATTCTTTTTTCCTCCTTGGGATTTTCTGTTCTAATCGTATGCTAACATACATATGTTCTGTTTGTCAATGAAAAATTTAAGGTTTAAACGAATTTTTCGTTTTATTGTGTAATAAAACCATTTCAATAAAAATAATATAATTATTTTTATTGACTTTTTCGACTAATTCATTTATATTATCTAAGAACCCCAACGAAAGTGAGGTATATATTATGCTCATAAGTTTTGTAATATCAAATTTTTTATCCTTTAATGATAAACAGACTTTTTCCATGCAAGCTGGCAAGGCAAGAAAACACAATAAACGAATATATACAAAATCAAAATTAAAAATAACTAAATGTAATGCTATTTATGGTGCAAACGGTACAGGAAAATCAAACTTAATTCAGGCTTTTCAATTTGTACAAAATATTATTACTGATGAATTTCCCTTAGGATTTTCCCAAAAATATTTTCGTCAGGATAAAACCGCTATAGATAAACCTTCCGAATTTGAAATTGAATTCCTATACAATAATCAAATATACAAATATTCATTTTCATTACATTTAAATAGTGGAACTGTTTTAAAAGAATCATTGTCCATTTTAACGACTACTTTTATTGAAAAAAATTTGTATTATAGAGATACACAAGCAAAAAAATTTATTATTGGCAACTATTTTAAATCCAAGGAATGTATTGGTCGACTTGAAACTTATGGTTCAGACAGTTTAGAAAATGATGAGATATTATTTCTTAATATTATTAACTCTAATAAACTAAGTCTGTACAAACAATATCCTGAATTAGCCATTATAAGGAATGCATATAAGTGGTTTGCCAAAATGAATATCAGTTTTCCTTCTGAAATTCTTACTGGTTATCCATATCTGTCAGATTCAAACTTAGATGAAATAACTAAATTACTTAATGCTTTAGGTACAGGAATCCAAAAATCAAGTATTGTAGAAGTACCTGTAAATGCAGTGAAGGCTAAAATACCTGAAAAATTGTTATCTGATATAAAGGCAGAACTAGAAAAATCCAATATAAAAGCAAAAAAAGCTGATAAATATGTTAAACCAGTTATTGTTGCTCGTGCATATAAAGAATTTTATAATTTCGAAATAGATTGGGATGACAACATAACAGTAACAACAATAGAGTTTGGTCATGAGAATGATACTTTCTTTTCGCTAAGAGAAGAATCCGATGGTACTGTACGTTTATTAGATTTAATTGAAATTTTATTAAATAATTCTGAGAACCAAGTTTTTGTCATTGATGAAATGGATCGCTGTCTTCATCCTGCATTGACTAATAAATTGATAGAATTATTTCTATCCAAGGCTGAACAAAAAAATACTCAACTCATTATTACTTGCCACGAATCCCGTTTATTAGCTTCAGAACTACTGCGAAATGACGAAATAACCTTCATCGTTAAAGATGCAACAGGACAGTCCATTATAAACCCTTTAGAAAAGTATCAACTACGTGCAGACAAAAAAGTTTATGCTGCTCTGTTTGATGGAACTCTTGATGGTGTACCTCAATTTAAAAACGATGTTTTAAACACTTTATGAGAAATAAGCAGGGAAACTAAGTCCCTGCTTATTTTACTTACTCTATCTCAACCACCACGCTACTGTCGGTTTTTATACATCCGCATGTACCGTGCTCTTGCTGATGCCAAAGGCCTTCGCGGTCTGCCGCACTGTGGCGTTGTGGTCAATGATATAGTTGGCTATTCCTATAGCTCGTTCTTCAATATAGTCTTTCAAAGGAAAACCCCTCAGGATACTTTTTTA
>CAKRHW010000045.1 GCA_934339365.1 uncultured Lachnospiraceae bacterium | reverse complement strand
AGACTTCTTTGCTTACTTCTAGTTTAGTCTATTTGGACTTCGTTGGATAGGGTGGTTTCTTTTTAGGCGGTTACGATGAATGGGTTTGAGTTAGCCAAGCAGGTAAACTCTGTCTCTCAGGATGGCGAGCACACTTCCATAATATATATTTCCAATTATGAAAATCTGGTGTTTGAATCCTTCAAGTATTCGCCCCTGAGATTTGTCAGAAAGAATAATCTCGATACTGATTTTCCTGAAGCTGTCAACGCATTCTTATCAAAATATCAGAGTGAGACCAATTTCTTTTCATTTATTGAAAGGGACAGTAATGCCTGTATCAACGTGAAACTGATGGACATCATGTATTTTGAATCGTTCGGGCATGAGATCTATCTTATCGAAAAAGGAGGCAAAACATACATTATCAAGCGAAGCAGCGACTGCACAATGTCAGAGCTGGAGGAAAAGTATTCAGATTACGGCTTTATCAGGTCACACAAGTCGTATCTGGTCAACTACAGGCACATTTACAGCATAAAGGACAACAAAATCTACTTTGAAAATGACAAAATTGCTCTTATCTCTATACGAAACGTAAAAGAATTTAAAATCAGATATCAATCACTTGTTATGAAGGAGCGAATATGAAGAGTATAATTATTGACGGAATTTCTTGTATTATTGAAACCATTATCATGGTTTATTTTATTGAGTCTGCCTGCAAACGGCGACCGGTCAGATTATTAACATCTCGGGTACATACTTTTTTCATTTTATTATTAGCAGATCTGGGCATTTCATTTCTGAGTATACCTACTTATATTCAGATATTGGTTTTGTTTTCAGCCAGTATGCTCGCCTTACTGATTTTTTACACCGGCAATATTCTAAAAAAGATTTATCTAAGTACCGTGTTAGTGCTTTTGACTATTGTTTCCAGCCTGCTTACCTTATATATTGTTTCGTGGGTATCCAACATTGACTACGCGAAATTGATTGAAAGAAGCGATATAATCAGGATCTTGACAAATGTAATGTGTAAACTTTTATTTTTTATTTCAGTGAAAATAGTTCTGAAATACTTGCGAAAAGAAAAGATCCATGTAGCCGCACATACAACTTTAGTTTATGCAGTTTTGCTTGTTGCGTCTGTTTTAGCGATCGTAAAAATAAGAAACGGTTTATTTAACTGTAAAATCGACGCAGTATTCAGTACATACATCACTATAGTGATCATTATTGTGGATCTGTGCCTTTATCTTATGCTGCATTACTATTCCGAGTCAAGCCAGCGTCAGCTTGATATTGAAATGCAGAAGTTGACGATACAACAGCAGCAAAAAGACATAGAAACAATTATTCAGGATTATTATGAGATTTTAAAAATAAGGCACGATATAAAAAGAAATCTCAGTATTGCCGCTGAAATGCTTAACGAAAAGGAATACGATAAGCTTGGGGCGTTTATTAAATCATTTCAGGATAATAATATCGGAAACATTAAAACATATATCAATACAAGCAACAGAATGTTCAATGCTATTATTAATCAAAAACTGAATGAAGCTGAACAGCGCAATATTAAGATAGAGTGTTTTATTTTCAATGATCTTTCTGATTTCACCGGTATGAGCGATCAGGAACTCTGTCTGATTTTCCTGAACTTGCTCGACAATGCCATTGAAGCTGAAGCCGAGGTGGAAAATCCTATTATTAAACTCAATATTTTCCAGAACCGCGGATATGTCTGCTTCAAAATAGAAAATATTGTCGATAAAAATATTTTAGAGACAAACCCTAACCTGCACACAACTAAGCAGGATAAGAGAATGCATGGTGTCGGACTTAAATCTGTACGCGAAATTATAGACCGTCACGATGGAATTTTTAACGTTTCTCAGAATGAAAAATGGTTCAGCGCGGAGATAATGCTCCTAAAACATGACGTTTAGGACAAAAACCTGCGTTTCGTGACAAAAGTATTGATTTTTTATTACTAATCAGTTATACTTATGGACAAGGGGTGAGGTTATGATTCATCTGTTGAGCATGAGTATAGCTGATTATTTATTTCACCGAAAAATCATTACAATAGACAAGTATCCGGTTTATCAATACGGGCTTGAAATGATAATATCCACAATACTTGGTATTGTTCTGGTTCTTTTGTGCGGAGTGCTGATCGGTTCCTTTTTACACTCAATAATTTTTTATCTATTGTTTGTTACCCTGCGAATGTTCACCGGCGGCTATCATGCTGATACACATTTTATGTGTAAGCTTGTGCTTTGCGGTTCATTTCTGACGACAAATTATATATGCTATCTTCTTTCAGGCGAAGACACTTGGGGTATTTATGTATCTTTAGCTTTGTTTAATTTAATAACTGTCATATTCTTTTCACCGGTTGAATGTTCAAAAAAGCCGCTGACAGATACGATAAAAAAAAGAAACAAGAAAATAAGCATATTACTTTACATAATTTTGCTTACCACTTTATTCGGCTTATTTTATACGCCATATAATGAGTTAGCATTATTTTCTATTCTTGTAGTCAGTAATGTCTCTCTGCTCATGTATATAGGGATTGCTAAGGAAAGGGGGAAGAATAATGAAATTTGATAATCTTCTTAAAAAGGTTGCTAATCTCGCTGAATTCACAGCTGTTAAGGCTAACGGTATGACTTCTTGGTTTGATTCATATCAGCCTGAGGAGCCTAAGATGGTAAGAGAGATGGCAGAAGAAAAGAATCTCAAGGATGCTGAATAAGCAGAAAATGAGAGCTGTTCTTAACTCACAGTACGCTGTATGAGGGTAAAACAGCGAGACAATTTGGAACAACGCTGCGAATTTTAAGCAGTGTTGTTCCGAATATCTTATCAACTTATGACATCATGTTTTGACACCACGTTGCGACATCTCGGACAGACATCATTGATTAAACATTAGGTTTTGTAAAGGCTGATCTGATATGTTACTGTATAAGATCAGCTTTTGCTATACCTATGTTAACACAAAACTGATCTGTGACATATAATGTAACTGTACCGCATATAATATATCAAAAGGCGGAAAATTTTCAGAAAATTTCAGATTTTTTCGATTTTTACTTGACAAAACTGAAAAATGGTGCTATAATAATCAAGTAATTTGAAGTGCACCATTAGCTCAGTTGGTAGAGCAACTGACTCTTAATCAGTGGGTCCTGGGTTCGAGTCCCCGATGGTGCACC
>CAKRHW010000044.1 GCA_934339365.1 uncultured Lachnospiraceae bacterium | reverse complement strand
GATGCGGATACAAAGGATATCAAGCATAATTTCAGACAGTTAGATGCTTTGCCTTATGCAAAGGAAGGAACGCTGGAACAAGTGTTGGATGAGCTATATCCTGAGTCGGAGTAGAGGAGAGGATGCACCCGGAGACGGGTGCATTTTTTGCGATTGAGTAAGGGTGACTAATATGTTACAATTTAAGCATAAAACATAATTTGGTTGAATATACGACCGATTTAGACATAAAATTAATACAGAATTTTCTACATGAAATAGATATTTGGATATTAGTATAATTAGTAAAAAAGGGAATAGTAGTAGGAGGAACACAATGCAAAACGATATTAAGGCGTTTGACCCACTTTGGTCTAAATATAATGGGAATGAAGAAGTAGTGATTATGTCTGTAAAAAGAGAAATTAGCAATATTCTAAATTCTTACGTTGGATGGTATGATCCGTTTTGTGAATTGATACAAAATGCGTTAGATGCGGTAGATAAAAGACGTGAGTTAAATGATGGATTTGAAGCAAAGATACACGTTTTAATAGATATAAAAAATAATAAAATATCTGTCACAGATAATGGAATAGGCTTTAAAGAGGCGGAATATTTGAAATTTTTGGCACCTAACTTTTCGTTTAAATCAGGCGGAACTACTAGAGGACATAAAGGAGTTGGAACTACGTATCTAGCGTACGGTTTTAATTATATTCAGATTGCTACAAAAACTCCAGATTTTTCTGCAACAGGTGTCATGAAAGACGCAAGACACTGGTTGGCAGATTTGGCACCTTCCTCTAATCCACAAGTGGTTCCAGATACAAATGAAGTTGAAGATTCTTTCTTTACGCAAATAGATCGAGGAACGTCTATGACAATAAAGTGCGATTCAGAAAGCTACCCAAAAGATTTATCATGGATGGGCTTGGCTACAGCAGATGCATGGCTTAAGGTCTTAAGGGTGCAAACTGGTTTAGGACAAATTAGTTTGTCTGGAAATGTCAAAGTAGTGGTTGAGGTTTTAGATAAAGTAGGGGTGCAAACAACAGCTACAATAGACAATCCGAAATACCTTTCTATTGCAGAATTTTTGGATAAGGTAAAACGTGTTGATGAGATAAAAATTAAGATGGATGAATTATATAAAAAATCCGGACCCAATTATAAAATGCCTGCAAAATTTTCTAATCTTGAAGCTGTTTATGACTGTTGGGATTGCTCTAAATTATTATCGGAAATAAAATTTGATTCTGCACAAGAAGTCGATATCAAGAAGTACAATATAACTGTTATTTTTTCATACGTATTTTCTTTATCAGTGTGGGATAAAATTGACAATTCTGTTGGAATTAGAAAAGGAAATCATGTACTTTATGGAGGAATTCAATTAGCTGCAAACAATATGCCTCAAGGAGAATTAATACAAATTCCTTTAACTAAAAATATTGGCCGACAAAAACAGGCTAATATTTTAATTCATTTTGAAAATTGTTCTGCAGATTTAGGTAGAAAAGGCTTTAAAAAAGAAATTACTGATTTGGGAAAAGATATCGCTAGACGTCTAATGGATGGACCACTGATGAAGGTAAGGGGATGTTTTAAAGCTAATTCAGGTGCTTCTCCAGATTTGAGAAGAGAAAAAGATTTGGCGGAATGGAAGAAATCTATGACGGAGCATGAACAGAAATTCCCACTTACAATTGAGAATCCTAATTTCTTTAATCCTATGCAAAAAGTGTCAATTACATCGTATCCAACAAGAGAGCAAGACGTGATAGCTTTGTTTAATCAATTGATTGCAGGAGGTGTTATTAGAGGGATAAAGATAATGTCAACAAATGAAAGAAGCACTTATGATAGCCTTTTTCGCATTGAAATAAAAGAACCAAAAGAATTGCAAATATTTGATGGAAAAAATAATCCGTTGGGTATTAGTGAGGAAGCTTTTGAGGATATTCTGGATGATGAAGAAGTGTTTTTATCTGATCCACAGGTTTTAGAATATAAATATTCCCTAAATGGTTTGATTGAAGATATTGAATCCGGGGTTAAAAATACGAATGACATTAATCTTGTAGTTGCATGGGAAGCTGGAGAAAGATACAAAGATAATTATATAATAGAATCACTGCTTATTTCTGGTAATGAGGGTTTAAGACGATATCATGGAGTTACTCATCATTTGCATGATGCCAATACCAATGAATATGTTTGTGATATGATTTTGCTTAAAGACTTAATTTTATATCTAAATGATAAAAAGAAATCAGATATATTGCAAGAAAAATATGATGAATAAAGTGGAGAAGATTGAAATTGAGAAGCAATTTAAATGATCTTGAAATGGCAAAAAAGCGTGACCATAAGATTATGATCACAGACGAGGCAATTAACAAAGTGCCACGTGTTCAGTATAAAGAGATACCAGAAACAGAATATGATAATCTTCGGGAACTGGCAAGACAAGTTCTGCAAATTTCTAAAGACGAAAATGCTTCCAATGAAGTGGCAATAACATATAGTCTCGAAAGTGCGCAGTTGATAGAAAAAGGCGAACGCTATCTTGGAATTGCACTGGGGGCGGAGCATGATGTTGATCCTTTGAGTGATTCCACATCTTATCATTAATACGTGCTTCCAGAGATTGTGTTGTCTTGGTGCTGCATAATCACCCATCGCTGTCGGCTTTTTCCTTGTCAGATATCCAGTTTTTGCTTAGATATGAGACAGTTAAACTTATGGTTGTCGTTACGAATTTGGGAAATGTATCATATCTGGTAAAAAATAGTAAATATGATTTTGAAAAAGCAGTTGTTTTGCTTAATGAAGCAATAGACTTAAATAACAAGGCAAAAAATATAAAAGATTTGCAGGAAGCAGCGGATTATTTTCTGAAAAGCTGTTATAATGTAGGTATAAACTATGAGAAGCGATAGGAGGTGCATAGCATGATGGAAGAACATGTAGTATTAAGTGAACGACCGGAGGATCAGTTAAAAGCTGTAGAATGGGCACGTGAACAAAAGAAGAAAATTCTTGATGACAAAAGCAGACGTATCGCAGATGCACTTATGGAAAAGATGACACCTTTGATAATAAAGAATAGTGTACAGAAATAGCGTGGGTACAATTTGGGTACACCAGAAATGCAACTATATAAATAACACACAAAACCGTATCAAAATGATATGGTTTTGTAATGTAATAACAACAGATTTATGTGAAAAATCGAACCCGAAAAAGAGTTTGA
>CAKRHW010000043.1 GCA_934339365.1 uncultured Lachnospiraceae bacterium | reverse complement strand
AAAGTTACCCTTTTTTCTGAAATACATATCAAAATCATTTAAAAAATTAGCTTGACATATCACCAGATTGCTTTCCTAAAATTGGGTATAAAAATAACACCCAATGCAAAACAAATGTTCTGAATTGACTAGGTGCTCTAAAAGATGGTATACTAATTATGTTCTAGTAGCATCTTTTAGATGTTATTCCATTGTGTCCGGTGTGCCAGCACCGGACTTTTTTTGTACTATAATGTTAGTATAGTTTTAATTCTATTTTTTTGTTTTTACCTGCAGTCTGTTCTAGGGCCATAAGTTATTTTAACTTTATAATCAGATGGCATTTCATACGTTCACCATTTTGTATATAACAGTTGGGAGGCTTTTGATTGCTGGTTAGGACTATTTAAATTGGCTGTATGATTGGTTTTAGAATCAGAAATAGAATTAGATGCTTCATGTTCTAATTGCTCTAATGAATCGCCTCTTAATGTTTGGCTAATGCGGTATTGCTCCGCATCCGGAACATCTATAAATTCGACAGTTTTATCGTAATTTTCCCGAACAACTTTTTTTATATCGTCAAGACTGACATGAAAGAATTCTTTTCGTTGATTCACCATATTAACCTTATTTTTTTCAAAGGCTTTATGCAATGCTGCTTCAAGTGCAGGAGCGTTATCTGAAAATAACATCATATGTACATCAAATTTAAAAGGTACAGATGCACTGCTTAATTCATGTGTATTACCGGAGATTCTGCAGATACAGTTATCAGGCAGTTTGCAAAGGATATGGGTGTTTCAAAGAATCAGGCAGCAAGGGTTATTCTTACTGAATCAGCTGCGTTTGCAATTAGGGCAAGTCATGACTGTATGAATGAATTAGATGTGGAAGAGTACCAGGTGCTCGAAACACTTGATTCAAAGACATGTTCTAAGTGCGGAGATATGGACTTAAAGCATTTTTCTATGAGGGATTATGTCGTTGGTGTTACGGCACCACCTTTTCATCCACGTTGTAGGGGTACAACATGCCCATATCTTGAAAATGAAGAGACCGATTATATCGGCGAACGTGCAGCCAGAGGAGAAGATGGGAAAACATATTATGTGCCTGAGGATATGAGCTATGAGGAGTGGAAGAAACAATATGTTAATAGTCCTGTTGTGGTTGACCAAACACAGAAAATCACAAAGAAGAAAAATTCTAACGCTTATTCTGTTGATAGAAAACTTGTAAATAGTAAAGAATTTCATGATAAGTTTGAAGGTTTAACAAATCACAAGCCAATAAATGAATCCGTATATCAGGAAACAATGAAGATGTTGGAACATAGGGACGAAACGGACCTTGAAGACATAGTAGTTTTTGATGCAAGAACTGGGAAGGTTATTGTTAAAAACACATTATCAGCAAGATCAGGTCAAACTGGCTTGACATATGAACAATATAAAATCTATCAGGAATCAAGTGGAAAGAAGGTTTTACTTCATAATCATCCAAATGGCGGAAGATTATCTTTCACAGACTTGAAGACATTATTTGTGAATGATGATATCGATACTTCGATTGCAGTTGGCCATAATGGTGTAGTTCATATCGCATCAAATCCTAATAGAACAATTGATATTGAAAAATTGTATGAATCATTATATAATAAATACAAGGAAATTTATGCTAATTCAGAATTAGCAAGACTCTATGCATTAGATGATTTATATGATTTGAAAATATTTGATTATGAAAGCAGGTGATATTTTATGGCTGAAAAATTATATATGAAAACTGATGACAGATTGAAGATTGGTGATAAGCCAGTGAAACATACTGATCCAAAGGGACAGAAATTACATGACAGACATATAAAAAACAGAAAAGAGTTATTGAAACAATATAAAAAATAAAAGCATCTTGCAAAGGATTCTTTTTAATACCTTAAAATATGTGAGTTAGAATGCACTACGCTTGCAAATCGGATGGTTTATTTGTATGTTGGAGTTTTTGCTTTGGTAAATTTGTAGAAACCACCAGTCAGAAATGACATGGTGGTATTTTTGTACCCAAAATCAGTAATAACAGTCATGTAGTCTAATTTACACAGTAGCAAAAAGTCAGTATCAATAGTCGGAGGTAAAAAAAATTGGATTTACAATAGAGGCGATACTTGCGGAATAGCAATATAACTAGAAGGCGCTTAGTTTGTAAAGGAATATTGCATTGATGAATATAAAAAGAGTTGTTAAAAATATCAAAAATGCTATAATGAAATTAATAGATAAAAGCTGCAGAGTTTGTGAATGAATACGTTCCAGAAGAGGTTATAATAATTGGGTAGTATTTGAGCACATCCCAAAAAGGGGGAACATGATAAAGCTAGAAATATAAAAAAATATATACTGGATTCGAAGAAAGAACAGGATGGTGCCTGGCACATTTAGGTTAAGGAGGTAGAATGAGATGGCATTAACAGCAAGAGAATGGATATTATTACCCAAAAAGGAACAGGAAAAGAGGGGGCCAGAACTCTCACCGGAGGAGTGCCGAAAACTTCGGATGGAATTAAGTGAGTGTTATTTTACAGAGGAAGAAAAAGAACAGCTGACGGAAGAACAGAAATATAGATTCACGCATCCTAAAAAATTGAGCGAGAAAGAAAGAGAAAAACGCGCCAAAGATGAGCTTGACGTGCTGAAAGAGTGGGGGAGGATACCAAATGGGGTTACATACGAGGAATGGAGAAGGAGAGGGCGCCCATTTAGCTGGAAAAATGCAGAAGATATGTAGAGAGGATGTGGTGTGCTATGAATCTGAAAAAAGAGTTTTTGAAGATTAAAACGTATAAAGAATACGATGTTCAAAGAAAAAAATTTAAAGATTTGGATTTTAACGACAAAGAAGTAAGGGACCATCTTCTTTCATTATTCCCAAAGCTTGAGAAAAGCGGTAGGGAGAACGGCATAATTGTAGAGGCGTACAAATATCCACCTCAAAAGAGGAAAAAGTAACATCCAAAAAGAGAGAACATGATAAAGCTAGAAATATAAAAAAATATATACTGGATTTGAAGAAAGACCAGGATGGTGCCTGGCACATTTAGGTTAAGGAGGTAGAAGAGATGGCATTAACAGCAAGAGAATGGATATTATTACCCAAAAAAGAACAGGAAAAGAGGGGGCCAGAGCTTTCAGCAGAGGAGTGCCGAAAACTTCGGATGGAATTAAGTGAGTGTTACTTTACAGAGGAAGAAAAAGAACAGATGACTGATGTTAGTATAAATTAGTGGACACGAAAAGTGCGACACATTAAAATATTTATTAGAAAGGATGTGTTTCACTAT
>CAKRHW010000042.1 GCA_934339365.1 uncultured Lachnospiraceae bacterium | reverse complement strand
CAATGTGTACCTACATTACACCGCCTCTTTCGACTGTGCATGTGCCTAAGCAGTACATGGGTGAAATTGCAGTAAAAGGGCTTGCAGAGATAATAAATTCTACCTCTGCAAGCCATGTAAAAATTGAAATAAGCACAAAAATTATAAAGAGAAAAAGTTGTTAAAGACTCTTCTGCAGTCTGCCAGTCTACAAAGCAAACGGAGTCATATTAATTTTAAAAAAAATCCGCTATACCATATCAGGCATAGCGGATTTTGAGTGTTTTTATAGTCCCCGAACATTTTTACCATTCTTCTAAAAAATGCTCCATAAACTGTGCTGGAGACATAATTTTCGGCTTCTCGACATCTATATCTGAAAAATCTTTATCTCCTGTCACAAGAATATCAACATCCTCAATAATAGCCGTATAAAGTACTGGATAATCTTTGATATCTCTGATATTAAATAGTCCACTTTCCATACTACCAGGTGTGTATACATACTCAAAGCTCATCATCATAAGTAATTTGTTGATTATCATTTCTTTTCCTGGAAACTTTCTCCTGACTACATTTTTTAACTCATCTACAACGTAAGATGATAACACAAGCTGATGGTTAGTAAATATATAGTTCATCATTGCATCCATCTTAGTCCCCGGAAAAAGTAATGCCGATATCAATACATTGGTATCAAGCATAATTCTCATCTACTTCACCACACTTTCCTGCCTAAGAGATTTTATCATTTCCATTACATCATCATCGTCTTTAAGTCCGAGTCTTTCTGCCTCTCCTGCAAATGATCTCTGTGCTTCACGAAGTGCATCCATAGATGAATTCATCATATACACTCTTCCAGACTCTTCCACAAACAATATCTTATCGCCATTCTTAATTCCAAGTTTTTTTCTAATTTCAATAGGTATTGTTATCTGCCCTTTTGATGTTACCTTTGCTAATTCCATACAAAAACCTCCTTCCCAAGCAATGAATTCCTTACTTTTCTTACAATATAATTATATCTATTTTTCATAAGTTTATCAACCACAATCCACCGATAAAAACTTGGTTGTTCTTTCTCTCAAGTGCAATCTTTTTATCATAGTCTGTAGTTCCCCAATTAGTTGCTTTATACCCATATAATCTCACCTTCTTCTCCCTTACTGTTTTATTTACTAAAACAATAGAATAATCTATAGTCCCTTGTAATATCTCATCATCAATTGTGCCATCAGCTTTCTTCTATCAGCCAAGAAATCATCATAGTTCTCTACAGTCATTGATACAATGCTTTCTGGAATCGCATTCTCACTAAGATTCTTCATAAGAGCATCTCTTTCAAATATATTTCCAAATGCAATGTTCTTCTTGTCACACTGTTCCAATGCACTTTGAAAATATATATTCGGGGCATCATCACTTATAGCTTTATTCACTTGAGTATCAAGATACGTAAAATTTGCAACCTGATTATACCTCCCCTTTGTATCAATGCCGTTATTTTTCAAATATGCCTTAGGAAATATATGATGTACATCTCCTGATATATTAATTAAATCTGAAATCATTGTTCCATGCATAAATAATGAATTGCAATTAAGATTAATCTGTGCTGCAAGAAACGTATTAAATGCCGGGCTATTAGTTGACGTTGTCTCTAGATTCTGTGGCAAAGATATATCCCAAAATGTATCTGAAAGAACCGATGCTTCAATCTCATAAAAGAAGTTAATAAAACCTTTTTCATTTATTAATCTAATATCCCTACTCATTACAGACTCAGGCGATCCAACATATCTTCCTGTAAGTGTTGAAAGAACAAACCATTTTTGCACATGATGCTTTACTTGATCATGTGGTATTGAAGAATCTTTTGATAGTTTAAGATATAACATATATGCAAAATCAAGTGTCATCTGAGAATTGAGCTGCTTACTAGATTTAAATCCAGCACCTTTAATAGCCAATACAAATTGTTCAAAATTATGTTCATTGATAAATACTTTGATACCTTCACAAAGTTTATTATATGAATCTTCTACAATTTCTTCCTTAAACTCACGTGTTTCAAAATCTCTACCTGAAAGCAAGCTAACTAAATCGGAGAGCTTTGCACGATTAAAACTATACATGAAAGCGACACGAAGCATATCATTATAATCAGGATTATAAATATCCTCATTATCTTTAGCTAGCCATTTAATTTTAGATGCAAATTCTGTTTTTTCAAATTCTAAATCTTTAATCATTTGAGGGTAAAAATCCGGTTTTACAGCTAAATGGCAAAAATAATCAACAACCTTACGCAGTATATTTCCTCCATGAACCGTATCTGCAGCCATTTTGGACATAACAAAATCAGACTGGCTTAATGCAGTTCCCTTAGAATTAATACGAATAAATATTTCCGTTACTTCGTCAATATCAAGAGAATGATCAAGCTCTATAACTCCAATCTGTCTATTTGCAATCCCTCTCAGCTTCATAATTGCATTATTTACTTCATTGGGTTTCACACCCAAATTATTATTACAATACTTAGGGACAAACTCAAATGGATCAAAATCATTTTTAAATACTTCTGAAATATCTGGAATCCATTTTTTATCCTTTAAATGAGATGCATCTTGTACTGCAAATCTCTTATCTGAATCGGTTGCAAGCGGATTAAATGCGATTTTAACCCTATCCCTATTAAAATCTTCATCTAACACTTCAAGACCTGCTATCGATGCCATCAATGCTGTAATTCTCTGTTGTCCATCAATTAATACATGCTTTCCATTTGCTACTGTTCCATCCTTTGTCTTAACATCCGGATTCTTCCATGTAATAATATACCCTGTAGGGTATCCATTATACAAAGAATCAATCAAATCCCTTACCTGAGCTCTTTTCCATACAAATGGTCTCTGAATCTCAGGAATAACAAATTGCCCTGCTTCAATAAAGCCCAATATTGCATTAACATTATATTGCATTAATGTAAACTTTTCTCCTTGCATAATCTTATCACCTCAAACATTTGATTATTAAAATTTTCGACTTATTTTCTAGTTGCTTACATTAATTATATATTTTTTCAAATAATAACACAATTAAAAAAGAGAAGGATTTTTTTCTCCTTTATCAGAGGTCTGTCCTCCATGCCAAAGCGCAAAATAAAACAGGCGCGGAGAAAATTCCTGCGCCTGTTTTACAAATATATCTTCATTTTTATGCATTTTTCTGAACTGCCGATGCGCTAAGTTTTCCATCCTTCACATCTATAAGAATGGTATCTCCTGCTCTCACACCATCTGCCAGAATCAGCTTTGCCGCGAGTGTCTCGACATGCTTCTGCAGATATCTCTT
>CAKRHW010000041.1 GCA_934339365.1 uncultured Lachnospiraceae bacterium | reverse complement strand
TCCGGTGAGGAGTTATTTTAATTTAGCAACAAAAAAATGTCGTATTTATGAGGATTATGGCGTTTCGCAAACGCCTAAGAAAGAAAAGAATTAGGGAGGTTAGAGAATGGAAGATCATTCAATGAATCATGTAGAAGAGACAGAAGAAAAGACTTTGTCAGAAGACAAGACACTGTCAGAAGAGATAGAAGACGACGAAAAAATTAACTGGGGAAAGGAAATCCGAAGCTGGATTCTGATCTTTATTATAGCGATGGCAGCAGCATGGGCAATTAACAGTTTCGTAATTGTTAATGCGACAGTTCCGACAGAATCTATGATGGATACCATAAAGCCCGGAGACAGACTGTTAGGACTGCGTTTTTCCTATGCATTCAGTGAGCCGAAGAGAGGGGACATTATTGTATTTAAGTACCCGGATGATGAGTCACAGAACTTTGTAAAACGAATTATCGGTTTACCGGGAGAAACGATTCACATTGAGGATGGCAAGATTTATATTAATGGAAAAGAATGGGAAGATGGTTATAATCGGGAAGACTGGGATTATACCGGAGATGAAGATTTTGTAGTACCGGAAGACAGCTATTTTATGCTTGGAGATAACAGAAATAATTCAAAAGATTCCCGTTTCTGGACCAATAAATATGTCAAGAAGGATAAAATACTTGGAAAGGTATATGTAAGATACTGGCCATTTAACAGAATTGGAAAATTAAAATAAGAAGAGCTTGAAGCTAGAAAAGAAAGGATTTTATAACTTGTAATAATCAATGGATTCCTGAACGGTAAATCCAAATTTCTGATAAAGAGAAAAAGCAATGGTATTATTTTTACTTACCTGTAACAAAACAGAAGCACATTCGTCTAGTTGTTTTAACTGAAATAAAACGGAATGCAAAAGATAAGAGCCGAGGTGTCTGCCGCGGTTCTTTTTTTTCATTTCAAAAGAAAAAAGTGTAATTGCATGCTTGTGTTTCTCATCCAGATACAGGTGGAGGCTTCCAAGAGATTCAGAATCTGTGTCAGAAAAGAGTGTATAAATCAATTCAGAATCAGCAGACTGTTGTTTTACAATATGATATTGTGCAAGGTCAGGAAGGAATGGAACAAAATCTTTTAGAGACAGGGACATCGAACATTCTGTCGCATATAACGTATAACTGGCATCTTCTAAAAGAGATTTTGCCAGCTGGTTGTGGCTGTCAACCGGATAAACGATATCCGATACATACGTCTGATCTAACAGTTCAAACATATGATCTTCTAAAGTGAGAAAAATTCCCTGTTTCCGGTAGGAAGGATGTACATAAGAATAAAGCTGACAGCTGTTTTCATCCGGGAAAAATGCAGAAAGAACCCCAATGAGCTGCTCTGATTCTTCCTGATTATCATAGCATAATAAAAAAGCCGGGAAATCAGGCAGTGCATTTACGTGGTTTGAGGAAAAAGACAGAATCGAAACTTTGTCATTTTCTTCACAAATCTGGTGTAAATTCTGAATGTGGTTTATCTGCAACGGGGATAACTGATTCGTCTGTGTGTAAAACATAATGAGAAAATCTCCTTTCAAACATTCTATCATAAGCGGATATGGAAACTTGCAACTTCGAATGAAAATTATTATAATAGAACAATATAAAAATTGCAATGGAGGATATCAAAACCGTTATGAAGTTAATTTCTTGGAATGTAAATGGATTAAGAGCCTGTGTAGGCAAGAATTTTATGGAATTTTTTCATGAAACAGATGCCGACGTTTTTTGTGTACAGGAAACAAAGATGCAGGCAGGACAGTTAGAACTTCCGATGGAAGGCTATCATCAGTATTTTAATTACGCAAAGAAAAAGGGATATTCCGGAACCGCTCTTTTTACAAAGAAGGAGCCGTTATCGGTTACTTATGGAATCGGAATAGAAGAACATGATCAGGAAGGACGTGTGATTACAGCAGAATATGAAAATTTTTATGTAGTTACCTGTTATACGCCGAATTCGCAGACCGGACTTGCAAGATTAGAATATCGTATGCAGTGGGAAGAGGATTTTCTTGCATATTTAAAGAGATTAGAAGAGAAGAAACCAGTGGTGCTTTGCGGAGATTTGAATGTGGCACACACAGAGATTGATTTGAAAAATCCAAAGACCAATCGTAAAAATGCGGGATTTACCGATGAAGAACGAGAGAAAATGACGAACCTTTTACAACATGGGTTCATTGATACTTACCGTTATTTTTATCCGGATCAGGAGGGCGTGTATTCCTGGTGGTCATATCGGTTTAAAGCAAGAGAGAAGAACGCCGGATGGAGAATTGATTATTTTATTGTATCAGAGGCATTAAAAGACCGTTTAGTAAGTGCAAAGATACATACAGAAGTGATGGGGTCAGACCATTGCCCGGTAGAGCTGGTTTTAGAATAAATATGGTGAGAGTATAGGAGAGAAAAGGAAAGAAATGGAGTAAAAATGTATCATGTTAGAGAATTTTATCTATAGTTTAAATGCGACGATGCCGGTTTTTTTAGTAATGGTCGTTGGATATTTTTTAAAGCAGATTCACTGGGTGGATCAGAATTTTGTAACGGTTGCCAATAAGATTAATTTTAAATTGACACTTCCTGCACTCCTTTTGCAGGATCTGGCAAATTCTAAGATTACAGAAGTGTTTGATGCGAAGTTTGTCTTGTACTGTGCGATTATTACCAGTATCTGTTTCTGGAGTGTCTGGGGGCTGGCAAAGCTTTTTCTAAAAGATGACTATATGCGAGGAGCCTTTGTACAGGCATCCTTTCGGGGAAGTGTTGCAGTGTTAGGAATTGCAATGGTAACAAATATTTATGGAGATTCCGGTGTGATGCCACTTGTATTAATCGGTGCGGTTCCGCTTTACAATATTTATTCCGTAATTGTACTGACATTTGAATCGAATGAAGAGGGAGGAAAGACCATTAAGGATGCCATCAAAGGAATCCTTACGAATCCGATTATTATTGCTATTTTTGCAGGAATGATTCTTTCTATTTTAGATTTGAATTATCCGGTTATTATTACGTCCACTGTTGGAAGTTTTGCAAAAATGGCGACACCGCTTGCCCTGCTTGCCATGGGAGCCGGATTTGAAGGGGCGAAGGCTTTGGCAAAGGTGAAACCTACCATTGTAGCAAGCTGCATTAAGTTAGTGATTCAGCCGGTGTTGTTTCTGCCGGTTGCAATTTTACTGGGATTTCGGGATGCCAGTCTGGTAGCAGTACTGATTATGTTAGGTTCCCCTACGACACCAAGCTGCTATATTATGGCAAAAAATATGGGAAATGACGGTACTCTGACATCGAGCATTGTTGTTATGACAACGGTGTTGTCAGCCTTTACCATTACCGGAATTTTATTTGTACTAAAATCATTTGGTCTTGTTTAGAGGAAGAAAACCATTCATACAGGATAAAAAGGAGAGAAATATGAAGATAGAAGACAGCAGTTTATTGATTATTGATGTGCAGGAAAAATTATTGCCTGCAATGGATGAAAAAGAACAGGTACTAGATGGCATCTGCCGTCTGGTGCAGGGAGCAATGGAACTTCGTGTTCCTGCCATGGCAACAGAACAGTATCCGAAGGGACTTGGTGCAACAGTACAGGAACTTTCGCAATATTATCGTGGTAATCTTGCCACGATTGCAAAGACTACTTTTAGTGCCTTAGAGGAACAGGATGTATCCGACTGGGTAAGAGGCATGAACCGGAAAAATATTCTGATTTGTGGAATGGAGACACATATTTGTGTGCGTCAGACTGCACTGGCTTTAAAAGAAATGGGATTTCATCCGATTGTAGTAGCAGATTGTGTTGCATCTAGAAAAAAATATGACAAAGAGACTGCACTTCGGAATATGGAAGCACAGGGTGTGGAAATCCTGACATTAGAAGCAGTTTTATTTGAACTTTTAAAAGATGCAAAACACCCGTCTTTTAAAGCAATATCAAAGATTATTAAATAGTTGTAAAGATAGGTAATTGCGAAACTCGCTTTGCGAGTTTGCAATCTTAATCCCCAAACAAGGAAGTCACTTTGCTCAAGC
>CAKRHW010000040.1 GCA_934339365.1 uncultured Lachnospiraceae bacterium | reverse complement strand
GAAGCTCCAACGCAGGAACCAACAGAAGAAAGCACAAGCGAAGAGCAGACAGAAGAACCAACAACGGAAGCTCCGACGCAGGAACCAACAGAAGAAAGTACAAGCGAAGCTCCGACGGAAGAACCAACAAGCGAAGCTCCAACAGAAGAAACGACAATAGAGGCTCCAACGCAGGAACCAGCAACAGAGCCAACTACAGAAGAGCCAACCACTACAACGGTTACAGAGCAGCCAACCACTGCAGAAAATCCTACACAGAATATTAATACATCGATTGTAAATGGATCTCCGGCACAGGGCCGACATGATATGGTAGATGAGATCAATGAGACGATTCGTATTCAGGTATACCGTCCAAAGAAAATTGAAAAATTAAAATTAAAGAAGTTAAGTTCTAAAAAATTATCATTGTCATGGAAAAAGCAATCAAAGGTAACGGGATATCGTATTTACAGATATGATGCAAAGAAAAAGAAATTTGTATATTATAAAACAACAAAGAAAAACAGTATTATTCTGAAGTGTAAGAAAACAAAAGTAACAAAAGTAGACCGTTTAAGAGTTAGAGCTTATAGTGTTGTTAAGAAGGAAGTGTTATTAGGACAATATTCAAAAACGATAAAGTGTCCGAAGAATATGAAGTTAAAATAATACAGGAAGAAAATCCGTTTTTAGGCAGAAAGGTGTCACACCAAAAAAGTGTGGCACCTTTTTTGTAAGTGTGCTAATTTTGTAGGTGTGTAAAAATTCCTGACTTGAAAATTTTGGGCAGGTGGTATATCATCAAAGGATAGGAAAACGGATGAAAGATGGAGAATTATTGATGAAAAAGAACAAGACAGAATGGAAAGAACCGAAATTAAGTTCGAAAAAAAGTGGGATGGGATATTTATTATTTGGCGGTTTGATTCTTTTTGGAATTTTAGCAAACCGTACATTTTTTGAAAATGTAATACAAGAGCTTCGGAATGTGTCACCTTGGCTTCTTGTATTTGTTTGTATTCTGGGGTTACTTTATAAAGTATTTGACGGGGTTGGATTATATCTGTTAGGGAAGGATTATAAGAAGGAATTTACGTGCAAAGAAGCCGTAAAGATTGCTTATTATGGAGCATTTTTTCGAGTGTCGACACTTGGAAGCGGAATGGGAATTTCTAAGATTTATTATATGAATGAACAAAAGATACCGGTCGGGGATGGAATGGGAATCTGTCTGTTACAGACTATTTTTATCCGGCTGGCATATCTGACATGGGGAATTCTGGCAATTTGTTTTTGCCATCCGGTGCAGGAGTATACAAGAGAGCATTTGGTGATGATGGTTGTTGGAACCATTGCATCTGTAATGGTAGCAATCGCATTTGTTTTTGTGGCAGTTCAAAAAAAGATCACGCAGTTTTTATTTGAGAAGATACAGAGTTTTCTGATAAAAAAACAAGAGAAAGAGAAAAATTCTGGTAAGCAGACAGGAAGAAAAATAATGACTGCGACACAATGTTTAGAATATGTAGAGAAAGCAAAGCATCAGGTAGATTTGCTGCAGCAGGCGGCAGAGGTGATTTTAAAGAATAAAAAGAAGGTCTGTAAAATGTTTGCATTATCTATGCTGATGCAGGCACTTTGGTATATGATTCCGTCATGTATTGCAGCAAAAAGTCAGGTTTCTTTTTTAGAGACATTTTGGATTGTGGCACTTACTTCCATGCTTGCTGGAATTATTCCGATGCCATCTGGATTTGGCTCGGTTGAGGTTATTTTTTCTATGTTGTTCCGCCAGATTGGAAGTTCTGTATTAGCGGCAACATCGATTCTTATTTTCCGTTTTATGTCAACATTTGTTCCATTTTTTGTAGGGGCAGGATTGTTGATGTATCGTGTGCGAAAACGGTCTTCGTAAAGGAGGGACAGAAGTTGGAAAAGAGATATTCTTATTTTTCTCATAAAAAATGTGAGTTTTTTCCATGCCATGCAGGGGCAGACAGGGAAGATTTTAATTGCCTGTTTTGTTATTGTCCTTTGTATGCTCTTGGAGAAAAATGTGGTGGAAATTATCAGTATTTATCAAATGGAATAAAAGACTGCAGTAACTGTCTTTTTCCACATTTACATCAAAATTATGATGCCGTAACGCAGAGATTTCAGGAGATTGTGGATATGATGAGCCATAATTCAACGATTTCCTATTACGAAGATCATGCAGATGCGTTTGTCGCAAATACGAAGGACGTGGATTTTCACGATACGCAGGAACGATTTTTGAGATGGTTACCAGATGGAGGAAAGATTCTGGATTTTGGATGCGGAGCAGGAAGAGATACGAAATATTTTCTGCAAAAGGGGTATGAAGTGGAAGCCTTAGATGGCTCTTGGAAGCTTTGTAAAATTGCAGAAAAAAATACAGGAATCAAAGTGACTTATCAAAGATTTGAGACATTTCAAAAAGAGGAGTGTTATGATGGAATCTGGGCTTGTGCATCTGTTTTGCATTTGCCTGCAGAGCAGTTACAAATGGTTTTGAAAAATCTTGCAGCGGCTTTGAAGAAAGATGGAGTGCTATATCTTTCGTTTAAATATGGAACAGAGGAAACAATCAGAAATGGAAGATTTTTTACAGATATGACAGAAGAAAAGTTTGCATCTGTTTTACAACAGGGGCTGGAATTGACATTAGAAGAAGAGTGGGTGAGTGCAGATGTCAGACCTGGAAGAGAAAAGGAACAGTGGCTGAATCTGATTTTAAAAAAGGAAGAGGTGATAGAATGTCGGAATATGATTTAGAGGAAAGGTGGAATCAGGAACAGGTAGCAGAATTTTCAACAGATGTCATGACTGGTGGCAGAGATAAGCGCATGTATCTGTATTATCAGTTGAAGAATAGCCTGAAAAAAGCGGAAGGCGTGGATATTATTGTTTCGTTTCTGATGGAATCTGGTGTGAAATTATTATTAAAAGAATTAGAAAATGCATTAAAGCGTGGAGCAAGAATTCGGATTCTGACAGGAAATTATTTAGGGATTACACAGCCATCGGCATTATATCTGATTAAACGTGAATTAGGCAGTCAGATAGATTTAAGATTTTATAATGAGAAAAATCGTTCGTTTCATCCGAAATCTTATTTGTTTCATTATAAAGAATACAGTGAGCTTTATATAGGATCTTCGAATATTTCAAAAAGTGCACTGACTTCAGGGATAGAATGGAATTATCGTTTTAGCAGCAAAACAGATGCTGTCAATTATGAAAAATTCTATCAAACATTTGAGGATTTATTTGAGAATCATTCGATTGTTATTGATGAAGAAGAGTTAAAACGATATTCGAAAAATTGGCACAGACCAGCCGTAGCAAAAGATTTAGAAAAATATGATATGCAGGAAGAAGAATCTAAGGAGCAAAAGGTTTATGAACTGTATGAACCGAGAGGCGTTCAGATTGAGGCACTGTATTCACTGGAAGATACAAGGGCAGAGGGTGCAAGGAAGGCGCTGGTTCAAGCAGCGACAGGAGTTGGAAAAACATATCTGGCAGCTTTTGATTCTAAGAATTATAAAAGGGTTCTTTTTGTTGCACATCGGGAAGAAATTCTTAAGCAGGCGGCGATTTCTTTTCAAAATGTACGAAAATCAGAGGACTATGGTTTCTTTTTTGCGAATAAAAAGGATACAGGAAATGCTGTCATTTTTGCTTCCGTTGCAACTTTGGGGCAGGAAAAGTATTTGAATGAAACATATTTTGCAAGGGACTATTTTGATTATATTATCATCGATGATGAGCGCGTTATAATAAGGACAAAGTTAGAGAAACCCAGTAAAATCAAGGGGTTAGCACTAATTTAGTCCTTATTTTTATACCATTTTAGCGGTAAAGATAGGGCAGCGCTGCAATATTAAACCGAAAATTCAAGTCAGCATCACAGATGTCCACAATCAGTCTGAGAGTGAATCTGTGCGCTTAGATTAGGTACAATTTTATATCAAAAACATTTAGTGAGGACTAAATTAGCACTTGAGATGGAATATTCCATCAGCTGATTTGGTCCTCTTTTTATTTGAGAGGAGTGGTCGAATGGGCAAGGTGTTAATTTGGTTCGTAATCATTATTAGTACAG
>CAKRHW010000039.1 GCA_934339365.1 uncultured Lachnospiraceae bacterium | reverse complement strand
CTTATCAAAGAATAATAAGAACTGATACACATTGTCACCGGATATTTTCTCCTGCCTAATATTATACAGTCTGGTTTCTACTTCTTCAATCAGAGTTTCAATTTCTTCTATCTCATCATAAAGCTTGTCCAGACGCACCTGCATATCCTCATATTTCTTGTCATAATGCTTGTCTGATACAGATAAGTTATCCATTTGATTTGCCAACTTGTTCTTGGCACCGGTAACCTGCTTTAATCGCTCCTGTAAGCCTGTATGCTCTTTATCCAGCTCCTGCGTATCAATACTTTGACCGATGTGCTTCTGTATTTCCGTTTTGAATTTTGGATTATTCACAAGCTTGCGGATAACCTCTTCTACAGCTGCGTTGATTTTATCCTCACTCCACTGCTTACGGTAAGTACATTTATGACCGTTCACAAAGGTTCTGTGCTTGCAGGCATAGTAAAAATAATCTTTGTAATGTCCGCCGCCCGGATGCTTTTTACGATTTACATTGCCATACATACCACTTCCGCAAATAGGACATTTGATAATTCCGGACAAAATATGCTCGTGATCCAGACTGTGAGTTTTGATGTTGGCAACACCGGTTTCCTGTCTCTTTTTGTGCACCTGATTCCACAATTCTTCTGGCACAATTGCCTCATGGATACCGTCGTTAAGCATATACTTGTCCTGCTTTACAATATGATATTCATTTCTTGTACCCGGAATTTTCTCATTCTTTCTTCTGCCAAAAGCAAGCTTGCCACAGTACACCGGATTATCCAAAACACCTTTTACAAAAGATGTAGAAAAGCCTTCTATGGTATTGTTCTGACGAAGCTTTTTCTTGTATCCGCTGTTGTTCAGGAATGTAGCAATAGCTGCAATCCCCATAGTGGTATTGGCAAATTTATCGTAAATAATACGGATAATCTCGGCCTCGTCTTCTGCTATGTGCAGTTCACCATTGATTAGCTGATAACCGTAAGGTGCAAAACCACCATTCCACTTACCTTCTCTGGCTTTCTGCCTGCGCCCTTCCATAGTCTGTACCAATATATTCTCACGCTCAATTTCAGCCACCGCAGATAAAACAGAAATCATCAGTTTACCAGCATCTTTTGAACTGTCGATACCATCTTCCACACAGATAAGATTAACACCAAAATCCTGCATTCTCTGAAGGGAAGATAATACATCCGCTGCGTTTCGTCCGAATCGTGAGAGTTTGAATACAAGTACGTAATCCACATTATCCTTACCACTTTCTATGTCAGAAAGCATTTGCTGAAATTGTGGTCTGCCTTCCACACTTTTACCGGATTTGCCTTCATCGGAGTATTCCCCAGAAATAATCATATCTTGGTAATCGGCGTATTTATGCAATTTATCTTTTTGCGCGTCTAAGCTGTAACCATCTACCTGCATGGAGGTGGATACACGGGTGTAGATGTAGCATTTGAGTTGTTTTTTCATATAGTTATCAGTCTCCTTCAGATTCTGTTGTAGTACCAAGTGCTATCTCTAACAGTTCCGCTGCCACCTGATGATTTTTGATACGCATTAAATTATCCCATATATCTACCTTACCAAGCAGATTCATACCTCCATGCCATACCAATTCATCATCTATAACAGCAAATCGTTCTTCAACTTCTGCCTTCGTCACTACATTTATTCCCACTTGTTTCATCTCGTTAATCAAGCCATAACATACATCTGCACTACCATAAACCACTTCTTCCGGGTCTGTCGTGATGACAGTTACATGTATACCTTTTTCCTGACGTTCTTTTACTAATAATAACAATCTGTCAATTTTGTCCTGTCGTATATCCGGGCTGGAAATCACAATTGATTTCTCCGCTTCTACAATATCCTGCTCGAATTTTTCCGTATAATTACCAGAATCATATATAGCATTAATTATCTGCTTAGTATGTTCATCACCCGTCCATATGGAAAATCCGGTTCGCTTGTATGTTTTCAACCTTTTGCCGTACATTTTATTAAAGAATCTCACATGAGCATCAATGTAATCATATACATAAACAGCTTCTTTCCCTTCATAATCACGATTTAATCTTCCTACATACTGCTCCAAACGTCCTTCAAAGGATACCGGCGCAGCAAGCATCAACACATCAAGTCTTGGGAAATCAAATCCCTCTCCTATCTTCTGTCCGGTTGCGACCAAAATAAGACTTTCATTTTTAGGAACCTGCTTTAACTTTACTCGTATCTCTGCATTTTCCTTGTCGGAATTGTCACCATACAAAAGAAATACATGGTCAGCTTCATTTTTCAACGCATCATACAGAAGTTTTGCATGCTCCTTAAATCTGGTTAATATAACCGGAGTCTGATTCAGCTCAATACTTTTCTTTACATCACTTATAATCATCTCATTACGCACCTTACTGGTACTAATTAGGCTGTAAGCTTTGTTAATGTCATCCTTGCTGTCAGCAGTGTCTACAACTCTTGTATACCTTGGTACAAAATAATGACCTATTCCCTGCTCCTGTGCTCTCTCCAATGCAGTAAATCTATGACGAAGTGGTCCTATCAACATATAAATAACTTTATCTAAGCTATCTCCACGCTTCGGCGTCGCCGAAACTCCATATACATATTTGGCATTGATTTTCTGCAATAATTCCACAGACGTATTGGATGCCGCATGATGACATTCGTCCATAATTACCATTCCATAAGAATTAATCAAGTCATTAAACTTACCTTTGCTATACATAGAGCCAACCATGGCAACATCTACAATACCTGTCAATGTATTTTTACTACCATGCAAAATACCTATAACACTGTCTCTCTTTTTCTTTCTGCCTGTTTTGGTTTCATACTCCGGTGGTTCTTCCTTAATGTCCAAGAATTTGTTCAGCTCATCCACCCACTGATTCAGCAAATCCTTACTTTGCAGCAAAATAAGCGTGTTTACTTTGCGTTCCGCAATCAAATAACTACAAACAACCGTTTTACCAAATGCAGTTGCCGCACTTAATACACCGTCTGAATAAGTCAATAATTTCTCTGCCGCCAACTCTTGTTGCGTTCTCAAATCTCCTTTAAAAGAAACTCTGATTGGACGTCCTTTTTCCTTTTGATCAGATATATCAATAGTAATTCCGGCTTTATTGCTTTCTTCTATAATACGTTCCTTCAGTCCTCTAGGCACTTGTATATATCCATCAACGTCTTTACCCAGATATACAGCACTAAAATTATAATAATTTGAATATCCCAGCCTTTTATTTTTGTAAAATTCAGGATTGTCAAAAGCAGCCAGACTGCGAATCTGATTTTGTATTCTCGGCATAAGGTTTAATGTATCAATATAAACACCATTGCTAAGCACCATATGTAGCTTACCAACCACATCCGCCTTAATAAACTCACACTTCTTTTTCCATGGCTTTGGTCTGTTATTCATATCGGTACCGGCAAGCATTCTCCGGCTTTCTGCCAACTCTGCCTGCCATTTTGCCATATATTTTTCAATATCCTCTATACCAAGTTTTTCTGTTTTATTTAGTAAAATATCCCACTGATTTGGATATGCATTCCAATTTTCATCCACAAATGCGCTGTTACCATTTTTAAGTGCCTGTCCCTGCAATGGCAATGCGATCAGATTACCGATACTGCTTGCTACATCCTGAGACGGATACATTCTGTCATAGTAATGAAAGGATTTTAAGTTAATCAATGCAGAACCTTTATCTAATAACAAAAAACCAAAATTTCTGGCTACAGAAGCCGGTATTGCTTTTTTAAAGAAAATCCATACATGAGCACCTTTACCGGAACGAGAACGCTCTATCAATGGCTTAATACCATTTATCTCGCACATTTTCCTAAGAGCATCTACTTCCTTATGCCATTCATTATCCGTATTGGCAAAATCTGCTGCCTCTGCGCCTTTTTCATGATTATCAAAATCAAATACAATAAATCTGCACATTCCATTAGGTAACAGCGGATATACACCTATTACATCTGAGCCATCCTCTTTATACCCTAATAGATGTGCAATAATCTTCTTAACATCCAGTCGTGTCCACTTGGTATTTTCACATTCGTCACAGAATGCCTTTTCGCCCCGTTGTTTTGGACAAAGTCTGGCATCCCATCTGTTATCACACTGCGGAAAATAACCACCATTCTTACCACGCTTTGCATAAACATCCTCCCGCCCCCAAAACATGGCAAAAAACTTCTGTGCCATTTTCTCTGTAATATAAGGTGGGTTAACAATGCGTTCTCCCTGATCAGGGTCGTACTCTTCCACATTGTCTATCGTCTCTTCAAAAGGATTGACCTCGTCATACGGAATATTTTCTTTCTTTAGTTTGTCTTTCAATAACCTGTTCTCATATTCAAGGAGTCTGACGAGCTTCCTTAAAGACTCCGTATCATACGCTTCTATATTCACAAATATCGCCTACGCTTCTTATGTGCTTAATCTCCTTTGCTACCTGTGTAAAAGAAAATCTACACTATCTTTTAATCCATCACTAAAATCTCCTAAATCATCAACTGTAATTACTCCACTATTAATCA
>CAKRHW010000038.1 GCA_934339365.1 uncultured Lachnospiraceae bacterium | reverse complement strand
CACATTTCCGGCCGCATCATAGGCATACTGCACCCGTCTGTCGATACCGTTCTTTCTGTCAAGGACTCTCTCCTCGGCTAGGCAGTCATCCGCATATCCATTTTGGTGCTTAAGTTAATACTTAATTAAAAATTATATATCTTTTGGCATTGCATAATTAAACATTTTTTCCATTCTGCTCTCTACCCTATCATTCCACACATTACGATCTTGCCAACGTCCCACATACATTAGCTGATTATTCTTTGCAATAATAGTTATTCCTGCATCGCCCGCCCATTCACAGTCGCCGCCTAAATTTATAACTGGAATATTTTCATCATCTACACTGCATTTATGAAATCTATAAACACCAATTTTCACATATTTTAATATAGAAACTGGATCGACTTCATAATTTCTTAAAATATCTGGTGAAAGTTCCTCACATAAATCAGGGTATAATTTTTTATAGCTTTCATAATATCTTTTTAAAGCTGCACATATATCAAATAAAAATTCTTGTTTAATACTATTAAAATATTCAATATTTTTTTCAATATATTCTAGAGAAATGTCTCTATCAAACAACACTTCTATGTCATATTTAAAAATACTTGAATAAAATGTCCCTACCATAAACCCTAAGTCATTCTCTCTCAAATCTTTTATCATTATTCCAATCCTCCTGTATTTTATTTATTTTTTCCAATTATAATACCAACCCGTTTGGTTTGGATTAAACAATTCAAATAATAAATTTATTTCTCCAACACCTCCCATATGTCCAAAGTAATCGTTGATTGCACTCGGAATTAATTGCATCGTTATCATGTCATTGCATTCATGCCATGTGTAATTCATTCCCCTATCCCTACTAATTTCTGCCAATGTATGACCTTGACCAGCCAATTCATCAGCGTGAGAGAAGTTATAGCTTCTTCCACTTTCACCACCATGCATATTAAACAATTGTATTTCTACTTCTGCAAACTTTGAAAAATCTGGAATTCCATCTTTATATGTAATTCCTTCCAATCCTTTTTGTCTTAAAAGTACTTGTATATCAGGATCTGTAGGAATAAACATACTTTCCCCTCTCTGTCCTGTCCATGTTCCTAATGCAGATTTTTCACCCGGAGTTGCCGAAATACGTTTATGATATTGCACTTCCTCATATGTATCTAATTGTGATGCTGTTTTTCCATTTAAACATAAGACATGTCCACTCGGGTCATAATATATCACCGGGTTATTTGCACAATACGCATACAGATTCAGTCCATCCCTACGGAAGGTATCCTCCTGTAGGAATCGTCCGATAGCAGGATTATAGAATCTCGCCCTTAGATAATACTGCCCCGCAGCGCCATCATACATCTGCCCGGTATAAGTCACCCGGTTAGGTATATCCCCCATCTCTTTCAGAATGTTCCCAAAGGCATCGTAGCGGTAGGTTTTCTGAATTTCTTGGTTATGATCCAGAAGGAGCAGGGTACTCCCCATTTCATCCTGGACAAAATAATTTCTCTCCCTTCCGTTTCTGCTCTGGAAAATCGGCTGATATCCCCTTGCATAGCTGATTTTCTCTTCTGCACTACTTTCCTCTACCAGCTCTCCCCTGTCAAACAGAAAACGAATGATTTTTCCATTCTCTTCTGTTTCATAACGCAAACCCTCGCCGTCATACCAATTCATCTGCTGCAGTTTTTCTGTTACTCCATCTGCTTTTTTCGCAATGACGCCCACCTGACGGTTTGCAACATCATAGTTGTACTGCTTCCGATTCCCTTTTCCCTGTTTCTCCAGCAGGTTTCCCTGTCTGTCATAAAGGTACCTGAACGTGTCCGCTCCTCTTTGAAGACAGGTGAGCTGATTCTTTACATTGTAATAATAAATTTCCGTACCCTGCGCAGTTTCCTTTTTCAGGCGGTTTCCTGCCAAATCATAAGCATATTTCTCCTCTTCCCTGTCCTGCACCGCACTGATAAGGCGGTTCATACAGTCGTATGCATATTCGTTTTGGTAAGTTTCACCGCTCTTCTTGATACAGTTGCCATTCCCGTCATAAACATAGTCAAAATTCAGCAGCACTTGCCCCTGTCCGGTCAACGTTACCAGACTGGACAATTCCCCGTCCTCCCGATAGCTGTATTCCGTCTCCACACCGTTTCCATATCGGAGTTTTCGGATCTGCCCGGCTCCGGTGTAATCATATTCCGCCAGCACATCTTCCTTGTCTCCAGACACCCGTTTCAAGCGGTTCAGCATATCATAAGAACAGTATATAACATTTCCCGTACTATCTGCAAGACTGCTCAGGTTACGGCAGGGCTTTCCTCTTCGACCAGCTGGTTCTTCTCATTATAGAGATAACGGACTTCTCCCTATGCATCCGTCTTCCGGATTCTGTTCCCGGCTTTGTCATAGGCACAGCAAACAGAAGCGCCGTTCCGCCGCTCTTCCAGAAGCTGTCCCCGGACATCATAAGCATAGGAGAGATCCAACGCATTATTCCCTGTGGTGATTTCGGAAGTGATGCCGCCCAGAGCTGCCTGTGTACCTGCCTTCGCTGTGCGGTTTCCGTTGCCGTCATACCGGTATGCAAAGGAGAGCAGGACATCTTCTCCCGCCTTGGTTTCCAGTGTGCGGACATTTCCGTCCCCGTCATAGGTATAGGCGGTTTCCACACCGTTACCATAATGAATGCGGCTTCGTCTGCCCAGAATTCCGTGTAGTTATCGGGCTTTGGTTTGCCTTGCAACCTTACCCTCATGCATGGCCTTATATGTGATTTCTGTTCGTCAAACCAGAGATTTGTCCATGGGTTAGTAGGTTCTCCACATCCGGCTTTCTTCGGATTCCACCTCACGATGGACACCCTTACCTTCGGCTATATCCTTCCCACTACCGGGCGGATTCCGGACTTGCACCGGTTAGAAACGTGCGCCCCAGACGCACAAGAAAAAACGCATTGTCTCCACAGCACTATGTGCTATGAAAACAGTGCGTTTTACGTCTCTAACGACAACAATATTCAGCTTTGATTTCAAATGACCTTAAATTGAGACATAATTAAACATTATACTTCATCATAAGCATCACCTAAAGAATTAAAGTCATCATCTAACCAGAATAAGCTTTTACCTTGATTACTATACAACTGCGATATTAATTCCGTAAAAGTTTGTGCAACAATAGCACATTCTCCAGCCACACCGTGTCTGTCCCAAAAGCTATCGTAGCACCTTCCTAATCTTTCTTTTGCCAAATCAATAGTAATATAATTGTTTTCGATATCTTTACCAATAATATACCACCCTGATGATATATCTTCCTCACAAAGTTCACCAACGATAATTGGGTTTGCTAATACCATTTCTTCTGGACTTACAATCCTAAATCCATACGCACTATCAGTAAAGAAAGACACACCTCCACAATTCTCATAAAACACTTTTAAATCATTAGGCAAATCAACTCCTTCACTTAAGCTTGGCAAACCACAAGGACTATATACAATACATAGCCTATCCACTTCTGGTCAGGCACAAAATATTCCGCAAAGGAACACCGCTGACTTTCATGGAGATGGATACATCCTGTAGAACACAGGACACGAAGCAGAAGAAATCTCCTTCGTGGTGTGTGATGTTAACTCTGAAAAAGAACAGTTGCAAGTCAAAATTTTTGTTTTTGAAAAATCGGAGGAAACTTTGGCGATGTGAAGACAGAATTGGCTTTATGCCATAGACCAAAAACAGAGAAAAAACCGTAAATATGCACAAATTCATTTTTTAGACAGACAAATCAACGTTCTCTTGCCCTTGTGAGAGCCTGTGTTGCCCCTGTGTGCAATTTTAAGAGCGAAGTCGAGGTAGTTACCCATGATAAACTTTTTAAGGCTTGTTGGGGAAATGTGAGAGATTTGATTTCTTAAGATAGTGCCAAAATAAATAGGGTCGAAAATATTGCAGGTTAAAGGCTTTATGCCGCCCTAGACGGCATAAGCCGGGAAACACCCACCGGCAGAGCCGTTGGGTGAAATCTAGCTTGGCATAACTTTTTCTGCTGTTCAAAAATTTGTTATGCTTTGGGATATTTTTATCGGAATTATCAAGTAACAGAAAAATCGAGAATGTTCCATGGCGGTTGTCGCCAATAGAACATCCTCGATTCTGTGTTTCCGTTTGGGTATTATGGAGATATCTCATCCCCCTTGTATCCCCTCTTGCGTGCCATTGTAACATGGACGTTTAGGAGGCGTCAAGGGAATAGGGACAAAATTATTAAGCTCGATACATTGATGATTTTAATTATTATTTTCTTCTACGAATTCAAGGAATGTATCCTGTAATTCATCTTCCGTACTAATACCATTAATCCTAACTTCAAATTCAAAATCTCCACCAGACAAGGTACTTGAACCATCTAATATACCAAAAACACTTGAAATTGTATCAATCATAATAAGTTCAGCAAATTTTAACATTTTTTCTTTTTCTTCAGAAGTCAATTTCTCATACAACTCTAATGCATTTATCCAATATTTGTCTGTAGCATTTTTTAGAGCTGTGTTATCAAGCAAATTTTTATATTCACCGACTCCGTCTTCAACTATTGTTTTGTAAATCTTTTCAACAAATTTTTCATTCATAATTACTATTTCCTCATTTCTGGATACATTTTCTTATTCATATCTATTAATTCCTTCAGTGCAGAATTAGGTATGTCAGGATATACCCTCTTTAATTCAAATAAATCTCTTGCAAGTAATTGTCTTGCATTAGTTATCCCCTTTGTACTCCTTGATACAATCCCTCTTTCTGGATGTCTCTTTGTATGTCCCAGTTTCGGAACATTAATTGCAGGTGCCGTTAACTCATCATAATCTGCAACCACCTTTTTCATCAATGCTTTTTGTCCTACATGATGAGCATCCAAACCTTCCACACCTTTTATATCTTGATATGCACCAACCTGATACTTACCCGAAGAACTACCACTCTCTACATTCCTGACTATAAAATTTATCAACTGCTACCGCTGCATTATACAAAGAGTCTATATTAGCGAGATTGTCATCCTCGAGTAT
>CAKRHW010000037.1 GCA_934339365.1 uncultured Lachnospiraceae bacterium | reverse complement strand
AAGCAATATGAGTAATCCCCGAACCGAAGCTCGGGGATCTTTCATTTGGGGGTGTGATGTTATTAGGCGCTTACTTTAAACTGCAATTTTTATAGTTGTTTAATTCTTCTCAATATTTCTAAAAAAACAACCTCCATTCATCAAGCATTCTTTTGATATACTTAGTATACATCATAAAGTCAACTTGTGCGAGAGGTTGTAATAATTTACAGTTTTCTTGTAATTTTCCAAGATTATGGAACATATAAGAGAACTTCCGATATAAATGTATTCTCATCATGAGTAAATTTCAGCAGTCCATTATACTTTTAATAGCTTTTCTTATATTGGATAATCCTTTGCCATGTTCATCCTTATTTTTCTTAGTAGTCACAATTTCGCCATTTTCATAAAGAACAATCCCATTGTAACTGTTTGCTATGCTGATAATCAGCATTCCTTTTCTATATATGATTTTAATATTCATTTTTTTATTTTTATCAACTTTATTTAATGCTGAAATTGCATTATCCAACAAATTCGTCAAAATAGTTGAAATGTCCATAATTTCTATAGAAAGTTCAATAGGAACATTAACTTCTATGTCCATATTTACATTTTTATCTGACAAGCTGTTCAGCTTATAATTTAAAATGCTGTCAATGGGGATATTTCCGGTTGAAGAATAGATTGAAGTATATTTTTGATGTTCTTCTCTTAAATTACTTATATATTTTTCAGCAGAGGAAATTTCCCCTTTAGAAATAAACTCATTAAGTATTGACATATGATTATTATAATCATGCTTGAATGATTGGGTATCTTCAACTGCTTTCTGCATTATTAGACATTGCTTATAATAATATTCTCTTTCCTGAGTTGTTACTATATTTCTGATTTTATCTCTATGCATTTCAAGTAATGAATTATACAAAACAAACGTTATAAAATTTGTCATAAATAATATAACAACTGATAGAACGACTTTATTTTGTGATATATTTGGAGTACCTACTACTATTATTTCGATAATTATTGTTGAAATTGGTATTAATAAAGATGATAGTGATATTTTTAAAGGAATAATACCATCATCCAGTTCGTCTTTTTTTATAAACACATTTCTTAGAAGTAGAACAGCAAAAAACTGTAATACCTTATTGACAAACAAACCAAGCACATTTGAATATTCATACGCTTCAAACGGACTCATAAATGGTGTAAATGTCAGTGCAGTTACCAATATTTCGACAACGAATAAAACAATGTATATATAGAATGATGCTATAATCTTGTTTTTATAATTGCCTTTATAGCATAGCGATATTCCTAAGAAGCATAGTATATTAGCTGGAATCATTACTACTGGAATAGAGAATAGAAAATATAATGAAGTTGTAATAAGAAAAAATGCTCCATAAGCAAAATATACTGTTCTTTTATATTTGGGATTAACTCCAAGATATTTGTCCATAAATAGTTTGATAATATATGCTGTAAATAAATTAGAGATAATATAAATCAAGTCATATGCTGTAATGTCCATATCATACCTCCTGATTGCTAAATAATTCCAACTGTTTCCCCCGTATTTCTTTTCTTTTGGATTGAGCTATCGGTAAAATAACATGGTTTGACATTTCAACAGATTCGTATGTACACTTACGAACGTGAATGGGATTAATTAAATAACTTTTATGAATAAGAAGAAAATCATACTTACTTAATTGCAGATGAATATTTTCTAAAGAACCATAAAACTTATCCTCTTTCCCACCATAATATATTATAATTTCTCTTTTGCGACCTTCAAAATATAAAATCTCCTTTATAGGTACTTTAAGGGTATCATGTCCGATTTTATATGTGAACGCCTCTGCTTTTAAATTCAGTTTTCGCATAAGTTTAAAAAAGACTTTCTCAATTTTCTCCTTATTGAGTGGCTTCGGAAGGAAATGAAAAGGATCATATTCAAAAACATCAATCGCATACTGCGTATTACCGGATATATATACTATTTGAGTAGCTTCATTTCCCATAGTTTCACGAATAAGCTTGCTGACATCTATCCCAGATAAGTTTCTCATTTTAATATCAAGAAAAATCATATCAAAGAAAGTATCTTGAATAATTTTTATCAAATCTTCGCCACTATAAAATACATCTATCTCTATTAAGATGCCATATTTCTTAGACAGAGCCAATAGACATTTTTCAACATATGAACAGATATTATTCTTATCATCCACAATCGCAATCCTAATCATAGAAAATCACCTCGCTACTCTTATAATACTATATTTTAACATACAAATCAATATATACAGATAAAAATTTGTGGTATAATTAGAGTATCAATCGAAATATATTTTTCGTCAATTCCGCCCATATATCAAATTAACGTGATATATAGCCATAAAATTGCATTAAGAGCATACTCGGACTACAAAAATCTGACGGTTAAAAAATTAAGCAGTGAGTGAAAGACGGCTGACATAATCTTTCTTGATCTGCATTGAGGGATGACAGTACCTGTTCAAAGTTATAGCAGCATCCGCATGACCGAGCAGCTCGCTGAGAGTTTTAGGATCAAAGCCTTTTTCAATACATACAGTCGCATAGGTATGTCGCAAAAGATGAAAATTCACATTTCTGATACCGCATAATTTCAGAATAGATTTGAAACGATTCTGCATAGTTCTTGGTTCGGTAGGCTTGCTTTTTCCTGTGATGATGTAGAAATCATTGCAGCTTTTATAGTTTCTGAGAATATCCAAAACAAACGCAGGAATCGGAACAGTACGAATCGAAGTCTTACTTTTCGGAGTGCCTATAATTACCTGTGACTTGCCATTCTTACTGACACGCTGAACAGTTCTCTTCACATACAGAACAGCATTGTCAAAGTCAATATTCTCCCATTTCAAGCCGCAGAGTTCTCCTACACGAAGTCCGGTGAAAAGACAAAGCAAGATTGCAATATTGGTTTTATTTTGATTGTGAATCAAATAATTTTCAAGTCTTTTTCTTTCAAAAACGTTCAGAACATCGGTCTGCTTTTTATCAATTTTCGGCATAGTAAAATGCGTTTCCTTGATACCGTATTCTCTTGAGGCATAATTTTCAATACTTCGATATATCATCATAATATCCCTGACGGATTTTGCAGAAAGTCCGCCGTTCCCATTAAGTCTGCCGCTTGTCAGCTTGAAATTAATAAAATCATTCAGCTTGCCTGTGGTCAAATTTATCATCAATTCTCCTCCTAAAATCGGCAAAATATGCTTGTTCACGATGTTTACATAATTAGCATAGCTTGATTCCTTGACACGAAGTTTCGCTGATGAAAGCCATTGCTCTGCTACATCACGAACTGTAAGTTTTATCGCAGAAACGGTCTGATTCTGCCTAATTGAATACACCCCCGACATTTTTTCCTTTACTTCAGAAAGCGTTCTTGCATACACAGATTTATACTTAATTTTTCCGTTATCATGATACCCCACAGGTACACGTCCCTCGAATCGTCCGTCCTTACGCTTGTAAATATTACTTCCTCTTTTTGCCATAAAAATTCCTCCGTTCCGACTGAAATATGACGGTTTAACGACTTAAAAATCATGTTAAAAGCTCATTTTCAGCACAAAAATTTTCAAAAAGTCTTTACTTTTACAAAATTTATGATATAATATTATTAAATTTACTGCAAATCCGCACCAAAAACCACCTCGCAAATGGGCGGAATTGACGAAAAAGCGTACCGAATCACTTTGATCCGATACGCTTATTTTCATTTAGTATTCCAGAGTGTGACCATGTTGCTGCCTAATCCCAAGAGCCTGATTCTTCTCCTGAATCATCCTCCGAAGTTTACTGTCAATCATTTTCCTGCCTGACTTAAACTTACGCTGATGAAGGGTGATAAGGTTATCAAGATTGGTAAAGTATGCTCCAATTTTCTTTTGTTCAGCAAGACATGGGACGGATAATGCAAAATTAGCATACTCCTGAGCATTGACTCCGGGCTGACCAGAACGCTGAGATGTGATACGAATATAGCTATCATAATTGTCTGTCAAAGTATTTTGAAAGACAAAATCTGCATCATAATCTCTTTTGATTTTAGCACGAATAAGGAATCCGGCAAAATACAAATCTCCGTCAGAACTGCGATATATATAGGTTTTTCCTACACTCGCTCCAGTTCTTGCAAATAGAACATCTCCCGCTTGCAGTAAATAATCATCTGCGGTTGAGAAATCAATATCAGGTGATGTGAGATTATCTTGTATGAATAAATGTGTTGAATCATCTATGTCGGTAATCCGTATATATTTGTGCTTGCCGTCATATTCAGTGGCGGCAGCGTTTAGACCATATTCAAATGATTCTGAAATCTCGCCCAACTTACGCTGTTCCCAGGAAATCGTCCAATAATCCTAATAGACAAGATTTATATAAACTGAGCCGACTTGTAAACAAATCGGCTCATTCACTTTGAATCCACTGGGTTTAAAGTTGCTTATTCAATTCCTTGCTTGCCCCTGCCTTTAGCCTTGTCCTTCGGAGTTTTCGGCTTCTTAGCAAGCCTTGCAGCATCACGCTTCATCTTCGCCCTCTCAAAGTAGCAAGTCTTTTCACGCTTCGGAGCGTTCTTCTTGGCTTCAATAGCTGCCTGATTCAGCTCATCAGTCACGACTTTCAGCCTTTCCGATATTCACACTAACTGCAATGACTGAAAGGAAGTATCCCTATGATTGATGAGATCTACAATAGCCGTATCGGTGCTATCAAGACAGACCACTTCTCTGATGAATGGGAGCAGACCGCTATCCCATTTGAGGAGTCGCTGACTGAGGAGCAGACAATCTTGTACCATAAGCTATGCGACTTGCAAAGTGAGACTGCCGCTGCTGAAATGAGAGCTGCGTACAAGGCAGGCTTCAAGGACGGCGTGACTCTGATGAGAGAGATTCAGGAGTAATAGAATTTTCCTAAGCGATCTTTTTCCATGTTCCCGAAATACCGCTCCAAACCCCTTGACATTTTTGTCCTCTTATGGTAGAATTAGATTGAATAGTTGTATTCTTGTTCACCAAAAGTTTACAACTAATTTCGCAGAAGGGGTTGACAGGCGTATGACGATGCGGTATAATGCTCATGTACGGTAAGGAAGCAAGCAACCGAAAACAAGAGATAGACCGCCAGCACTACACTATTCCGAACCA
>CAKRHW010000036.1 GCA_934339365.1 uncultured Lachnospiraceae bacterium | reverse complement strand
TTTGCAGTAGCAACACAGACAACATTTGGCTTGCTGAATCTGTTATGCATGATAGCCTTTGCCTACTGCGTAATAAAGATCTTCTTTGCGAACATCAAGCGTGGAGGAATTCTGCTCATACAAATGGCAGTAGGTGCATTGTATATGTTCAGCGTTCCGAGAGGATATCAGGACGGCTTCAATCAGTGGATGAAACAGATAGCGGCACTATGCCTGACAGCATTTATGCAGACAACTCTGCTGTTCCTCGGGTTGCTGACCTTCCCCGGCAATATGCTTTTGGGACTTGGAATAATGCTTGCATCAAACGAAGTGCCGAGAATTGCACAGCAGTTCGGACTTGATTCATCAGTTAAGGTTAATATGACGAGCATTGTTCACGCAACTACAACTGCCGTGAACCTGACGAGAAGTGTTGCGAGGGCGGCAAAGTAAAGGAGAATTTATATTATGACAACTTATCTATATCCACAAAACCTCAAAGCTACGGCCAATCTGTGGCTGTGGAGCTTGCGGGATTTTGCAATTATGAGCATAGCGCTTTTATTATCAATCCTGATACTTGCACAGACGAGGATAATAGCACCGCTTGCAGTGACACTGTGTTTTGGATTTTTGTCAATACGGCTTGAAGATACAACAATTCTTGATTTTATTCGCTATGCTGTGAAGTATTTTATTTCAACTCAATAGACTTATTTTTGGGCAGAAAGGGGCAAATAAATGAAAAACAATCAGAAGGAAACAAAGCACAAAGGCAAGTCCGTTCAGGACTTGCTGGGCATAAAAACCTTTACGAAAAATGGTTTAAAGGTCGGTAAGGAAGAATTTATTTTCTATATGGTTCAGCCTACAAATATTTCTGTTCTGTCGCATACGAATATTGAAATCAAGGTGCGGCACCTGATGATGGTACTTTCTGCTGTGCCGGATATTGAAATCACCTGTACCGATTTCTGCGAGTGTTTCGATACAAATAAAAGTTATATCAAAGGCAGAATTGAAGCTGAACAGAATGATAAGGTCAGAAAAATTCTTGCTAAAGATCTTGACTTTCTCGACAGTATTCAGACCGAAACCTCAACCGCAAGGCAGTTTCTGTTCATAGCAAGGTGTAAATCTTCAAAATCCGAAAATGTTTTGCAGAAAGCAAACAGGGTTGAGAAGATTATTTCAGACCAAGGCTTTGAAGTAACCAGAATGAAGAAAGCCGACATCAAGCGTTTTCTTGCAATATATTTTGACGCAAGTATGAACGGCGATTTGATGCCCGACTATGACGGCGAACAGTATATTTCGGAGGTGGAAAATGAAGAAGCATAAAAGGAAAATCCAAATGGGAATTGTGATAGGCATATTTTCTGTAATTATAATTGCCTGTCTGATATCAATATTTTCAAGGCTCTATGCCGAAAACAAGGAAACGGAAGAATTCAGACAGCTTGCAGAAATCGTTACTGAGGAAACAACAGATGCAACCATTGAAGAAACCATTAAAAAGCCACATTTATTAAAAGTCAGTGATTCAGATAATGAAGTTCAAACTGGACAGCCTGTGTATTACACAACTTACTATCAGCCACACTCTGTTTCCGATTTGCTGTCGATAAATAGTGAATGCTTCGGCTGGATAAGTATAGCAGGCACAAATATCAATTACCCTGTTATGCACACACCAAGCAATCCGCAGAAGTATCTGAACAAAAACTTTTACGGCGAGTACAGCTATAGCGGTACACCATTTCTTGATGCAAGGTGTTCAGCCGACAGTACCAATCTCATAATTTACGGACACCATATGAACAACGGCACAATGTTTGCAGACCTCTGCAACTATACCGATTATTCTTATTTTACGGAACATCCGACAGTTGTGCTCGAAACGAAAGACGGGGCATTGCTTACTCCGTCTTTTCTGTTATGAAAGTAAAATCCGATGATGATTGGTACAGATTCACAACAGTTGGAACGGAAAAAAGCTATAACTCAAGAATTGAATATGCAAAAGAGAAATCCATATACGACACAGGAATTACACCTGTTTACGGTCAGCAGATATTAACGCTTTCAACCTGTTACGGCTACAATCAGGATGACCGAATACTTGTGTTGGCAGTCCGAAATTAAGGGGGTTAGAAAATGAAATTGCTCAATAGAAAACCAAAGGTGCTCACACCCGAACAGGCAGAGGAAATCTACACCAAAGATTTCTTTGATATGATTCTGCCGTCAACAATTAAGTTTTTCACCGATTATTACATTGTCGGCGACTCATACCGCAGTGTATGGGCAGTCAGAGAATATCCGCCGAGTACGGAAGAACAAGCAATACTCTCACAGCTTGCAGACAGAAACGGAGTAACGCTACGCATTTACCACAGGCTTGTTGAGAGTATGGAACAGCGTAAAATTATACAGAATGCAACACGCAAAAACAAGCTCAAATCAAGCGGTAACGATGTAAATGAAACCATTGAAGCACAGGGCAACTTGCAGGATGTTGTTACCCTTATGGCGAACTTACGAAAGAACAAAGAACCGTTATTGCATTGCTCTGTGTTCATAGAGCTTAAAGCGAAAAGTAAACAGAATTTAAAGGAGCTACAGACCGATATTGCAATGGAACTTACTCGTTCAAAGATTGAAGTTGACCGCCTGACTTTACGACAGAAAGAAGGATTCTTGTCTGTAAATCCTATCGGAAGTAATCAGTTCGGAAGTTTATACGAGCGTGTATTGCCTGCTTCTTCAGTTGCAAATCTTTTTCCTTTTAATTTTAGCGGTAAGACAGATCCTAATGGCTTGTATATCGGTCGAGATAAGTACGGCACGAATATTCTCGTTGATTTTGACCGCAGAACTGAGGACAAGACAACGAGTAACATCCTTATTCTCGGAAACTCAGGTCAGGGTAAAAGTTATCTTCTTAAATTGATTTTAACTAATATCAGAGAAAGCGGAAAGAAAATTATTTGCCTTGATCCCGAGTCTGAGTACGAGGATATGACAAATGCCCTCGGCGGTTGCTACATTGATTTTATGTCAGGCAAATACAAAATTAATCCCCTTGAACCTAAAGCATGGAATGAGCAAGCTGAGCTTGCAGGCAATTCGCACACCAATATTGATAGCAAGATAGACTTTGATTCCTGCGAGGAAGATTTGCATATTCCGGAAGCGTTTACAAAAGTTACTCGTTTATCACAGCACATTGCATTCTTGAAAGACTTTTTCAGAACTTACAAGGATTTCACGGACGCACAGCTTGATACAATTGAAATTCTGCTTATGAAGCTGTACGCACGATTCGGCATAACCGACACAACTGATTACAGCACAAAGAAACCGTCCGACTTTCCTGTGATGAGTGATTTCTATGACTTGTGCGAGGAAGAATATATGACCTACGACCACAAGCGAAAGTATCTCTACACCGAAGAAATTTTGCAGGAGGTTTGTCTTGGTATTCACAGTATGTGTGTCGGTTCTGAAAGTAAATACTTCAACGGTCACACAAACATTACTGATGACAAATTCTTGTGCTTCGGGGTTAAGGGTTTGCTTGATACTAACAAAAGGCTCAAAGACGCAATGTTATTTAATATCCTTTCCTATATGTCTAACAAGCTCCTCGGCGAGGGAAACACCGTTGCATCAATAGATGAGCTCTATTTGTTTTTGTCTAACCTCACTGCCATTGAGTATATCCGCAACGCAATGAAGCGTGTTCGCAAAAAGGACTCAGCAGTGATTTTAGCCAGTCAAAACATTGAGGATTTCCTGATTCAAAATGTCAAGGAATATACCAAGCCGCTATTTTCAATTCCTACTCATCACTTCTTATTCTTTCCCGGCAACATCAATCCGAAGGACTTTGAAGATGCCCTAATGGTAGAACCAAATGAGTATGCCCTAATCAAATTCGGTGAGCGTGGCACCTGCCTTTATAGGTGTGGAAATGAACGCTATTTGCTTCTCGTTCAGGCTCCCGAATACAAAGCAGAGATTTTCGGCAGTGCAGGCGGTAGGTGATTTACAAAAGTTTTTATTAATGCTATAATTATTATGGTGACTTATATGAAAGTTTTAGAAGCATATACAAATAGTGTTTATGAAAATTTTAGAACACAAGACTATGATTATTGGAGTTTTGGTAACCAAATTCTATATGATATGTGTTTAAAAAATCCTAGTCATACAAACGAGAATGTAATTATAGGTAAAATATGGTTAATTGGAAGAAGTTATGCAGCAGCAATTGAAAGAATAAAAGAAAAATCGGTGCCATCCGATGATTTTTATTCGGATGTTGTTGCACCTCATTTTTTGCAATTTGGTGTTGAATTAGATGATAAATTAAAATATTTAAAATCTACCACAGAAGTTTCTCTTGATAATTTACAAGAGATTTTATATGTACACAAATTCTTAGTTAATCAAATTACTGAAATCACAAAATTAGAAAAGCATTCTTTAGCATCAAAATATTTACATTTTCATCTGCCAAATCACTTTTTTATATATGATAGTCGTGCTGCCGGAAGTATAACTAGATTTGTCCATAAAGAGAGAAAAGAAATATTATTAGAGGGTGATGAAGTATATGTAGATTTTTGTATGAGGGCAATGCAACTAAGGAAATATATTTTTGAAAAATATGGGGAAAAATGTTCTCCACGAGATATTGATAATTTCCTTCTATATGAAAACAAAAGACGTCTTGGAGGTAAAAAATGATTACTTGGATGAATCAAAATCAAGGATTTATAATGTGTGTTCTGACATTTGTATATGTCGTTGCTACAATTATTATTGTAATAATGAATAGAAAATCTATAAATGAAATGAAAACTGCAAGATTAGAAGAGAGTAGACCATATATCATTGCAAATTTGGTGAAAGATCCACGTGATAGATGTTTTTATTTAAAAATAAAAAACTATGGTAAAACTGGAGCAATAATTAATAGCTTTTCTGTGTTGCCAACTTTAAAATTAGTAAGAGATGGTGATAAAGAAATTAAACTTGATGGTTGTATGCTTGCACCTAATCAATCTATTCAATTTATAGTATTAGAAGAATGGGAACATACATGTAAACAAAATTATGAAGTTATTATTTCATATTCATCATTTGAAAAGGAAAAACGCAAATTTGAAGAGAAGTATATGCTTGTAACTCAATATGCACATATGATGGGTTATACGGATAATAAAAATTCCAATTTAACAGAAAGTGAAAATGCATTAGTAAATATTGTAAGGCAACTTGATTCTATTAGGAACAAAATGTAAATACAATAGATGATAGCAACATTATTTTCCTTTTATAACGCTTATAAATATAAATAACTTTAAAAGCTAACTGAGTTACTAATCAGTTGGCTTTTTTTATTACGGAGGTGAATTTTAATGAGTGCTACCATAGGTGCGGCACTGAAGAAAATAGCAGTTTCTCTGCTCACGGATAAAAAGGTAATAAAAATAATAGGCGGTATAATAATCGGTATAATCATAATTGTGGTTATGCCGATTGTTGCAGTTGTTTCCTTTTTTAACGGCAGTATGGATATTGACACAGACAA
>CAKRHW010000035.1 GCA_934339365.1 uncultured Lachnospiraceae bacterium | reverse complement strand
CAGATCATCTATAAATCTATAGAAAGAATAAGTGCATAACCATCATTTCTATTGGTCATACACTTATTATACGAGGAATACAAAAATGAGTAAAATAAAAGTTATTTATTGGTCACAGACAGGAAATACAGAGGCAATGGCAGAGGCTGTTGCAAATGGAATTAAAGCAGCCGGAAAAGAGGCGGAAGTTTTAACAGTCTCAGATGCTTCTGTAGAACAGTTAAAAGAGGCAGAAGCTTTTGCGATGGGATGCCCTGCAATGGGAGCAGAAGTATTAGAAGAAACAGAGATGGAGCCATTCGTTGCCGAAGTAGAAGGAATTGCTTCAGGAAAGAAGATTGCGTTATTCGGTTCTTATGGATGGGGTGATGGAGAATGGATGAAAGACTGGGTTGACCGTATGAAAGCTGCCGGTGCAACTGTAATTGGAGAAGAAGGCGTAATTTGTCAGGAAGCTCCAGATGATGCCGCTACTGCAGCATGTGAGAATTTAGGAAAAGAATTAGCGAATGCTTAATAAAAAGATAGAAGAAAAGGCTGTTGCATGAAAGATTGCACAGCTTTTTTTATTAGGAAGAAAGAAGAAGCCAGCATGTAATGATTGTCTTTGGTCGATGATAGGATTTTTATATCAAAATTGGAAAAAGAGAATATGACAAAAAGAAGGAGAAATATTAGGAAGAAAATAGGGAAAATATAATATTTTTTGTAAATATATTTAAAATAACATGTTATTAGAGTTATAATAACGTATATAATATTATGCAACGATATACTTTTAGAGGATAAAAGAAAGAGATGTTCGAGAAAGTATGGAGAGATTAGAGTGTTTGGTAAAGTTTCAAAGAGAATGGGAGCTCTTTTTGAAACATTTTTCGTCTATTTTTTTTAAAACTTTTTATTCCAAAAAAAAAGGGAAAAAAGAGGCGTGAGAAAGCAGTTTTAGAATAAAAATGAAAGATAAACAGGTAACGGAATTTTAATAAGGGAAAGATAATTATCAGCATAGGTTGGCACTAACAGAAGCAATGATTTGTTAAGGTAAAAGACCCTATGGCTTTTTTAGCTTTTTTGGGGGGTTTTCTTTTTCAGAAAGTTGTATTTTGCCTGAAAGACAGGGGGAAGAGCTGTTATGGTAAGTCCAAACTGACGAAAGTCATAGGGTAAATTGATGAATAGCAGATGGCTTTGCTTACGCGGAGAAGGAAAGGGGTGAAGATTTGTGAAAAAATAGGCAATCGCAAGCGAATGCACTGTTAGAGTCAATACCGAAATGTAACTCGTAGACAACAAACAAGTAGGAGGACTAGGATGCATAAATGCAGTAAGAAAGTTCTGACATGGGCGTTGACTGGAGCGATGGTATTATCGAACTCAGTTCCAAACAGCCTGTTAGGAACAGTGAAAGCAAATGCAGCAGAAAGTGCTTCGTCGGTTGCAAATGATGAATCTGTCATTTCGGATTTTGCAAAAGATACAGACGGATGGCAGGGAAGCCAGGCGACTGCAACATACGATGCCGTAGCGAAAGCACTAAAAGTAGGCGTGAATTATGCAACAGACAAGTTAGGAACAATTTCTAAGGACTTTGCAAATTCATTAAGCCTGGCAGGGAAAAAATATGTCGGTTATGAAGTGACTTACGACAAGGATTTAGATGGCAAGTTCTCATCTAAAATCACAGGTAAGGCAAAGAGTAACACAGAGACAACACAGGAACAGACAACACAGGAACAGACAACTCAAGAGCCGACAACATCAGAACCAGTAGAACATAGTGATGGAATGTTTGTAAAAAATGGCAAATTATACGATGCAGATGGTAATGAATTTGTCATGAGAGGTGTAAATATTCCTCATAACTGGTATGCGGATAAGACAAAGAAATCTCTCGATGATATTGCATCATTAGGTGCAAATACTGCACGTATTGTATTAGGACAGGGACAGCCATTTACAGCAAATAAAGATGGTAAAATCCAAAAGGGTAATCCTTATACAAAGAATGATGCAAAGGATGTACAGCAGGTAATTGACTGGTGTAAAGCAAATGGAATGGTTTGTGTTCTTGAAATCCATGACTTTACAGGAGACAATACACCAGAGAATATTACAGATCTTGCTGTAAATTACTGGACAGAGTTAAAAGACATTTTAAATGCCAATAAGGACTATGTTATTGTTAACATTGCGAACGAATGGCAGGGAGAATGGAACAAAGGCGATTTATGGAAGAATACATACAAAGAAGCCGTTAAAAAGTTAAGAGAAAATGGAATTGAAAATGTTTTAATGATCGATGGAACAGGTTATGGTAATGAGGTAACACCTATGGTAGAAGGATGCCAGGATGTACTTGCAGCCGATACAACAGGTAATACTATGTTCTCATATCATGTATATTGGTCATTTGGTGGAGACATCAAAAAAGATGATGAAAAAGCAGCAACAGCACCTGTTATTCAAAGAGCAATTGATCAGATTCTTGCTAAGGGTGTATGTCTTACAATCGGAGAGTTTGGATATTTCCAGGCATATCAGGATGTAGATGAAGTAGCACTTACAGACTACTGCCAGAAGAAGAATATCGGATGGTTAGCATGGTCATGGGCAGGTAACTCTGGTGATGATGTCAAGCTTGATCTTACAAGTGCTAAGACATTTAGCAAGGATGATATGACAGACTGGGGTAAATGGGTATTCTCTTCTAAGAATGGTATCCAGAATACTTCTAAGATGGCATATACAGGTAAGACTTATACAGGTGAGAAGTTTACAGATGTGGTAGAGCCACTTCCAACACCGGAGAGAAGACAAACACCGGTACAGGATCCAAGTGAAGATACAGGAAATATTCCTGCTGATGAACTTGAAAAATATGACTGGGAACTTGGAATCAATGGAGACAACTCAAAACCATGTTCGGTTGCTAAGATGACAAAGCTTAACAACAATGGTATCAGAGTAAGCTATGACTTAAAGAATGAGCAGTATCCTACCTTATATTTCTATAGCGAAGAAGGTATTGATTTAAGCTCTGCAAAGACTCTTGATTTCGTAATCAGAAATAATAATAACGTTATGCCAATACAGGTAAACCTTATTATTAAGGCTGGTTCTTATACAGATGATAATGGAAATACTTATGCGAAGTGGTATGAGACACAGTCACCACAGCACTACATTGAAGTATTACCGGGAACTACACAGCAGATTAGTTTCTTGCCACAGACAATCGATACACCTTCTGATTTGAAGGAAGTACATATGATTGGTCTTCGTATTCAGTGTGGAAATGATACAACACCTTCTACCATGGACTTTATCTCAATGGGATTAAACCTTGCGAAAGATAAGTATACTGACAATATGGTTGATTTAAACCGTCCAAGAAGCATTTCTTTCTTCACATGGGATTATCCAGAGAATTCATTCAGCGGAGCTGATATTGATGCATCTGGACTTTCTGATGATGGAAAGAAGTTAGTAGCATCATTTAAGAATATCACATCAGAAGTTGCCGGTGGTGTACAGACACAGACAGTAGCACGTGGTGGTACAGGACTTGATTTCAGTGCTTATAAGACAATCAGTTCTACATTGACAAATAAGAGTGATGGACCGGTTTGTGTCAATATCATTGTAAAAAATGGTAGTGGATGGACATGGAAAGAAAATCCTGGAATCCTTAAGGGAGAAACAAAGCAGGAAGACCGTATCATTCAGCCGGGCGAAAGCGTAAATGTTACATATCCATTACAGGCAGCAAACTGGAAGTCAAAAGCATCAGACTGGCAATATACAGACTCCTTAGAGGATTTAGATGACTGTCGTGCGATTGCTTACAAGATTTATTCACCAGAAGGATCTACAGCTTCAGGTACAGTAGAGATTACAAACTTTACATGTAGCACAAAAGATGATCCATGGGAAGATATCGTATTAACAAGCACAGCATCATCTAAGAAAGTATCAGCAAAATCAACAGCAGCTGTAAAGGCAGCAGCAAGTACAGTAGACCAGAAGGTTGTATTTGATGCAGATGCTAAGATTACAAATAAAGTTGATAATGGAGATGGTACTTATACAGCACTTGTATACGCACCAGTAAGTACAAATGAATCAATTGATTCGTTAGAGATTAGCTTTACAGGAAACGATATTAATAAGGAAGCAGAATTTACTGTAGACAATGTAAAGTTATTTAACAAACTTACAACCAACAATTCTATTATTTCTACATTTGATAAAGATGAAGAAGGATGGAAGGGTGCAGAAGGAAACAACTACGGACATGGTTCGTCTGATGTGAAGAATGCAAAACCAGAAGTTGGTTATGATAAAGTTGCACAGGCATTAAAAGTAGGATTAAATTATTCTGCAAATGCATTAGAAAAATTAAGTGAAGCAAAAATCACGAAGGATTTTGCAACTGCAATCAGTTTGGCAGGTAAGAAGTATATCGGATATAAGATTACTTATCCTTCAAAGTTAGATGGTAAATTCTCATCTAAGATTATTGGAGAAGCAAACAGTGGTGAGACACAGGCACCTGCGACAACACAGGAACAGACAACAACACAGGCACAGACAACAACACAGGCACAGACAACAACACAGGCGCAGACAACAACACAGGCACCAACAACGACACAGGCGCCAACAACAACACAGGAACCAACAACTGCAGCACCATCAGATAAGGGTATGTACGTACAGGGTACAAAACTTTACACAGCAGATGGAAATGAATTTATTATGCGTGGTGTAAACTATGCATATTGCTGGAAACCAGAAGCATTAGACGATGAAGCGAAGGGAATCCTTAAAGGTGGAGAATATGGCTCAAATGCAGCCCGTATCTGTCTTTCAATGGGTAAACGTTCTGACTGGTCAAATGCAGGTAAGGAAAATTCAGCAGATGAGATTCAGCATTTAGTTGATTTATGTCGTCAGAGTGGACAGATTGCAATCTTCGAATTGCATGATTATACAGGTCCGGATTACGGCTCAAATGAATTAAATGAGTGTGCAGATTACTGGATTAAGATGAAAGATGTTCTGAATAAGAACAAAGATTATGCAATCGTTAACATTGCAAATGAATGGGGACGTGACGGTAGCGCTATGAGCGCATACGTTGATGTCGTTAAGAAACTTCGTAATGCAGGACTTGAAAATGTACTTATGGTAGACGCTCCTAATTGGGGACAGGATTGTGATGGATTAGTTGGAAGCATGGATTCTATTTATAATGCAGACAGCACAGGAAACATCATGTTCTCATTACATATGTATTCACAGGCAGGTGGAAACGATGGTGTCGTTAAGAGCAACATTGATAAGTTACAGGGTTCAGGAAAATGTTCAGTAATTGGTGAATTTGGATGGAAGCACAGCGGAAGCGATGTTGCATACAAGACAATCATGAGTTACTGTGAAGAAAAAGGCGAAGGATATTTAGCATGGTCATGGACTGGAAATGGTGGAGGAGATAACGTTCTTGATTTAATTGACAGGAACACAATGACATCTACTATGACAAAGACAAGCCCATGGGGTGAAGATGTATTTGCACATATTTCACAGACAGCTAAGAAGCCATATGGTGGAGAAACACCAACACAGCCACAGACAACTTCATCACAGAATCAGACAACACAGGCACCAACAACAGGTGGTAATTCTGGTGAAAACACAGGAAGTGGTTTACATGTAAGTGGTTCAAAACTTTACACAGCAAATGGTACAGAAGTTGTAATGCGTGGTGCAAATGT
>CAKRHW010000034.1 GCA_934339365.1 uncultured Lachnospiraceae bacterium | reverse complement strand
AATGAAAAAGCAGAAAGCAAAGTATGAGGAAGCATTGCAGTGTCCTGCAGCATATGAAGTAGCGTTAAACAGCGTTTCCATGAGAAATGCGCTGGTGAAAAGTGGAGTTCCGTTTGTGGATTTGCCGGGAAATGTATTTTTGCCATTTATGGGAATTGTATTGCAGGATGTGTATCTCAAGCAGCTTGTCAAGGCAGATAAGATGATGCCTGCAACACAGATGGTGTTCCTTGAATTGTTATATATGGAAGATGAGGAATCTGTGCTAAAAAGTGAGGTTGCGAACAAGCTGAATCTTACCAAAACGTCCATTACAAGAGCAACAGCCCAATTAGAGGGAATGGGACTTATCCGCCAGATGAAATCCGGAACAGAGATTGCTATTAAGAGAAATTACACACGCAAAGAGTATTATGAAAATGCAAAAGCATATTTGATTAATCCGGTCCAGAAAGAGATTACAATTATGCGATGTGAAATGCAATCTATGATATAGAAAACTATGCAGAAACTTATTGGAAGGATCTTGAGGAGGCAAATTCAGCGGTCGTTGTATCAAGCCCAAGGTTAAATAATCAAAAAGTGGATCGCATTATAAACATGCTTGGAAAGCGGCGGGAGTTGGGAGTCAAGGTTACAATTGTTACATGGCATCCTGATGCCTATAAATATGGCAAAGATGATGTCCGGATGGAGCTTATGGAGAGACTTCGTAAAGCAGGTTTTGAGATCAGGCTTGTGGAAGAATCTTGTGAGCATTATGCCGTAATCGATAATGAGATTGTCTGGTATGGAAGTGTGAACCTGCTGTCAAAGGAAGATGCTGAGGACAATCTGATGCGGGTATGCAGTAAAGATATCGCAGCAGAGCTTCTTGAGATGACATTTGGCTCTGAAGCAGAACTGCAGGAATGGTAAGTAATGAAAATCCCGAGGCAGTTACAGGCATTAAGGAAGATGATGATGCAGAGAATATACATAGGACATCACCTGACAGGGTAGAGCACTACAGCAAGATGAACAGACCAGATGGAACCGGAGCCTCATGGATAGAGGAAGAGGATAATCAGCTTGATGAAGAGTATGGCTCCGGAATGAAGATTTCTGAGATAGCAAAGATTCATGATCGTATAAATGGTGCTATACGTTTCAGATTGAAAAAACATGGGCTAATAGAATAGGGACTATGCGTTCAACATAAGAGGGGATATTACAATGGATAGGATAATGAAAACCGAATATGGAACATATTAATACAGCAGTAAATTGTCATGAAATGAGAAATAGAAACGGAAAAACTGTTTATAAATTTGTATACCAATTTTAGGAGAGGGAGGAACATCGTTTCTGATAGAGTAAAGTAGGAGTAACACGGTTATCATTTAATATATTGGTGTCCAAATCAGAAACATTATGAATACAAACCGAGGAAATAGTAACTATATTGTTGACTGAATAATATTCGAAGAATATAATGGAATTGAAAACGAAGATTTTACGTTGATTGGAGGGTTTTGAGATGGTTGATAAAAATGCAATGATTGCCGCCAATATTGTAGCGATCCTGAAACAGCAAAATAGAAAGCAGATAGATTTGGCAGAAGCACTACAGACAAACAAGCAGACAATAAGCAAAATGCTTAACGGTTCAAGAATGATTAATGCAATAGAACTGAAGCAAATTGCGGAGTTCCTTGGTGTTAAGATGGAGGAACTGACAAAGATTTGTCAGGATTCAGTTGATACAGACATAGTACATGCATTTATGGGAAAGGTTGATTCTGAGCAGGCGAAAGAGGCCTTGCAGATAGCGGATAGACTTTCTGATATGATTTTGTTCCATAGAAAAGTGAGAGAAAATGGTACGGCAATGATGGAATCCTGGGAGGCATAATGGGAGACGTATTGAATGAAAGCTTATTTTATAAGCAAATCAAACAGTTTGAAAGAATAAATGAATTGTCAAAGGCCTTTGCAGCGAACTACTGTGGAAACACTATCCTTAGAGAATCCATATTTGGTATTGTTTCGAATTATGCACGAAAAAGAGAACTTCCGCTTGAAGTGCTTCGTTATCCATTCAAAGATGATGAATTGTGGGCTTTCACATTCGTAAAGAAGGGCACTATTTTCTTGTGTGTGAATACAGAACTCCCAATGTGTAAACAGATTTTTGCAACGGCACATGAATTGTATCATATTCATTGTTACGCGGAAGATATTAATACCAGCACAATTACAGCAGGTTCCTTGTTGGACTCAAAGACATTCGACGAGGCAGCCGCATCTCAAGAAGATCTGGAAGCAAATGCCTTTGCTGGTTTACTGTTGATGCCTGATTCAAGTTTGATTGAGCAGTTTAAGATGTTTGGGATTTCAAAGGATGATATGAGCATTGATGATGTGCTTATTCTTATGGACTTGTTTGCACTTCCCTATAAAGCGGTTGTGTTACGTTTAGCAGAAAGTGGTTTAATTACTGTGGAAAAAGCAAGAAAGCTTTTACAGGAGGATAGTAATCATATTGCTATTAGAATTGAATTAACCGGGAAAGCAGAGCAGTGGCAGCAGAATAGTGGTCATCTGCTTCGTTATGGAAGTTTGTTAGATAATCTGGCTTTTAATTCTGAGCAGGAATTACTTGTGGACAGTAGAGAAGCATCTGACAAAGAATACTTGGAAAAAATCGGAAAGGAATTTCGGGGACGAAAATAAGGTGAGTATATGGCAGATGTGAAATATGCCTTGCTGGATACTGACTTTATATCTAAGATGCATTTGATACGCAAGGATGAACAGAACAAGCTAATTGATAAAATTATGTCTATACCAAACTATACATTTTATTGTCATAAACAGATTTCTGTGGAGTTGTTGCGGCATAATATCGCCGGAGCACCGGAATGGTTCGAGGCGAAGGTTACGGAAAAAGCCATCTGTATGTATGATGACGAAATGATATTGGACGAGCTTTCTAAAATCTATGGGGATTTGGCTATCAGTGTTTATGCAGAAATGTTAAAAAATGCTTGTGATGCATATAAAGAAGGATATTTTGAAGAGAAGTTTCTTTTGATTTCTAAAATAGATTGCCTATGTGTAAGCAGAGAAGAATTTATGAGACAGTTACAAGTTGATTGCGATACGATTGGTGAAGGACAAAATCTTGGAGAATTAAAGTCATATGTCTTACTGCAAGTATTGAATATAAAGCATGGGGCACAAATCTACGTTTTTTGTTCGGATGATAAGAATGCAAGAAATGGCGTGGTTAGCATTGGCGGTGCCAGATGCATTAGTGTATTGTCTTCCTTTGTGAGGCTGAAAAATGAAATCGGATTTTCAAGAGAAGATGCAGAGCCATATATCCAATCCTATATGAGCAGATGTTTAGGAAAAGACCAAAAGACCTTTCGAGTACAAGATACATCAAAAGAAAGGAGAATGTGTAAGATACCTTGCGAGCAGGTGTTTGATGAAATATTTGACGGCAAAATTAAAGAAATGAAGACGGGTAATTTGAGGTACATATAATATAAATTGCGGAAAGGGAGATGAGTGAATGTTAATATACAATGGATTAAAGTCAGACTTTATGTCAGATACAGAAAATGATGTTTTGGAGACAAAATTGTATGATGCAATAAAGAATAAAATGAATCGTAGCACCGGATTAAGCGAACTCAATTCCTGGAGAAATTCTCTAAAGGAAATGTACATTACTTTGAATGATTCTAATATACCTTCTGATGTTGGGGTTGCAATAGAATACAATATTCCTCAAACATCCAAGAGAGTTGATTTCCTGATTTCCGGATATGGGAAAGATAATAAAGGAAATGTTATTATTGTGGAACTGAAGCAATGGGAAAAATTGCAGGCTATCGAGGGACAGGAAGCGATTGTTGAAACTTTTACAGGAGGAGCAAACAGAAGAGTAGTACATCCAAGTTATCAGGCATGGTCTTATGCTGCGTTAATAAAAGATTATAATGAATATGTTCAAGATGCAGATATTGAACTACATCCGTGTGCATATCTACATAATTATCCAAGAGTAGAGAATGATCCGTTGGATGCGAAACAGTATAAAGAAGTATTAGCCGATGCACCGGCATTTACTTATGGACAGAGAGATGCATTAAGGAACTTCATTAAGAAAAGTATAATAACTGGAGACAATGAGGATACCTTGGTAAAAATTGAGCATGGAAAAATTAGACCATCGAAACAATTGCAGGATTCTATTAGTGGAATGCTTAAAGGAAACAAAGAATTCATAATGTTGGACGAGCAAAAGGTCGTCTATGAAAACATATTAAGCCTTTCAACAAAATGCCAAAAGGATGGTAAGAAAAGGACTATTATTGTTGAAGGGGGACCGGGTACAGGGAAAACAGTTGTTGCAATTAATTTATTAGCAGAGCTTACTAAAAGAAATCAGTTTGTACAATATGTTTCGAAAAATGCGGCCCCTAGAACTGTTTATGGATATAAACTAAAGGGGACAATGAAGAAAAGTAGTGTGGATAACCTATTTAAAGGATCTGGTTGCTACACAGAAGCACCGATGAATTCTGTGGGTACCATTTTAGCTGATGAAGCACACAGATTAAATGAAAAGTCCGGTATGTTTCAAAATATGGGAGAAAATCAGATTAAGGAGATTATTCACGCGTCGCGGTGTAGTGTATTTTTTATTGATGAAAGTCAAAGAGTTACCACCAGCGATATCGGAAGCATAGCAGAAATTGAAAAATGGGCAGAAAGAGAAAATTCTGAAGTAATAAAAATGGAGCTCGTTTCGCAATTTAGATGTAACGGATCGGATGGATACCTTGCATGGATTGATGATGTATTGCAAATTCGTAATACTTCTAACTATGATTTAGAAGGAATTGACTATGACATTCGAATATGTGATTCCCCAAAAGAAATGGAACATATAGTAATAGAAAAAAATAGAATTAGAAACAGAGCGCGTATTTTAGCTGGATACTGTTGGAATTGGCCAAAAGATACACGTAATGATGTGAATTATCATGATATAAAGATTGGAGATTATGGTATAAGTTGGAATTTAGATGGTGGAGATGCATTTGCAATTAATCCAGATTCAGTACATGAGGCAGGATGCATTCATACTTCTCAGGGATTGGAATTTGATTATGTAGGCGTAATAATCGGTGATGATATGAGATATGAGAATGGAGAAATCGTTACAGACTATTCAAAACGTGCAAAAACAGACCAATCTATGAAGGGAATAAAAGGTTTGGCAAAAGATGATCCTGAAAAGGCAAGTCAATTAGCAGACGAAATCATAAAGAATACATATCGAACCTTAATGACCAGAGGAATGAAGGGATGCTATGTATATTGTACAGATAGTGAACTGGCGGCATATTTAAAAGAAAGATTAAAAAGTGAGGATAAGAATGACACAGGAAACAATTAATCAGATTCTAAAATTTAGAGATGATCGTGACTGGAAACAATTTCACAATCCTAAAGATTTGGCAATTTCTATTTCTTTGGAGGCAGCAGAACTATTAGAGGTATTTCAGTGGAGCGGTTCTGATACTTCTTGCGAGCGAAAGCAGGATAAGATTAAAGAGGAGCTTGCCGATGTAATCAATTACTGCGTACTTATGGCTGATGCTTGTGGATTGGATATAGATGAAATAGTACAGGAAAAAATAAGAATTAACAACGAGAAATATCCGGTCGAAAAGGCAAAAGGGAAGAGCGATAAGTATAGTAAATTATAAATATTTCATGTGATAATGCACTTTTCTTTCTGATCCAGCCCAACGTCCTTCATGCTATCATGTCGGATGAGCACAGCTCTTTTTTTTATGATACCATTGTTTTTCATCAGAATATGCTGGTGGGAAGTTACGATGACCGTTGTTATACAGATATTCTGCTGCCGATCTTTTCTTCCAGACGAAGA
>CAKRHW010000033.1 GCA_934339365.1 uncultured Lachnospiraceae bacterium | reverse complement strand
AATACCCAAAATCTTTGCAATAAATAATTTGCTACCATGGCAATTCCCGTTGCCAATATATAGGCAAGTATTTTTATTCCGCTTACCTTCAAAATCATTGCATTCACGGAAACATTAATAGCAATATTACACACCTGTGATGCTGAATATCTGAGAAGTTCTTTGCCCTTTTTACTCTCCCTTGCCGAAAAACTCCAAAACTTGTTCAGAAAATAGTTGACTATCATAGAACATATCATAGATACTGCTTTTCCTATGACAGCTCCAAGATAGTCTACTACAGCCATGTATATAACAAAATCAATTAGAGTACAACATCCGCCTACTATTAAAAATTTAATTATCGACTTATCCAAAAAAATTTTTTTTAATGTATTCCGCAAAACTATGCCCTCATTAATTATACCCGTACACTTGTACATACTGTGCCCCGGATGCCTTTGCTGCTTCCAGTCCGGTCTCTGAATCTTCAAATATGATAGTATTTTCTTTGTCAATTCCAGCTTTCAACATTGCTAAATGAAAGCACTCCGGATCCGGCTTTGTTTTTCTTACATCTTCCTGTGTAACAATCAAATCAAATTTTTCTGTTACCATAAATTTTTTCAATATGTCTGTTACATTCTTTAATGATGCCGTTGTCACCAGCGCTATGACATACTCTTTTTTTATAAGTTCAATTATATTAAACAAATGAATGTTTTTTCTTGCGTAAACTAATGAATCTGCATAAAGTTCCTTTTTCTTATCATGAATCTCTTTCATCTTTTCTTCAGACAAATTTTCAATAATTTGAGGCAAAAACACTTTATAATTATTGCCGTTGCAAAAGTCACAATAGTATTCATAATCTATGCATTCTTCAAATCCACACAATTTCAAAGCTTTACTATATGCTTGATAATTAACATTCTTTGTATCAAAAAGTGTTCCGTCCATATCAAATATGGCCAATTTATTTTTGTTCATGTTCGAACTCCCACACATCATTCAGTACAATCAATAGACCCGTATAGAAAACTACCGCCAGCTTTTCATTTTTTCTGATTTTATATGGCATCAATCGAAGCCAATGAATAATCTCATGATAATAGATACTAAGAACCTCTTCTCTTGAAAATCTTTCCATCAGGTATTTTTTATATCTACTGTAAATTTCTCCATAGGCCTCTGATTTCATCATGCTATAATTGACACTATCTTTATTAATAACTACTTCTTTAACCATCATCAGGAATTCATAATTACCATGCAATGATTGAAGCAATTTCGCATAATCCAAAAATGGTGAATCATGCACATTCCCGGTATTAGGGTCAATGAAATAATATGTCCTGGGCAAACATTTACCTTCAAATTCCTCCGGATTAATTTCTGAATTATCCAAAAGGCAAACAATATTCTCAATCGTTAAGTCGCCGTGAATATCCGAATATTTATCATTTTTGAAGATTTCCTGCATATGACCTTCACTAAGCATGTCCTTATAGAAGCCAATTGTCCGGAACGGAACTCCGTTAACCTTGATTTCTGAATTCTGCTCAAGTTTCGCAATATACTTATTATTTTGAAGAATAATACCAAGATTTTTGGAAACCTTGGTTTGAATGTATTTTTCTATCGTTGTTTCTTCAGCTGCTCTTGAATTTTTACTATGAAGACCTGAGCCGATTTCGTCAAGTGCTAATCTTATAATCCCCCAACTATATTCAACCGGCATGGTATGAATACATCGAAATAGGCCAATGGTGCTACTATAACTATGCATGTCATAGGTCACATAATTCTTTCCTTTTTTCTCTTCAACAATGACCGGCAGTGGTATATCTGATTGATGTTTTTTTATCCAGTCAATCTGCTCCTGGAGTTTTTCTCCATCTTCGTCAAATGCGTATTTTCTATAGTAAAGTTTCCCATCCGCTTTCATGGCAAGGACAGTTGATGCATTTGATCCGGCAGAATTATCTTCTACAATCGTTACATCCCTGTTTAAATCCAGATACGCCTGAATATGTTCTCTGTTTTCCTCCTCATAATATGTTTTTAAAAAAGCCAATCTGTCAGCCCGACTCATTTGCGGCAGAACTTTTTTCACATAAATCGCCGGTTTGGAAATTTTCTGCAAAATGAGAGAAATAAGCCAGCAAATCATAAGAGGCAGTAAAATGTATACAGCCCATATGGGTATGGTTTCAACATCAGAATTATAAATATTAAATTTTGAAAAGAGCATTTTAAATACTTCTGAAGTAGAATAGTCAAACCCTAGGCCTTGTAATACTTCTGCAAAAAAAGCATAAGAAGCTACATAGCCGGACCATATTCCAACAGAAAACAAGCAGAATTTAATCTTATCAATTTTGGTTATAATATCCTTAACAGATGCAATACATAAGTAGCTGACATACAGGATTCTAAATTCAATATTTTCATTAAAGATTCCCGCAATCAAAGATATTATTTTCTTAATATATTTTCTGAGCGCGAAACATACAGCCGTCAAAGGAATAATGATCACAAAAATTGTTCCATAAATGCGGGCAACTCTTAATAAATCATCTCCTCCTTTTCCGATAAGTGATAACCCAAAAAACATTATCCCAACTGTCAGTAGATCAACATACAAATCCGCTATAACTGTTGCCAGAGCCAGTGAATATCCGTTTTTCATCTTTCTTCCTGCCCAGCCTACGCGGAAAATATCTCCAATTCTAAACGGAAGAACTGCATTCACTGCATGCCCTACTGTCATAGCATTTAATAAGTTTGCTTCATCTGGGTCTTCATATACAGATATAAAAAGTCCCCATCGCTTTATTTTGAATATATGACCTATTACCACACACACAATAGCAGCGATAAAAAAAATTGTCGTCATCACATAAGCTCCTTGTAATGCTGATCTTTCTTTGCTTCTTCATATTCATCCGGCACCCCAAAAGAAACATGATAATCAGTCTTCATACTTTTAACAGTCTTCTTTTCTTCAAGCATCACATTATAAACGCCACTCATAAAATATTCAGCATAGTTACAGGCCTTTAAATATTTCTCAGATGCCGAGGAAAAAATATTCTTATTTTTAAAATAATAGCAACCACATATAGCCTCATCACTGATAACTTCTTTTTCAACAGTTCTGGTTACATTTCCCTTATCATCCTTACCAACAAAACTATACTTGTTCTCGTTGGATGTAAAAGTTAATAATATTCCATCCAATGTTTCATCAAAATTTTTCTCGCAAAACTCATTGAACTCGGTGCTCTTAAAAAGATGATCACAATCATTAAATAAAACAGGAAGATCATCCGTAATCCCCTCAATCCCCTTAAGGCAGGTGATTACTGCACCTTCAGTAACATCCTGTAATATATGAAGTTCGGCATTCGGAAATACAGACAAAATTTCCTGATCAATGTGGTACTTATCTATATGCTCCTGAAGAATGATAAAATCCAACGATTCAAGTTCCACAAATTTTTCAATTGATCTGGTTGCCCAATAGAAAAATGGTTTGTCATATATTTTTATTAACGGTTTAGGAAAATCAAAACCTTCTTTACTAAATCTGGATCCTCTTCCGCCCATCGGCATAATGAGATGTATTTTTTTATTCATTACTTATCCTCCAAAGATGCTAACATCTTACATTCGGCATCAATCAGTCTGCTTAATCCTTCTTTCATAGAAATCTTGGGAACCCATCCGTATTTTTCCTTTGCATAGGAATTATCACACAAGGAATATTTATTGATCTCGTGATTCAATATGCTTTCTTTAATAGGATATTTTCCTTCAAATAATCCCGGATACTTCTCCCAATAGTGTGCATCACTTGCATAATCCGCCTTTATATTTTTTCCCATAATATCCTGTGCAAGTTGATACATCTCATTTACTGAATAGTTCTGATTGGTTGAAACATTCACAGCATCAAATCCTTCTGAATTCTGTACGGCTATGGCCAGTTCAATCAAATCATCCACATATACATAATCTCTCCTCTGTTCTCCCGTAGAATGAAAAACGGGCGTCCTTCCATAATACAATTCTCTAACCATATATGCCACAAATGGGGGTTGCTTTCTCAAGCAATCTACATGAGGGCCATATACATTTGAAAATCTCAGACAAGTAACATTCATCCCATATGTATCACAAAAGGACTGTGCAAATCTTTCTGCCGCAAATTTAGTATTGGGATAAATCAAAGTCGGTGGATTAAACTTACTTTCCACCGTCGGAAACTCTGTTTCATTTTCATACATTGCATTTGTACTTGCCTGAATAACCTTCTTCACACCATACAGCCGCCCATTTTCCAACAAATTGACAAATCCATTAAGGTTAACATCAATTGCTTCTGTAGGATTCAGCTGGCAATCAGGCAACGGGGCAATACCGGCAATGTTATATATGTAGTCAACATCTCCACTCTCTAGTAAGGATTTTATGCCTTCTTTATCTCTAATGTCCATTTTAATAATTTCATTTCTAAAATCATGATCCTCAAAAATCAGATTATCTTCATGACCAAAAGAAAAGTTGTCAATTAAGAGCAGTTCTGCTCCATCCTTCCACAATCTATGTGCTAACTGCGAACCTATAAATCCTGCTGCACCTGTAATTAATACTTTCATTCTACTTTTTCTCCTCTCTTTATTTTTAAGCTATCTTTAAAAATCACTTTACTTTGTCTGATTTTTGATTTAAATCCATGATTCCATGAAGATTTTCCTGTTTCTCGTTTTAAAAGAACCACTTTAAATCGAATGACCTTATATCCCAATCTGACAGCTTCCTTATATACATATAACTCAATTGAAAAATCATTGGCCATATCATCAATCGGTACTTCATCTAATAAAGATCTGCTGAATATAACCGGTATTGCTCCAACGTCGTATATTTTTGCGCCAAAAAGACAACTGTTAAAAACAGATTGTCCGTTTGTAAAGAAAGTATCAAAAAGTGATCGGTTAGTTCTCCTTCCCTTAAGGAACAATTTTTCGTCGGTTTCGTGTTTATTCAATTCCTCAAAGAATTGAACCAACTCTTCCGGTGGCATCTGAAGATCCGCATGTATCCACCCTATATAATCACCTGAAGCATTCTTCATTCCCTGCTGCAGTCCATATCCATAGCCTTGATTTTTAGCAACATATACCACTTTAACATTAGGATACTTTCCTTCTACACAATTTTGAAAGTATGCTTTGCTTCCGTCCCCAGAACCATTTTCTACTAAGATATACTCAAGATCATATTTTTTCTGCAACGGTTGCAGCCGTTTTATAAGATTATCTATATTTTCTTTTTCATTATAACAAGGCACTATTATCGAAAATCTCATCTTGATTTCTCCATTCTTTTAAAATGTATATAGTTTTCTATGCATTGACAAATCGAAGCTATAGCTGTTATCCCAATCAAATAAATTACCAACGCGACCCTATAATCTATATCATGCAAATACTTTACTATTAAATGGCTGATAACCAAGTGCAAGCAAAAAATCCAATAATTTATTGATCCCAACCATGATATAACTGCATTAACTGATTTCGAGTTGCACTCGTAGCAATTGCAATAAGATAAGCGTATAAATAATACAATTAAAAACAACTTAACAAAATCATTTGTATCAACTGCATATATTCTCATAAGAAAAAGAATTAATATCATCGCAAGCCATTTCACTATTGTTGCTAAAATTCTATAAGTACTTTTCTTTATATGTACTCCCTCATCCTTGCAATATTTAACATTTCCATATATAAATGCTCCCAAAGTCATCTCTGCAAAGCCTCTAAGAGTGCCTCCATATAGCCATCCCTCCCATGCGCCTTGAATACATATTGTTCCATAGGTAGCATATATGTGCGTTAAAATTATAATCGAGGCAATCGGAAAGACTCCCATCATCAGTCTTTCATTATATGAAAGCAGAAAATAAACTATATACATGACAAACACAAATGATGACATGTACCACATGCTTCTCAGATCGTATCCTACATTAGGACACAGGAAATGAAGAAAAACATATTGCCACTTAGTTTCCCACAAATGCTTCCCAAGCCATTGCATGGAAAAATAATTCTCGCTCCAATATATGGCTAATATGGCTCCTAATGAAATCAAGTATGCCGGATATAGTCTTCTTAATCTTCCAATAAAATACTTATTCGTCTGAAC
>CAKRHW010000032.1 GCA_934339365.1 uncultured Lachnospiraceae bacterium | reverse complement strand
AAACTAATCTTACATATGAAGAATGTTCTAAAGCCAACGATTTCCATATTAGACTAAATAAGAAAAATTAATATACATTCTAATTTATGAGGACACTATTATGATCAAATTATTACCGCTAAAAGCGAAAGACAGAGAACAATTTATTACGGATAATCAGGAGGCATTCAAATTTGGAGCATTAGAAGAATTTGGTACTCGTGACGAACACTTTGAAGATGGAGAGGAAATCATTTCTCGAAAAACCATCGAGAATGCTATCGACGCCGGAATTGCACTGCGTATCTCAGATGACGGAAAAAACATAGGTGGTGCAGTAGTGAAAATTGAGGGCGAACATGGTGATTTGGAACTACTGTTTGTATCCCCAGATGCTCACAGCAAGGGTGTAGGTTATACAGCATGGTGTGCCATTGAAAAAATGTTCCCGCAGGTAACTGTGTGGGAGACATGCACACCGTATTTTGAAACAAGAAATATTCATTTCTATGTGAATAAGTGTGGATTTCATATTGTGGAGTTTTATAATCAAAAGCATCCCGATCCCCATGATCTTGAAACAGGACAGGAAAATACTTTCGAGGAAGATAGTTCAGATGGTATGTTTCGATTTGAAAAAAGAGTTCGATGAATTCCAGTTTATGAGGATAAAATATGGAACTTAGAGAATACAAAGCTACTGACTGTGAGCAGTTGGCGAAATTATTTTACAATACGGTTCATAGTGTAAATGCAAAAGATTATACAGAAGAACAGTTAAATGTTTGGGCAACTGGTAGCGTAGATTTACAAGAATGGAACCAATCTTTTCTAAAACATAAAACGGTGGTTGCTGTGGAAAATGATGAGATTGTTGGATTTGGAGATATCGGTCAATCTGGATATCTGGACAGGTTGTATGTTCACATGAATTACCAGGAAATGAGAATTGCATCTGCTATTTGCAATGAATTGGAACGTGCTGTAACTGGGAACCTGATTACAACGCATGCATCGATTACAGCAAAACCATTTTTCGAACATCGAGGATATAAAGTTGTTTTCGAACAGGAAGTTGTCCGGCAGGGAATTACACTTAAAAATTATGTGATGGAGAAGAACATTGAGTGCTTGAAAAGAAGAATGCAACCTTAAGTTGCATTAGCAGAATTTTGTGCTAAAACAACTTGGTTAAAAATACAAGAAATTGATGAGGCTTTCAATCAGTTGAAAACGGAGATTTAATGTATGGGTAATGAATATAAAGTAAAAGTAACCCGACAGGCATTAGATCAGATGAGAGCGATTGTTCATTTTATTTCATATGACCTTATGGCTCAGGAAGCTGTTGAGAAATTATTGAATGATTTGAAATCAGCAATCAAGAAACTTTTTGTTTATTACTAGGTAGATGATGGATATAATAAAGTTCATGTAACAGCAGTGATTTACAGTAAGAGAGACCAAATAAAACAACTGAAAATATATGAAGTTAAAGTAAGAACACCGCAGTTATTGGAACGACTGTTAAATATTTGGGAAGATTCAGTTCGGGCAACGCATCTTTTTTTAACTGATGCAGAGGTAAATCAAATTAAGGAATATGTTCCACAGGCTTTGAGGCATATAAAAGAACGGAATATGATGAGGAAGGTAATCCGTATCCGCTTTTATATATGAAGTTGGGGAGCAGTAGTGTTGAAGTTTCGGTAAATTCTGATACTGGAAACATTATTTAGGTGAATCTAGGTCATATCTGAAAACTTTATTATGCATAAATCCATAATATTTTTAGTGTATACAGTTTTCAGGCATAAATTGTTTTCCCCATTCGCACATAGAGTCTAATATTGGAATTAGTGTTTTTTCTAATTCACTCAAACTGTATTCTGTTTTTGGAGGAATTACGGGATATATTTTTTTTATGATTAAATTATCACTTTCAAGTTCGCGCAGTTGCTGGGCAAGCATTTTATCAGTTATAGCAGGGATTTTTTTTCGAATTTCATTGTATCTTAAAGTACAATCTTCAAGATGATATAATATTACGGCTTTATATTTTCCGCCGATTTTTGAAATCGTTGCATCTACAGGACAATTATATTCTTTTGGCATTTTCGTTTCCTACACTTTCTTTTTGGTTAGTATATAACAAAAAAGTACGTTCTTGTCTTTTTTATATTTACTCTATTATAATTTATATGACTAGTCAAAACAATTATAAATTTAAGGAGAAATATCATGAGCATTTTAGAGATTGCAAAACAGCGATTTTCAGTGAGATCTTATCTGGATAAAGAGATTTCACAGGAAACATTGAATATCATTTTAGAGGCTGCGCATGTGGCACCAACAGCAGCAAATATGCAGCCTGTTAAATTACTGGTAGTAAAAAGTGATGAATCGAAACAAAAGCTTGCAAAAGCTGCTAATATTTACAATGCACCTATTGCAATTATTGTGTGTGCAGATACGACGAAAGCATGGACTCGACCATATGATGGAATGAAAACAACAGATATAGATGCGTCGATTATTACAGATCATATGATGCTTACAGCTACAGAACAAGGGTTAGGATCCGTTTGGATCTGTTATTTTAAACCAGACATTTTAAAAAAGGAGTTTCATTTGCCAGAAGGTGTTGAGCCGATAAATATTTTGGCACTTGGATATACAAATGAAAAGGCTGATGTAAATCGATATGATGCAAAGCGTATTCCAATGAGTGAGCTTATTTCGTATATTTAGAAGGTGAAAGTTTTTTTATTTATTTTGCAGTAGGAATAAGGTTTTTTCAAGAAAAGCAGACTCCGATTTTTGGGGGTCTGCTTTACTATGATAGGTATCTGGAAAATATGAAATTTTAATTTCTATAAATAATACATCTAAAGTATGTTAATATAGAGAGTACCAGGAAACGTAAAAAGGAACAATAGGGAGAAGATATGCATTTTGTAGAAGCAAAAGGAATCCTTTCGAAAGGTGCATGATTGGAACCGATGCAATGTGTGATCCGTATCTGCATATAGAGGAAAAATTAAAAATGACACGCAAGTGCTTGGAATTAATTGATAAATATGAGTATGGTGTTGCGATTCAGACAAAATCAAACAGAGTACTTAGGGACATGGATCTCTTAACGTCTATCAACAATAAAGCGAAGGCAGTTGTTCAGATGACAATGACTACTTTTGATGAAGCACTTTGCAGAATCATTGAACCGAATGTTTCTACAACAAGGGAACGCTTTGAGACACTGATGCAATTTAAGGAAGCCAGAATTCCAACCATTGTATGGCTGACACCTATCTTGCCTTTTATTAATGATACGGAAGAAAATATCAAGGGAATTCTTGATTACTGTATACAGGCCAGAATCAAAGGAATTCTATGTTTCGGAATGGGAGTTACATTAAGAGAAGGAGACAGGGAGTATTTTTACAAGGCATTAGATAAATATTTTCCAGGTTTAAAAAATAGATATATTAGAACATATGGGAATGCATATGAACTGCCAAGCCCTAATCAGAGGAAACTTTTAGATATCCTTGAAAAAGCATGTATGAAAAATGGAATGATGTATCGGACAGAGGAAGTATTTCAATATCTTCATGAGCTTCCGGAAAAATACAAACAGATTTCTCTCTTTGATATTTAGTCACTGACATCCATAAAAGTAAATAAATCTTTAACAGTTATACCACAATTTTGGGGTGCAGAATGGGAAAGGAGCAAAAACAATACACTTGCGGATATAGGGAAAGTAGAATAAAATAAAAGCACGATGTATCTAAGATTTGGTCGGATAGATAAGGAGGAAAATTTATGGGAATTTATCTGAATCCGGGAAATGATAGTTTTAAAATGGCATGCGGTTCGGAAATATATGTTGATAAGACAGAAATGATTGAACAGACGAATAAGATGCTTGGTACGCAGCAACGTTTTATCTGTATCAGCCGTCCAAGAAGATTTGGTAAATCTATGGCAGCGAATATGCTGGCAGCTTATTATGGGAAAGATTGTGATTCTTCTGAATTATTTGCACCATATAAGATTGCAAGGGCAAAAGATTATCAGAAACATTTAAATCGCTACAATGTGATCATGTTAAATATACAAGATTTTTTAAGTGTTACAGATTCTGTAGGAGAGATGATTTCGTTTCTTCAGAAGCGTGTAATACGAGAATTAAAACGAAAGTATCCGGATATTTTAGAAAATGAAAGTATTCTAAGCCTGGCATTAGAAGATTTATATTGTGAAACAAAAGAGGGTTTTATTTTCATTATTGATGAATGGGATTGCATTCTAAGAGACCGTCGGTATTCGACAGATGATCAGAAAAAATATTTGGATTTTATAAGAAATCTGTTAAAAGATAAAGTATATGTTGCGTTTGCTTATATGACAGGAATTTTGCCAATAAAAAAATATGGAACGCATTCGGCATTGAATATGTTTGACGAGTACTCTATGATACGACCTTTTGAATATGCACAGTATATTGGATTTACTGAGGCAGAAGTGAAAGAGTTGTGTGAAAAATACCAGGTGGATTTTGAGAGTATGAAGAGTTGGTATGATGGATATGTATTTCCAGAGGTGGGACATATTTATAATCCGAAGTCTGTCGTAGACAGTATTAGAAAGAAGAGTTTTGCAAGTTACTGGACCCAGACGGAGACTTATGAAGCGTTAAAAATATATATTGACCTTAACTATGATGGATTAAAAGATGCCATTGTCCATATGCTGGCAGGTGAAAAGGTTACTATTAATACAGAACGTTTTCAAAATGATATGACTACTTTTAGCAATAAGGATGATGTATTGACACTTTTAATTCATTTGGGATATTTAGCTTTTGATAGAGAATATTCGGAAGTGTTTATTCCTAATGTAGAAATTCAAAGAGAATTCCGTAATGCAATTATAGGGGAACAGTGGAAAAATGTTGTAGCTGCATTAGAACAATCAGAGAGGTTACTTCAGGCAACCTGGAATCAAGAAGGAAAAACGGTAGCAGAGATATTAGATACAGTTCACAGTGAAAATACATCCATATTAACCTACAATGATGAGAATTCATTGAGTTGTGTCATTTCACTTGCATATTATAATGCCATGAAGGAATATACGAAAGTCCGAGAATTTCCAACTGGAAAGGGGTTTGCAGATATTGTTTATCTTCCAAAAAAATATTCAGACAAGCCAGCTATGATTGTAGAATTAAAATACAATGTTTCTGCAGAAGGTGCCATTGCACAGATAAAAGAAAGGAAGTACGTGGAAAGTCTTAAGGAATATCAAGGAAATTTGCTTTTGGTAGGAATAAATTATGATCGAGATAGTAAGAAACATACTTGCGTAATTGAGAAGTGGAAAAGATAGTGGAAGATATATATAGCAGTATGAACGAGAATGAATACAATGCAATTGGGATAAACTGTCAGTTTGACTGGCTACAGATTAAAAAATTTTAAAAGATTTTTTAAGGAAAGGTTATGTTGAGATGTTTTCTCAACCAGAAGATAAGCGAAATAAATTAATTCGGCTTACAGATTCAGGAAGAACATTTGCTAGTGATATTATCGGTAAATTGCAAAAGAAGGAAATATATGTTATAGAAAAAATGGGATTAGAGGGTATAATCAGCATGAATGACAAAACAGAACAATTTATTACATTATTTCGAGAGGAAGGAATGGAAAAAAATGAATCCGAGACGTAGTTTTTTTAAATTTGTGAATCCATTTGGACTTGCATTAACACCGAATATTTCTTTGGTATTGATTAATCGTTTTTCTGCATTTTATGGTGGAGAAAGGGCAATTGCCACATATGCATGTGTTTCTTATATTATTTGTATTGTATATCTCATTTTACAGGGAGTAGGAGATGGAAGCCTATCAGATGAGGAAAAAGGTATAGTCATTGAAAAGGACTGCGTGTTTAGCTCATAGAATAAGGGAAAATTATAATTTTACATGGAAAGGATTTACAGATGATAACAGGAATGTTATAATGAAACGAATTTTGAAATAAAGGAGGCGAAAAATATGGACAGTTGTGATAGTCACAGTCGAAGTACATACAACGGTGGAACAGACTTGGATTATAATTCAGGTGTCTGTATTCATGCCTTTTTATAATATGTTTTAAGCTGATTCCATCGTTGGAAAATGACATAACACGAGTTGAAGGTGTAACGTTTTTATAACGGTGGATTTTTTGTACCCTTTTTTAGGGAAGAAGGAGGCTTAAAATGAAAAGAGGTAACTATTCAGCACCCCGTTTAGGGTACATAAATTTTTGGTCAAAACAGAGAAAATATAATTTCTGTTTTATCAT
>CAKRHW010000031.1 GCA_934339365.1 uncultured Lachnospiraceae bacterium | reverse complement strand
CCGGATGCAGTTCATGCAGATGGTGCGTCGTAAAAGTCGCACTTTCGGTGTCCACTATATTGACTTAAGACCAAATTGATAGTATTTTCTTGAAAAGGAGAAAATATAATCTGGTATCCCTTGTACCGTTCAGGTGATGTAAAACAATGATGTAGCAACATCATAAGGATAGCAATTCCTTTTATAATGTTTGTTTCGTATTTTGTAAATTGATATGTATTTCTTCTCGTCATAGTAAACTCCAATTTATTTTTTTGTAATATTTAGTTATAAGGTCATTCTCTCACTACTGTGCCGGTACAGGTGGCATCAGAATTTTTGACAATGTACTCCTTAGAATATCATAAGTGATTAGAAAAATCAAAAAGCTATATAAAAAAATTGCTTGAAAAAATAGAAAAAAGAGTATAATATATTTTTTATATTTTGATATCAGAACAGTTAAAATTACATATGAACATTAGGGAAAAGATAGATTATGATTATTGATTTTCATTTTATAACATTTTTAATAACGTATGTTGTATTAAGTTTTGTATTAGCTTTTTTTTATTATCGAAAGAAAGAACGCAAAGTTACATTAGTTACAATATTGATACTGTTATTATATATTATGTGTTTACTAAAATTAACGTTATTGCCTATACGAATTTATGATAAATCAGTTTTAGGACAGCATTCAAAAATATATTTTCAATTAAAACCATTTGAGACTATGAAAAAAACTTATCAGATTTCTACATGGAAAATGCAATTGGTTGGAAATATTCTTTTGCTATTTCCAATTCCGTTTTTTTATAAATATATGAAAAAAATGGGTGAATGGAAAGGTGGAAAAGCATTTCTGACAGGATTTATGGTTAGTTTGATCATTGAATGTATGCAGGTATTAGAAAATGTCTTAACTGGTTATCCGGCGAGAATATTTGACATAGATGATATTATGTTAAATGTATTTGGTGTTGTAATAGGAATTTTGATTTGTAAATTACTAGATCGGTGTAAAAAAACAGATACTATGATTTATGCTATGACAAGGAAGAAAGAATAAAAGCTGATTTACTGGTGTGCCATGTGCGATACAAAGGAATTGAAAAATTGCCTTGACAAAATAGTCTATAAAGCATATTATAAATACATTGATAAGTGAAATAAGGAATCTTCAGGGCAGGATGAAATTTCCTACCGGTGGTATAGCCCACGAGCCGTAAGGCATGATTCGGTGCAATTCCGAAGCCGACAGTATAGTCTGGATGAAAGAAGAGACAGTCACATGTGTTTTTAGAGAACATAAGAGTGACAGAATATGGAAGAGATATCCCCCTGAGACCAGAGTATAGGTTTCAGGGTTTTTTATGTTTTCACAAGCAGATTCCTTGGAGAATTAATAGAAAGCTGGGATAAGATGGAAGAACAGAAGAATTTAGGACAATGTAATGTAGATGAGAAATATATGCAGCGGGCCATTGAGCTTGCAAAGAAGGGGTGTGGTTTTGTTGCACCGAATCCAATGGTTGGAGCTGTGATTGTGAAGGACAAAAGAGTGATTGGAGAGGGATATCATGCAAGATATGGAGACCTTCATGCAGAGAGGAATGCACTAAAGAATTGCACAGAGTCTGCAGAGGGTGCAACGATCTATGTAACGTTAGAGCCTTGCTGTCATCAGGGGAAGCAGCCACCATGTGTGGACGCACTGATTGAGGCGAAAGTGAAGAAGGTTGTTGTGGGTTCTGATGATCCGAATCCTTTAGTAGCAGGAAAGGGAATCAAAAGGTTAAGAGAAGCAGGAATAGAAGTAGTTACCGGAGTGATGAAAGAAGCCTGTGATGCATTGAATCCTGTATTTTTTTACTTTATTCAGAACCGGCGTCCCTATGTTGTGATGAAGTATGCCATGACATTAGATGGTAAGATTGCAACATTTTCAGGAGATTCAAGATGGATTACAGGAGAAGAAGCGAGAAGACATGTTCATGAGGACAGACATCGTTATACGGCGATTATGGCAGGAATAGGCACTGTTTTAGCAGATGATCCACTGCTTACATGTAGAATAGAGGGGGGAAAGAACCCTGTGCGGATTATCTGTGATACACATTTGAGAACTCCGATAGATTCACAGATTGTCCGGACAGCGAAGGAAGTACCTACGATTCTTGTAGTTGGAAGTGACTGTGAGAAGGAAAGAATGTATCCATATGAAGAAAAGGGATGTGAGATTTTGCCGACAGCATGTAAGAATGGACAGATTGATTTAGAGAAACTGATGCAGCTTTTAGGAGAGAAGAAGATAGACAGTATCCTGCTAGAAGGTGGAGGAACTTTGAATGAAGCGGCTTTAGAGAGCCATATCATATCAAAGGTACAGGCGTATGTTGCACCTAAATTAATCGGAGGAAGAGATGCGAAGACACCGATAGAAGGAACTGGTTTTGCAAAAATGAAAGATGCATTACAACTTAAACATACAACAATCTCTAAACTGGGAGAAGATTATCTGATAGAAGGTGAGGTGGAATCGTGTTTACCGGAATCATAGAAGAAATTGGAACAATAGAAGCCGTAAAAAAAGGAACGGCTTCGGTCGTATTGCAGATCCAGGCGAAGCAGGTATTAGAAGATACAAAGGTTGGAGACAGTATAGCGGTAAATGGAGTCTGCCTGACAGTTACGTCACTTTATGGAAGAGGGTTTATGGCAGATGTTATGCATGAGACTTTGAATCGTTCCTCTTTGGCAAAGTTAAAAGTAAAAAGTCATGTGAATTTAGAACGTGCCATGGCTGCAAATGGCAGATTTGGAGGTCATATTGTTGCAGGGCATGTGGATGGAATTGGAACAATCAGTCAGATAAAGAAGGATGATAATGCAATCTGGTATACGATAGATGCTGCACCGGAGATTTTGCGTTATGTAGTGGAAAAAGGATCGATTGCCATTGATGGAATCAGTCTTACAGTTGCCACAGTAGGAGAAAAAAGTTTTTCCGTTTCTACGATTCCACATACGAATGCAGTAACAACATTGAATGAGAAGAAAACCGGAGACATTGTGAATTTAGAAAATGATGTGGTTGGAAAATACGTTGAGAAGTTTATGATTCCATATTCGTTAAAGGATGAGCATAAGACAGACAGCAAAATTGATAGAAATTTTCTTGCAAAATATGGTTTCTAGTTTCTAAGAAAGGAGGCACATTGATGTGTCAGTTTAATACAATAGAAGAAGCATTAGAAGATTTGAAAAATGGAAAAATTATTCTTGTGACAGATGATCCAGATAGGGAAAATGAAGGAGATTTTATCTGTGCAGCAGAGTTTGCAACAACAGAGAATGTGAATTTTATGGCGACGCATGGAAAAGGTCTGATCTGTATGCCGATGTCGGAGGAATATACGAAGAAGCTGCAGTTGTCCCAGATGGTTGCGAATAATACGGATAATCATGAGACTGCATTTACAGTTTCCATTGATCATGTTTCAACCACAACTGGAATTTCAGCAGTGGAACGTTCTATTACGGCACAGAAGTGTGTAGAGGAAGGAGCAAAACCGGAGGATTTCCGAAGACCAGGTCATATGTTTCCTTTGCTGGCGAAGAAGAATGGAGTCTTAGAGAGAAATGGACATACAGAAGCAACGGTTGATCTGATGCGTCTTGCAGGTTTGAAACAGGTTGGTCTGTGCTGTGAGATTATGAGAGAAGATGGAACCATGATGCGTCAGAGTGAATTGCGAGAGCTGGCTAAAAAGTGGAAGATCAAGTTCATTACAATCAAAGATTTACAAGAATACCGGAAGCAGCATGAAAAATTAGTGGAATGCGAAGCGGTAGCAAAGATGCCTACAAAGTACGGAGAATTCAAAGCATATGGGTATGTGAATCAGCTGAATGGAGAACATCATATTGCCTTGGTAAAAGGAGAGATTGGTGATGGAGAAGATGTTCTTTGTCGTGTGCATTCGGAATGTCTGACCGGGGATACATTTGGTTCTCTTCGCTGTGACTGTGGACAACAGTTTGCAGCAGCCATGACACAGATTGAAAAAGAAGGAAGAGGAACTCTTTTGTATATGCGTCAGGAAGGAAGAGGAATTGGGCTGATTAATAAGTTAAAAGCTTATAAGTTACAAGAAGAAGGCATGGATACAGTAGAGGCTAATCTTGCACTGGGATTTAAAGAAGACCAGAGAGAGTATTATATCGGAGCACAGATTTTGAAAGATTTAGGTGTTAAGACGATACGGTTACTGACGAATAATCCAGATAAGATCTATCAGTTAGAAGATTTTGGAATGAAAATTACGAAGAGAGTTCCAATTCAGGTTGAGCCAACCAAAGAAGATTTGTTTTATTTAAAGACAAAGCAGACGAAGATGGGTCACCTGTTGAATTATCATATAAAAACTATGGAATAGAAGAAAGAGAGGAATCGAATTATGAAGACATATGAAGGAAAAGTTGTATCAACAAAGATGAAAGTAGGAATTGTAGCAGCAAGATTTAATGAGTTTATCACAACCAAGCTTCTTGGAGGAGCAGTGGATGGTCTTGTCCGCCATGATGTACCAGAGAATAATATTGAGGTAGCATGGGTTCCAGGAGCATTTGAGATTCCTTTAATTGCACAGAAAATGGCAAAGAGTGGAAAGTATGATGCAATTATCTGTTTAGGAGCAGTCATTCGTGGAAATACAAGTCATTACGATTATGTCTGTAGTGAGGTTTCAAAGGGAATTGCAACCGTATCGTTAAATTGCAATATTCCTGTATTATTCGGTGTTCTTACTACAGATAATATTGAACAGGCTATTGAGCGTGCCGGTACAAAAGCAGGAAATAAGGGATATGATTGTGCCCTCAGTGCCATTGAGATGGTTAATTTGATTCATGAGATTGAAGCATAAACCAATATAGATTTCAGCTATGCATGGTATTTTCTACAAAAGTACTACGATTTTCTACAAGAGTAGTCGAAAAAAGAAGAAAGATGTTATACTTTAGACGTTGTTTTTATTTTACAACAAATATTAAAGATAGGAGTTACAAAATGATAAAATTTTTGGAAACTTCTGTAATTAATGGTCAATATAGTTTGGAAACAAGGAACACACAAAGATGGCTATATAAGATATGGAATTCGTTTCTATCATAAAAATAGTCAGAGAGGCGGTTTAAAACGCCTCTTTTTGGCGTAAAATTAAACGAGAATGGGAGAAGGATATAGATGAAGTTAATTAAATATATGATCGCGTTGATAGCAATTGCGGTTGCTTTGCTATTGTCTGGAGAAATTTATATAAATTATGCAATGAAATTTGATGGGTATGGAAGTGTTTTAGTTGAGAATGATAAAGAAGACAAAACAGCAGAAAACGAAACAGCAGAAAACGATATGGCAGGATTTCAGGAATATTTTGATGTGATGTATGAGGAAGGATTTGAGGGTATCTTTTGTGCCTATACTGAGCCAGGACAAAAAGAAATAACAGAAATAAATATCTATGCAGATGAAGTGGCTAAGAAGCATTTACTTGAAGATGGCAGACAGGAATGTGCAATCAAAAGTATTTTGGGGGGTGGCGTAAAAGTCAGATATCATGATTTATCCCAGTTTTTAAAACGTTCCTCTATTCCGGAATTTCGTATTTATGGATTTGGAAATAAGGAAGCTGTTAAAAAGTTTAATCAGAAAAAAATTGAAAAGGAAAAAGATAAGCAGACACAATTGTTTGAAAATGGAGCAGAAAATGCTCTTACATATTCTATGCTGAAGGGATTGATTTCACTTCTCTGGATAGTGATTTTTGTATTTTTATTATTTCTTACAGTATGTGATTGCCATTTTGAGAGAAAAAAAGAATTTGTAAAGATTTCATGCGGTTATCCATTGGGGAAGATGTACAGGAGAAATCTAATCTTAGATTATAGTATGATGTTCTTATTTTTTTGGGGAGAGCATATTGTATTAAGAAAATATTGTGTGATTCGACCTTTTCTTATCTCGATTTTAATGGCATTTTTAGCATATATGGTATTCGTTGCAGTAATATATGCGAGTATTTTAAGTGCGGAATATAAGAAGATGTTGATGAGAAGCAAAGGGTCTGCATTTGTAATGGGTTTTTCTTATGTGATAAAAACAATTACAGTACTGATAGCCGTTTCATCAATTACCACAGGATATATAGAAGTTAAGGAGTATCTGCCTCAGATAAAAAAAGAAAGTTTCCTAAGGCAGTATCAGGATTATGTACAGGTTCGACTACATGCAGAGAAGAATTATTGTAGTGAAGTATTAGGAGATGAATTTTACTGCAAATATAAAAATGAAAATGATATTAAAATGTGGGAACATGGAATTACGCATATAGATGGATTGAGCAATATTATCATTAATGATTCTTCGCTGCCAGAGTTTCGAAAATTATTACCAGAGTATCAGAATTATGAATTTAAAGAAGATGAAATATATGTACTGACTCCTGAAAATGTGAATATTGAAAAAATAAATTTAAAGGAAGAACTTCAAGGCTGGGATATCGCATATCTAGATGCAAAAGACAAAAAGGTAAATTATCTGACTTATAGAAAAAATATAAATACATATACTTTAGCCAATGAATATGATATTGGTTGGTGTCAGAATCCGATGATAATCATAGATATGAGAAAAAATATTCCGCCATATAAATTTGAAGTGGTATATTCTACAGATGGTTTAGATTATGATTTACGTGATTTTCGGGAAATCGGTTCGTTCCCGTTTAAGATGATGAAGGTATCAGAGAAAAAGTTACAAGAGCAGATAAAAACAATTCCGGGAATTGCCAGTGTGGAAATCTATCATACCTATCAGGAATATGAGAAGTCCATGGCAGGCGCAAGAATGAAATTTTACTTAACGATGGCATTATGTCTGATGGTTATACTATTGGATATTATTATTACTGTTACAATTTTGAAATTGGAATTTGAAGTAAATGGATTGGAATTTGCGGTTACAAAAGTAAATGGAATGCCGTTAATGAAAAGATATGCAGGATTATTCTGGACAAGCATTCTGACTGGAATTGTTGCATTTGCGGCATCTGAGCAATTATATCATAGTATTTATGATGGATACAGTGGTATCGTTCTTCTTATAAGTGCTATTTTTATTGTGGTAGAAATAATTTTTATGGCAACAGAAATTGCAAGAAGAGAAATGGTAAATACGCAGAAGATTTTGAAGGGAGGATGTTTGTAATGATTGAATTAAGACATGTAAAAAAGATATTTGAACATAGTGTACTTTTTGAAGATTTGAATTTAACAATTCAGGAAAAAGAATATGTAGTGCTGTCAGGAGCAAGTGGTTGTGGTAAAACAACGATTTTAAATATCATTGGAGGACTGGAAAAAATTAACAGTGGTCAGGTGTTAATAGATGGAAAAGACATTTCTAAAACAAGAAATAAATTAAAATATTTTCAAAATAAAGTTGGTTTCCTTTTTCAAAATTTTGCTCTCATTGAAAATAAAACAGTATATGACAATCTTGATTTAGTATATGACAAGAGCAGGAATGGGGTTTCAATTGAGGATGCATTAGAAAAAGTTGGCTTAAAAGATAAAATGAAAACAAAAGTATATAAGTTGTCAGGAGGAGAACAGCAAAGAGTGGCCGTTGCAAGATTGATGATAAAAAAATGTGATATTGTATTGGCAGACGAACCTACAGGATCGCTTGATGATGCAAATGGAAAGATGGTTATGGATTTTATTGAAATGTTACATAAAATGGGTAAAACAATTGTATTGGTCACACACAATGAAGAATATAAGACGTTAGGTGAACGTGTAATTGATTTATCAAAATTATCAGGACATAGGTCTTAAAGAAAAATGAAAGAAAGGAGAGCCCAATCTGATAGTTTGAGTGGCAAAGTGGAATGAGACATAGAAAAGCAAGAAAAGTAGTAAAAATTATTTTAGGGGTGTTATTGGTGATAGCACTTGCTAATACAGCGTACTGGCTTTATTTTACAAAAGTCAAATTTGCAAAATTTTCGGAAGCTTCCAATGGGACAGAAGGGAAAAATTATGAGAAAAATCCTGATTATTATCTTTGTACGGTAGAACCGGAAGGAATCTGGGGGTATCATTGCGAATTAGAAGTCATTGAGGAAGTTCAGGTGGATGGAAATACAAATAAAAAGAAAAATACAAGCGTAACACTGATAATTTACCCCCAAATATTTGGCGGATATAAAACACAATGTTATATAGATGATAATGATACTGGGGAATTAAAATCATTATATCATGATGTAAGTCTGCTGCTTGAGTTAGATGAAAATATGAAATTAAAAACAGGAAATGAGAGTGCATACACAAAGTATTATGATAAAATATATGAAGCCTATAGTGTCGCTCATGATGTATATGGAATCTATACACTGCCAAGTAAAAAATAATTGAGGTGATGCCATGCAGATAAAAATTGCCATATGTGATGATGAAGTGAAAGTGTGTACATATATTGAAAAACAATTAATGAATATATGCATGCAAAAAAATATGGAATATGAAATAGATATATTTTATTCAGGGGAAACATTATGCAAACAGTTAGAAAAAACAATGTATGATTTGATTTTTTTAGATATTGAATTACCTAAAATGTGTTGTGGTCAAGCTTTTTTGTAACACTATGACCTAATTTTACTACAGGGTTTATAAATCCCCATAGCGTGCCTCA
>CAKRHW010000030.1 GCA_934339365.1 uncultured Lachnospiraceae bacterium | reverse complement strand
TTACATTATATACTATAACACGGAAATGTTAAAGTTTTGTTTAAGTTTTCTCTTTTTTGACAAAAAACTTAAATTTATTCTACTCCAAAAATTATTGTATGTGAACAACAAAGAACACGAAAAGTGTTGATTTTAAAAAGCCACTGCAGATTACTCAGCAATGGCTTTGAATTACAATATATTTATTTTACTGATTTTCAGCTACATACACAACTCCGCAAGCATCAGAACCTACATGAGCACCGATTGTTGCACCGATATTGATAATGTTTTCAGGCAATATCTCAAATCCTGATTTTTCAACTGCTTCTGCCAATAAATCTCCGTTCTTACGATTATTAGAATATACGATATAAATTGGATAATCCAAATCAGGAGTATATGTTTGCAGCTTTTTAGAAACCGTACTTATACCACTTTTCATACTCATTGCTTTAGAAGATACTTCTACTTTACCTTCTTCAGAAATACGAATAACAGGCTTGATATTAGCAAGTGTTCCAACAGTATATGCTGTTTTTGATAATCTACCGCCTTTATGAAGGTACTCTAATGTATCAACGCAAGCATACAACTTGATTTTGGTTTTAACAATTTCCAATGCATCAAAAATCTCTTTTGCAGATTTACCTTCGTTGCGAAGCTTTACAGCATAATCAACCAAAAGTCTTTGTCCTGCTGTTGCATTCAGGCTGTCAACCACATAGCAATTTTCGTAATTAAGCATATTCTTAACTAAAATTGCGTTTTGGTAGGTTCCGCTTAATGCCGATGATATAGTAATAATTATGCATTCATCATCGTTTTCCATAAATTCTTCAAGTAACACTTCAAAATCGTATGGAGTAGGCTGTGAGGTTTTGGGGAAATTCTCACAATTTTCAAGCAATTCATAAAACTGCTCTTTTGTCAAATTCTCATTTTCCTTATATTCATTATTATCAAATGAAATTTGCATAGGAACACAAGTTATGTCGTATTTCTCTAATTCCTGCGGCTCAAAATCCGCCGCTGAATCTGTAATAATTCTAACCATATTAACCCTCCGAAATGTTTGCACCGATTTTTCTGAACTTATTATATCTCCCTTCAAGAAGTTCCTCTATTGAAAGCATTTGTTTCTTCTTCAATTCTTCTACAAGATAGTTTTTTAAATCAGAACAAATTTCTTCAGCAAATTTATCCTTTTCATCAATTACTTTTTCAACTATGTCAAAAGAATATAACTCATCTGCGGTAAGCTTTAAGGCATCTGCCGCATCGGAAGCTTTGGAAGAGTCCTTCCATAAAATGCTTGCACAGCCTTCGGGGGATATAACAGAATATACAGAGTTTTCAAGCATTACAGTTGTATCACAAACACCGAGTGCTAAGGCACCACCTGAGCCGCCTTCGCCAACTACAACGGAAATAATCGGGGTTTTAAGTCCCATCATTTCAAAAAGATTTTCTGCTATAGCTTCGCCCTGACCTCTCTCTTCAGCATCAATACCACAGTAAGCGCCTGAGCTTCCTATAAAACAAATTATCGGTCTGTTAAACTTTTCTGCCTCTTTCATAAGCCTTAAAGCTTTTCTGTATCCTTCAGGAGTAGGGCAACCAAAATGTCTTTGTATTCTTTCCTCAATAGTTGCACCACGCTCCATTGCAATAGCAGTTACAGGAGTGCCGTTAAGCATACCAACACCGCCAACTATAGCTCCGTCATCACCGAACCTGCGGTCACCGTGGAGTTCAACAAAATCATCTATCATTCTTGAAAGATAATATCCACCCATATTTCTGTCATTGGCTCTTGCTGCTAAAACTCTATCATAAGCATTTATTTTCGCATCCATAAATTTCACATCCAATCTCAAATGGCTTTTGCCGAATGAATTTTAAGAAGCTTACCGATTGTATATTTAAGACGCTTTCTGTCCTCTATCATATCGATAAATCCATGCTCCAACATAAATTCAGCTCTCTGGAAACCTTCAGGTAATTTCTTTCCTGTGGTTTGTTCAATAACTCTTGCACCGGCAAAACCGATAAGTGCTTTTGGCTCAGAAATAATAATATCTCCCTGCATAGCAAAGCTTGCTGTTACACCGCCGGTTGTAGGATCAGTAATAACCGTAATATAGAGATTACCTCCATCTGAGTGTTTTTTTGCAGCTCCGCTTACCTTTGCCATTTGCATAAGTGAAAAAATACCCTCTTGCATTCTTGCACCGCCGGAAGTAGTGAAACCGACAACAGGAAGATGTTCCTTTGTTGCCTTTTCAAAAAGTCTTGTTATCTTTTCACCAACAACAGTTCCCATGCTTCCCATCATAAATTTGGAGTCCATAACAAAGATTGCACAAGGAAATCCATTTATGGTGGCAGTTCCACATACAACACCTTCTTTAAGACCGCTGTCTTTAACCGCTTTTTTGATTTTTTCATCATAATCAGGGAAGTCTATCGGGTTCTGACTTTTTACATCACCATCACACTCAACAAGGCTGTCATTGTCTGTTACAATAGCAATTCGTTCCATCGCACCCATTCTTAAATATGCATTGCATTCGGGACAAATCATAGAATTATTAAAAAATACAGAATGTTTATATGTTTTAGAGCATTTAGGACAAGTTATATTTTCATCCTTATTTAAAAAATTAAATATTTTATTAATTTCCATTACTTATCCTCCGATTTGTTTGCTATTGCAAACGAAAATTCAGCACTCACACAAAGCTTTCCGTCAACATATCCGCTCCCTTTTGCAAAATAGAAGGGAGAACGGTCTTTTGTAATTTCGCACTCGGTCTCAAATATATCGCCGGGTTTAACGGGATTTCTGAACTTTACCTTATCAAGTCCGGTAAAATACGGAAGATTACTATCATCGATAACACCGTCTAAGCATACGCAAACAGATTGTGCAAGAATTTCACAAAGAATCACCCCGGGAACTACCGGATTATCAGGAAAATGACCTTTTAAGAACCATTCATCTTCGGTAATCTTCTTCTTTCCATGTGCAACGCCATCTATAAGCTCTACTTCGTCAAGAAGTAACATATTATCCCTGTGCGGCAATATATTTTTAATTTCTTCTTTATTCATAGCTCACCTCAAATTTTTGCAAACGCAACACAAGCGTTGTGTCCGCCAAAGCCAAGAGAAGTGGACATTGCAAGGTCAAGCTCTGTTTCATTTGCTTGATTTGGTGTATAGTTCAGGTCACATTCCTCGTCTTTTTCCTGATATCCGATTGTGGGAGGAACAATGTTTTCGGTTAAAGCAAGAACTGTGGCAATTCCCTCAACTGCACCTGCTGCACCAAGAAGATGACCTGTCATTGACTTGGTTGAACTGATGTTGAGCTTATATGCATCATCACCAAATACATTCTTAAATGCTTTTGTTTCGGTCTTATCATTAAGCGGTGTGCTTGTTCCGTGAGCATTTATGTATATCTTTTCGGGCGCATATTCTTTTCCTGTTTCTTTTAAGCAATCGCTGATTGCTCTTGATGAGCTTTCTGCAGAATCATCAGGAGCAGTTACATGAAAGGCATCGCAAGTGCTGCCATAACCAACTACCTCTGCGTAAATTTTAGCACCTCGAGCTACTGCATGGTCGTAATCTTCTACAATGAGCGCTCCGGCACCTTCGCCCATAACAAAGCCATTTCTTCTTTTATCAAAAGGAATAGAAGCAACTTTAGGATCTTCGCTTTCAGAAAGTGCCATACAATTCATAAATGCCGCAACTGCCAGTGGTGATATACTTGCTTCAACACCGCCTGCTATAATTGCATCGGCATATCCGCTTTTTATTGTTCTGTATGCTTCGCCGATTGCTGTTGTGCCTGTAGCACACGCTGTGCTTACCGCAATACACGGCCCCTTAGCACCAAATTTAATAGCAATATTGCCTGATGCCATATTGGTAATAAGCTTTGGAATAAAGTGGGGAGATACACGAAGTGGACCTCTGTTTAACAGATTACTATGTTCTGCTACAAAAGTATCAATGCCACCGATACCGCTACCATAGTAAACACCAAAGCGATGGGGAGCAACATTATTCTCTATACCACTATCATTTACTGCCTGTGTTGCAGCAGCTATTGCGTATTGCACAAACTTATCACTTCTTCTGATTTCACCCTTTTCCATATAAGGTGTGGGGTTAAAATCTTTAAGTTCTGCCGCAACCTTTACACGATACTCGCTTGTATCAAATTTTGTTATGTAATCAATTCCGCATTTACCTTCCTTTAAGCTATCCCAAAATGTAGGAACATCTAAACCTACGGGAGTTACTGCTCCAAGACCTGTTATTACAACTCGTTTCATTTAAATCACTCCTTCATTAAATTGCAAGACCGCCGTCTATGCGAATAACCTCGCCTGTAATATAATCAGAAATATCATCAGCCAAAAATGCTGCTAAATTTGCAATATCCTCAGGTTTACCCAATCTTTTAAGCGGTATTAACTTCAGATATTCTTCTGACTGCAAATCCTTTGTCATATCTGTTGTTACAAAACCGGGGGCAATTGCATTACAGCAAACATTTTTTGATGCAAATTCTCTTGCTGTAACCTTTGTTAAAGCAATGACACCTGCTTTTGATGAAGAATAATTCACCTGACCTGCTGTTCCTAAAAGAGCAGACACAGAAGATATGTTTATGATTTTTCCGTATTTTCTCTTTATAAAGTTTCTGCCGCAAGCCTTAATCATATTAAAGCAGCCTTTAAGGTTCGTGTTTATAACATCATCAAATTCTTCATCACTCATTGAAATCAAAAGATTATCACGGGTTATACCTGCGTTATTTACAAGAATATCTATTCCGCCAAAGGTTTCAGTTATGGCTTTAACTGTTTCTTTGCATTCTTCTGAATTTGCTACATTGCATTTATAGATTTCTGCGCGAACGCCTCGTTTTTCTGCGTTTGCTTTTACGGTGTTTGCAGCCTCTTCATTACCATTATAGATAATTGCTACATTAACGCCTTGACTTGAAAAATTTTCAGCGATTGCTGCACCAATACCTCGTGATGCACCTGTTATAACAGCAACTTTTCCTTTAAGCATTATCCTTCACCGCCTCTACTGTTTGCAAAAGTGTTTCTGCATTTTCAACTGAATATACATTTACTTCTTTTGAAATTTTCTTGATCAGTCCGCATAGAGTTTTACCGGGGCCTACTTCAATAAAATCTGTAAATCCGTCTGCAATCATATTTTCAATCGTTTCCTGCCACTTTACGGGAGATTGCATCTGCATTTTAAGTGTTTGGGCAATCTCATCTTCGTATGGTTTTGCATTAAGATTTGCATAAACCGGTATTTTGGGTGTTACGATTGCATAGTTTGCAAGCTCGGCTTCAAATTTTTCAGCAGCTTCACTCATAAATGGTGAGTGAAAAGCGCCGCTTACTGCAAGGGGAATACATCTGCCGCCGAGTTCTTTTACCTTTTCTTCAAAGGCAGGCATACTGCTTTTTAAACCTGATACTACTGTCTGCCCGGGGCAGTTATAATTTACCGCATAGAGCTTATCGAATTCCGCAGCAGTTTTAGTAACAGTTTCGCTGTCAAGTTTCAAAACTGCACACATTGCGGCATTTTCAGGATCAGACGCATCATTCATAAATTGCCCACGAGAAGTAACGATTTTGAATCCGTCAAGGTAGGAGTAACTCTCAGCATATGCCAGTGCTCCTATTTCGCCGAGAGAAAAACCTGCAACGCCATCCGCATAAATACCTTTTTCATTAAGCATTAATGCAGCCGTAAGTTCAACAAGATACATACAAGGCTGAGTGTTTGCCGTGATTTTTAATTCTTCATCCGTTCCCTCAAATGATTGTTTCATTGTACCGGGACGAACTTCTTCTGCATCATCATATAATTTTTTTGCTGCTGTTCCTATTTCGTACAAGGATTTTCCCATACCGGAGTATTGAGAACCCTGTCCTGAGAAAACAAATGCTATTTTACCCATTTTTTTGCTCCATTCAATATATTTTCAGCTTCGCATACAATGTCGTTTATTATATCCGAAGCATTTTCTTCTTTGTTAACTAAACCCGAAATCTGACCTGCTAAGAAGCAACCTTTTTTACTATCGCCATCTACCACTGCAGCTCTTAGCGAGCCGACTGCCATCATTTCAAGTTCATCATCGCTTATACTTGTGTATTCTGCTTTTTGGTATCCTCTTGAGAATGGACTTTTAAGACTTCTTACAGGATGCCCCAGTCTTCTTCCCGTAACTATGGTTGCCGTGTCATTTGCTTTTAAAATTTTGTCTTTATATTCACGGCTTATATTACATTCGTGTGCCACTAAAAATCTTGTTCCAATTTGAACACCTACACCGCCTAACATCATAGCGGCAGCCATTCCTCTGCCGTCAGCAATACCGCCTGCTGCAATAACAGGAATACTCACACTGTCACAAACCTGCGGAACAAGTGCCATAGTTGTCATTTCGCCCACATGACCACCTGATTCACCGCCTTCTGCTATAACCGCATCTGCGCCGCTTCTTTCCACAAGCTTTGCAAGAGCAGACGATGCTATAACAGGAATGACTTTTACACCGGCTTCTTTCCACATAGGTATGTATTTTTCAGGATTACCTGCTCCTGTGGTAACAACTGCTACCTTCTTTTCTGCAATGAGTTTTGCAATTTCATCAATATTTTCGCCCATAAGCATTATGTTTACACCAAAGGGCTTGTCAGTTAGCTTTCGTGCTGTGTCTATCTGCTCTGAAAGCCAACCGACATTACCGTTCGCAGCAGAAATAATGCCGAGTCCACCACCGTTTGACACAGCGGCAGCAAGGTGAGCATCAGATATATGTGCCATACCTCCTTGCAGAATAGGGTGCTTTATTCCAAGCATTTCACATATTGGTGTATTTAACATTATTCCACGCTCCTTTTTTTCACTTACGCTTTTTTAGAATCGATGTATGCAACTAATTCTTTTACGCTTTTGCCTGCTTCAGCGGGTTTAATTTCAATACCAAATTCGTCTTCCATTTCCATCATGATTTCAACAGCATCAAGAGAATCAACGCCGAGGTCTTCAAAAGTTGTTGCCTCTGTGATTTCTGCTGCATCCATTTCAAGATGTTCTGCCAATAATTCCTTTACTTTTTCGAGTGTCATAATTAGTTCCTCCTAAAATAATAAAATATAAAAATTAATTAAATTAATTTTTTACCATTTAATAACGCAGGCAGCACTGGACAGGCCGCCGCCAAAGGCTGACATTACTATATTGTCACCTTTTTTAAGTTTGCCTGATTTTACAAGCTCATCAAAAGCTATTGCAACACTTGCTGATGAGGTGTTGCCGTATTTTTCAATATTTACTACAAATTTATCAATAGGCATTTTAAGACGCTTTGCAGCGTATTCGATAATTCTGATATTTGCCTGATGTGTTACAATATAATCAATGTCCGAAAGTTCGAGACCTGCATCGGCTGTTACCTTCTTAATATCTTCAACAATTTTACTTACTGCAAATTTGAAAGTTTCCTGACCATCCATAAATATATATGGATGCTTGATTTCACCTTCATAAAATGGCGAACTGCCTGAAAATGACGGAATCTCAATTACTTCATTTCCACCGCTTGTGTAAAGCATAGAAGAAAGGTATCCATCTCCCGGTTCAACAACAAATGCACCTGCACCGTCACCAAAAATAACACAGGTTCCTCTATCTTTCCAATCAACAAGCTTTGAGAGTCTTTCACTTCCTATAACCAAAGCTTTTTTTACATTTCCGCGCATTATGTAAGATACTGCGGTGTCAAGTGCAAACAAAAATCCGCTACACGCTGAATTTACATCAAATGCAGGACAATTTGCTCCAATAGCCTTTTGAACCATCCCTGCAACAGTAGGACATAAAGTTTCAGAAGAAATTGTTGCAGCAACAATTAAATCGATATCCGAGCCTGAAATCCCTGCCGAAGCAAGAGCCTCAACAGCTGCATGGATTGCAAAATCTGCGGCTGTTTCATTAACAGAAATATGTCTTTCTTTCACGCCAACACGCTGCATTATCCATTCATCAGATGTATCTACCATTTTTGATAGGTCATCGTTTGTAACTACCTTTTCAGGAACATATGCTCCTGTACCGAGAATTTTTATAGACATTGAAGTACATCCTTTTCTCAGCACACTGTGTGCTGTAAGTTTTTTTCGGGAATTCAACAATTCCCGACACGATTTTACAATATTCAGCACACTGTGTGCTGAATATTTTTTAAACAGAGAATTTCTCTCTGCTTAAAAATTTTTATTTAGCTTTTAATCCATTCAAAATAAATTTAAACCCGTATCTGTATCTTTTAAGTGCTTCCTGCAAGGGCAGCTTTCTTCCGATTGCATCTGTGTTAAATCCTCTTATGAAGCACCATATCGCATAACTTGTCATATCAGGATCGACTTTTATGATAAGCCCCTTTTCCATAGCATAGTTAAGGATTTTTGTAATTTCTTCAGTCCACCATTTATAATTGCTTTCGGAAACAGAATCATTTTCAAAAACATAATGAGCAAAATTCATTCTTGTTTCATAAGATATGATAAGCGTTTTTTCAACCTCATCTATTATTTGCTCGAAAAAGTCTTTGGTTTCATCAAAGTGGAATTTCAGGCTTTTCCTAACTTCTAAAATAGAGTTTTCAGAAATTATGTTTAGAACTTCTTCGATATTATGAAAACGATTATAAAAAACTCTGTTTGTTATCCCTAAATGATTTAATATCTTGCGAACATTAACATTGTGTGCCCCCTCGGTTGTGGCAAGATATGATGCAACATCAATTATTTTCTGTGACATTTCATCAACAATCAATTCTTCATTTGTGTTTGCCATAGGAGCACCTCCTCACTTCAGCACACACAGTGCTGAATATATATTACCATAATTTTCTTAGTTTGTCAATGGAATAAAAAATCTTATTACATTTTCAT
>CAKRHW010000029.1 GCA_934339365.1 uncultured Lachnospiraceae bacterium | reverse complement strand
ATGAAAAAACTGTTGGAAGTGCTTAACATGTCTCCAGTCGCCGCAGACGAGATATGTTTAAGACCAAAGTTACTTAGGAAAGAATAAGAATGAAAAGCAGATAGTTAATCATCCATAATCAATATGAAGTGGGTTGCATTAACTTTTGCAGAAGAAAATGCGAGCCGCTATTTTGGCATGTAAACAATTAAGCGTTTTTCAACAGTTTTAATCGGATTATATCACATAAAATACCAGAAAAACAGAAAATACAATGTTTAATGTATTAGAAAACCTTTTGATTTTGCACTGAGTTTTTCATTTAAGGCTTTTATTATTTGATTGGAGGATAATTATGAACGATATGTATTTTACAATTACAGGATGCAAATATTATTTTGGCTGCAATTTTATGGAAAAAGGAATGAAGGTAAAACTTGTGAAGGAACCGGAAAATAACTATGACAAAGAAGCAATACAGGTAAAGGTGAAAGGACTTGGCAAAGTTGGATATGTAGCCAACAGTCCATTTACAACTAAGGGTGAGTCAATGAGTGCCGGAAGATTGTATGATAAACTTGGAGATAAAGCAAAGGGAAAGGTAATGTTCGTCGTTGATGGTGGAATTATTTGCAAAATTACGGATACAGGTTTGGGGAGTAATGTAAAAATAACTGAAAATGATTGATAGAGCAATAAATAGGATAGTTTTCTTGTCCCACACGCTTGTAAAATGTATAGAAAAACTTTAAAATAAAAAAAAGAGAATGCAAGAATTTCGAAAACACTGTTTATGATTTTTAAAAAGCAGCATACATTTACAAGATAGAAGAGGATATTTAAAGAGGTGAAGCCTAATGACAAAGGATGAATGGTACAAGCAATTATTTGAACGACTTGGCAATTCTAAGTTTCGAAGTAGTTTTCATTTGAAACAAAAAGATATTGATTACATAAAGGAAAAGGGATTAGATACTATCAGGCAGCATGCCAGAGATTTTATTGCAAAGCGGGAAGCACCGGCGATTATTCCCAATGATGGGAAGCAGACTCCCATGAGAGGCCATCCGGTATTTATTGCGCAGCATGCAACGGCAACGTGTTGCAGAGAATGCATAAGAAAGTGGCATAAGATGCAGCCTGGCAGACAGTTAAGTCAAGTGCAACAGGAATATCTTGTGGATGTCATTATGACATGGATTCAAAAGGAATTAGAGACTTAACAATATCTGTTTTGTAAGAAAATGCAGGATAAGTGTATAAAAGAAAAAACAAAAACGAGGAGGATTTCAAAATGGAATTTAAAAAAGAAACAAATAGAATTTATATGGAAAATGAAGAGGGAAATGTAATTGCAGAGATTACGTTTCCTGAAAATAAAGAAGGTATCTGTACCATTGATCATACATTTGTAGATCAGTCTCTTAGAGGAAAAGGGATAGCCGGAAAATTAGTTCAGATGGCTGTTGATACAATCAAAGCACAGAATAAGAAAGTAGAGGCTACCTGTTCTTATGCACAGGCATGGCTTGAAAAAAATAAGTAGAAAAAATGATGATAAGAAAAGCAACAGAACATGATATTGATGCAGTGGAACAGGTGTATGATGCTGCCCACACAGCAGAGGAACATGGCAGGCAGACGATAGGATGGATTCGTGGTGTGTATCCTGTGCGTGAGACAGCACAAAAAGCACTGATGAGAGATGACTTATTTGTATTAGAAGATGGTGGATGTATTTACGGAACAGGAATTATAAATAAAATCCAGGTAGATTCATACCAACAGGGAAAATGGAAATATAATGTGGTGGATGATCAAGTGTGTGTATTACATACACTTGTGATTTCTCCCGATAGTGCAGGAAAAGGATATGGAAAGAAATTTATTGAATACTATGAGACGTATGCATTAGAAAATGGCTGTGTTGAACTTAGAATGGATACAAATGCAAGAAATACTGTGGCTCGTGAGATGTATAAAAAGTATGGATATACAGAAATAGGCATTGTGTCAACGGAGTTTTATGGGATTTCCGGAGTAAATCTGGTATTACTTGAAAAATATTTAGGGAAAATGTAGTAGTTTGAATAAATGAAAAAAATACTTGCAATTAGCCCTATCTAACTTTATACTGTTTATGCGACCAAAATATAAATAATAGTCGCATAAAGGAGGAGAAAATTGAAGGACAAGGGAAAAAAACAGAAAGAAGGAGTGGCGCGGCTATTTGAAATTGCCGGAGAGAAGAAAGGAAAGCTTGTGGCGGCAAGTATTTTATCTGTAGTTTCTGCATTGTCAAGAATTGTATTTTTCTTTACGATTTATGGGACGATTCGGGAAATTTTGCAGAACTATCTTACACTGGAGCAGATAAGTATGAAGAAAATTCTAATTTATGTTGGGATTACGTTAGCGGGAATTTGTCTGTATGGAATCTGTTCCTATGTTTCTGGTGCTCTGGCACATACAGCGGCATATGATTTGTTATATGAAATCCGTCTGCAGCTCATGGATAAAATGTCTCGTATATCTATGGGATATTTTAATGGAACAACCCAGGGGGCAATCAAAAAAGTGATGACAGATGACGTGGAAGAAATTGAGACTTTTGTGGCTCATAATTTAACAGATGTGGCGGCAGCAATCGCAGCCCCTCTTTTTACGATTCTTTTTTTATTTGTCATGGACTGGAGACTTGCACTTGTAACGCTGTTTCCAATTTTGTTATCACTCATGTTGTTAGGAATGTGTTTGAAACAAAAGGAGAGAGCTGCACTGCAAAAGGAAATGGCGGACAGACTAGAACAGATGACAGCCACAATCGTAGAATTTATTCATGGAATGCCTGTCATAAAGGTTTTTAACAGAACGTTAGGAGCATTTCGAAGATATCAGGACGATATTGATGCCTTTGTGGATTCAGTTGACAGAACGGCAAAAGCAAATGCATTTCCTATGGGATTATATTATGTTTTCTTTGGCGGTCAGATGTTATTTTTATTACCGGCATCCATCTTGATATTGAAGAATGAAACGAATTTTATGTCTGGTGTACTGACCGTTATCTTATTTTTTATTATTGGACAGGGATTTAAGGAACCTTTAGAAAATATGATGAATCTTGTGATAGGGATGAACCGGATTAATGAAAGCGTGAAGCGGATTGACCAGATTTTATATCAGCCGGAGTTGACGGAGGAGGAAATAGAAATTCCAAAAGAGTACGATGTGACATATGAGAATGTAAGTTTTTCTTATGATGGAAAAAGAGAGGTGCTGCAAAATATTAATTTTCATGCAGATCAGGGAATGGTATGTGGAATTGTGGGGCCTTCCGGTGGAGGAAAAACAACATTTCTTGAGTTACTGTTACGTTTTTATCCGCTAAAGGAGGGGCATATTAAAATCGGAGGGGTAGATATTAGAAAGATACCACAAAAGATTTTGATGGAAAAAATAGCATTTGTTTTTCAGGAAAGTATGATTTTTTCAGATACCATAGAAAATAATATCCGGATGGGAAATAAAGAAGCTTCTTTGGAAGACATTATGAGAGCTGCACAGGATGCAAACATTCATGATGTGATCATGCAGTTACCAAATGGATATCAGACAGTGATGGGGGAGAAAAATGCTTATCTGTCAGGAGGGGAAAAGCAAAGGATTGCCATTGCAAGATTATTTCTAAAAGATGCACCGATTTTAGTTTTAGATGAAGCAACAGCATATGCAGATGCAGAAAATGAAAGTAAAATACAGGCGGCATTTGCCAGATTATCGAAAGGAAAAACGGTATTTATCATTGCACACAGAATCAGAACGATTGAGAATGCAGACTGTATTTTAGTGTTGAAAGAAGGAAAAATAGAGGCCTGTGGAAGTCACAAAGATTTGTATCAGGAATGTGATCTTTATCGTGATATGGTAAAAGCAAATGAACGGCGGGATGAATGGACGATTGGCAGAAAAGAGAAAGGAGACGGATATGTTTATTAAAAAATGGTTTTCTATATTGTCCTTTGGGGATACATGTGGATACATAAAGCTTCTTTTGTGGTTTATGGTGGATAGTATTGTTGCAACGATTCCTTATGGCGTGGTTATTCTGGCAATTTATTTTTTACTGGGACCAATTGCTACTCCGGGAGAACAACTAGACACAGGAACTCTATGGAAAATTGTAATCATATTGGCAATTCAGGCACTGGCATATCTCCTTGTGCGTATGAAGAGTTATATCATGAGTTGTTGTGGCATGGCTGAGGGAATGAAGAAATCCAGAATAGGCATTGGGGAACATTTAAGAAAATTATCCTTTGGATTTTTCAGTCGCAGAGATGCAGGAGAACTTTCCACAGTATTGCTTAGAGATATTTCTACAATTGAGAATCTGTCTAACAGTTTTGCTCCACAGATTGTAATTACCATTGTAAGACTTTTGATGTCTTTTGTATTTCTGGCAGTTTTTAATCTGCCTATGGCATTGGCACTTTTTATTTCCATTCCTTGTGTGATCCCATTTGTGCTAATGAGTTACCGAAGAATGAAAGTGTCAGGAAAGGAACTGATGACAGCACAGCAGGAGGCAGCATCAGGAATTTTAGAATATGTTGAGGGAATTCAGACGTTAAAGGCATTTCATGTAGCAGGAGAGAAATTTGAAAAATTAAAAGAAGCATTTGACAGGCAGAGAAAATCAGCGGTAAAAATGGAAACAAAATCCTCTGCACCCATTGCGACTGTGGGACGGATGGTATTAAATCTTGGAATTGCCATTACCATGCTGACAGGCGGGGTAATGACCATGAAGTTAGAATTATCCCCCTTTTATTATATTGCTTTTCTTGTTATGACCTTGAATATCTATGAACCGGTGTCGATTTTATTCTTTTTTATTACTGATTTTGCCAGAACAAACCGGGCAAATGAACGAATCATGGATATTTACAGGGAAAAGCCATTGCCAGAGCCTGTAAAAAGCAGTGGAGTGCCAAAAGAGAAAACCATTGAATTTGAGCATGTGACTTTTGGATATACCAATCAGGTGGTATTAAAAGATGTATCCCTTGTTTTTCCGGAAAAAACCATTACAGCATTGGTGGGACCTTCCGGAAGTGGAAAATCTACCATTACAAAACTGATTGCCAGGTTCTGGGATGTAGATGCCGGAAGAATTACACTTGGAAAAATCCCAATAAAGGAAATGCCTTCGGATGAACTGCTAGATCAGATTAGTATCGTTTTTCAGGATGTTTATCTGTTTCATGATACTATTGAAAATAACATAAAAATGGGAAAAATGAATGCAACAAGGGAAGAAGTAATAAAAGTAGCAAAAAAAGCCTGTTGTCACGAATTTATAATGTCTTTGCCGGACGGATATGATACAATGGTCGGAGAAGGAGGATCTACCCTTTCAGGTGGTGAAAAACAACGTATCTCCATAGCAAGAGCATTGCTAAAGGATGCACCTGTTGTATTGTTAGATGAGGCAACTGCTTCTTTAGACCCTGAAAATGAAGTACTGATTCAGTCTGCAATCAGTGAACTGGTTTGTGATAAGACCGTTATTGTTGTTGCACACAGATTACAGTCGATAAAGAATGCGAATCAGATTGTGGTATTAGATGATGGTTGTGTAAAAGAAACCGGAAATCATGAAGAACTTCTTCAGAAAAATGGAATATACGCCAGCTTGTGGAAGGAACAAAGCCATGCAGGTAACTGGCGGATTAAATAGGAGAAAAGGATGCCGGTAAGAGTATTTTCAGAGGAAGAAAAAGAAGAGATAAAAGAAAAAATGTTTGAGGCAGGGTTGAAGCTCATAAAGGAATATGGGCTGACCCATGCCTCGGTAACAAAGATAACGCAAGCAGCAGGGATAGGAAAAAGCACGTTTTATAATTTTTTTGAGTCCAAAGAAGTATTTGTGATTGCACTGATCAGATATGAGAGAGAAAAAGCCATGCAGATGATTCATCAACATTTGTCAGGAAGAAAACAGATGACAAAGGAAGAAGGAAAGAAACTCCTTTATATGATTATTTATCATCAGGACAGTATTTATCAGTATCTTACAGAAGAAGATGTCAAAAATCTTTATCCGGCGATGGAAAAAGCCGGATTTATCGAAGAAGATTTAAATTCAGATACACCACAGTATCTGCTTGACATTATAGAAGGTACAAGAAAAGATGTTGATCCGAAGGTATTTGTCAATTTTCTTAGAATGATGGCTTTATGTATTGCACAGAAGGATGCATTGCATCAAGACGTATTACAGCAAAATATAGATATGATATTTGAAAAAATGTTTGAATATATTTTTGAGGATTAATTTATTCTTTTTTTAAAGAACAAAAATAGGATGAAGAAAGCAGGTGTTTTTATGAATTTACTCAAAACAGTAAAAGGTGATATCACGAAAATTACAGATGTACAGGCAATTGTAAATGCAGCAAATCAATCTCTGTTAGGTGGAGGTGGTGTGGACGGAGCAATCCATCGTGCAGCAGGACCGGAATTGTTAAAGGAATGTAGAACGCTTCATGGATGTCACACAGGAGAAGCTAAAATTACAAAAGCGTATCAACTGCCATGTGACTATGTGATACATACAGTAGGACCAGTCTGGACCGGTGGCGGAAATAGGGAAGAAGAGCTTCTTGCAAGTTGTTACTATCAATCTATGCAGCTGGCATTTGAACATGGAATCAGAACAATTGCATTTCCGTCGATCTCTACAGGTGTGTATAGATTTCCGGTAGAATTAGCGGCAAAAGTAGCAGTAGAAACAGTCAGAGAATTTTTGCAGGAACATCAGGATAGTTTTGATCTGGTAGAATGGGTATTGTTTGATTCATATACAGAAAGTGTTTATGAGAGAGAAGTGAATAAGCCTTATCTTAGTTTTTATAAAAGCATTGTAGATCAGGACAGGGCATCGGTTGTGATTTGTAATTTAACTCATGAGATTATTTATATGAATCCGGCAGCAGTTCAGAATTATGCGAAACGGGGAGGAGAAAAACTGATTGGAAGAAGTTTGCTAAACTGTCATAATCAGGAATCAAGAGAAAAAATACAGAAAGTCATTGATTGGTTTGCAGAGGATGAAAGCCATAATATCGTCTATACATATCATAATGAAAAACAGAATAAAGATGTGTATATGGTGGCACTAAGAGAGGCCGGTAAGCTGATTGGATATTATGAAAAACATGAATATAGGAATGCAGAAACGATGAAATTGTATGACTTGTGGAGGTAAAAACTATCATGAAACTAGCGATGGCTCAAATGTCTATGTCAAATAACATGGATATCAATTATAAGAAAACGATGGATTATATCGACAAGGCAAAAGAATCAGACCTGCTTTTTTTCCTGAGATTCAAATGACACCATTTTTTCCTCAGTATGAAAATAAAAATCTAAAGGAGCATCTTGGAGTCAGCAGGGAGCAACTCTCCATTACTCTGGATGATGAAAGATTTCATGCCATAAAGAATGCCTGTAAACAAAATCATTTATTTGTATCTCCGAATCTGTATGTAGAAGAAAAGGGCTGGTATTATGACATGTCCATGATGATAAATCAGGATGGAGAGTTGATTGGCAGGTCGAAAATGGTTCACATTTACCAGGGAGAAAAATTTTACGAAAAAGATTATTATACTCCTTCGGAAGAAGGCTTTCTGGTATATGATTTGCCATTTGGCAAAGTAGGAGTTGTAATTTGTTTTGACCGGCATTTGCCGGAAAGCATTAGGACTTGTGCATTAAAGGGTGCAGAGCTTATTATCATTCCGACTGCCAATACGAGGGAAGAACCGATGGAATTATTTGAATGGGAATTACGTGTACAGGCCTTCCAGAATAATGTATTTATAGCTATGTGCAATCGGGTTGGATTAGAAGATAATATGGATTTTGCAGGGCAGTCACTTTTAGTTGACAGTGATGGGAATGTAATTTTTAAGGCAGATGAAAAGGAACAGTTAATCGTACAGGAAATCGATTTATCAAAGGCGAAGGAATCAAGAAAAAGCAGACCGTATCTTTCGCTTAGAAGATTAGATATGTACCAATAAAGACTGGTTTATAAAATTCTTAACATAGTTTATAATTTATTTAGAAAAATACCTTCTGTTTGTTTACTGTTGGTAAGTAAGATAACCACAGAAAACAAGACAGGAGGTTTTTTTATGATCAAAGAAGGAATCAATGGATTTTGCATGGCATTAGCTGATAGTGTGCCGGGAGTATCAGGTGGGACGATAGCATTTATCATGGGATTTTATTTCCAAATGGAGTGGGTTCGATTTTCATGAATCTCGACAAAGAAATGAAAATGATTGCACAGAAAGGTGTGAGAATGTATTTCGTGGCATTTCTTCCGATGGGAATGAATGTATTGACATCGTATTATTTGCAGTCTATTCTAAGTGTAAAGAAATCGCTGTGCATTTCTTTGATGAGAAATGTTATTTTAAGCAGCGTGGCGATTTTAGTTTTTCCGATTCTGTTTGGAGGTAACAGTTTATGGATTGTGATGCCGGTAGTGGAAATTACGGTATTGTGTATGAGTATCCTATTTTTGAAGGAAAAACGGAAATGAGAGTGAAACAATTTTGGATTCAACTATAAAAAGAAAGGTATTTAGAATATGTGGAATCATATACAAATTGGAACCATTGGACTTATGGTACGAGAACAACGGTGTGCAATTATGAAAAAGCTGGTTTTTGCAGAGTACAAAAGGAAGAATTGCCAATTGTGTATTCGTATCCGGATAGAGAGAGCTTATTGTATATGTTGGATTTGTAAATTATAGTGTGAGGAAGAAAGAAAATAATGATTCTATGATATAGAGGAGTTTCTCTGGTGATGAGAGCACTCCTCTATTTTTTATTCTTCATTATTTTCAAAAGAATAGATGTCCTTTTTATGGGACACATAGTAGTATAGAATTAAAATGAAAAAGATAACCAGAGCTTTAATTGAAAAACTTAACGCAACAAAAAAGTTATAAAATAGAGAAATCTGTTGCAATAACTTTTGCAGAAGGAG
>CAKRHW010000028.1 GCA_934339365.1 uncultured Lachnospiraceae bacterium | reverse complement strand
AGTTCTTTCAACTGCATTGAAACCTTCAAAAAAGAAATCAAGGTCATCGACAATGCTATCGAAAAAGAAATCAAAGGTTTAAACCCAAGCGGTTCTTTGGAAACATATCCAGACCATTGCCTATGTAAAAAGCCTTTTGATTTCATAAAGTCTTTGATTTCTCCATAAGCTTTTAAGTATTCCAGAGGTCTATTGGTAACACAATAAGCATCTTTCAGCTTCTTTGTGTCCAAATCAAAGTTAATCGCTTTTCTCATTTGTTTAGCCATAATTAGTCACCATATTTGTTCTTGAAATCTTCAATTTCCTTGAAAATATCTTCTGTACTGTCATCACTTGCATCGTACCATTCCATTTTATTGAGGTACTTTCCAAGCCAGCTTTCACGCAGAACGCCGGTTGCGATTCCAACTTCACTGAAAGAATCCTTCCCTTTGCCGATAGTGAAGACAAGATTTCCGTTTTCTGATTCCTGTTCCTTGAAATTGCATCTGGCAAAAGTATTTCTCACAGTTTTGTACACTGCATTCAAATCGTGCTGTCGCATACTCAGCACCTTATCGTCATCAATTCCTATTGTAATTTTGTACAAGTAATCCATAGTTTTTCCTACCTTTCGTATTAGTTTTCTTTTGGAGAGCTTGCATTGAACTCTGCAACTTGCAGGAGTTTTTTTGCAATCTCATAGTTCTGTTCCCAGACACTTTTTTGAACCGGCTGCACGTCCATAATGTTCAATAGAGCCAGAAGTTTCTTCCAAAGGTCTGCCTCTGCAACAGGTCTGCCTTGCTCAGTTTCCCAGTTGTTTTGCTGCCATTGCTGATACCGTTTCTGAATCAGCACGTTTCTGACATAGCCGCAGTTGATGTACAAGGAAACTTTTGAACCGGATTCAACCGATTCGGAAAGTGTACGGTTCAGAGCTGCCAATGTTGCTGTCCGCAGCATTTCTGCCTGATTGCCGTCACTCTTGCCAAATGTAAGCGATGTCATCATTCCAGTATTGATTCAATTATCGTGTTATGTCATCTTTATGGGGAGTTTTTTCTCCAGCTGCTTTCATAAGAGATTGAAAGTGCTTTTTATCGGATACCGGTTCTTGCAAAAGAGCTTGCATCAGTTGTTCCGGCTGTTTCAAAAATGTTTCTACATTCATATACAGCACCTTATCTTCCGGAGTGGTTGCCTGAAACGGATTAAACGCACTTTTACCCTGATACAGCACAATCTTATTTTGGATTTCTGTACCGGTTTCCTTTTCAAACGCCTCACAAAGCTGTTTGTTTGTTAAATGCCGTACCTGTTTCTCGGTCTGCTTATCAGACAGTTTTACTTCTACAGCACACGCTGTCCGGCGTTCAAGGTCGGCAAAAAACACATCAAATTCACCAACGTATGTTTTCGGTTCATACTTTGATGCAACTACACTGCCGCCTATTTCCTTTGCGGACTGTATCGCCTGATACAACACAATGTCTTCCAGAACGTGACCACTAATATCCTGCTCCAGCTTATCCAGAATTTCCTTCTGTTCCACCATAGAATATTCACCGTTGCGGAATACATCTGTGTTAAGCAATGCCTCTGCCTCATCTTTCGCTTGACTGTATCGCATTCCGGACTGTGTGAAAAGATAGCTCGATTCGCCGCTTTTTTCCGGCAATTCGTATAACACGTCCATTTCTTTTAGAAAATGAATGATAGCCTGTACACACTCTGGGTCTACCGGTATTGGATTTTCTTTGATGTGTAAAGCAATCCGGATTCTATCTGTCAAGTCTTCTCTTGCTTTGATAGAGGCTTCATCATTACCAGAAGGGTAAAGCAGCTCTGGGTCTGCACTGCCTGACTTTGTGAGAATGTCAGCCAACGAACCAATATCATGTGACCTAAAGTCACTGTTAATGATACTCGCTAAGAACTGTCGGTTATTGTATTTCAGCACTTTGTTGATATAGGACGGTAAATCGCCTCTGCGAACAGCACCGTCCAGAATACCATTATTTCGTCCTTGATTCCATCTTTCAAGGCTATGCGTGATATTAAACACAATCGCCGAATTGGAATACTCTCCAGTTTGTTCTTTGTTATAGAATACACCCTCTGGAGACAGTGTGCCGCCATATCGGATATAATCCATAATTCCTGTTCCTAAAAGTTCATGCTGCTCTCGGAAAGGAATATACGTTGTGTGAATGAAATGCACCCTGTCGTATAACTCGTCTTTTCTTGCAAGTGCGAATCCTAATGAATCTGTTCCGGCAAGTATAATCTTTTTACCCTCAGCCGCATAATTATCTGACAGCACGCTGGCTGTACTGATAAAATTTTGTGCCTTTGTTGCTTCGTCTACAAAAATATACTTACTGTCCGGATAAGCTTCTATCATTTTTCGCATCTGCATGACAGAGCTTCCACTTTCACAGTGTAAGAGCAGGCACTTGTCATAATCTCCGATACGCTCTATTTCTTGCAGCATCATCGTGGTCTTGCCTGTTCTCCGTAAACCATATAAGCAGCAAACCTTCCGGTCATTTGGTGCATTCAAATAATCACGCAGCTGACTGGCGATAAATCGTTCTTTTTCAATTCCGGTCAAAGTGTTTTCTATATGCGTTTTCAACGATTCCCCTTGGTAAATCGTCATTTCATAATTGCTCACGATACTTTCTCCTTTCCACGTTTTGATTGCTGATAGGATAGCATATTTATCATAGTTATTCAATTGATGTAATAATCATTCTTGTACTCTCTGTACTTCAATTCATTTATGATATCTGTAATCAATTCATATTCATCATGATAGAAAGTACTTTCTTCACTATGCCCCATAAGTTAAGAGAACGTGAGCCTTAATACAAGTCTTTCACGTTTGAAACATCTTTCAGTTCTTCTCCATTATATACACTTTCAAAGTATGCTGTTGTAATGCCGCATTTGTCAGGAAAAAATCTCCATATTCAAACGAATTTTTCTTTTTCTGCTTGTACACTTCTTGCAAGTATATCAGCTTCTTTAATTCACTTTGTCATGTCGTATTGTTTTCCAACATTTGTAACATCAAACCTTTCTACACTTAAATCGAAGTTAATTGCTTTTTTTATTTGTCCTTTCATAGTCACTTACCACGCTGTCTTCTGTACTCTTCTAATTCTTTGAACATATCTTCTGTACTATCATCGCTTGAATCGTACCATTCCATTCTCTTGAGGTACTTTCCCAGCCAGCTTGTACGCAGAGTTGTCGTCGCAAGTCCGACTTCACTGAAAGAATCTTTTCCGTCTCCGATAGTAAAAACAAGAGTCCCGTCATCTGTCGGCTGTTCCTTGAAATTGCACTCAGCAAAAGTCTCTCTTATAACTCGATACACTCCGTTCAAGTCATCCTCTTTCATGTTCAATATTTTCTCGTCATCAACCCACACTGTTATTTTGTACAGATAATCCATAGGTCTTTCTCCTTCCGATAAATTTTTTCTCTGAGTAAATGCTAAAACATACATTCTTTCTTTCAGCTTCTGATTGTATTCTTCATCTTCACTGATATTCCATATATCAGACAGATATGCTCCACATTCATATGCTCCTTCATAGTGATTATAAGCAAGAAATTCAATCCAGATATCAGCATTTTTGCTTCCTGGAAAGTAATAATCTTTTACCTTTGAATTTTCTGTAACAAAAGCCTTTGCTTTATATATTTCAAAGTCCTCGCTTCCTGCAATAACTACCATGACCGTTTTTGCATAGTCTTCAACAGTGTTCTCATCTGATTTTGCGTCTTCTATTATTCTTCTTTCTACGTTTTCAGAAATATTTTCATTTATGCCAAATTCTACTCTCACTTTTGTATATCCTTCCTTGCCTTTTCCTCTTCAATTTTTTTATTTGCTTCTTCTTCTGCAATTTTCTTTTTTACTTCATCGGTCAGCCGAATTGTTTCTTCTTCTGTCGGATAATAACCATTGGCTTTATAAAATGCTTCTTTTGACGATTTACAAATTTCGTCAAAACTTCTTCCACTACGTTTCATACCCTCTGGAAAATTCCAATTAAAATCACTCATAGATTTACTCCTCGTATATACAAATATTTTTCTCTGAAATCCAAGTTTTCAAATAAATCCTTGAATAGTTCTATATCTTCTATTGACCTGCGAAGGATATCTTCATATTCTTTGCAAAGATCTTCCTTTCATTCTCATAATATTCATATCCGTTAATTAAAAGCTCTATCAAACTCAAACGGACTTCCAATAATATCTCCTAACATTGCTCCGTACATATATGCCTCCTATCCCCGAATTTCTTCGGTAACATCTCTTTCTTTGTTACAATATAAGTATAATTGAAAGACATCTTTATATGGTCGCTGTCCCGGCGACACTTTTAAGAATAAAAACAAACGCCGATACTATGAGTACCGACGTAACATTTACTAATCAATATTTACTTGCAAAATCTTCATAGAAAATATCTTCTTCCTCAGCCGTTGTATTCTTATCTATGAATTCCTGCAGATCTTTTTTCATATTATCAAATACTTCCTAACTATGACTTTTATCACAAAAAGCTGTATGCATCATACATCCATATTGCTGCTATACTCCAAGAATTTCATTTGTATACTTAAACAAAGTCACATTCACTTGCATAATATCATACTGCTTATCTATTATTGCCTTCTGTACAATCAGATCCACCTTACTGCTTGGACTAAATGCCCAGTCCGCTCTGGCAAGTAAGTCTTTTGACTGTTCCAAATCAAGGTGCAGTGCAATACAGAGTGCCATTACAGTCTTCTTCTTTGGATGATAATTCTGGTCACATTGAATCTTTGAAAAATGTTTCCTGTCAAGGTTTGCCCGTTTCCACACATCCTTATTATCAAGATGTGCTTCATCAATCAGCTCAAATAATTTATCATGAAATGAGACTCCGATATTTGCAAGCTGGTCTTCCAAAGAAATGTCTGCTAACAGCATACATGGCTCTGCTAAACTTTTGTCTTCCTCAAATGGATAGTTATTCTCTTTCTCTGACAACTTTCTTGTGCGAGCGTTTCTTCTTCGCACTGGATATTCTTTTCTATGACTTTTCCTGACATAATCAGCATCTATACAGGAATCAATATCACCTACAATCTGACCTGAAAGCTGAAAAGACCTTTTATCAAACACTACCAGTATGATTTCAATCTCATTTTCAGTAAGAAACTGGCTAAATACTGACACAGCAATCTGTAATGCCTTATCCTTCGGAAATCCATATACTCCTGTCGAAATTAACGGAAAAGCAATGCTCTCACACTTAAGTTCCAATGCTTTTTGCAATGATTTACGATAGCAGCTCTCCAGAATTTTAAATTCATGGTGCAATCCATCTGTCCATACCGGGCCCACTGTGTGAATAATATATTTTGCCTTTAGATTATATGCACCGGTAACAGCAATATCACCTCTTGCAATCTTACCGATACCTGCTCTTTCAGCAAGAAGTTTTTCTTTTCCTGCTGCCTCATATATTGCTAAGTCTGTGCCACTTGCACATATCGGATTTGGATTAGCAGTATTCACGATCACATCTGCTTTTACCTTTGTTATATCATTCCGGACAATCTTAAATGGCATTGTGACACCTCCATTTCTATTAAAATCCCCCACTTTCAGTCATGCTGACTACCAAAATTTTGTTGTTACTAATCTTCGTAAATAATGTCTATATTTTCTTAGTATACATCATCACAACTTTCTTGTAAAACATCATATTCAAGAAATTGAATATTAGTTTTAATAGAATCCGAAATCATAACAATAAAATGTAGATATACGTCTCATTCCAATTGATAAAAAATTTGATGTAAGCTTGCTTTCTGAAAAAAGGAACGCATCGTCCAAATGTCCGATATATGCCCGAATTGTATTGGCAGACACATACTTTTTCATCATATCTATCTATTCTTCGAGCATAATCGGTAATTCCTTTTGTGCCATTCCATCTCTCCTTTAGGTAAAAAAAAAGAATGGATATACCATTCTTAATCCCTTTAATGGGATATTTGGATTAATGCATTACCCATGCCTCCCTATGACCTACAATTATATTAACACATATTTCAGAACAATGCCAGGCACAATTTGCCATAGTTTCTCATTGAAAATTATAGACCAAAAAGGCTAAAATATTCACCGTATCATCTTTACTTCCTTTGGTATCTCATCATAAAAGTATCATTCAAAAAAGCAGATATAAATTTCTCTAATAACATTAAAAATAATCACTCTAACGACCTGTATCTGTTTTTACATACTTTAACTTTTTGCCCGCATTCTCAAGTTGTGGAATTTTTCTCCCATAAAATCTTCCTCTTCATCTTCAATAATTTTAATTTTCCCCCTCTTCTCACATAGTTTATACAGTGGATATGATGTTGTTTCTCTTGAATTAGCATACAAGTCTTTTTTTAAATAATGGTCAGCAATATATTTTTCAACTGTAAATATGTCTCTACACTTTTGTTTTTCACTTGCCAAATCAAATAACTCAACGCAATTATAATGCAGTATACATATCAGGTAAAAGTCTTCTTTCAAAAAACAATCTATCTGCACAGAGTCATAACATTCTAGATAATCAGCAAATTCTTTTACACTATTAATCTCTGCATATGCTCTCATTTGTTTCGGATATGCTAACTGCTCAATTCTTTTAATCTCTACCAACGTATCATTAGTAATACATTTTTTTCGACTAAAAAACTTTAAATATTTTGCATATAAGAAATCCAGAAGGCAATTATAGTAAGGCCATGCCCTCCATTTGTTAATAAACATTTTTATTCATCCTCCGTTCTATAAAATGAAATTATCGAATCCATTACTTTGTTATTATTTTTGAGTACCAAATGCTCTTCTTGAAACATTACACTAATCTCATCCCCTTGTATTTCAATAGCAACATCATCTATACCTTTCTCCTGATTATTTTCATTTATCACAAATAGAATGTCGTTCTTATTATAAAAAGCAAAAAACTTCATATAACTAGAGATACAATCCTTTGGAACATAACAGATTCCTTCTAAAAAGTCATATTTATTTGTCGAAATAATTGCTGCATTATATCCTTTTTCTAAAAACAAAGAAGAAATTGCTTTTGCAAATCTAATAGCACCCTCTGTACTTTTTATATAGATAACCGGAATATCTATAGGATAAATTTCAGAATTTTTAATTATAATTCTTTTTATATGTTGTCTTATTTCAAGTGATAAAAACTTATTTTTTCTCTTTTTTAAATTTCTTTTTTCTGAGGCAGAAACTTTCTGTATATAAATTTTACCTATGAAGTTTTTCTCTTCATCATATGATTCATATGAATCTACAACTTGTCCAATATTCCATTTAGGTATTTCGTAGAAAACGGGACTAGATGTAATCAGATCAGAAAAAATTATTCCACGAAATATATTACTTTTTGTTCTTTTCATTTGCGAAACCGCATATGCGCAGGCATAGCTATTGCATTTAATTGTTTTATATTTTTTCCCATTGATATGGATTATATGCTTACCGTTTGCATAAATATCAGATTTACGATACAATGAATAAAGAATATTTTGTCGTCTTTCTAATTGTTCTACACTGATTGTACATGGAAAATTTGCTGGAATCGTCTGCCTTCCACGATTACTTTGGGCAGCATAAATTTTCACTCCTTTATCAGATATTTTTTTACATATGCTTAGTAATCTTTGATATTCCTCCGACTTTTCATTATAATTTTCAATTCCATTGCTTAAATTAATAACATCAACTTCCAATGTAAAACAAAGTTCAAGTGCAAGACATAAATCTATGATATCTGCCGCTCCATTTTCTCCTAAGAACGCAATATCAATGAATTTATCCGGCATACAATATTTCTCAATAATTTTTGCACATATAGTTGCATGGGACTCACAATCCCGTTGTATAAAATCTTCATTTCTTTCTTTTCCGATGCAATATGCTTCTATAGGTGTTAGTATTTCATTTTTACATATCCCATCATCCAACATAGCTATTATCATTTTTACTCCATAATTAACATTCAAAATCAATGATTATAAATAAATTTTGTTTTCAAACAGTTCTGAAATAACTTTTGTATGTGTTACGCATATAACAGTATTATCCTTTAATTCTGACTTAAACAATCCTGTTAAAATTTCAATTGTCTCTTTATCAAGATTAGAAGTAGCTTCATCTAATATTAAAATAGGTCTTTCATGTGCTAATGCACGTGCCAAAGCAATTTTCTGTTTTTGTCCACCTGACAGCATACAACCATTTTCTCCAACGATATAATCTAATCCTCTTTCTGAAATTAAACCCGTTAAATTTACCATTTGCAATATCTGTGTCAGTTTTTCTTCTCCAACACTCTCATCTAGACAAATATTATCTCTAATGCTTGCGTTAAAGAGATACACATTCTGACTCACAACTCCAAACATTTTTCTATACGAAAAAATGTCATAGTCCTTTATTGTTTTATCTGCAAATAAAATATCTCCCTGAATCGGTGAGACAACTCTTAAAATCAAATTCAATAGTGTTGTTTTTCCAACACCATTTTTCCCTAAAATTGCGACTTTGCTTCCTTTTTGTATCCGAAAATCAAAATCTGTAAGCAACATATTCTCTTCGTCATATCCGAAAGACAAATGTTCAAATACAATATCCCCATTTTTTTTACATTCTTCTCCACCAACTTCTTCCTCTTCATATTCCATAAAGGCATAGTGTCTTTTAATGGACGGAATTAAAGAAGATGCCTGAAACAAGAACATCAATCCATAACTAATAGGTCCTGTCAACATAAGTGCATATGTTTGAAAAGCAACCGTTTCTCCAATAGTAATACCATTTTTTACCATTAAAACACCCGCTATCAGATACAAAACATATGACATTGTTTTTAGCAGAAGCATTTGAATCTGTTCGTTTTCCACTTGAAAAAGCCCTTGTTTATTGTTCAGTTCGATCAATTCACTTTGCTTTTCAACAATCTCATTTTCTTTCTTTTTCTGCATTCCAAACAGCCTTATTTCCTTCATTCCATTGACTGTTTCCCCAAACCATTCGTTATATCCCCTGGATTTATTAATATATTTTTCTGCCAAAGACATATTTTTTTTAAATAATATCATTGAAGCAAAACAATTCACAGGCATAAATAATATAACTGCTATTCCCAGTCTCCACTCAAGACAAAAAAGAGCGATCCCGCCTCCAATTGCCGCCAAAAATGACGTTAACACTTGAAAAGTTTCATCTCCTGCCACTTCCGAAATATATGATATATCTTCTTTTATTGTCTGATGAATATTGGATACATTTTTATCATTAAAATAATTCATCTTTATTTTAGTCAAATGTAAAAATGCCTTTCTTTCCATATCATAACGAATTTTATTATAAATGAACAATCTCTGTTTTTCTTTTACTATTTCTAATATCGCATTTAGGACATACAAGAATAGTGAAATACCACATAAGATTGCTAAAACTTCCAAATTTTTCTTTACGATTCCATCATCTACAATTTTACCCGAAAGAAATGGCTGAATAAAACCAAATACAAATGAAAAAATCATACATAGCATTATGATAAATATTTGCCTCTTATACTCCAAGAATAGATTCATTGTTTCTTTTATGTACTTCAAAATTTCCTCTCCTAAAGCCTTACATTTTTCTCCATTATGAAATAAGGAGGATTTTTACCTCCTCCTTATTCATTAGCCTATAGGCGTTTGCGAAACGCCATAATCCTCATAAATACGACATTTTTTTGTTGCTAAATTAAAATAACTCCTCACCGGA
>CAKRHW010000027.1 GCA_934339365.1 uncultured Lachnospiraceae bacterium | reverse complement strand
TCATATCCAAAAGTTTTCTTTCCATTAACTTCCATGCTTTCAGATACTTCCAGGCAACTATCAGAAAACTTTTCCCAAAGCTTAAATGTCATTACCGGAGAGAACTGGCTTGTACTACCTCCTTCCCAGATTCCATCCTTTTCATGGTAGATCGCTGGAGTAAATTTTTCGGATTTTTTCAATTCAGTGTAATCAACATTTTTCATAGAACCATAGGAAAATGTACTTTTATCTTCTCCTTCAGGTATTTCATAAGAAGACAATACAATTTCATCTTCTTTCTCTGTAATAAGGAAAAGATGTGGTGAAGCATGGCATTTCCCATTTGTCTCATAGTAGCTTTCTTCAACAACAAATTTACCATTAAAATCTTTAGGAATGTTCAAAATTTTTCCATTACAGATTGTATTAATGTGTTCTGCATAAGGATATATTTTTCCTTCTTTCTTCATCTTATCAAACTGCTCTTTGTTATTAAAGTGTCCCGTCATCATATCAACAAAATTATCAAGTTTCACCATGTTTTCTACCTCCACAGTCGAGTAGACTAACACCTCACAATGTAAGCCCCTCACAGAACCGTACGTGCGGCTTTCCCGCATACGGCTCTTCATAATAATATTTACAATCTCAAAACAAGCTGACATATATCTTTGGCATTGCCAATGGATAATATTTCAGCATTTCAATGAATCCTTTTCTTGTATAACTCTTTCTTTCACTACGTCTGTTCAACACCTTAAATAAAAGCTCTCTCACTTGTTGCTTGTAGTTTGAAATCATTCTGCCATTAAACTAATCCCATAGTATCTATAATGTCCTGTCAGTTTCAGATTAAGCATTCCCATTAGTTTCTTTAGCGGTTGGTTTCTGTTTGCGTATAACCTTTTATGTCTCGGATTTTCTGTCTGAATTTCTTAGAACTTGTCTTTGGCATTATATATATATGGCATACCTTTGCGTGAACGTCCACAATAGAACGTGAATCCCAGAAAATCAAATATTTGTAATCTGATAAACTCACCGTCAATGATAGGATTGATACCTATTGCCGGATTTTTAAGCAGAAGATCAGCTTCTACGGCACGATTCAGAATATCCACAAGCAAAGCCTTACAGTCACTTCTTGATTTATCCGACCCCAATTCATTGAAAGCATCCTGTAACACGATCAGGTTAAGGCTTGTCAGTTTTCTCCATCCAAGACTTTCTCTTAACCGATTATATTGTATCGCATAGGTTCTTTTGGTAGTGGTACGACAATGCTTCTTACATACAGTGATCCACTTATCATACCATTCATCCAACGTCATTTTTGTATCTATGACATTGATCTGCTTCTCATTCTCAAAGATTTTCTCTCTCTGTTTTCTTCCCACCTCTGTGATTGTTTTGCCATACACGCTTCTCTGTTTTCCAAAGCGATCAATATATCTCGCTTCGTAAGTGCCATTTGCTCTCTGATAGATGGCATTTCCCAGTTCTTTTCCTTTATTTGTCTTTCCCACTTGTTTTCCTCCAATAAAAAAACTCATGGGAAAAACGTGTATGTTCTATCTCCATAAGTTTAACGCATTTACTATTCTTTTTCCATGCCTTTTCAGATAATATTTTCAGGCAACAAGCTGCTTTAACAGCCACTGATCCACTTTCCCCCTGTGAGCATACAGCCGATTTCCTATCCTCACAGTAAAACCATTCCCCGGATCATGAAGCAATTCCCGGGTTTTTGTCTCTCCAATGCCCAGATAATCACAAAATTCCTTTATATTCAGTAATGCTGGTATAATTTCCTTTTCTTTTACTCTGTTCTTCAATTCTTCCTCCACCGTCTGTTTGAGAATGCCCTGCAACAAAATACTGCAACAAGGCTCATCAAACTCTCATTATCAAAATTATATGTTATTTTCCTGCTAGTATTTTTTAGATATTTATTGTTGTTTCTGTTGTTAAAGTATAGAAAAGCCAGATAAATCAAGGCTTTTACCGGGCAACATCCCTGCAACACACTATGCACAAGACCCACAACAACAGCCTACTTGAAGGGCAGTTCCTCTTGATTTTCTACCCTGATAAATCCATCAAACAAATTTTCCTGTGTAATATCTCCGCTGTTGTCCGGCTTTGTTGCAGAAATATCCCGTTCCCATCCACGCTGACGCCCATACCCGGCAAATGTCCTCGGATTGGAAAAATATTTCCACCCGACAATGCTCTGATTCATGATGTCACATATTTCACGAAGTTCCCAATGCTGTGGATCGTTATATGGATGATCTAAAGCCTCTTTATACAATAACTTGGAGCAAACCGTATTTCCCTTATATGCATCCAAAAATGCCTGTATCATTCCGGCTTTGGTATCTTCCGGCATGAAATTTTGCTGTCTGTCCTTGAGTATTTTCTGAATGTCCGATGGCAGTTTCAATTCCCATTGTCCCCTACGATAAATTTCCATTGCCTCTGCCCATACCTGTTTGATATAGACTCTTGATTCCGCCTCATCAGCCAGAATATGTACCTCAGCTTCTTCCGTCTTGACAAGAACCGGTAAAAATCGTCTGTTTCCAGATCTGTCCAGAGGCAGAAAATCCATTGTATTGGAAGTACCACCAAACACGCATTGCCGTAGCCTGTCTGACGCAAACTTATCATACCTGATACGATAATTTTCCTTCTGTCTGCTCAGGAATGACTTTATTTCTTCAATGCTTTTTGCATTTGCAGTTGCGATCATTTCTGACATCTCAATAATCCAATATCCCTGTAATTTTTCAAATACGCTGTCATCATCCAACTTGCGGAGACCATCTGAAAACCACTCATCCTTAATCGCCAGAAAACGGAAAAAGGTACTTTTCCCCGCACCTTGTCCGCCTACCAGGCAAAGCATAACATCAAATTTGCATCCCGGATGAAATGCCCAGTGAATAGAACCCAGCAAAAATAATTTGAATATTTCATAATTGAACTCATCAATATCGGCTCCCAGGAAATGATGCAGACAATATCGGATACGTTCCTTTCCATCCCACACAAGTTCCTTGAGACATTCCCTGACCGGATGAAATGAATTTTCATGTGCCGCCAGTGTAACGGCATCTTCAATTTTCTTCTCACAGGTAAGCCCATAGTTACTTTCCATATATAAACGGATATATGCCAGATCCGTGTCATTCAACGCACTTCCTTCCGGTCGCTGATACCATAACGGCTTCACGATATAGGTTTTTACTGCCAGAAGATTATAAGCAAGTGCTCCTGCCAGATATGGATCATTCTGGAGCACGATCAGACAATTTCCAATCGTGCTTTTCACAGCTCCCTTTTCCGTCCGAAGCAGCATTTCCTTAACCTCGTTCACGCTCATGGGCTCTCTGTTTTCTTTCAGAGCCTCCTGTAATGCATTTCTCTCTGCGGTTGTTAAATTCTCTAATTCGTTCATGAATACTCTTTACCTTTCTTCCCTGATTTTGCACTAAAAAAGCTCTGTCACGAACATCACCATTTAATAGGGTATCCAGCCGATACTCCGTCTGGTCAATGTTGTTCAGAGCTTCGCAGAAGAGTGGATGCCATTCCTCATCCATACTCTTAGGTGCATATTTAATTTTCCATTCTTTTAATAGATGCAGATAATCCGACAGACCTTTAAAACAATAATCCTGCGCCTCACGAAATTCCTGTTCCAAAGTTTTCTTTGGTTTTATCGGCTTTTGCGGAGGCTTGTACTTTTCATATTTATATTCCAAGCCAAAATCATCTGCTATTTTCATGGCAGCATCTTTGGATGTCATACCAAAGTACTTACCAACAAAATCAATTACATCTCCTTTTTCCCCACATCCAAAGCAATAATATCTTTTATCAAGTTTCATACTGGGATGCTTGTCATCATGGAACAGACAACAAGCCATTCCATTTCGACCGATTTTCATACCATAATATTCTGCCACCTGTCTGGCGGTAACATTATCTTTAACAACACGGAATACATCCATCAACACACCTCTCTTTCTGATTGCTTTTTCTGATTGTGATTGTCATTTTTCTGATCAGCCTTTTCTTTCATCTCAGCCAACCTCATTTTTATAGAGGAACGTGCCACAGAAGCAACTTCCTTTTCATTTTTCTGCTTAATTGCCGGAGATAACAGCTTCTGTGAAATGGCAACCGTGATTTCCTTTGATTTTTTGGAAAGCAGATCAACCAGACGATTCAATATATTTTTCGAAAAATTCTTCTGACCTGATGATAAAGATGAGGTTTTGTCGGTCAGCCTGTCTCTCATATTTTCTATGGTCGAAATATCTTCAAGAGTTGTTTCTGTCCTCACAGTATCTGTAACCACCTCACAGGCTCGTTCATATACCTTCTCAGCCACTTCCTGTGCCAGAATATCAATTTCATTCAGCTTTAATGTAAGTTCCTCTAATTTATTCTTTTGACTCTCAATTTCCTTTTCTTGTCTGGCTATAATGAAATCGTTTTTCTCCAAGTGTTTTTTCCCTGTCAATGGATCTTTCTCGATTATCACACCATATTTTTCTGCAATTTCAATATACAGACGCCTGATTTCTTCATCAAAACTTACTTTGCAATTATTGGTCTTGTTTTTCTTTTTATCCGGTTTGGGTGGATGGAAGCCTAGTGCTTCACAAGCTTTCTCCTGCTTTGGAAAGTTCATACCATAACCATCATCCGCAAAGAAAACATGACGTTCATGAATATGTGGTGTTGCTTCATCCATATGCAAAGCCCAATCAAGAATCTGCATATGTGATCCATATTTCTCCTGTATCACCTCAAACAATTCCGCTGCCACCTTAACAAAAACTGCCGGATCTTCGTAGCCATCTTTAGTTCCAAGCTGATAAATTGTCTCTTCTGGACAGGTACGTGAATCCTCCATAATCTGCCTGACATTTCTTATTCTTTCCGTATGTCTGGACTTCTCATGCCGCTCATTTTGTGCATCTATGGAATCTCCGAATTGTTTGTGATAATAAAGGTATTCAACTTCATCAAATAAATATTTTCTTTCCGGTCGCACTCCATTTTCATCCGCAAGGTTATATCCTTGCAGATAATCCCAGTAAACATTCCAGTTGCTCCTGTCAGCATCAACATGCTCTGCATTTTCAAGATTAAATGACCGGTCATTATGACCTGCCTTGAATACACCATTACTGTCTTTGCGACCATTTGTCCTCGTTGCCCTCACTTTTTTCTTTTCCATCTCAATTTTCTCCTTTTCCGAGCCTGCGCCACAACGCGCTCCGCACGCTGTGGCGCTGATTAGTGGTCGTCAAATGCAAACATGCAAGCATGTTGCATTTTCCTCGTCACCATAACAAAAAAAGGAACCGATTTCTCGATTCCTTTTTTCAACCCTTGCTGATTTCTTTACAAATTCAATTTTTCTTTTCGTAGCAAAGCTACGATATCTGAGCGAAGCGTGACAGATAATAACCCAATACGATGTGTCACAACACATCTATGGGCCAAGGCTGTCGCCCTGGACGGACCAGGGTGTTCTCCTCACAGAATGATCAAATTTTCTTATTAAAAGCACTATTGGTTTACAAAGTTCCTAATTTCTATTAATTTTGCCTCAATCTCAATTATCTCTTTTTGAAGGGAAGCTTTAGTTATGTCAATTGCCGGTTGAAATATATTCATATTCCCTTCAAAATGGTTAAACTCATTAAGAAGCGTTTTCCTACTTGTAAAAAATACACGGAACTCTCTCATTTTCTCATAGTTTGGATCTGCAGTATTTTGGCACTTAAATGCTTGCTGAATTATTTGGTTTAGCATTGTCATATTATTTGGATGAAGATTAAAAATATCAACCAACTCTTTTTCTACTTTCATACGAAGATGATAGTATACAAGTGTCTGTTCTAACGTATCTGCAAGTAACGGGAAGCATGTTTTATCCAATATATCTAAATTGCTACTATCGATTCCTAGGATATCCGTAACGCCAATAATTTCTTGTCCATCAAAAACATCCCCAAAAAGTTTATTATAAATTGGAACTACATCTAAACTACCAGTACCATACCCATGCATAATACCAGATAACAATCCATAATAATCCTCTGGATCCAAGCATATATGAGCATATCCACGTATAAACGGAATCATTGCCATAAGAAACTGCCTTTTATTATGAATGGCATTCTTTAATTCATCGTTTTTATTTTGAAAAAGAGAAATCAAATGATGAAGATTAATTAGCAATTCCTTTTCTCGTCCCGAAACAGAAATAAATCCATTTTCGCCCTCATACACATTATTCAAAATATAAAGATTAAAGCAATTATTTAGTTGAACATCTAATAATCGGATTAAGTCCGTGTTGTGTGTAAGAATAATCTGTTTCTTATTTTCCAAAAACTTAATAATGCAAAAGGCTATTTTGTTTTTGTATACAGAATCAAAACTTGAAATTGGATCATCCATGACAATATATTCCTTATCTGAGTGTCTTGCCAGAAGTAGCTCAAATGCCAATGAAATAAAGTTTTGTTCCCCTGTACTAAGCTCCATTTCGTTACGTTCCGTGCCAAGTAAATCCTTATTTCCTAGTTTCAATTTATAATTTCTGTCATTTTCTTCATCCCTGACAATCGTAATATCTTTTCCAATATTTTCATTTATTACATTTTCAATAAATAGAAGTTCTTCCGTATCAAGCTGTGGTTGCATTTCAACCAATTGTGCATATTCGTCAAAAATTTCAAAAAATCTAGTACCATCAAAGCAATGAAATAGTTCATTTACCATTTCATTGCATACATTATTAACATATGTCGTTATTTCCTGTTGCAATTCAATCAACTCATTTGTACTTTCTCCCGCAATGAACGCACCTACAATTTCTTTGATATGAAAAGGATCAAATCCGATCAATGAGTTATCACATACTATTTTTTCAAGAATATCTTTTGTTTTTTTATCAAGGTTCTCATAAATGTTTTTTCTGTCTTCCTTTTTTCTTTCAAGAAGTGCATCTCCATTAAATGATGTATTATCGCAAACTATACAAATATCAGCTGAATGATACTTATTCAATATCTCAATCGCATCATCATGTTGCTCAATCAAATTAACATTCTGATCTGCTATAATTTCATCAGGATTAATTGAAAGAATCTTTTCTATCACTTTTACTTTTGATAAATCTGTAATAACAAATTTCCTTTTTTCCTCTTCAAGTTCTACAACATTCAGAATATTTTCATTGTTACGAACAAATGTAACAAATTCCGCCCTATTAATATCCTTTCCATGCGTTCTTACATTTACAATACTACGAATATATTCATATGCTGTCTGATGCTGAAGTACGGATATCTGATCTAACAAATAATCTTTAACTTTTGATACCTTAAACTCTGATTTGTATTTTGACGCAAGATCATCATATGCATTTCTAAATAATATATTTATCTGATTTCTAAGATCATATTCTCTACGAATTTGTGCACCTATTAAATAATCCGTAGTTTCTCCGCGAATAACATTCCTATTAATTTGGTCTTGTATTACATGAAATACTCCTGACTCCGGTGCGATTCTATTTCCCCGTTCATCAACTGCATCAAAAAAAATGTTCTCATTAGATACTTCTGTTGATAGCAAATTAGCAAAACTTGTTTTACCAGTTCCATTTGGAGCATAAATAACAGCAATTCCCCCTGCCGTTTGCATACGTTTAAACTCGATAGTTCCCTTCTCTTCTGAAAGATGCATGAAATCATCTTCAAATATGCCAGAATTTTTAATAGCCGAAAAAATAATTTTCATTAAAATTCCCCCCTATCTTATATTTTCAATCAAAATAGCTCTCATCTACACTAAATGGTGAGTTAATCGTCCATCCACTTTTACTTTTTTCATTTCCTTTACTTACAATTCCCATAGTAGTCAAATAAGCTATCGCTCTCTTAAGAGAAGTCACTCCAAGTGAAGTTTCTTCCTGCAATTTTTTCTGTGTAATCATAGGATTGCTTATCATCCAATTGTAAATATTCAAGGCATTATTTAATACTTCTTCCCTTGCTTTTCTTCTCGGACTTCCTGAATTATAATCCACCAATTTTTCCCAATTTATTGTTCCATCAGGATTACAAAACTCAACTGAAAAATCTCTTACCAGTCTATTAGAAGCCCTTGCATAACTTTCTTTATAATCATCTATGTACTTTTCCGGAAGTGTGTCCATAAAAGAAATTATTTTGGTATAGAAATTTTTATCACCAGTTATAGTTTCCCAAAATTCTTCGCCAGCAACTTCTTCATATATTTTTGCCTTTCCTCTTCCAGATTCTGTTTTTGTTCCATATGCATATCCAACTATTGCTTCGAACCCAGTTCTTCCCCCAGATGTCCGCAAAGTTCTTTGCGCTTCTGCAAAGTTTTCTCCCTGCTTTTTCATACTATCAGCATTAAATATTGATGTTCCACTTTTTACAGCAACAAAATATTTTGTATTACTATCTGCATCATATAATTCTATATCAACACCACGAGTAGCTGATTTGCTTCCCCCAGAAGCGGCAATTGCAATTGGTTCAAAAAAACAATTACCAAATATTGTCTCCTCGCTTGAACTTACAAACGCCTGTAATATAGAATCTATTATTTCTGCAGATGTTTGCATTGATTTAGCTCGATATAAATATGGATTTTTAGATTTCATTATGTCTTTTATATTAATCGCATCTATTTTTGCAATAAGAGAGCCATAAAAATTCTCCAATGCTTTTGCAATCGCAGCTTTAACATCATCTTCATTATAATTCTGATTAATTGGTTCCATCACTACCTCCTAATTCCATAGCATTTTTTATTTTATTGTGTACACTAGTTCCCCTAAAACGCTTAGTTTGAATAGTTGAAGTCTTATCTGCCGTTGCAATTATCGCCTGACCTATCGCTTTTGCCAATCCTACTGGAACAGCGTTTCCTATTTGTTTATACTTTGCTGCTACAGTTCCTGTAAAAATCCAATCATCTGGAAATTGTTGAATCCTAGCATATTCTTTAACACTTAATGGACGATCCTGATTTGGATGGCACAACATTGTTGCTTTTTGAGCTGGTGCGGTTGTAACAGTAGGTGCGGGTTGCGAATATGATAATCTACGATAAAACCCAACTTTTCCTCCCCCTGACTCATATGCTCCACCCATTGCCAAAGGAATTAACTCAGCAGGTAAATCTCTCCAATTTCCTCCTTCTGGAACCAAATGAATATATTTCTTTCTATCTCCACTTAATTTTGAATATTCTCCTGGGTTTTCTTCTAAATCTTTTATCGCCTCCCCAACTGTTTTCCATCTATATTCTGGGTTTTGGTGCATTTGAAAATGCGTTGGAAATGGCAAAAAAATATCTTCATTATCTCGACTTCCAATTAACACAAAACGTTCTCGAAACTGCGGGACACCATAATTTACTGCATCCAAAATTCCATATACAGTCTTATATCCAAGTTTATCAAATTCAGCTAATATTACATCTAAAACTGTCCCAAGTTTTTGCTTGGGGTCATTTTTATCGTACTCAGCTGCCGGAACATGCTTTAAGGGAGCTGACATAATCCCTTTTACGTTTTCCATTATAAAAAAGCGAGGCCGAATATAATCTATCATTCTAATGTAGTCCATAAATAAACTTCCACGAGGATCATTTATTCCCAACCTCTTCCCGGCTGTAGAAAATGGTTGGCAAGGTGGTCCCCCGCAAATTAAAAATGGTTCTCCTTTGTGTAATCCCGACAATTGTAGCATCGTCTCCGGTTCGATGTTCCTAATATCTCCACCTAACACCTTGTGACCATTTGCTTTCATTGTTTCAACACATGCAGGCTCAAAATCTTGTCCAATTACAACATGTAACCCCGCCTTACTCAAGCCAATATCAAGCCCCATTGCACCGGAGAAAAAAGAAATAACATCTCTATTATTTTGATATTTTTTATATAATGTACTAATTTTTCCGTCCTTCTTTCTCTGTTTTATTTATTATTTTTGAGGCCTCTATCAGCGCTGTTCTTCTCACAAATTCACTATAAGAAGCATATGCTTCCAACCTAGCTGCTTGTTTAAGCTTTGCCAATTCATCTTCACTGACTCGTATACTCATAGAATAGGTTTTATTCTCTTTATCCATTGTTCTTACCTCCACCCAAATTATACTTACTCCGTGGAGCAAATGCAATACAATTATCCACTTTCCCCTATATTTAATATGCTTAATTCACTTTCAAAAAATAATAACTTGTAAATCAATAATCTAATCATGCAACATAGCCACCATTGCTTAAATAATCCAATGCTTCTTTCACATTATGATATATTTTAATATACCGCTCATCACAGGATATACTGCTAATTTTATTTCTCAAACTATTTACTGCCGCCTTTGACAAAACATCTGTAATACAAATACAAGCTAATCCCAATCTCTGATGCGTCAGTTTTCGATTTTCACAGCCAAACATTACAAGCATCTCTTTTTCTCTCATTGTAAGCTTCATTTCATCCCCCTTTAAACATAAAAAAGAGCAACCGAATTTTCTCGATTACTCTCTGTTCATTACTTCCATGATAATAATATCATAGCTTCCTTTTCAAAAAAAGTCTCAATACCGTAGCCAAACCGTAGTCATTCCGTATATATTTGTAACTTTTTGTAAGTCGTTTTTCTTGCCACAATAATAATACCATCTCTTATTTGAAAAAGAAAGATACGTGTGGTTAGTTCTTTATTAGTCCATGGTTAGTCTTTTGTTAGTTTCTCGTTATCATTCAAATAGAACATACCGTTTTCCCCATAAGCTTACCACTCGCTACATTTCAGGTGCTTACCACTCAGACTTACCACTTTTCTTACCACTTTGAATCACGGTTTTGTGATATTTTGCGATA
>CAKRHW010000026.1 GCA_934339365.1 uncultured Lachnospiraceae bacterium | reverse complement strand
AAAAGATAATTATTTTGGACATTTATGAAAATGGTGCTTATGATGTACAGCAGGAACTTAAAATTGCGTATGGAAATAGATTGGATCTACAGATTGAAATCTGCTCTATTACGCATAAGAAAGCGTTGAAGCGTGTGTTTGATTAGTATTATCCACAAATTATTATCAATGCAGCAGCGCATAAGCATGTGCCACTGATGGAGCATAACTGCATTGAAGCTATTTATAATAATGTATTTGGAACTAAGAATCTTGTGGAACTTTGTGAAAAATATCATGCAGAACGATTTATGATGGTTTCAACTGATAAAGCTGTGAATCCAACAAATGTTATGGGTGCGACAAAGAGAATGTGTGAGATGATTGGTAAAATACAATGCAACTCGTTTCGGTAATGTTTTAGAGAGTGCTGGTTCTGTTATTCCGTTGTTTAAGAGACAGATTGCAAATGGCGGCCCGGTGACTATAACCGATAAGCGAATTATTCGATACTTTATGACAATTCCGGAAGCTTCACAGTTAGTTCTTCAGAGTGGGCACTTGCACATAATGGGGAGTTGTTTGTTTTAGACATGGGGCAGCCTGTTAAAATTCTTGATCTTGCAGAAAATATGATTCGCCTGTCTGGAGTACAGGGAATAACCGTACAGGAAATTGGACTTAGGCCAGGAGAAAAATTATTCGAGAAATTATTAGTAAAAACGGAAGCACTGGATAAGACAGATAACCGCATGATTTTTATAGAGCGAGATACTCCACTTAGTGCGGAAGAGATTCAGCAAAAATTAGAAATGCTGAAAGATGCCTATGATACAGGCAATGATCTGATTGCGAAAGAAACACTTAGGAAAGTTGTTCCAACATTCAGAAAACCAGAAGAAGTGAATAAGGAAGTTGCTCCTCTGGAAGAAAAGAAAGAATGTAAAAAAACAGGCATAAAAGTGGCAATATTCTAAAGTAAGATACTGATATAAGAATAGAGAAGGATGAACCAGATGAGACAAGCAAAAAAGGCGTATGAAGGATTGTATAATAAATATATAAAAAGAGGATTAGATATTATTATTACTGGTATTGTATTAGTGATATTATGGCCACTTTATTTAATCTTAGCAGTAGCGATTTTTTTGGAAGACGGATTCCCGGTTTTTTACAGAGCACCAAGAGGTGGATATAAAAATCAGACATTCAAAATATGCAAATTTAGAACGATGGTAAAAAATGCGGACAAAATTGGAGGTGGAACTACAGCATTACATGATCCGAGAATAACAAAAGTTGGGGAGGTTTTGCGAAAAACAAAGCTTGACGAAATACCTCAATTGGGTCAGGTGTTCTTAGGAAAAATGAGTTTAATTGGACCAAGACCAGAACTTGTAAAATATACAGAAGCATACGAAGGAGAAGAGAAAGACATTTTATGTGTAAGGCCAGGAATTACCGATTTTAGTTCGGTTGAATTTATAAATTTAGATGAAATTGTTGGTGGCGAAAATGCAGATGAAATGTATGAAAAATATGTTTTGAAGAAGAAAAATAAATTGAGAATAAAATATGCACATGAAGTTTCGCTTGGAACAGATGTATATATTTTATTTAAAACATTAAAAGCTGTTTTTGATAAGACTTTTGGTTTTTTAGTAAAAAAAGAACACCGATAAGATAGGAGACGGAAACGGAATGGAATATATTTATCTTAAAAATTCAGATTTAAAAGTATCAAGATTATGCATGGGTGGTTGTCCATTAGGTGGTTATGGGTGGGGAGACACTCAAGAACAAGAATTAGTTGCGGCAGTACATACGGCATTAGAAAATGGAATCAATTTTTTTGATACGGCAGACACATATGGATTAGGACAGTCAGAAATTACATTAGGAAAAGCATTAAAAGGACATCGCGAAGAAGTGATTATTGCTTCAAAATTTGGTGTGCGTTTACAAAATGGTAAAACCTCATACGATAATAGCCCTGAGTGGATTAAAGAAGCCTGTAATGCCAGTTTGAAGCGATTAGGAACAGAATATATCGATTTATATCAAATTCATTATCAAGATGGAAAAACGCCTCTTAAAGTAGTTGTGGAAACTTTGGAAGGACTGAAAAAAGAAGGGAAAATTCGATATTATGGACTTTCTAATATTCATGAAAATGATATGGTAGAAATAGAAGAATTGGTTGGAAAATTTGTATCATTTCAAGATGAATATAGTCTTGCATGTAGAAAAAATGAAAAAGATATTTTGAAAATTTCGAAAGAATTAAAAATGACGCCTATGACCTGGGGAAGCTTAGGCCAGGGAGTTCTTACAGGTAAATATGACAAAACGGTATCTTTTGAAGCAAATGATCGCAGAAGCAGAGATATTTATGTGAATTTTCATGGGGAAAAATTGCTGAAAAACTTGGAAATTGTAGACGAGATGAGGAAAATTGCTAAGGAGCATGGAAAGTCTGTAGTAGCAGTTGCAATACGTTATATACTGGATTATTTACCTCAATCGGTAGCTCTTTGTGGTGCGAAGAGACCGAGTCAGATTATTGGAAATGTAAAAGGCGTTGATTGGAAATTAAACAAGGAAGAAATACAAAAATTAGAAGAGGTATCCAAGTGAGCCAAAAAAGATATTATGAAGTAGATATTTTATATGCTATTGGAACATTTCTGGTTGTGCTCGGACATTCACATTCTAGCAATTGGGAAAATTTTCAGGGAACGATATTGGTTAAAATTATTGATGTGATTTACTCTTTTCATATGCCTTTATTTTTCTTTATTGCAGGTTTTTTATTTTGGAATTCTAATAAATTATTTAAAATAGGTTATAAAAAATGGATAAAAGAAAAGACCATTAAGTTATTAACTCCATATATAATATTAACAGTGATTGGAGGAATTCCCAAGTATTATGTGGAGAATGGAAGCTTAGCGGGTATTGGAACAGCAATGGTAAGATCCTTAGTATTTCCTAGAATGAATATATGGGGACACTTTTGGTTTATTTTAGTTCTTCTCGAAATATATATTATGTTTGGCGTAATTTGCTTAAAGATAAAAGAAGCAAAAAAAAGATTAATTATTAGTCTCTTGATAGCAAGTTTAGGTTGGCTATTGCCGTTAAATACAATGCTTTTAGGATTGGAAGATATTCATAACATGGTAATTTATTTCGTTATGGGTATGATTTTTTGTTATTTTCATTTAGAGCAAAGAAATGAGAAAGTATTTTTTAGGATATTAATAATGCTTTTGACATTAATGATAGCAAATGTATTGATGAACTATTGTGAGTATAATAGTCGATGTGTAAAAATGTTTGAGGCAGTATGTTGGATAGGGGCTTGTTGGGAAGTGGCGTTCCTGATTAGAAAAAGTAAATTAGCTACATGGATTAGTAATCATAACTTCACAATATATATATATTCTTGGCTGTTTCAATCGGTTTTTATGCTGTTTTGTGACCGTATGGGGGTAATATGGTATTTAGAGACGATGATAATGTTTTTAGCCGGAATATTGGGACCTGTATGTATTATTGAAATATATGAAAGAACACCGAAATTGCAGTGTAAAATAGTTAAGCTAATAATAGGAGAAAAATGATATGAAAAATCAAACAAGTGAGCAATTAGCATGGAAAATTAGAAGACATGGAATAGAAATGACACATTTATCGGGAGGAAGTCATATAGGTGCAATTATGTCAGTTGCGGATATTATTGCTGTATTATATGCTGATGTATTAAAGTATGATCCTCAGAACACAAAATCAGAGAAAAGAGATCGTTTTATTTTAAGCAAGGGACATGCTGGAGCAGCGATATATGCAGCATTGGCAGAATGTGGCTTTTTTGATGTAGAAGAGTTAAAAACACATTATGCGAATGGAAGTCGTTTATCAGGACACGTATCGCATCATCTTCCAGGAGTTGATTTTTCAACAGGTTCTTTGGGACATGGATTATCAGCCGGTGCAGGTATGGCATACGCAATAAAAAAGGATGGAAAAAAAGAAAGAGTATTCGTTGTATTAGGAGATGGAGAATGTGATGAAGGTTCTGTGTGGGAAGCTGTACTGTTTGCCAATCATTTTCGTTTAAATAACTTAATTGCAATTGTAGATCACAATCATATGCAGAGCATGGATTTTCAGGAAAATACAATTGAAATTGAAGATTTTGCAGCAAAATGGAAAGCATTTGGTTGGAATGTAATTGAAATAAACGGTAATTCGCATGAAGAATTAAAGAGTGCTTTTGAAAAGACAGAAATCATTCGTGAAAAGGAGCCACATAAACCAACTGTGATTATTGCAAACACAATAAAAGGATACGGCGTGTCTTTTATGCGTAATGATATTCTGTGGCACTACAGATTTCCACATGATGGTTGGGAATATGATTGTGCAGTAAATGAATTACATGAACATATACCGGATGGAGTAGAGGATGTGTATACCCCAAAAGGTATTCAAAATCCGGTAATGCCGACAGAGCAGGATGATATTAATAATGATCATACATTTACAGCAACTTGGAAACCTTCTTATCAGGAGAAGATGAGACGTGTTGAGGCACCAGCAGGAAGTGGAGAACGAGAACATCGGATATAAGGAGAAAAAATAATGAGAGATACGTTTGTAAGAACATTAGTCCAATTAGCAAAAGTTGATAAAAAAATCGAATTAATTACAGGTGACTTAGGGTTTGGAGTATTAAAACCATATTATGAAACTGTGCCAGACCAATTTACTAATGCGGGAATTGCAGAACAAAATATGACTAGTGTAGCGGCAGGAATGGCGTTAGAAGGGAAAAATGTGTTTACCTATTCTATTGGTAATTTTCCAACGTTGAGATGTTTAGAACAGATTAGAAATGACTGTGCTTATCATCATGCGAATGTAAAAATAGTTTGTGTAGGCGGGGGATTTGTATATGGCTCTTTAGGAATGAGCCATCATGCAACTGAAGATATTGCTATTATGAGGTCTTTACCGGATGTAGTTGTAATGGCACCTGCAGATTTAGTAGAGGCAGAAGAGTGCACAAAAGCATTAGCTGCTTATTCAGGAACTGCTTATTTGAGACTGGGGCGAGGAGGTGAAAAACGAATTCACGATAAAATTGATTATTTTCAAATTGGAAAAGCAATTAAAGTGAAAGAAGGAAAAAAAGTAGTAATTTTTTCTACAGGTGCTATATTTGAAGAAGTTCAAGAGTCTTATGATATTTTGCAACAAAAGGGATATAGTCCGGCAGTTTATACATTTCCAACAGTAAAGCCACTTGATGTGAATGTAATTCAAAAGTGTGCAAAAGAATTTGATTTGATTGTGACATGTGAAGAACATAATATCGTGGGAGGATTTGGTTCGGCTGTTGCAGAAGTAATGGCAGAAATGCGTGAGAAAAAAGCATTTCTTCTTAGAATTGGATTGAATGACGAATATTCGGTGAAAGTGGGAAATCAGAAGTATTTAAGGGCACAGTATGGAATGGATGCAAAATCTATAGCTGAAAAGATTCAGGAGATAATAAATGAGTAAGAAAATTCTTGTAACATCTACAGATTTGATGATGATTCAATTTCTAGTGCCACATATAATAAATTTATCTGAAAACGGATATGAAGTTAGTATTGCGTGTTCTAATGTAGGTGGACGTATGCAAGAGGTAAAAGAAAAACTGAAAGCTTCTACAAAAGAAATTTATACGGTGCGTTTGCATCGAAGTCCGGTGTGTGTGGATAATATGAATGGATATCGTGACATGAAAAAAATTATTTGTGAAAACCATTATGATGTTATCTGGACAAATGAACCAGTAATGGGTGTAGTAACAAGACTGGCTGCTCAAAAGGCTAGAAAGAAAGGAACAAAAGTATTATATGTGGTACATGGTTTCCACTTCTATAATGGTGCTCCATTGTTAAACTGGTTAATCTATTATCCTATTGAAAAAATAATGGCATCAAAATGTGACATGATTTGTACGGTAAATTGTGAGGATTATCAAAGAGCAAGGAAATTTAATGTCCAAAAAGTAAGATACATTCATGGAGTAGGGATTAATACTGAGCGTTTAACAATTAGTAAAACATCTACTAACATTAGGCAGGAATTGAAATTATCAGAAAATGAGATTCTGGTGTTGTCTATTGGAGAACTAAATAAGAATAAAAATCAGAAAGTAATTATTCAGGCAATAAAGAAAATTAATAATAAGCAACTTCATTATATCTTATGCGGAAAAGGAGACCAGGAAAAGGAACTGAGGGATTTAGCGATTCAGTTGGGGATAGAGAAATATGTACATTTTCTTGGATATAGAAAAGATGTTGTAGATATTTGTATTCAATCAGATATTTATGTAATGCCTTCATACAGAGAGGGACTTCCAGTATCATCTTTGGAAGCTATGTATTGTGGTTTACCATTGGTTACTTCTAAAATCAGAGGATTAGAAGATATAATGAAAGAAGGAAAAACAGGATATATGTGCAAACCGGAAGATGCAGAAGGTTTTGCAGATAGAATTAATACTCTGTTGAAGAACTCGGAGACACGAACGAAAATGGGGCAATATAATAAAGAAGCTGTAAAACCATATTGTATAAATGAAGTGAAGAAAGAGGTTTTAAAACTGATTGTAGGGTTGATGAAATGAGTAAAGAAATATTAATTATAATATGGATGGGGGTAATGGGAGTCCTTTCTACGCAAATTCAATTTAAAAAAATTGAATTTGTAGAAGATAAAAAGGTAGTTAGATATTCAATGGGTTTTGCATTGTTTGTTTTTTTGCCGATTATTATATGGGCCGGATTTCGAGATGGAACTGGATATGCAGATACGAATGCATATATTGCACTATATAAATCACTACCAGAAAATATGCATCAGTTATTGACATATCTCGGGGGGCTTGAAAAAGATTGGGGCTTCTATTTCTTTTCTGGAGTGATAAAACAAATATTTGGAGAAGGGTATAGACCTTTTTTATTGATAATAGCAATAGTTCAGGGGTTGAGCTTGATAAAATTCTATCAAAAATACTCTGAAAATTATGTGTTATCTATAGCATTGTTTATATTGTCTGGAGAGTACATGGGCTGGATGATGAATGGAATGCGTCAATTTCTTGCAGTTTGTATTATATATTTTGCAATTCCATGGATCGTTGAAAAAAAATATATACGATGTATATTAGTTATATTATTAGCGTCAACTATACATCAAACTGCAATCATAATGTTACCTATTATTTTTATTGTACAAGGAAAGCCTTGGAATAAAAAAACAATAGCTACATTAGGGATTGCTTTAGTGGCTTTGATTGCGTCTAGTCAGTTTACTAATTTTTTGAATGTAGCGATGGAAGATACAGTATATGCTGCAAATATTTCGGAAATGGTTAATCAAACAGGAACTAATCCTATTCGTGTATTAGTCTATTCTTTGCCTGCTTTATTATCATTATTAGGAAAAAGATATATAGAAAATAAAAATGATACGATAGTTAATATTACAGTCAACATGTCTATTATTACAATGGCGTTAAGTGTGATTGGCATGATGACCAGTGGGGTTATGATAGGAAGATTGTCAATATATACAAGCTTATTTAATTATGTATTATTACCATATGAATTAGACAATATTTTTGAAGAAAGAACAGCTAAGATATTAAAAGTGGTTATGATTATTATGTACATTATGTATTATTACTATCTGATGCATTTTGCATATGGAAGAATTTGATTAGAACATGTGTAACTTATAAATTATTCAACAAAAGTAAAAATTAAAAAATTTGTTGTGCGTACAATAAAAAAAGGAAAGAAAAATGATTAGAATATTACATGTAGTAACTTATATGGGCAGAGGTGGCTTGGAAACAATGTTAATGAATTATTATCGAGCATTGGATCGAAGCCAATTCCAATTTGATTTTTTAACACATCGAATTGAAAAGCATGAATATGACGATGAGATCCTTTCGTTAGGAGGAAAAATATATCATATTTCAAGATTGAACCCTTTTAGTGTATCTTATAAAAAGGAATTACTAGAATTTTTGAAGAAACATCCAGAATATAAAATTATTCATGTCCATCAGGATTGTTTAAGTTCAGTAATATTAAAGAGAGCCAAACAGTGTAATATCCCAGTAAGGATTGCACATAGTCATTCATCAAGTCAGGACAAAAATTTAAAGTATCTTATCAAATTGTGGTACAAACGTTGGATTCCTAAGTATGCAACAGACTTATTTGCATGCGGAAAAGAGGCTGGAGATTGGATGTTTGGTGGAGCAAAATATAAAATTATCAATAATGCAATTTCAGCAAAGGTCTATACTTTTGATGCAGGGAAAAGAGATGTTATGCGTAAGGAATTAAATTTAGGAAATGCATTTACATTAGGATTAACCGCTAGATTTTCTTGGGCGAAAAATCATCATTTTTTATTGGATATTTTTGATGAAGTTTTAAAAATGGATCCATCAGCAAAATTACTTTTAGTAGGAGATGGTGAGCTAAGAAAAGATATTGAGGCAAAAATGCATGAATTGGGATTAGCAGAGCATGTAATAATGACTGGAGTTAGATCAGATGTTCAGAATTTATTGCAAGCTATGGATGTTTTTGTGATGCCGTCTAATTATGAAGGGTTAGGGGTGGCGGCAGTTGAGGCACAGGCAGCAGGACTTCCTTGTTTCCTTTCTGAAAAAGTTCCAGAAGCATGTAAAATTACGGACTCAGTTTATTATATCGCTTTGTCAGAATCAGCAAGAACATGGGCAAGTCAAATATTATCAGTTAAGGGTAAGGAAAGAAAAAACACATATCAAGAAATCAAGAATTCAGGTTATGATATTGAACAAAATGCAAAACAATTAGAAAACTTCTATATAAAGAAATATGAAAATTTGGGTGAAAGGAATTAAGTATGAAACCAATATTGACGATTTTTACTCCAGCATACAATCGTGCACATACAATTGGTCGAACATATGAGAGTCTAAAAAAACAGAATTGTAAAGAGTTTATTTGGCTTATTATTGATGATGGCTCTACGGATAATACTTCGGAGTTAGTAGAACAGTGGAAAAACGAATCGTGTGGATTTGAGATTCGATATATATATAAAGAAAATGGTGGTATGCATACAGCACATAATATTGCGTATGAGAATATAGATACAGAATTAAATATGTGTATTGATTCTGATGATTGCTTGGCAGAGGAGGCTGTTCAGAAAATCCTAAATAAATGGGAAGCAGTAAAAGACTTTGGATATGCAGGAATTATTGGATTAGATGCAGATATGAATACCGGGGAAATTATAGGAAGTAAGTTTCCAGAAGATATGTGGGAAACAACTTTGGTAGAATATTATGCTAAAGGTGGAAAAGGAGATAAAAAATTAGTATATCGTACAGATGTTATTAATAGGTATCCGCCTTATCCGGTATTTGCAGGGGAAAATTATGTTGCATTAGCCTATAAATATCGATTGATTGATAATGATTATAAGTTAGCTGTTTTAAATGAGGTACTTTGTAATGTAGAATATCAAACTGATGGATCGTCGGGAACAATGTATAAGCAATATTTAAAAAATCCAAGAGGTTTTGCTTTTTGGAGAAAAATTAGTATGCAATATCCAGAGTCAAGAAAGAGAATGTTTCGAGATTGTGTGCACTATGTATCAAGTAGTTTAATTGCTCATAATTGTCATTTTATTAAAGAGTCACCGAAAAAAGTGTATACATTATTAGCAATACCGTTTGGAGCACTTCTTACAGTATATATAAAATATAAAGCAAGAGGGTAATCTTATGAATGATAGATGGAAAAAAGATTATTATCGTATGACTGGAGAGAAGTATAAGAATGGGATAAAATCATGTGTAACAATGAGAATTTCTCATCAAATTGAGTATATGAAATTGTGGCGCTAAGTTAGTGAAAAAGGAAATATAGTTGATAAGATACATTTGCATAGAAAAGCGAAAAAATATGGACTGGAAATTTCGCCAAAAGCAAAGATAGGCGAAGGTCTTTATTTGGGGCATGCATTTGAAATTACTGTCGCTGGGGGGCAATAATTGGAGCAAATGTAAATTTACATAAAGGATGTACGATAGGAGCTGAAAATCGAGGAGAGCGAAAGGGCTGTCCGATAATAGGAGAAAAAGTATACGTAGGTATAAATTCTACAATAGTAGGAAATATCCATGTGGGTAATGATGTAATGATAGCTCCAAATACGTTCGTGAATTTTGATGTGCCGGATCATTCTATAGTAGTAGGAAATCCGGCAAGTATTCACAAAAAAGAGAATGCAACACAAGGATATATTGCGTTTTGCGTAGAGAAAGAGGAAGATTGATAAATGATACCAAAGAAAATACATTATTGTTGGTTTGGGCATGGAGAAAAATCAAAATTAGCGAAGAAATGTATTGCAAGTTGGAAAAAATATTGCCCAGATTATGAAATAATCGAATGGAACGAAGAAAATTTTAATGTAAATCAGAATCCATATACTGAAATGTGTTACAAAGAAAAAAAATATGCGTTTTTAACAGATTATCTTCGACTAAAGATTATTCAGGAATATGGAGGAATATACTTTGATACAGATGTAGAGGTAATACGTTCTTTTGATGATCTTTTAGATGCTGGGGCATTTTTTGGTTTTGAAACACCAAAGTATGTTAATACAGGAGAAGGATTTGGTGCGGAAGCAAATCATCCGATAGTTGCTCAAATGTTGAAGGAATATGACGTGTTATTAGATGGGAAACATGGAATGAAAGGTTGCCCGATACTTAATACGGAAGCATTAAGGAAAGCGGGACTAGAGCAAAATGGAACTAAGCAACAGATTGGTTCAGCAGTGATTTATCCAATGGATTATTTTAATCCATATGATGATCCAGTAGGAATATTAACTGTAACAGAGAATACATATTCTATACATTGGTATGGAAAAAGTTGGTTGGATAAAAAAACAATAATTAGAAGTAAACTGATGAAGCCAATTCATCGTATTTTTGGGAAAGGGTTTTTTCATAGAAATGAGTAAAATTCGCATATTTATGGTTGGATTAAGTAATAACAAAGGTGGGGTTGAATCGTACATTATAAATCTGTGTGAACATTTACATTCAAAAGAGTTTGAAGTTGTATATGATTGGCCAGAAATGTGTATAGAAGATAAAAAATGGATTAAGCCTAAGAATAGACATAATTACATAAAATACGTAGCTTTTTGGCATAGTTTTTTTAAAGAAAATCATTTTGATGTGGTATATTATAACACTTGTGATATTGTAAGTGTGGATATTTTAAAGTTTGCAAAAAAAGCAGGGGTACCGGTAAGAATTATACATTCGCATAGTACAGATACGCAATTTAAAAAGAGATGGTTTCATTATTTGACTGAAAAATATAATCGGAAAAATATTGAAAAGATTGCAACCAATTTATTGGCCTGCTCGGAAGAAGCAGGAAAATGGATGTTTGATAAAAGCAAATTTACTGTAATAAAAAATGGAATAAATTTGCAAACATATGAATTTAATAAACAGTTTAGAGAAGAATGTCGAAAAAGTATAGGGATAAAAGATGAATATTTAATAGGGTGTGTAGGGCGATTAGTCTTGCCAAAAAATCCAGAGATGTCAGTGGAAATTATGAAAGAAATATCTAAATTGAATGCAACTGCAAAATTTGTATTTGTAGGTGATGGAGAACTTAGACCTCAGGTAGAACAGAAAATTAAAGAATACAATCTTGAAGATAGAATCGTCCTATTAGGGCCTCGTGACGACGCAAATAAATGGTATTCGGCACTAGATTGTCTTGTCATGCCATCATTATTTGAAGGACTTCCATTTACTTTAGTAGAGGCACAAGCAGCAGGTTTGTCTTGTGTGGTATCAAACGCCGTATCTAGTGATGCAAATATTACAGGATTAATTGAGTATGTCGATTTGAATCAAAGTACAAAAGTATGGGCAGAACATATATTAGAAACTTGTGAGAAAGAAAGATTAGATACAAAAGAACAATTAAAAAAAGCAGGGTATTCAATTCAAGATACAGCGGAGCAGGTTGATAAAATAATTCAAACATCATTAGAAAAGAGAGTACAATGTTGACGAGTAAAGTAAGAGAATCAAATTTAGAATATCTCAGAATTATTAGTATGATTTTTATTGTTGCAGGACACTCAGTGTTGCATGGTGGGGTGGAGATGCCTCTAACAGTAAATGGGATTTTTGCTTTAGTAATGACACAGGGGTCAAGAATAGGTGTTAATATATTTGTTTTACTGTCAGGATATTTTTCTGCTACGAAGGTAATTTATATAGATAAAATAAAGAAAATTTATATTCAAGTATG
>CAKRHW010000025.1 GCA_934339365.1 uncultured Lachnospiraceae bacterium | reverse complement strand
GACACCGGATGCAGTTCATGCAGATGGTGCGTCGTAAAAGTCGCACTTTCGGTGTCCACTATATTGACTTAAGACCAGAATAAGAATGAAAAGCAGATAGTTAATCATCCATAATCAATATGAAGTGGGTTGCATTAACTTTTGCAGAAGAAAATGCGAGCCGCTATTTTGGCATGTAAACAATTAAGCGTTTTTCAACAGTTTTAATCGGATTATATCACATAAAATACCAGAAAAACAGAAAATACAATGTTTAATGTATTAGAAAACCTTTTGATTTTGCACTGAGTTTTTCATTTAAGGAAGATAACCAGAGGTAAACAGGAAAGGTACTTATGAATATTAAAAGCGAAAAAGAGTTTTATAAAGATGAATTGAAAAGAGTAGCTTTGAGATTCAATGCGGATATATTTATCTGGGGTGAGGAATTAATCAATAGAAAGCTTATTATATATCCTAAGAAGTTAAAAAATGTAATTGGGTATGAAGAAGTAAAGGAAAATCTAAAACCATGTGGGCTTGTACTGATTGATACTCGTAAGCAAGAGTTCTTGCATTGTACATTAGTAACGATTGATACAAAGGATGGAAATGTATATATGTCAGAAGCAGGTTTTAATAGTTCTTGGAAGATTTTGAAAAATAGTGTGAGTAAGGGAATAAGGATTGCAAATGAAAATGAAGGTAGTCCGATTGAGAATCCGGAGGAAATCATTGTATTTGACAATTTACAGAGAGTAGGCAGTACTTTGATTATTGTGAATGATGTCATCAAATATGAGGCGAGAGAGCTTACTGAGGAGGAGAGATACAGGAATAGCCGAAAACAAAGTCTGTTGGACAACCCACGAATGTTATATTTCTATGAAGGCGGTGGTAGATATTATCACGATAGAGATTGTGCCGAAATTAAGCAGATAGCACCTGAGCGGTTTGCTGCATCGCAAGAAATACCGGATAAGGAGATATGTCCGAAATGTCAGCGTAGAGTTTATATTCGAAAAGCATGTTATCCAAACACAAAACAGATCGGAATATGTAACAAGATATTGAAAGACCATGGCGTTTCATTAGGAAGGATTAAACACTGTGTAATGGATGTTGGGATGAAATTTCATGCAACATCTATGGAAGAATTGCTGATTGAAGGTGTAGAGGATACCTGGATTGTAAAAGGATTATGTAATAAGAATTTGGAACTCTGGCATAACAATTACGTAAAAACAGGACTGACAGAGAGATACATAACAGAAGGCTTTCATAAACAGAAGGTAGAAAACAAGTCGCTTACACAGCTATTGATATATATTGAAAGCTATTCGTATGTTAAGCATTTAGAAAAGGAACAGCAAGAAGTGGAAGTAATGGATAATCCGGTAATTGATGATAAGAAACAGGAGATAACACCAGAGATTAAAGCATCAGAAAGAGTATGTGTATTTGCTGTGTTCAAAAGTTTGATAAATAAATTAAAAAAGATATTCAAAATCTGCAAAAAGATATGAAATATTTGCAAATGAAAATTGTACAAGCAGTTTTGGTGTGGTAAACTAAATTTAGTATTGATTGCACATTATACAATAGATATAAGTGTCTCGCAATCAGACAGAATGTTGCTATTCAAAGAGTTCGAGGACACAAGCGAATTGAAGAAACTGTTTATTGACTTGAGTCCGTTTTCTAAAGGGAAAGAAGGTTGATGTGATGAGAATAATTTTTTTTAATATAGCATGGATGAAGGAATATCGAGGTAATGAAGATGGAAATGACACTCCGCTAAATGGCGGAAGCTATGTTGGTGAGACAGGAGATGCACACGAGAAGTATAATTTCACTCCAGTGAATATAGAGGGGGAAGAAGACTTATATTGTCTGGGATTTTTTGAGACGAAGTCACATAATGGCAAGGACGTTAATCAGATGAGAATTGAGAATATTGCAGGCTGTAAACTATGTAAAGAAGAGGAATCAGTAGATGATGTACTTGTTGTATATTGTGCAAAACATCCTGCACATAAGTTTACAACAGTGGTGGGATGGTATAAACATGCTACAGTTTTTAGACATTATCAAGAGGTGGTATTTGCCCCGGAAGATACGCAATATTTTAATGCAATAGCAAAATCGTCTGATTGTGTTTTACTTCCTGTAGGTATCAGATCAAAAAAAGTTCAGTGGGAAGTTCCAAGAAAATCGAATGGTTGGGCTTATGGATTTGGACAGGCAAATGTCTGGTACGCTAATGAAGAGGATAGCAGGTTACAAGAATATCTTACGAGATTAGAAAAACAGATTGATGAATATGATGGCGAAAATTGGATTGATAAGAATACTGAGTAAAGAGGTGCACATATTATTGGTAATGAGTCATGTGAATGGAGGATAATTAATTGAATAATTTTTCAAAACGCAGAACAAAAGAAAAAGAACCGGTTTTAGCAATATGTTATGATTTTGATAAGACATTATCGCCGGATGATATGCAGGCACAGGGATTTATTCAGGCGGTTGGATATGAAGACAAATCTAAGTTCTGGGAAAAGAGTAATGAAATCGCAAGAAATAATGATATGGATCAGAATTTAGCCTATATGTATATGATGATGCAGGAATCAGAGGGAAATGTGTTATTTACCAAAGATACTCTTTATGAATATGGCAAGCAGGTGACTCTTTATCCAGGGGTTGAGAACTGGTTTTCAAGGATAAGGGAATATGGCAAAAAATATGGTGTGATTGTAGAACATTATATTATTTCTTCTGGTTTGAAAGAGATGATTGAAGGAACGACAGTGGCAAATGAATTTGAAGAAATATATGCCAGTGCTTTTTTCTACAATGAAAAAAATGTTGCAGTCTGGCCGGCTCAGGTTGTCAACTTTACCAATAAAACACAATTTTTGTTTCGAATTGAAAAAGGGATTCTAGATATTAATGATCCAGGTGTGAACGATTATTTTCCTCCGGAAGAAATGCGGGTACCATTTAGAAATATGGTTTATATTGGTGATAGCGATACAGACATTCCATGTATGAAACTTGTGAATACATATGGGGGACATTCCATTGGCGTATACGATTCTGATACGAAGGAAAAGAATAAGGTTTATAAAATGATGCGGGATAACCGAATCAAATATTTTGCAGAGGCAGATTATTCGGAAAATGGAAAATTAGATTTACTGTTAAAAACAATTATTGAAAGAACGGCTTATAATGAAAAGCTTGAGAATAAATACTATGCGGATAAAAGAGAATTTTTAATGGCGGAGAGTGGGAAGAATAGAAAAGAATAAAATGTAAGGAATTAAAAATCTTAAAATCAAAAATCAGGCTGCATTTTACAAAAACTTTACAGGGATACAATAAATTAAATGCATATCTAGTATATACTTTTTCGTATAGACAGGACATTTATGTGTCAAAAACGAAAGGAACAGATGTGAATGGGTTTGGTGGATGAATATTATAAATTTGTATGGTATATTGCTTTTTTAATTTTTATTATTGTAGCGATTCGTTTGTTGCAAAAACTTTATATGGATAACTATATTCCCGGAATGAGAAGAAAAATGATAGAAGATGCATTCCCAGACGGTATTTATAATCCATTTGAAAGTACTTATGGTGAGAAAGAGATGATGCGGTATGCCGATGCAAATGGCTATAAGAGAAATTTTGGTACCATATCATTTGTTGGCAGCTACAGTAATATCCATATCGATGATGCACTGATTGAAAATGCACCCCAAATATGGGAAGATGACCCAACGTATTATTGTGAGTGTATCCTATTTGCCTATGATATTCCGATTGGAAGTCCGCTCTATCCATTAGAAGAAATGAGGATACATCAAAAAGGAATATTTGAACGGATTTTCCATAAAGAAAAAAATGAAGTCCGCTATCCTTGTATTACCAGAAGAAGTGACTATATTATCAGAAATGTAAGCCGGATTCGTTGTACGTTAATAGAGATGGAAAAGTTTGGAAATCAGCGATAGATAAATAAAATGGCATATCACGACTAGATGATATGCCATTTCTCTTTTTACATTTATCTTGCTGCTTTATGCATTTTCTGCAAAAATGCTTTTGCCCGATCTGTTGCCGGATGATCGATTACATCTTCTGGTCTGCCCTGTTCTACAATTAGGCCGCCATCCATAAAGATTACCCGGTCGGAGATGCTTCTTGCAAATTCGATTTCGTGTGTTACGATTACCATGGTCATTTTTTCTGCTGCAAGTTCCTTTAGAACTTTTAAGACTTCTGCCGTAAGTTCTGGATCTAGAGCAGAAGTAGGTTCATCAAAGAAGAGGATTTTTGGATTCATGGCAAGTGCTCGGGCGATTGCGACTCTTTGTTGCTGACCGCCGGATAACTGGAAAGGATAGTAATCTTTTTTGGTGCTTAGATTCATCTTGGCTAACAATTCTTCTGCCTGTTGGAAGACTTCTTTTTTATCTCGTTTTTGCGTATGAATCGGTGCATCTGTGATATTTTTTAATACAGAAAAATGAGGAAAAAGATTAAAATTCTGGAATACGAGTCCAAAATAATTTTGAATTTCTTTTAGTTCTTTTTTGGTTGCATAGACCGGCTTGCCAATTTCAGAACTGACGGCTTTTTTTCCACAATATTCAATGCTTCCATAATCGATGGTTTCAAGCATTGTCATGCAGCGTAAAAAAGTTGATTTACCGGAACCGGAAGGACCAATGATAGAAATTACTTCATTTTCTGCAACTGACATATTGATATCTTTTAGTACATCTAAGTTGTCAAAACTTTTTTTTATATTCTTTACTTCTAGTAAATTCATAAGACAGAAGCTCCTTTCAAATCTTATTTGTAATAGTTCATTTTTTTCTCGATTTTTTCCATCACAAATGCAACGACAAAATTCAAAACGTAGTAGAATACACCTGCGATAAAGAGTGGCATGATAGTTGCCTGGGATGCTGCAACCTGTTTTGCAAGTGTAAACATTTCTGTAAATGAAATGGCAAATGCAAGGGAGGTATCTTTTACAAGTGTAATGACTTCGTTCGTGATAGATGGAAGTACATTTTTAATCATGTTTGGTAAGATAATTCTTATAAATGTCTGCTGTCTGGTATAACCGAGCATCTTTGCAGCTTCGTATTGTCCTTTTGGTACTGCCTGAATTCCGGAACGATAGATTTCGGCAAAATAAGCAGCGTAGTTTAAGGTAAATCCAATGATTACAGCCTGAAAACGGTAACTGGATGTAAGATTCACATGGAATAAATAGTACGGTCCATAAAATACTACTAAAAGCTGAAGCATAAGAGGTGTACCACGTGCTACGGAAATGTAGAACTTGATGAGCCAGCGAATCGGGGCAATATTGCACATTCTTCCGGAAGCGACAAGCAATCCGAGTGGCATGGAAAATAAAAGTGTCAGGAAAAATATTTCCATAGAAGCTAAAATTCCTTTTGCCAATTGCCTGGAAATAGAAAGAAAACGGGTTGCAAGACTTCCTTTTCCATTGTCCATGCTTTGAAGAGCACTGTCATCCGGCTTGTCTGAGGCAGACAGGCAAACAGAGTCATCGAGTCCCCAGTCTTTTGCAATCTTATCAAAAGTTCCATCAGAAAGCATTTCAATCAGTGTTTTTTGCACCTGATCACGCAGTTTGGTATTGCCAAGTTTGAATCCAATGGCATATTTTTCTGTGGAAAGTTTTTCGTCGAGCATGATTAAATGATCACCTCTGGATTTTAACTGGTAATTTGCTGCACCGATATCCATACAGACAGCCTGTAAAGCACCGGATTCTAAATTCATAAAGGCACTGTTGTAATCACTCACCTGCTGGAGATCCTTGAAAGAAGCTGCCAGTTTCTTATTGCTTTCACTGGCATCTTTTCCGGTAAGTGCCGCCAGGGCAGAACTGTCAGCCTGAACTGCAACAATTTTTTCTTTCAGGTCAGAAAGCTTCTGGATTCCGGAATCTTTTTTTACAATCATAACCTGGGAATTGTCAACATATGGTGTTGACCATGTATAATCGGATTCTAAACCGTTCATTGTAAATCCATTCCAGATACAGTCAATAGATCCGGATTTAAGTTCCATATCTTTTGAGTTCCATTCAATCGGCTGTTTCTTTAAGGTCCAGCCATTTCGTTTACAGACTTCCTGTGCCAGATCTAAGTCAAATCCGACGTATTCCCCTTTATCATTTTTATATCCATAAGGTGGAAATTCGGCATCGAATCCCACGACAAAGGTTTTGTCATCATTGTTCTCAGCTCCGTAAGTCTGGTTTGCCGAAACAGGCAACAGAAGTAAAATGAACATGAGAATACATGTGATGAATTGTAAAAATTTTTCTTTCATGAGTAATTCCTTTCTTTTGTGAGTAGTTTCTTTTAGTAGTATATAGATTTTAGGCGGAAATAACAAGTCATAAATGCAGATTCATCTGGAATAAAAAGGACGAATCTGGTTTAAAAACAAAACTTGCATAATGAAAGGATATAGTGTAAAGTTTATCTGTAAATGATACGAGGAGGAAGTAAATGATAAAGCAGAGAAAATGTAAGCTGTTATGGAGCATTCTGATTCTGGCAGTTGTGCTTGCTACCGGATTTGTCACAGAGTATGCGGCAGTATTTGCACAGGCAGCGAATCAGAAGTCTGATGAAAAAACGATTGCGAGTGTGGATGATTTAAAAGGATCCCGCATTGGTGTGCAGTTAGGAACGACGGGAGATATCTATGCTTCCGATTATGAGAAGGAAGGAACTGCACAGGTTTTAAGGTACAATAAGGGTGCAGATGCGATTCAGGCATTGAAGCAGAAGAAGATTGACTGTGTTTTGATTGATGAGCAGCCTGCGAAAGCATATGTGGAGAAGAATCCGGAGCTAAAGATTTTAGAGCAGGAATTTGCAGTGGAAGATTATGCCATTTGTGTTTCTAAAAAAAATAAGGACCTGACAGACAAAATCAATCAGGCAATTGATGAAATCAATGCAGATGGCACGAAGCAGAAGATTATTGATTATTATATTAATGGAAAAGGAGAGCGTTATACTTCAAGTCAGAAGGATTATCCGAATGGAAAAATCGTGATGGCTACGAATGCAGAATTTCCACCATATGAATATTTTGACAATGGCGAAATCATTGGAATTGATGCAGATATGGCAAGAGCGATTGCTGATAAGATGGGCATGAAATTAGAGATTTCGAATATGGAATTTGCTTCTGTAATTATTTCTGTACAGTCTGGGAAAGCAGATTTTGGAATGTCAGGAATTACGGTAACGGAAGACAGAAAGAAAAACATTGATTTTACACAGTCTTATGCGACATCGAAACAGGTTGTCATTATAAAAAATCCAGAAGCAGCAACGGATGATAGTAAGCAGGGATTTTTTGACAATGTAAAGTCAACATTTCTAGACGGGGATCGCTGGAAGTATATTCCGAAGGGACTTTTGAATACAATTATTATTACAGTTTTTGCAGGGATGATTGGAATTCTCATTGGATTTATGATTGCCAATATTCGTGTAGCGTATGACAGGAATGACGAAAGTGGACCAGGGACAAAGATTGCTAATTTCTTAGTAAAGATTTATCTGACGATTTTTAGAGGTACTCCGATGATGGTTCAGCTTTTGATTATGTATTACGTTATCTTTTCTAATGTGAAGCTGAATGCAGTGATTGTGGCCATTTTAGCGTTTGGACTGAATTCGGGTGCGTATGTAGCAGAAGCAATGCGTTCCGGTATTATTTCAATTCCAACCGGGCAGTTTGAAGCAGGACGCAGTCTGGGATTTAATTATTCACAGACGATGAAGTATGTGATTATGCCACAGGCGGTAAAAAATGCACTTCCTGCAATGTTAAATGAGTTTATTGCACTGCTTAAGGAAAGTTCGATTGTAGGTTATATCGGACTTATGGATCTGACAAAAGCTGGTGATATTATCCGAAGCGGAACCTATTCTGCATTTTTACCATTGATTACGGTGGCTGTGATTTATCTTGTGATTGTTATGATAATGACAGCATTTGTGGGACGGTTAGAAAGGAGGCTGCATAAAGATGGCAGATAAGAAGGATGTATTGATTGAAATTAAAAACCTAAAAAAGTCATATGGGAAGCATCTGGTATTAGATGGGATTAATACAACCATCTGTAAAGGAGAAGTGATTGCCATTATCGGACCATCCGGCTGTGGAAAATCTACGTTTCTTCGTTCCATTAACCGTATGGAACGGGCAGATTCCGGACAGATTATTTTCGAAGGAACGGATATTTTAGATAAAAAGACGGATATTAATCTGATTCGTCAGAAGATTGGAATGGTATTTCAGCAATTTAATCTTTTTCCAAATATGACAGTGAGGGAAAACCTTATGCTTGCACCGATGAAATTAAAAGGAGTATCGAAGGAAGAGGCTTCTAAAACTGCGGACAGGCTTCTTAAAAGAGTCGGACTGGCAGAGAAAGGTGATTCTTATCCGGAAAAACTTTCGGGAGGTCAGAAACAGAGAATTGCAATCGCGAGAACATTAGCGATGAATCCGGATGTTATTTTATTTGATGAACCGACTTCTGCATTAGATCCGGAGATGGTAGGAGAAGTGTTGGCAATTATGAAGGAACTAGCAGAAGAAGGAATGACAATGATTGTGGTTACACATGAGATGGGATTTGCAAGAGATGTAGCAAGCCGAGTTATCTTTATTGATGAGAAAAATATCAAAGAAGACAGAGAACCGGGGCCATTTTTTGAAAGCCCGAGAAATCAACGATTAAAAGATTTTTTAGCAAGAGTACGGGAATAGAAAAGAGGGTTGATGTTTGGCATCAGCCCTCTTTTACTAGCTTGTTTTTTCTAATATCAGATAGAGATAAGAATTTTCTTTTTTGGCAGAGATCGTTAATCCGAGTATCTGCGAAAATTCTTTGGCAATAGCAAGTCCAAGTCCAGTATTCCCATGAGAATGGGATGTGTCAGATGTATAAAATTCATCGAAAATATGTTCCATATCGAGGTCTTTCGAATAATTAGAAGGATCATTTGTATTAGGAATCTGGTTACAAAAGATAATTCGAAAGGAAGGGTGGTTTGCTTCAAATGTAATCTGCAAATCTTTCGTTCCATGTTTTCTGGCATTTGAAATGATATTGTCAAAGATTCTTGTAAGCATTTCTTTGTGAGAGAAAATCTTAAAACTGCTAACAGAATGTTCGAAAATAATCTGTCGGTGTTCCTGACTGAAATCATCGTAAAAATGAATGATACTTTCCTCAAGAATGCCAATGAGATTTAAGGAAGAAAACTCCGGTTTTTTATCCCTTGAAATGACCTGTGAAAATTCAAAAAAGGAATTTAGAAGTTCATCCATACGGTAAAGTCTGGATTGAATAATCTGGAGTTCCCGCATTTTTTCATCTTCCGGCATAGGGGACTGAATCATCATATCGATGTAACCTAAGGCAGAAGTCAGAGGGGTCCGGAGATCATGAGAGATGTTCGTAGTCATTTTTCGAAGTTTCAGATTCTGATGTTCATAAAAAATTTTTTTCTCACGACTGGTGGATAAAAGAATGTTCATTTCATCAATTAAATTCTGTAATTCTTTTAGGGCCAGCTCGGAATGAACGGCCCCATTAGAATTTTGAGTTCTGACAATATGTAGTTCTCTTGTGATTCTGCGAAGTTCTCTTTTTTCTAACATAAGGAAAAGAAGAAGCAAGCAGATGATAAACAAAGTAAATGTTATAATTAAAATATAGTTCATGTTGTTGTATTATTTAATTTCTAATTTACGGAATGAAGCATATCCAATGAAATGTAATAACAAAATGCCAAGGATGCTAATACATACAATTTCGGAGATATACTTAGTTGACGGTGACTGTGCTAAATTGTAAAGAGCACATTCGATTTCGTAATTCGAGATATATTTCTTAATAGAAAAGAAGTTTTGCAAAACAGAAAGTACTGTTTGTGTAATGATAATAAAAGGAATGGTTATTGCATTGAATAAAGCTTTCTTTTTTAGGAGAAAAGCCAGGCAGGTAAGAAAACTTAATATCAGTAAAATTACCGGCAATTGCAAAAAACTAACCTTTGTTACTTCTAGAAAACTTGAAGAAATCTTTTTGTTAAAAATCAGGTTTAAAAAGTAGGCTGCATAATTAGAAAGAAAGAATAAAAAACTTCCTGTAATCATGATAAAACCAGTCTTAGACAGGTAATATCTTTTTCTGCTAATAGCAGAGGAAAGAGTATTTTTTATGCTTTTCTGAGAAAAATCAGTAGTCAGGGAAAAGACAATGATAATCAGAAAAACATAATATAAATTAATATTGTGGGACATGATATCTAAGTCTAATTTGTAGTCTTCTTGGCTTAACATTGCCTTTCTCATTTCAGAAATAGAAAATTGATTCATTTCTTCTTCACTGATGCCTACAGGTGTATTGCTTGTCTGGTTACTGTTCAAATAAAATGTCATTCCGATAGTTCCGGGAGAAGTCAGATAGACATCGACTCCGATTAGCAAAAAAATAATGGCAAGAGCGATGTAGATGGATTTCCCTTTGGTCATACGATAAAAATCAGCACGTAACATATTAATCATTTCTTTCAACCTCCTCAATCACAGATTTAAAATATTCTTCTAATGACGAACCACGTTCACAAATACTCATTACAGGAATGTCATGTGTAACAAGGGTTTTATTTACCAGTTCCGGCTGGTCAAGAAAGTCAAAGAGGTGAATTTCATTGTCACTGATTACTTTATAATTGCAGGTATGTAATACATTTTCTAAAACAAAGGTTGCTTTTGGACCATCACCAGTCTGAATCGCAATACATTTGCTGCATGCATGATCGAGTTCCTCTTTGGTTAAATCCCGGGCCACCTTTCCACGTTCTAAGATGCAGAAATGATCTGCCACGTGATAAAGTTCAGATAAAATATGACTGGAAATTAAAATAGTTATATTTTCTTCTTCGTTTAATTTGAAAAATGTTTCCCGTAGTTCCCGAATTCCAATCGGATCAATTCCGTTAATTGGCTCGTCTAATATAATAAAATCCGGATTATCAAGCAGTGCAAAGGCAATTCCAAGTCGCTGCTTCATTCCAAGAGAAAAATTCTTAAATTTTTTATTTCGATTCTCTGTTAAATTTACAAGGGAAAGAGATTTTTCAATCTGTGCGTCGATATTACAGATTCCTTTTTGCAGTGCATAATATTTTAGATTTTGGTAAGCTGTCAGATTCTGGAAAAATGCAGGATTTTCAATCAGACATCCAAGTCTTTTATGAGAATCAGATTTGCTTGTATCACTTTGCCCGAAGAGTTCGAAAGAACCGTTATATTTTGGGGTAAGAGAGTTGATGATTTTCATCAGGGTTGTTTTCCCAGCACCATTTCTTCCGATAAGTGCGTAGATATCTCCTTTTCTTACGGTAAGATTGACATGGTCTAATGCGGTAAAAGAACCATAGGATTTCGTAAGATTATTTGTTCGTAAAACTATATCTTCCATAAATACCTCCACATAAAATAATTAGATTTCTTACAAGAATTAAGTATAAAGGAGATCATTAAAAAAAATCTAAAGACAAATCTAAAGAAAGTCTAAAGATTTTTATTACGGAAAAAAGTTAAGGTTTCATTTTATATCCTACGCTCCAGACCGTTTCAATGTATTCTTCTGTTGGATTGCATTTTCTTAATTTGTTTCGAATATTGCTGATATGAACATTTATAGTATTATCTTCCACGAAAAATTCTTCCCCCCAGATGAGTTCAAACAGATTGCTTTTAGAAAAGACACGTTTTGGATTTTTCATTAATGTGGATAGAAGTTCAAATTCATATTTGGTAAAATGAAGTTCTTTGTTGTTGCAGAAAACTTCATGGGTATCAGGATTTAACGTGATATCTTTATAGTGTAAAATCTGTTTTTCAGAAAGGGTGTTGTCGGATACACTGCCAGAAGAGTCATGATCCATTCGGGCTGCCTGTGCATGCTTTAACTGAAGACGAATTCTGGCAAGGAGTTCTTCATTGTGAAATGGTTTATTTACGTAGTCATCTGCCCCAAGGGTAAATAAATCGACCTTTTTATCGACATTGTGAATGGCACTCATAACAATGATGGGAACCGGATTTTTCTTTTTTAATTCATCAATGATCTCTTCTCCATTTTTACCGGGAAGCATCAGGTCAAGAAGAATCAGAGAAATAGTTTCATTATGAAGCAGAAGTCCCTCTGTACCGGAATAAGCGGAAACAGAGGAAAAACCATTTAATTGCAACAGTCTGCTTAACATTTGGTTAATATCATTATCATCTTCAATAATTAAAATTGTATTTTGCGTCCTTGTCATTTCGATACTCCTCGTATAATAAGTGTATGACCAATAGAAATGATGGTTATGCACTTATTCTTTCTATAGATTTATAGATG
>CAKRHW010000024.1 GCA_934339365.1 uncultured Lachnospiraceae bacterium | reverse complement strand
TTGCTTGAGCAAAGTGACTTCCTTGTTTGGGGATTAAGATTGCAAACTCGCAAAGCGAGTTTCGCAATTACCTAATAAATTTCATCTGATGGAAATGGAATAGGAAACGTTCTCTTACGGGCTGTTTCCTACCAATATACTCAGTTTTTAAAAAAAGTACAAAAAAAGTTCGCCCTAAACTTCTATCGTTCAGGACGAACAACTCTATGTCCGCGGTACCACCCGAATTACTGTCTTACAGTCACTCAACAGTTCTCCTCAAAAGATTCAAACCTTCACCAACTATCGTATGGTATACGGCTCACCTACTAAAAGGACAACCCTTGTTCAGCTTGCAGCTCAAAAGTGTTATTCATGCTGATTCATTCTACGGAGATTCCACCATCCTCCGCTCTCTGTAAGCGATTATCCGCACTACTTGTCTTCGTCAACGCTCTGCATCCGATTATATATGATTTTCTAAGGAGTGTCAAGATTATTTTATGCAAAGCAAACCTCTGCACCGATTCAGAACTTCATATATTTCCTGCTTTCTCGGAATTACAAGATTGCCTGGAATTCTCCCTTCACAAAATGCTGCAAATTCTTTTTCTTCTATCTGCTCATATAGCTGCTCAACTGCCTGTGAAAGAGTCACTTTGCCATCAAAGACATGTAATTTTAAATAACGCACAATCTCTGCTAGTGTGATTGTCTGTTCTTTATCCACTAATTGTTCTAAAAAACGGAGATTAATTTCTTCGTGTTGAATCAAAATACTATCCGTTCCCATTGTTTTGATTTTTATCTTTCGCTCTTTTGCAAATGCCTCATCTTTTTGCACTACTCTATGAAAGTTCAGACTCTCAGCCGGTTTTAATTCTTCTATTTTTAGTGGAAACTTCGCTGCTTCTTTTTTAGCAAATTCTGTGATATCTTCCGGCTCATATCTGTTCATCTGCAAAATACAGTCTGCTCTGTGAAAATAAGCTCCACAACTTCCTGCTACTAAAATTGTAGAAATTCCTTCCTTTTCATAAAGTTCCCTGACTCTGTCTATAAATGGAATAATTGGTTCTACCTCACGATGTACTACTCTTTGCATCAGTTCATCACGAATCATAAAATTTGTAGCACTGGTATCCTCGTCAATTAAAAAGACTTTTGCCCCTGCTTCTATTGCCTCTACTGTATTTGCTGCCTGCGATGTACTTCCGCTTGCATCTTCCGTATAGAATTGTTCTGTGTTTTTTCCATTCGGAAGATTTTGAATAAACATGGAGATATTAACATTTTGGATACTTCTCCCATCTTCTGCCCGCAATTTAATTGCATTTTCTTCTGTGATAACAAATTCTCTTCCATCTCCGGAAATATGGTTATAGACTCCTGTTTCTATTGCTTTTAATAATGTAGACTTTCCATGATATCCTCCACCGACAATCAATGTAACCCCTCGCTTTATTCCCATTCCTTTTATCGTTCCACGATGTGGCAGTGTGATGGAAACTTCTAAAGATGCCGGAGACTGAAAAGGAATTGCGTCTTTCAATGGTAATTTCGATATTCCGGACTCTCTAGGCAAAATAGATCCATTTGCAATAAATGCTACTAATTTGGCCTTTTTTAATTCGGTACGAAGTGCAAATTGATCATCTGCTAAAAAAAGGACTTCTTCTAACTGTTGCATTGTATATGCTTTTCTGACAAGGGATTCTTCTACACATTCCGGTAAAAACTGAAATAAAATTTTTTTCAGACCTGCAACGGATATTGTTCTTCCATTTGCCGGGAATCCGATTTCCATTCGTATCGTAATTTCTCCATTTTCTGCATTGATACTACAGGCACTGCGACTCATGATTTCCGGTCCAGGTCTGCTTATAGAAATGCTTCCTGTTCTCTTTGATTCTTTATTTTTCATGGAAAACGCACGAATCTTTTTCCCAATCTGTCGAAGCAGAAAATCCTGCATTGCAATTCTTCGATGTGGCTGCTGATAACAGTCTTCTGAAAATCCGGCCTTTTTCCCATCTACTGTGAAACGGACTTTGGAAGGAGATGCATACGGATCTCCCTGTACATGCTCAATCGTTAGTACGTATCCATAAAATTGATAACTTCCCCGCGTATCCTTATATGCAGGATATCCTTTATGATCAATTCTTTGTAATAACTGTAATAAATCTTTTTCTGACTGCATTTTATCCCCTTTCTGTTTTCGCCAGACTTTTGCTTCTATGCGTAACCTGGTAAAATGTGTTATGATATTCTTATCAAATATTTGTGGAGGTATGACATTTATGAAAATTGCAATGATACAGATGAATACCAGATTATCCGACCCTGATTTTAATTTTACACATGCAGAAGAATTAATTTATCAGGCTGCCAGACAGCATCCCGATATCATTACTCTTCCTGAAACCTGGAATACGGGATTTTTCCCAACTGATCATCTAAAAGATTGTAGCGATCCAAATGGTGAAAAAACATATTCTTTTTTATCGGATATCAGTCAAAGACTGCATATCAATCTCGTTGCCGGTTCTGTTGCAATTTCGCAAAATAATAAATTTTATAATCGTGCATATCAATTTGACCGAAACGGAAATTCCTTAGGCTTTTATGATAAAGTTCATCTTTTTTCTCCAATGAAAGAAGATCAATACTTTCAAAAAGGCAACCACCTACATACCTTTGTCTGTGATCAGATTCGATGTGGAATTGTCATTTGTTATGATATCCGTTTCCCCGAATGGATTCGTCAGACTGTCCTTCAAAAAATTGATCTTTTATTCGTGGTTGCACAATGGCCTCTTGCCCGCCTTTCTCATTGGGAAATCTTAAATCAGGCACGTGCAATTGAAAATCAGATTTTTGTCTGTTGCACGAACTCCTGTCAATCGGATGGGGTAACGACTTATGCCGGTCACAGTTGTATTTACGATCCATTGGGTAATTGTATTCAAAAAGCTGACGATACTGAAATGATACTGACTGCTTCTCTTGATTTTTCTATTTTAAAAGAGATTCGTCAGTCCATGCCTGTTTTTAAAGACCGTCGAACCGATCTGTACTCATGAAAAATCTTTCTAAAGGAAAAGTTCAAATGCCTATTCTATTCTGAACAGGCATCTGAACTTATTTTTATCTCCTAATATGCTCTACCCCAGTAAACCATCTTCTTGGCAGGTTTTCCACAGCATACACAAGTATCTGCTAAATGTTCCTGTTCAAATGGCATACATCTTGAAGTGGCAGCCGTATCCTCTTTAATCTTATCTTCACATGCACGATCTCCACACCACATTGCTTTGATAAATCCAGGTTTGTTTTCAACTGCATCTTTAAATTCGTCATATGTTGTTGCTGTCGTTGTATGAGCATCACGATGCTTTCTTGCTCTTTCTAACATATCCTTCTGAATTGTATCAAGAACCTCTGCAGCTTTTGTCTCGATTTCATCTAATGAAACAACAATCTTTTCTCCATTGTCTCTTCTTACAAAAACTGCCTGATTTGCCTCAATATCTTTTGGTCCAATCTCAATTCTCATTGGAATTCCACGCATTTCCTGTTCACTAAACTTCCATCCCGGACTCTTATCTGAATCATCCACTTTTACTTTGAAGTTAGAGAGACGGTCCTTTAATTCTGCTGCTTTCTCTAATACACCTTCCTTATGCTGGGCAATTGGCACAATCATAATCTGAGTCGGTGCAATTCTTGGTGGTAATACCAATCCGCTATTATCTCCATGAACCATGATCAAAGCACCGATCAATCTGGTTGTCATTCCCCAGGACGTCTGATGCACATACTGTAACTGATTATTCTTATCTGTATATTGAATACCGAATGCCTTTGCAAAACCATCTCCAAAATTATGACTTGTTCCTGACTGAAGTGCCTTTCCATCGTGCATCAAAGCTTCAATTGTATAAGTTGCCTCTGCACCTGCAAATTTTTCTTTTTCTGTTTTTTGTCCTTTAATCATCGGAATTGCAAGTACATTTTCACAAAAATCTGCATATAGATTTAACATCTGTTTTGTTCTTGCTTCTGCTTCCTCTGCTGTTGCATGTGCTGTATGACCTTCCTGCCATAAAAATTCTGTTGTTCTTAAAAATGGACGGGTTGTTTTCTCCCAACGGCATACAGAACACCACTGATTATATACCTTTGGCAAATCGCGATAAGACTGAATAGTCTTTGAATAGAAATCGCAAAAAAGTGTCTCAGATGTTGGTCTTACACACAACTTCTCTGGTAATTGATCTAAACCACCCTGTGTAACCCATGCAACCTCAGGTGCAAATCCTTCCACATGATCTTTTTCTTTTTCTAAAAGACTCTCTGGAATAAACATTGGCATATATACATTTTCAACACCAGTCTCCTTAAATCTTTTATCTAATTCCTTTTGGATATTTTCCCAGATTGCATATCCATTTGGACGGAAAATGATACATCCTTTTACAGAAGAATAATCACATAATTCTGCTTTTTTTACTACATCCGTATACCACTGTGCAAAATCTTCATCCATAGATGTAATTGCTTCTACTAATTTCTTTTCTTTCGCCATGATAAACTCCTTTTCTTTCTTTTATCGGTTTTCATTAATAAAATAAAAAAACCACCAGAGAATTGTCCTCTTAAAAAGGGACCAATTGCTCGGCGGTACCACCCTTATTAATATCTCTAACAGATATTCTCTCATCACTGTTAACGCCAGTATACGCTCTGCTTTCACAAAGTGCTCCAAGGCAGGTTCTTTTTATTCGCAATAGAATCTCTCAGCTAAAAATTCTTCTCTGTAAATGTCTCCTAAAAATACTATTCCTTTTCTTCGCAAATATGAATCAATTTTAAAATCGTTGTCCATAACCATTTTATTTTAAAATATCCCACTTACTTTGTCAAGGAAAGTAAGTGGGATATTCGAAATTTGGATGTTTTAACACCAAAATTAATATCTGCTATATCCGGATGTTCCAAATAAATCTGAAAGATCTGAACCGAAATCGCCTGGAATGTATGTTTTAGAAACGACTGCCATAACGCATACCGCGCATACTAAAAATACAAAAATTAAAATTCCATTTATGATAATCATCTTATCTTTTTTCTCTGCTTCTGCAAAAGAATTCAGTGTAGTAATCATTGCCACAAATCCAAATACTTCTAATGCATAAAAACAAAACAAACCAACTTTAACACTCATCAAAGCTAATATCATGGAAATAACCACTGCAGGTATGATCCATGCACTACGAATTGCTGCAAAAGCAAGCATCTCCTGAAAACGTACCTGTTTCTTTAAAACCATATGTATTACATATAAAATGACTGCCAAAATAACAGACAGTGCAATCGATGCAAAAAAAGTGGCTAAGAAAGCCTGTACATACGGTGTCTTTGATGAACCTCCAAAATATTTTACTGCCTTCCCAATCGTTTTAGCTAATATAATACTTCCAAATAAACCACTTAATATTCCCTGTAAAACGAGAAATACTGCTATTAAAACAATATCCGCTTCCTGAACAAGTGCTCTTCCTGTTGTTAGCGGAGTGCGTAACATGCCAATGATTGTCTCAAAAAACTTAGATGCAACATTCTGTATTGCAACCCTCTGTGCTGATGGCTGTTGCTGCATATTTGCATTCGGCTGATATCCCTGTGGTCCCATCTGACCAAAATTCTGATTCCTATTCTGTTGTGCTCCAGTCTGTGGATTCACATTCTGATTCATGTTCTGTTGTGCTCCTGCCTGCGGATTCACATTCTGATTCATGTTCTGTTGTGCTCCTGTCTGTGGATTCACATTCTGATTCATATTAGTCTGTGCTCCTCCTGCTGCAGCCTGCTGAACCTGAATATTTTGCTCATTTTCCTGTGGTGTCTTTTGCAGATTCACCTGCTGTTGTGCGTTTCCTCCCTGTCCCTGGCAATTACATACCTCACCATCTTCAAGGGGCCTTCCGCATCGTGTACAAAAATGTCCCATCTTAACTTCCTCCTCATTTTTAGTTCTTCCTCTTCTCGTGTACCAAAACAAAACATCCTGTTTTCTGATGGATTATTCTCACAAAATTAGAATTGTATTCTCATTATACCCGTTTTATTCTCAAGATTCAACGACAATTCGACGAAAAAAGACATTTTATCTTTTTCTATTTATTCAAATGCTTATAATCTTTCTGCCTTAAATTCTCTATTTTTTTCATTCCACACTTCTATCAGTTCATATAAATCCTTTGTATGAATCTCACAAAACTGTTCTTCCTGTGCATCTGTCAGCATATCTGTAATTCTGGTTTTTTCCCGGTCGATCTCAGCTTTACATACATTTCCTGCGATTGTTTTTTTCTTAACTTCTCCTTTTAATACCGATCCTATCTCTTTTTTTATTTCTTCATAAAAATTAGATACTTCACAGCTCAAAAAGACAGATAAAAGTTCATATCCTTTCGGAAAATCAAATACCATATCATCTCTTTTTCCATTATATTCTATATATCTGATTGTATAATCCATATTTTTTTACCTCGCATTATACTCTGGAAATGCACTAATAATCTTATTATCATCATTCAGATACATCGTAATCTTTATTCCCTTCGATGTATATCCATAATAGATATTTCCAGTCTTATATACTCGTTGCTGGTAAGCGGTATAAATTCCATCAACCACCTGCTGCGGACTCATATTGTCCGGATAAAAAGTGGAATATCCCCGATTTCCAGTCTTTGTCGTTCCGGATACTTCAACCTTTCCCTTATAAACTCCATGTGAATCCAAAGAACTTTTCGTTCCGGATACAATCTTCCCCGGTGTTCCCTCTATCTGGTCATAATGATATCCCACTGCTTCGCCTTTCGAATTAATCTGTCCTTCAAAAATATGTTCGATTGCTGAGCTTGTAAAAATATCACTATGTTTTAGATTCTTTAAAGCTGTAAGAGTATATTTCTTCTCCTTATTTTCTGATGAAGTACTTTTTTTATCGGTTGTTTTCTGTCTGCCTGTACTTTTTCTCCCAGCAGTGTTCTTTGAAGTGGAAGATTTTTTCTTCGTTGTTTTCTTCGTGTTATTCTTAATAGTACTTCTCTTCTTCGTACTTTTCCCTGTCTGCAGGGAGTTTCCCTGACTCTTCCTGGTTGTTGAATTCTTTCGTGTAACTCTTGTCGACACACTCGAAACAGTCTTATAATTCTGACTCTCCTGGATAGATGAGGATTCTGTAACTGTACTTTCAACTTCCTTCTGTGTACATCCTGCTAAAGAACATGCAATAATACAAGCTCCTAATACTATCAGAAACTTTTTCACTTTTAACATTTTAAAGTTCTCCTTTTCTTTTTGATATCCTCATCATACTATATCTCATTCTTTTCTGTCAAAGTGGTATTTTTTCTATTATTCAGCATCATTATATTTTTCAAATTCCTTTTCCATATTGGCAAGAATATCTGAATATTCTAAAAGTTCTTCTACTCTCTGTTCTTTATTGACATAATCTTTTTTATAGGACACTCTGTGTTCCATTGCAGCCCAGAAATCCATGGAAAGAGTTCGTATCTGAATTTCTACCGGAAAATATTCATTTGCATCAAGACAGCATACATTCACACCTAAAATCAAATGATAACTCCGATATCCATTTGGCTTTGGGTGTCGTATATAATCTCGTTCTTTGATGCATATTAAATCTGGTTGTTTTTTTAACATTGTAACAAATTTATCAATATCACTGGTGAAATAACAGACCATTCGAATCCCGGCTATATCCTGTAATTGATTCTTCGCATTTTCAACAGTCGGTTCATATCCACGTTTGATTAATTTTTCTTCAATACTGTCTTTTTTCTTAATTCGATTTTGTATTGTATGTATTGCTTTGCTCCCTGCTGATGAATAAATTGTATGATTCAAAACTTCTACTCTTGCAAGTAGCAGATTCATCGCATCATTATAAGGTTGTATCAGTTCATAATATTCTTTTTCCTGCATATATTTTTACCGCCCTCCATTTCCTTTTCCCCTTAATTTTTATCATATTGAAAAGATGTGACGATGATGTGATAAGAAAATAAACATTTTTCTAATATGCTTATCGTGTCAAAAAATCTGTTCCCGCCTGTGCACGCACAGTGGTGAAAGTACCTAGCACCCAAATCCTTATTTAAAAGAAAATGGGTTATTACTTCACATCCTGCATCACACTCTGTAAAGTAACAACCCATTCTTTTTCTACAATTCTCTGTCTTTATAGCATTCCATCTTTTATCACATCATGATCTCTCAATACTTTTTCAATTACAGTTCCCTTGATTGCTTTTAACAATGGTTTTTTCAGTGCATTTAAAGGTCCTGGAAGCTGAATTTCTAATGGTGATTTTCCATCCATTAATTTTACACTACTGTCTAACAAATCCCGAATGTCATAAACACTTCCCCAGACTTCCGGAACACCTCTGTCCACACCCAGGAGTCCATACACTGCTTCCATTGCCGTACGAACAGAATATTCTGTTGTAAATATGGTATCTCTTGGTGTCTCTGCAAACTGACCTAAAAATGCAAAGTTCACACTGCCATCCGGAATTACATCTGGTCTGTCACCTTTTGCTCTTGGCATAAAGAATGCTGTAATATAAGGCATCATGGTCGGTACACAGTTTACCTGATTTTCTGCTAAATCATCAATCTCTTCTACCGGTATTCCTAAATGATACAACCATTCTGCTGTAATTTCTTTTCCGGTACATTCCTTCATTGGTTTCTTAATATAATCTCCCGGAACATCTGTAAACAGACTGTATACCCATACACATACTTCTTCTTTCTTTTGTTCTTTAAACTGTCCCTGTCTGTTAATCGTCCAGCTTAAAAGCCAGCTTGAATCTTTACAGCTTACAATTCCTCCTGTTACTACGCAGCCCGTTCTCGGATCTCTTTTGCATATTTTCTGAATCTGTGAAATAATACGCTCATTGCTGGTTGTAACTGTTGCAGACTCCCAGTTTGTTTTTTCAATATCAGAACAGAATTTCTCCGGATGTCCAAATGACGGATCCTGTGCTGCTATCTTCTTCCACAAATCCCAGCATCCACTTCTTCGTACTTCTGCATCTCCTGCCGGTGCATGATTCTGGTCTCCATATATCGTACCTTCTGTACAACTTCCATTGGTAATAAATACCAAATCATTTTCTGTCAAGGAAATCGACTGTTCTTCTCCCTTTACTTTACATTCGATGGTTTTTGCAATCTTTCTGTCTCCATCAAAATCAAAAAGAACATTTGTGACTTCTGTATTATATTGAAAATGAACTCCTGCTTTCTCTAAATACTTTACCATTGGAAGAATCAATGATTCATATTGATTGTATTTTGTAAATTTTAATGCTGAGAAATCAGGCAGTCCGCCAATATGATGAATAAATCTCTGAATGTATAATTTCATCTCTAATGCACTATGCCAGTTTTCAAAAGCAAACATGGTTCTCCAGTACAACCAGAATGTAGAATCAAACACTTCTTCATCAAATACATCCTCAATGGTTTTATCATACAGATCTTCATCCTTTGTAAAGAATAATTTCATAATCTCCATACAGCCTTTTTGACTTAAATGAAACTTTCCATCTGTATGTGCATCTTCACCCCGGTTGACAGTCGCGCGGCAAAGTGAATAATTCGGATCATGTTTATTTAACCAATAATATTCATCTAAAACAGAAGCTCCCTTTATCTCAAGAGATGGAATACTTCTGAATAAATCCCATAAACATTCGAAATGATTTTCCATTTCACGTCCACCACGCATGATATAACCTTTTGTAGGATCATGAATTCCATCGCATGCTCCACCAGGCAAATCCATCGCCTCTAAAATGTGAATATGATCCCCTTTCATTTGTCCATCCCGGACTAAGAAACAGGCTGCTGCCAATGCTCCTAATCCACTTCCAATCAAATAAGCGGACTTTTCATCCACACCTTCTGGCTTTTCTGGTCGTGCAAATGCTTCATAATTTCCATTCGTATAATAAATACCTTTTTTATTTTTTGTATATTTTCCTCGTTCTGTATTACGATATTCTCTTTGTTCTTCTTCCCGTTGTTTTTCTACTCTGTTTTTTTCCTCTTTCTTTTTTCCGTTTGCTATGACTGCTGCTCCTGCACCAACAGCCAGAATAGATGCTGCCCCGATTTTTATTAATTTGTTACCCATAATACATACCTCCTTCTACCGCTTTAGTATTTCATAAAAATTCTTATTCATACCTGTCATTTCAGATATTTGTTTTTTTATAATTTTACTATCTGCTTTCAAAGTTATTATACACCATGTTTATTATTTTTCAAGTCTAATCGTCATTTGGACATATTTTTTTCACAATTTGGTGTTTTTTTGTATATTTTTATCATTCATCTCGTAAACAACATCTGCAATATTCATAGTAGACTTTCGATGTGATACTAAAACTACCGTTTTTCTTTTGGATGCTTCTTTTAAAGATTTTAGAATGATTCCTTCATTTAATGCATCTAAATTGCTTGTTGGTTCATCCATTAAAATAAATGGTGCCTGATGTAAAAATGCTCTTGCAATTCCAATTCTTTGTTTTTCTCCACCGGAAAGAGCATCTCCTAATTCTCCTACATTTGAATCATACCCTTTTGGAAGTTTTTCTATAAATTCATGAATCGATGCCTTTTTTGCAGCTTCTATAATCTCTTCCCTCGAAGCGTCTCTCTTTGCGATTGCAATATTATTTGCTATGGAATCATGAAATAAATAGGTTTCCTGTGTGACATAACTTTCATTTCTGCATCTTTCATATTTTTGTCTTTAGGAAACTCATCGTCTGTAAAGTTTAGATGATATCTGATGTCTTTTAAATATCCTGTTTTTTCCTCTCCCATAACGTTAAATTTATGTTGTAAAAATTCCACCTGTAAGATAGCCTTTCCATCTTTTACTACTAAAAGAATTTCATGATTCAGTGCTGCATCCGCCATAGATGCTCCTTTCGCATCTTCCTCTTTCCATTGAGCCGCAATTGGTTGATTCGCCTGCCACAACCTTCCATATACCCGATAAGTTCCATCCTTGATCTGCATCGTCTCTGTATTTTCTAATGACAGTACCGGTTATGCTTCTACATAGAAAGAACACCATACACTGCTGCATGTAAGAGTTGCTATTGTAATAACAGTCGCAAATCTTTTCCATATTTTATTCATCTGACCATTTCCTTTCTTTCATCCTACCCTTCTTACAAAAGTTAGAATTTTCTAACCGCGTGAGTTACTATAGCAAGTATCTGATTTTTTCGTCAATAGTTTTCAAAATATTTATTTTTGCACTTTATGCAAAAAAAAGAAGGAAAAAACCCTCTTTCCCTTTGCATCAAAAGCAAAAACAGATTCTTTTATTTTTGCCTGATTTTTGAAAAAAACGTTTTTTCCCTTTTTGATATCTTTTTTCTCGTCGCATATTCTTCTATTGTAACTGTTTCTTCTTCTCTCCATATTCGATAAAGATACTCTAACAAATCCTCGGCGCGTTCTTCTCTGCTTCGCACAATATTCGTTCCAATCTTTCCCATTTTGATTCTACTCCATTTCTTTTTGATCTGTCATTTCCACAAAATTATAACAGATGTTCTGATTTTTTCCATACACAGAAAAAGAGTTTCGCATTCGAAACTCTCTTTTCTTATAACTGTTCTTTTCCACATGCACGATCAAACTCGTCTATAATCGCCTGCTCTGGTTTCTTTGTACAAAGGCTTACTATAATAATCGTTACAAGACCTGCTAAAAATGCAGGGAGTAACTCATAAATAGCAAATACTCCTCCCATTGGTGCTATCAGATATTTCCATACAAATACAGAAATACCGCCTACTGCCATACCGGCTATTGCTGCAGGCAATGTTGTTCTTTTCCAGAACAAAGCACAAATAATCACAGGACCAAATCCTGCTCCAAATCCTGCCCATGCAAAAGAAACAATTCCAAAAATAGAACTGCCAGGATCTCTTGCAATGATCACTCCTAACACAGCAATTACAACTACTGTTATTCTCGCAATCAACATACTTGTTTTCTGCGATATCTTAAGATGAAATGCTTCCTGAAAAATATTCTGTGAAATGCTCGAAGAGGCTGCCAAAAGCTGTGAATCTGCTGTTGACATCGTACTAGCTAAAATACCTGCCAGAATCAACCCTGCAAATAACGCCGCTAATACACCATGACTTGACAACAAATCGGATATTTTAAAAATAACGGTCTCTGTATTAGATCCTGTTAATTTTTCAATAATTCCGGCATTACTCAGTTCTCTTCCCACAATACCAATAGCTACTGCCACTGCCATTGCAATCACAACCCAGACAGCTGCAACACGACGAGATAATTTTAATTTCTTTTCATCGCTGATTGCCATAAAACGAAGCAGAATATGTGGCATACCAAAATATCCCAGTCCCCATGCACAAGTTGAAATAATCTTCAAAAATCCATACGGCTCTGCAGTTGCTGTTGCCTCAGAATATGTATGAGTCAGGGAAAAATAACCCGGCAGGGATTTTAAATGATCTGCAACAGCACCAATTCCTCCTGCAGAAACAGTGGCAAATCCAAGCACTCCGAAAATAGCAATTGTCATAATAATACTCTGAATAAAGTCTGTTGTGGATGCAGCCAGAAATCCTCCTGTCGCCGTATATCCTACAATAATAATTGCTGCAACAATCATCGCCGTCAGATAAGGAACTCCAAACAGTGAAGAAAATAATTTTCCACATGCCGCAAAACCTGAAGCTGTATAAGGTACAAAAAAGATGACAATTACAATTGCAGAAATCACTGATAAAATATTTCTTTTATCATGAAACCGGTTAGAAAGAAATTGTGGCAAAGTAAAAGAACCTGTTACCTGTGTATAGCGGCGTAAACGTCTTGCCGTAAACAGCCAGTTTAAGTAGGTTCCGACTGCCAGACTGATTGCCGTCCAGCCCACATCTGCTACTCCTGATAAATATGCCAGTCCAGGAAGTCCCATTAATAAATAACTCGACATATCGGAAGCTTCTGCACTCATTGCTGTCACTAATGGTCCTAATTTTCTTCCACCTAAATAAAAATCTGTAGCTGTTTCATTTGTCTTTGCAAAATAAACTCTGTTGTGCTAAACTATAGTTGTAACACACCGACCTAATAAGATATAATCTTAGGAGGAAACGAGGTATGTTACAAAT
>CAKRHW010000023.1 GCA_934339365.1 uncultured Lachnospiraceae bacterium | reverse complement strand
AAAAATCTGACAAAATGTGTGGCAGTAACACAGGGCGATGAAGCATATCTGTAATAATGATACTTCCGGATTGTAAAGAGATTTGCAGTCCGGTCAATTTGAATGACGGTGCAAGACCGATGTGGGCAGAGTAATGACCTGCCACCTGTATTGCATTTTTATCTGCCGATGAGAGCCTGCAATGGGGTGTGGGTTGTCATTGGCAGATAAGGTGCATAATAAGTGAAAGGAGTTTATGGTGAACAAAGAAAAAAGAAATATAAAGCAAAAGAATGATATGGAGCGAATTATTGCGTTAGCACTTGTTAAAAGCCTATATAATCAGGGAAAAATATCTGAGTTTGTTTTTAGAAATATCAGAAGTGACACAGAGAAGAAAGTTTCGCTTGAAAATAGGGACTATCTATGTTAATATAAAAACGTAGAAACAATGTAGGAAAAATAAAAGAGGAGAATACGATGAAGGAGAGATTAGTTGCAATATATGCACGAGTGTCTACTGAGCATGAAGCACAAATATCAGCTTTGGAAAACCAAGTGCAGTATTACGATAATTTATTCCAATATCATCCTGAATGGAAATTATACAAGAGATACATTGATGAAGGTATTACTGGAACATCCGTTAATAAAAGACAGAGTTTCCTCGAAATGATGGAAGATGCTAAAAATGGAGCATTTGATCTCATTGTTACCAGAGAGGTTTCTCGTTTTGCCAGAAATACTGTTGATACGTTACAACAGACAAGAACGTTGAAAAAATATGGTGTAGAAGTATATTTTACTGAAGACAATATTTGGACAATGAATGATGAGGATGGCGAGCTTCGATTGACTATTATGGCAACACTTGCTCAGAACGAGAGTAAAAAAACATCAGTTCGAGTAAAGGCGGGGCAGAAGATTTCCTTCCAAAATGGTGTTATATATGGAAATGGAAATATTTTGGGGTATGATAAAGTAGGAAAAGATTTTATCATTAACGAAGAGCAAGCCAAAACTGTTCGCATGATTTATGATATGTATTTAGATGGTATGGGAATGCGAAAAATTCAATTCGCACTTGAAGCGGCAGGGAGAAAGACTTCAACTGGATTGACACATTGGTATTCATCTTATATAAGTAGGATATTGAATAATCCATTTTATTGTGGAATTATATTATATAGGAAAGAATACGTTCCGGATTATCTGGAGCAAAAGAAGGTTAAGAATTGGGGAGAAGTAGAGCAAATTGCAGTAGAAGGTTCACATGAGCCTATTGTTACTAAAGAAGAATTTGAAAAAGTAAGAAAAATGCTTGATTCTAAATCATTTTCTGTTAATAATAGAGGACGCAGGGGAAAGCATAAAGCCAATGATGTTTGGTGCAGAAAGTTGAAATGCTATTGTGGAGCATCTATGAATAGGCGGGTTTGGCGCAGAGTAAATGGCATTCCACAGTATTGTTATCAATGCTATTCACAGGTGAGAACTGGAAGTATTGCCACTCGAAAAAAGAAAGGACTTGATTTAGAAGGTATCTGTGATACACCGATGGTTCCGGGATGGAAATTGGGGGCAATGGCAGATATAATCTTTCAGAAGTTTTGGCAAGACAGAAATGGAATTATAGAAATCGCAAATGAAATGCTGGAAGAACACTTTAAAGATGATAGGGATATTGATTTTCAAAGTGAGATAGAAGAAACGCAGCGAAAGATTGCGATTATAGATAAGAAATTCGATAATCTGGTTGATATGAGAATGGCAGGGGAAATCGACAAAGCAAAATTCGACGAGAAGAAAAAGAGCTTGTTTGAGGAAAAAGAAAAGTGGCAGAAAATGCTACAGTCATATCAGATAGACGAAGAAGTTTCGGATGAAGAATATGATCAACGCTTACAGGTATTAAAGTATGGGTTGGAACAGAATTTTAATTTCTCAACACATAGCATACCTGAAGAAGTGATAGATGCTTTTGTAAAGGAAATAATCGTATATCCAGACTGTTTTGTATGGAAATTGAATATAGTCGATGATGACTTGAAATTACAGGTCGAGGGTCGAAAAAATGATCCAACAGTTAGCCTGATCGAGAGTCCTACAACTGGCAATGGCAGCACAGGCAGCTATCGCCGAGGCACGTTAATTGAGCCAACATGTTTTTTAGGAACATTTGAGATCCCAAAGGATTTCATGAGGAAGAGCGGAAAGCTATATTATGGCGAACACCGTGCCTTCCGGTTCCCAGAAAAGCTTGAATTTAAGCTATTTCTAGTATAGGGAGTCTGTTAAAGACTCCCTATATTTTTTTATCAAAGAATATAAGGTGCTATAAACGGATTAGTATATCTGAATCTGTTGTTTGCATTTTTTTGAAGCGTTCGAGGTATTTTAACAAGAAAATTCCCCGAGCGCTTTTTGCGTTTGGGGCAAAAGCGGAAGCATGTTTCCGGTTGAAGGAGGTTTAAAAAATGTCGAGTTTTACAGCAAAAATGATAAAAGAGGCAAGGATTAATGCTAATCTGTCACAAGAAGAAGCAGCAAAAGCGTTAGGTATTACAGACCGAACTTTAAGGTCATTTGAAAACAATCAGCATCCGGTTTCGGTTGATGATTTATTGAATATGGCTAAACTTTATAAAACGGACGTAAGGGAGTTCATCCTAGAAAACTATGTTGAGGAAAAAGAAGAGCAGATTCTATGTAATCGGTATGGTTCTTTCCTAAAATTATTTGATCAGCTATCGGATAGAGACAAGGAAGATGTAGTTTGGGTAATCAAGCAAAGAATCAATGGCACAATATAAATATATGCTAAAAACATATACCAAAATGTGATAGAATAAGCATATGCATTACGCATATGCTTATTTGTTATATACGAGATTATATGCTGAGTGTATGCTTATATCAAGCAAGTGATATGGAGGTGTCTTTCGATGTATAGAACAGAGGAAAGCAGCAAAATAGGTGAATATATTGGAAAGCTGATTGCTAGAAAGTATGGTGCGGATCGTCAGTTTGCAATTGAGTATATAAAGTTAAGAGATGGGATAGATGAAGAGCCAGCCTCGGATGAAATTCAATGTGTAGCAAACAAAATATGTCAGATGAAAAAAATCGGAAAGGGAATACAGATTAATGACTTGCCAATTCTCTCAGAGTTATTGGAGGTATCCGTTGATAGTATTCTCAGTGCCGGAAAGGTAGCCAAGCCAGCACCTACTAGGACGACAAATTATTCTGTAGCTTTTTCCAATGATAAAAAGATTTGGAAGAAATATATTGGGAGACCGGATAAACTAATTCTAAATGAGGATGAGTACGGAAAGACTGTTATTGATTATGCGATTGAGTTTGGTAATTACGGCTTCCTTAAGTATTTGATTGATAATGGTTATATTTATTTAATAGATGAGGATCAGCAGAAGTATTGGGGTTCTTTTGGTTCCGGAATAACAATAGAAAGAAGGCCGCCTTTTGACTATGATTTGCTCGAATATAAGATGAAGCAAAATGATAGTTTGAGAACAAACATAATAGCTTTGGCTTTAGAGAATAAAGATTATGAGATTCTTGATGAAGCAAAGGCAAGAGAAATTCCTTCACTATATGAAGCTTCTTATTTTTATGGTACAGCTTTGGATGTTAAGAAGTATTACAATCAGCAGTTTATGGATCAGGTTGCCAGGGCTTCGGATGAGGTATTGGTATACTTTTCTTCGGAATTTGAGATAGAGACTAATAGGAAAGCTTTGTGTAGATTGACTTTCCCTTATTTAGGAAAGCTGCTTGATATGGCAGTTAAGGCCGATAGAAAAGCTACGGCAACTATGTTAAAGAATGCCTTAAAACATAACCAAGATGTTTTAAAGGAACTAAAAAAGATTGGCAAAGCTGCTGAAGATTCATTTTCTGGTATTCGACAGTATATGGATGAAAAAACTATTATAGAAGGAATAATGCAGGATTTTCATTTTTACGAAGAGAATGATACAGTGTGCTTTCATTCGGGGATAAATTCAGCAGGGAACTTCCAGGGAATATTCTCGACTGTTGTACGAGTAAGTGCTTCATCTAAGGATGAATATATTAAATCTTTGATTGAAGATGTTAACCGTTCATATAACCAGGTTAAGAATTTTGTTTACAAGGAGGTTTGATTTATGTGTAAGAGTTTTATGGATATGGAAGACGGAGATCTTTGTTTTACTACATCTGACAATATGGCAATGGACTCTGAGGGGCATATGATGATGCGTATGGGTGATAACATGGCTATGGACATGGACTCGGGTGAATTACATATGGTTTCTTCATGGGATGACGATGATGATGAATAGGTGATTCCTTTTGCATTTTCGTTGACGTATACGGAATCCGTGTATATAATAAAGGTAGGTATATACGAAATCCGTATACAGGAGGTGCAAGATGAAAGACTTAGAGTATATAGTAAACGGAATCATTGTTGAAGATGAGAGTAAGGCAGAGCAAGATGAAGCCAGAAAGAAGAGAATGCTTGCATCTGCTTTTGTAATGGTAAGAAACAAGACCGGTATGAATCGAAAAGAGTTCGCTGCATGGCTCGGAATACCTTATCGAACGATGCAGGATTGGGAACTCGGTAATTCTCAGGTCCCTGAATATGTTCTTAGACTCGTTGCCTATAAGGTAATGATTGAAAAGGAAAGGGGGAACATATAATGAGAACACTTAAAGCGATTTTGATGGCACCGGTAAGAGTAATCGTATTTTTTATCCAGATTGTATTAACGTTGGGTGTAGTTATATTTGGTGCAGTTCCTGCTGTAATAACTAAGCTTGGGGAGGAAGGAATACTCTTTGTAAAAGGAGCGCTTAGTAGGATATAAGAATAAATATGGATAAGAAAAAGCAAGTTGAAGAGATACTGCTAATGCCAATAAACGTAATTGGTTATAGTGGTATGACTGGTGTAAAGATAAAAAAAGCAGGAAAAGGTATAGAAACCACTCAGAGTTATTATCCTTATAAGAATTACCCTATCGGTCTTGATCCTGATATGTCCGATTTTGCAATTGGCTTTTATGAAATTCTGTATAATGACTTTTTGAGCAATCCAATACTCAACGGAGCAGAAGCACTTTCTAATAATGAGTTTGCTGGCGATACTATGAATAGTTTTAATACGATTGCTAACAAAGTGCCTGAGGCTGGGAAGAGTAATAAACAACGAACGAAAATATCGGAATGGCCTAATTACTTACAAGAGTATTACTATCAATATCATTGTCTTGCAAATTTTTGGATTTTACCTATGGTTGTTGGCCGGAAGTTGGATGATGAATATTGTAAAGGGTATTGTGATTGGTTTTCATCAGATGGTGGAATGCAGGATTATATGGATCGATTCCTCAAAACAGTCAATGACTCTTTTTCATTATATAAAAAAATGTATGCGACTTATTTTGGAAAGATAGATACTTTTGAAGATTTTCTAAACCTTCACTTTCTTAATGATGTTTATGTTAGAGATGGAAGGATTTCTTTCTATAGTTCGCTTGAGCCAGAGGAAATAGTAAGAACAGCTACTGATAATATTGCTAGCAGAGCGATAGCAATTAGCAATTCCGAATACATGGAAGAATTATGGAAATACTTTGATTCACAAGGTCTTTTTGATTAATGTCCTAACTTGTCACGAACTGTCACATCATGTCATAACAGGTCATGAAACTTCTATTTTTAAATGATTTTGGCTGTGTTATATTTACAATGGGCAAAGCGATAGGACATCAAACCTAAACGCCAAGCCCATTTCTTTTGCAAAAGAATACCGGCATATTTAAGCGTCAGCTTATGACTTCAATTGAGGTCATGGGTCTGGCGCTTTTTTAATGCCATTAACCAGGCGGAGGGTGACGATCTGATTAAGTACTGGGTATTGCTTGTAGCAGAACTTCACAAGATTAAGCAACTTCGTTGCAAATCCCTTCGGGAAAAACTAAATATTGTTATTATTAACAGACTGAGTAGAGAGATTTACTTGGTCTTTTTTTGTAGAAAAAAAGAAAGGAAGGAAGAGTTGAATGAAAGCAACAAGACATAATGGAAGGTCGGGAAAGCATGGGACTTATGATGCCAAACATAATGACCGCAGATTTGATGTTGAGAACAGTGAGCATATTGACGCAGAGAGGACGAAATTCAATGTCTATTGGGACTGCTATCAGGGTTATAGTCTGCCAAATGATGAAAACGAAAGAGCAAGATTTACTTTTACCGAAGTGGAGAAGGCATATTATGTTGAAAAATATTCAGATCATGTGGAAGGACAGAACGAAAGAAATCGAAAGGCAAGGCACTATGACCGTGTAAAAACGATTGATGGTATTCTTGAAAATAACAAAACGTGTCCGGAAGAGACTTTATTACAGCTTGGAAACATTGACGGAACAGTTTTAGCCGATGTACTTGCTCAGATTAGTGCAGAATATTTTGAGGAATTTAATAAGCGATATGGTTCTCACGTCCATATTTTGGACTGGGCTTTGCACCTTGATGAAGCTACTCCGCATATCCATGAAAGGCACGTTTTTGACGCATTGAACCAGTATGGAGAATTATGTCCCCAACAGGATAAGGCATTGGAAGAATTGGGGTTTGAACTCCCGAAACCGAATGAGAAAAAGGGGAAATACAATAACCGTAAGATGGTCTTTGATGAAGAGTGCAGAAAGTTGTTTATCAGCATCTGTCAGAAACATGGACTGGATATAGATGTTGAACCGGTCTTTGGTGGTGCAAGCTATCTGGAAAAGCAGGATTTTATTATCATGAACCAACAAAAGCGCATTGATAAGAAACAAGCTGTCTTAGATGGTCTTATGATGAAGATAGAGGATGTAAATGTAGTTGTTGAGGAAGCGGTAGACCTTGCCTATGAAAAGGCTTGTGAGGTGGTCACAGAGCGTGTGAAAGAGGAAACAGTGAAGCATGATGTGGATGTCGTAAAAGCTGGCTCCAATACCGGAAACTGAGAAGAAGACTCCTGTGATTTGCCCCTGCAGGGAGATGTAGTCATGAATAACAGAACGGAGCAGTTTCATTTCTTTGCTACTCCTGAGGAAGCAAAGCTGATTCGTGAGAGGGAGAAAGAAATCGGCATCTTAAATGAGAGTGCTTATCTTCGCAAAATGGCGATTGATGGTTATCTATCCAGATGGATTTAAGTGATGTCAAAGAGGCCGTAAGGCTTCTTGGCATCACATCTTCTAACGTGAATCAGTATGCAAAGAAAGCAAATGAAACCGGCAGTATCTACAAAGAAGATATCGATGATATCAGACTTCATCAGGAAGAACTTTGGAAAGTGATGAAGGAAAAACTAAAGCGCTTGTCTACGATTTAGGAAAGGAGGTGAATGCGCATGGCGGCTACAAGACTTATCACGATGCACCAGAATAAAGGTAAAAGCGTAGCGAAGTCTCTCAGCGATAGAACAGATTATGCCAAGAATGGAGAGAAGACCGAAAATGGTCAATTCATCAGTTCCTACGCCTGCCAGGCTGAGAGTGTTGATGAAGAATTCATGCTCTCGAAAAGAGAATATGAGCGTCTGACAGGAAGACATCCCAGGGGCAATATCATCGCTTATCAGATCAGGCAATCCTTTAAGCCGGGAGAAATCACACCGGAGGAAGCGAATCAGGTAGGCTATGAAACCGCCATGCGATTTACCAAAGGCAATCATGCTTTTATCGTAGCGACTCATACAGATAAGGCGCATATTCACAATCACATCATCTTTAATTCTACAAGTCTTGACTGCACCCATAAGTTTAGAGATTTCTTTTTTGTTGGTCTTGCTTTGCAGAGATTATCGGATATCATCTGCCTGGAGCATGGCTTATCTGTAATAGAAAAGAAGAAGCCAAGTGAGCGTGTTAAGCGAACTACTTATCCCGAGAAGAAATCCTTCCGCGATGATATCAAAGATGCGATTGATCGGATTCTTAAGGAAGGCAGGGCAAAAGATTTTGATGAGCTGCTTTATAAACTGGAAGATGCCGGATACGAGATTAAGCGTGGAAAGCATATTTCTCTAAAGGGAAAAAATCAGAAAAGGTTCATTCGACTACGTTCCCTGGGTGATGGTTATACAGAAGATGACCTTAAGAAGATTCTTGCCGGTGAGATGGAGCATGCTTTCTTCGATAATGAAAAAGCCGAAAAGCAGCCAAAGACTTACCAGCTAAAAAAGGAAGATCATGAGTTTGACCTTCTTATTGATATTCAAAAGAAGCTGGCTCTGGGCAAAGGAAAATATTATGTACGCTTCGCAAAGAACTTTAATACCAAGCAGGTAGCCAAGGCAGTTTTATATCTGAAGCAGCATGACATTCGAAGCTATGATGATCTGGAGAAAAATGTGAAAACAGCAACAGAACGATTTACAGAATTATCAGCTTCCATTAAGAATAAGGAGAAGTGACTTGCTGAGATTCAGGTCTTAAAGAAACATATCTTTGATTACTTTAAGACCAAAGACGTATATGCGGATTATCGTAAATGCGGATACAGCAAGAAGTTCATGGAAGAGCATAGACAGGAAATCCTGCTTCATAAGGCTGCCAAGAATGCCTTTGATGAGCTTCATCTGAAGAAGCTTCCGAAGGTAAAAGATCTAAGTGCTGAATATGCTGAGATCCTTGCAGAAAAGAAAAAGCTGTACGGTGAATATCGTCAGGTTAAGAAAGATATGCAGGAGATACAAAGAGCAAAATACGATATCGACTTGTTCCTTAAAAGCGATGAAGAGCAGAAGAAGGAACGTGTCAGAAAACACAATATCACTCGATAATTCTAATGGGGAATCTTATAGGTTTAAGACTTATGGGTTCCCCTCTTTTTTCATTTCTGAAGAAATATCCAACAGCAAAATAAAGCGATTCGTAAGAATTGCGTAGCCAAGCGTTTAGCTTGTTCAAGGGGATTGGGGATGTGCCACCAACGAGCGGATAGTAGCTTTTTGTACAAAAAAGCACTGCTCGCCGCTTTGCGAAGACGCGCCCTAACACCATCGAAGATGGTGCCGCGCGAAGAGCGGAATACCTTTGATAGGAAAATTGCAAACATTGTTACAAAAATAAAACTAATTAAATGTTAATTCGAAGCCGACTTTCGAAAAGTCGAAAATTGTATTTGAAATTATGTGCATATGGGCGTATAATCTAACCTAGGACTATTTATGAGGACTTTTGGGTCCTTCACCAAGATGGGTAATCCCCATAAGAGAGGAATTATATGGCTGTATCTTATAACGGATTATGGAAATTATTAATCGACAAGAACATGAAAAAGATGGATCTTGTTGAAAATGAAAACATCGGAATCAGCAGCAGTACACTTGCTAAGATGAGTAAGGGCGAGACTGTGTCTATGAGTATCTTGGAAAAGATATGCTTAGAATTGGATTGCGATTTCGGAGACATAATAAGTATTGATAAAAGCAAAGTTTGAAAATAATTGTATCAAGTCCATTTTTTGGGGCATAGAAAAGATTACAATTAGATAATAATCAAATTTGGAGGAAGCAATGATTACAGGAACTATTAAGAACAAAATTGATAAGATTTGGAAAGATATCTGGGCATCAGGTTTAACACAACCTATAACTGTAATTGAGCAAATTACATATCTGATGTTTATCAGATCACTTGATCAAAAAGATATAGATGCTGAGGCACTGGAGAATCTTACAGGTCAAAAGCAAAATAAGATTTTTCCAGAAACTCCAGAAGGACAGAGAATGCGTTGGAGCAAATTCAAAGACAGAGATGCTGTAGAAATCTTCGATATCATTCAGAATGAGGTATTTCCGTTTATCAAGGAAATGACAGGAGATGATGAGACTGCCTTTTCAAAATATATGAAAGATGCATCTCTTGGATTTACTAATCCTGGGATTTTATCCAAGACAATTAATTCATTAGATGAGTTATACAAAGATGATATTAAGTCTTTGGATATGCAGGGTGACTTATACGAGTATATGTTGAGTAAGCTTTCTGTTGCTGGTCAGAACGGACAGTTTAGAACACCAAAACAGATCAGAGATATGATGGTTCAGCTTCGCAAACCATCACCAGACGATATGATTTGTGATCCGGCTTGCGGTACAGCAGGATTTCTTATTTCAGCAGCAGAATATATTAGAGAACACTATCCTAATATGACAGATAAGCAGTGGGAATTATTTGATACAGATACTTTTTCTGGATTCGAAACAGATCCTACTATGTTACGTATATCCGCAATGAACTTAATGCTTCATTCGGTCACAAGACCGGAAGTTAAATGGCAGGATAGTATCTCAAAGAACAATGAGATAAAAGATAGGTATGATTTAATACTTGCCAATCCGCCTTTTACCGGAACTGTTGATGAAGAAAATATAAATCCAGCATTAACAAGAATGGCTGCGACAAAGAAAACTGAGCTTTTATTCGTCAATGAGTTCGTAAGAATGTTAAAGGTCGGTGGTAGATGTGCATGTATCGTTCCAGATGGAGTTGTATTTGGAACCAGTAAAGCGCATAAGGCAACAAGAAAAGAATTGGTAGAAAATCAGTTATTAGAAGCCGTTATTTCTCTTCCTTCAGGGATTTTTAGACCATATTCAGATGTTTCTACCTCAATTTTGATTTTTACTAAAACAAATGCGGGTGGCACAGAAAATGTTTGGTTCTATGATATGCAGGCAGATGGGTTTAGCTTGGATGATAAGAGAGAAGAAGTTGAGGGAAATGATATCCCTGATATTATTACTCGCTTCTCAAATCTTGAAGCCGAAAAGGAGAGAAGCCGAAAAGAAAAATCATTTATGGTTTCTAAAGAGGATATTGCGAAAAATGGTTATTCTTTACGAATGAAAGAATACAAAGAGATAGAGTATCAAAAAATCGAATATCCTTCTTCAGAGAAATTGTTAAATGATGTTGATGCTTTAAAGGATGAGTTGGTTGCTTCACTCCAGGAATTGAGAGGTCTGTTGTCATAATGAAAAAAATTGAAAGATTAGGTGAGTACATTTCAGAGTATTCTGTTAGGAACAAGGATAATGAAGACATTCAAGTGTATAGCGTTACTAATACTAATGGATTTTGCACAGAATATTTTGATAAGGATGTGGCAAGTAAAGATCAAACAAATTATAAGATTGTTCCAAAGGGATACTTTGCGTATAACCCGTCCAGAATTAATGTGGGATCAATAGATTGTCAATCTGTTGAAGATAGGGTAATCGTGAGTCCGCTTTATGTTGTGTTTAAGGCGGATGAGAGAGTTGATAATAACTATTTGCTTCATTATTTGAAAAGTGATATTGGAAAAACATATATTAACGAGCTTGCTTCCGGTAGTGTGAGAGCAAATTTGAAATTTTCAATTTTACAAGAATTTCCATTTCCTATGATTCCTATCGAGGAACAAAAGGAAAAGATGGCTGTGATTGCAAAAATTGATGAAAGTATTGCTTGCTGTGATTCGATTATCGAAAAATTAGATCTCGCTGTCAAATCGAAATTGGCTGTACAGGAAATGAAAAATAAAATGGAAATATTGAAGGCTTCAGTGATGCAAGAATATTTTTGCTAATTAAGCTGGTGAAGGATGTTGGTATGACTTTAAGATTTAAGGAGGATACTAACATGAATGAACCAATAATTAGTGAAATATTACAGAATATGTTGCCAGTTCTTGACAACTCTCAGCTGGCAAAATTAAAAGGCGTATTGGAACACAAACTGTGGAACGCTGAAATTGTATATAAGACCGTAGAAGATTCGTTTGACAAATCAAATGAAGAATTTACAGAATTATTTATTTCTGCAAAGAGAGTTGAAGGATGTAGTCTCAAAACGCTTAGATACTATCTTGCTACAATTAATAAGATGACTAATACGGTAGGAAAACATATAACAAAGATAACAACTGAGGATCTCAGGAAATATTTATCGGATTATCATGAAGAAAATAATTGTAGCAAGAGTAACATAGATAATATAAGAAGAATTCTTTCTAGTTTTTTTTCATGGTTAGAAGATGAAGACTATATTTTAAAAAGTCCAGTCAGAAGAATTCATAAGATAAAATCAGCAAAGACTGTAAAAGAGACATATACAGATGAGATGCTTGAATGTATGAGGGATAATTGCGATTCACTGAGGGATCTTGCAATAATCGATATGCTTGCTTCAACGGGAATGAGAGTAGGTGAATTAGTTCATCTTAATATTGAAGATGTGGATTTTGAAAATCGAGAATGCGTTGTTCTTGGAAAAGGCTCAAAGGAAAGACCTGTATATTTTGATGCGCGCACAAAGATTCATCTAAGAAATTACTTAGAAAGTAGGAATGACGATAACCCGGCACTCTTTGTTTCTATGCTCAAGCCATACAATAGATTGAATATTAGTGGAGTAGAAATACGTTTAAGAGAGCTTGGCCGAAAGTTAGACATAACAAAAGTTCATCCTCATAAGTTTCGACGTACCTTAGCAACTAGAGCAATTGATAAGGGAATGCCGATTGAACAGGTTCAAAAGCTATTAGGACACAGCAAAATAGATACAACCATGCAATATGCGATGGTAGACCAAGAAAATGTGAAACTATCACACAGAAAATTCATTAGCTAAGCTGTCAAATCACGGTTTATCGAGATGTTTGGAGATCCGGTTGAAAATGAAAAAGGATGGGAGATGATTCCATTATCGGAACTTGGAACATGTAAGAATGGAATGAATTTTGCGAGTGATGAAGATGGAATTGAGATAGCGTATTTAGGTGTTGGCGATTTTAAAGATAATTCAAGGATAGATGGCGTGTCAGGTTTGTCTCAAATATCCTTAAATACAATGCCCTCAGAGGAGTATTTACTAAAAGATGAGGATATAGTTTTTGTGCGCTCTAATGGTAGTAAAGAACTGGTCGGACGTTGCTTGGCAGTTTATCCTGGTAATGAAAAGCTTACATTTAGTGGCTTCTGCATTAGGTGGAGAAAGAATTCTGATAAGGTGATGACAGATTTTCTACTTCAGGTTCTTAAGACAGAAAATGTCCGCATCTTGATGCGTGGAAGAGGTGCCAATATACAGAATTTAAATCAACAGATATTAGGAAAACTGATGATTCCTGTTCCGAATATGGCTTTACAACAATCCTTTGTGGAATTTGTTGGAGCCATCGACAAATCGAAATTGGCAATATATAAGATAAAAAAACATGTATTGGGAAGGAGATTAGCTACATGAAATCCAATTTTTCGTTTTTAAAAGAAAATAAGGAATA
>CAKRHW010000022.1 GCA_934339365.1 uncultured Lachnospiraceae bacterium | reverse complement strand
ATCATCTATAAATCTATAGAAAGAATAAGTGCATAACCATCATTTCTATTGGTCATACACTTATTATACGAGGAGTAAATCTATGAGTGATTTTAATTGGAATTTTCCAGAGGGTATGAAACGTAGTGGAAGAAGTTTGAGGGAAGTTTGTGAGGAAGCACAGGAAGATTTTTTCAGGGCAAATGGCTATTATCCGACGGAAGAAGAAGCGGTTCGGATGACCGATGAAGTAAGAAAGAAAATTGCAGAAGAAGAAGCAGGGAAGAAACTCCCTTGGAAGAGACCTATGGATTACCTATACAAAATTACGGTATGGGTTGATAATGACAGGATATTGAATATGAAACAGCACGACTTGAATGAAGCATACCAGACGATAAGAGAAATTTTTGCTGATTGCAACTTTAAAGAGCAGCCGACAGATGATGGAACTCTTGTTTTCACTATTGGAGAAGGTGAAGATTCTTTTAGTGAAGTGGAAATTGTAGCTAATGCTTTATATTTCAGTTGGTTGGGTAAGTGTTTAAAAAAATTGGAACGGTATGATTTAAGTGACGATAGCACAGAAGACATCTTAAAAGATAACAAAGAATTTGACGAAAAATATGGTAAGAAATTATAAAAAGACTAGAAGTGTATAAAAAGTATGCAAAAAAAGAAAAACAAGTCCTTGACAAATAAACGACCGTTTACTAGAATAAAAATGTAAACGGTCGTTTATTTTGCCTGGAGGTTATCGCGATGGGAAATAGAAAAGAAGAAATATTAATTATGGCACTACATTTGTTTGCTAAAGATGGTTATGAAGCAGTTTCGGTTAGTCAGATTGCAGGAGCACTGGGGATGACAAAGGGGGCTTTGTATCGTCATTATAAGAGTAAAAGAGATATATTTGATTGTATTTTGGAGCGTATGGAACAGGGGGACAGGGATCATGCAGCAGATTGTGATATGCCGGAAGAAGATAAAGAGAGTACGCCTGAAAAGTATGAGGCAATTTCTTTGGATGATTTTATAGAATATAGTAAGTCTATGTTTGAATATTGGACGGAAGATGATTTTGCTTCATCTTTTCGAAAGATGCTTACCATAGAGCAGTTCAGAAATGAAGAGATGCAAAGGTTGTATCAGCAGTATCTTGCGTCAGGACCGGTTTCATATGTAAAGGATTTATTTGAGAGCATGGGGATTGAGAAGCCGAATGAGAAAGCAGTCAGATTCTATGCAGTCATGTATTTCTATTACAGTGCTTATGATGGCGTTTCTGATGCATGTGATAAGAAAAAGATAAAAGAGAAATTTGAATCATCTATAAGTAGTATAGTGAAGGAACTTAAGGAATAATTTTTAGTTTTTCGGTTGAATTATAATGGTAAAATAGAAGGAGGATTATAGATGAAGAATCATATTGTCATTCGTTTGGAAGAAAAAAATGAATATCGTGAAGTGGAAAATCTGGTAAGAGACAGCTTTTGGAATGTATATCGTCCGGGATGTTTAGAGCATTATGTACTGAATCAGTTAAGGAATGATCCGGCATTTGTACCGGAGCTTGATTTTGTTATGTATCAGGCTGGAGAGCTAATCGGGCAAAATATGTTTATGAAAGCGACAATCGCGGCAGATGACGGAAGAAGTATTCCTGTTATAACCATGGGGCCAATCTGTATCAAGAATGAGTTTAAGCGGAAGGGTTATGGAAAAATTCTGCTGGATTATTCATTAGAGAAGGCAGCAGAGCTTGGCTGTGGTGCAATATGCATGGAAGGAAATATTGATTTTTATGGGAAAAGCGGATTCCGACAGGCAAGTGAGTTTGGGATACGTTATCATGGATTGCCAGAAGGAGAAGATGCATCATTTTTCCTTTGCAAAGAATTGCTAGCTGGTTATCTAGATGGAATTACAGGTGAGTATGCCACACCGGCAAGCTATATGGTTGATGAACAGGAAGCAGAAGAGTTTGATAAGCAGTTTCCGTATAAAGAGAAAAAGAAAATGCCGGGACAGATTTTTTAGAATTATAAAATAATCACAGCACAAATTCAGAAGCATAAAAATACTTACATCACTATAATAAGAGCAAGAAAAGGAGTGATGTAACTATGGATATGAAACAAATCAAAGCAAACAAAACAGGAATGATACTTAGATTTTCAATTCCGAGTATCATAGCAATGTTATTACAGACAGTGATAACAATAACAGATGGATATTTTACAGGAAACTATGTGGGGCAGAATGCTTTGGCAGCAATTAATCTGGGACTACCGATATTGTATTTTTACCTTGGAACAGGACTTTGCATTGGTGTGGGTGGTTCTGTTATTAGTGGCAGACTGCTTGGAGCAAAGGAACGTAAAAAATCGTCTGAAGTATTTTCCCAGACGATAGCAACGGCTTTGATTGTATGTATGGCAATCTCAGTTCTTGTATTTTTGTTATTTACACCAATTCTGAATATTTTAAAAGCAGGAAATTACCTGGCGGTTTATTTTAAAGAGTATTACAGAATCATGTTGCTTACGTATCCGCTGATGGTAATAGGAACAATTTTTGGAATGTTTATTCGTACAGATGGAAAACCACAGATTTGTATGCTTGTCAGTATTTTGGGATGCATTTTGAATGGAATTTTAGATTATGTTTTTGTGAAAATTCTGGGATTTGGAATTCAGGGAAGTGCAGTAGCATCTTTGATAGTACAGTTACTGACCGTACTTGTGCAGATGTTTTATTTCCTAAGTCAGAAATCAGGAATCAGGTTCAGAAAGTTTGGGTTTGACAGAAAAATAAACAGGGAAATTATCTTCAATGGTTTATCTGAGTTTATTGGAGAGATGGCCAGTGCTATTTCCATGTTTGTGTATAATTATGTGCTTATGAAATATGTTGGTGCAGATGGTGTTGCAGCTTTTGCAATCTTAGGATTTGTGGTATATGGTTATAGCATGATCTGTATTGGATTCGGGCAGGGAATCAGTCCCCTTGTCAGTATATGCTGGGGGGCAAAAGAGAAAGAAACCGCTTTTTCTTTGAGAAAAACCACGAATAAGATATTATTTGTGATAGGATTTATGACAGCTGTAGTGTTTTTTGTGACAGGAAAATATTATGCAGGAGTATTTGGATGCAGTAATGAAGTTGCAGATATGGTTGCATCAGGTTTTCAAATCTATGCAGTGACATTTTTGGTTATGGGATATGATGTAGTGAATTCTATGTATTTTACAAGCTGTGGAGATGCAAAATCATCTGCAATTATATCGGCACTTAGGGGAATTGTTCTTTTGTTGGCATTTACGATGATTCTTCCTGCAATATTTGGAATGACAGGTGTATGGCTTAGTGCACCATGTTCTGAAACACTTACAGCAATTATTTCATTATTTTTGATAAAGAAACAGATAAGTAAACGAAAGGAAGCAGGACAGAACGGATGAATGATAAAGAAAATCATGCAATACACAGTGCAGTGATAAATCAGGCAATTAACTACATATTTGACCATATTGATGAAGAAATAACGGTAGATGATGTTGCCCGCCACTGTTCGTATTCTAGATATCATCTGACACGTATGTTTAAGGAAGAAACAGATGAAGCACTTTACCAGTTTATCAAGAGAATCCGTCTAGAGAGAAGTGCATGGTGTCTTAAGGTTGAGAAAGAAAAAAGCATTACAGAAATCGGCACAAAATATGGATATTCTTCTTCCAATTTTGCTACAGCTTTAAAAAAACATCTAAGTATATCGCCTACAGATTTTCGGAAAATTAGTGAACAGATGGTGGAAGAAAGTTCGTTTTCTTATGGAGTGACACTAGACGAGCTTGATGATGCAGGAAAATTAATTACAGTTGAAAATCTTGACAGCTTTATGGTGATTTATGAAAGAAAGCAGGGAAATTACCACCAGCTTCCAGAAGAGTGGTGTCATTTTATAGAAAGATATGAGCAGTTTGCTACAGAAGAAACACGCTACATTGAATGTACGATTGATGATCCATCGATTACGGATGAGGACCACTGTATGTATGAATTGTGTCAGACTGTTTCACTAGATCAACTGGCATTCATAGATAGGGAGCATATATTTCTTCAAAATTTTCAAGGTGGAAAATATGCGGTTTATCATTTTAAAGGTTTTCCACAGTTTCTTTTTATGGTGTATCAGGAGATATTCTGCAGATGGCTTTCAAAAACAGGGAATGAATTAGATGAAAGACCGATTCTTGATATCTATCGTCAAGTCAGAGAGGACGGTTATATGGAAATAGATATTTGTTTTCCGTTGAAATAATAAATTAGGGAAATTTATTTTGCAAATCTACTCATTTACTGCTATGATTAAATTAAATATAGATGGGTCAAATGGACAGACTTTTGGCGAATGGATAAAACCTGAATAATAGAGGAGAGAGTGCATATGCAATTGCCATATTCTGAAGAACTGAATATTGAATATCTGGGACGATTATTTGACAAAACAAGTGAGTGTTATAAGTTCTTTTGGTTTAAGTCAATTGTTGCAAAAGTGATTGAAGGAAAGTTTGAACTTACTTATGAAGAATTAGTGGATGAGATGATAGCAGATGCCTGGTATATGGTCACAGAATATCATTTGAACCTTGGACCGAAAGATACTCTTGAAAATCTGGTGGGTTTGATTAAATCAAAGAATTCGGAAATTAAGTCATGCGAGGACAAATCAAATATTATCAGTTTTTTAAAGAACACTGATGATAAAGAAATCATTAGTAAGAAAAGAATTTTAACTTATCACGTTCCTTATCGCTTACAATCGCCTTTTATGGAGAATTTGAAGGGAAAGGCATGGAATGTTGGTGAAAAAGAATTGATTGCAAGAATCAACAGTGAAAAACGACTGATGTATTATTTTACGGAATTGAAAGGTCTTTCCACGACGATAAAGATTCAAAAAGACTGGGTAAGGTATATTCAGAAAAATCAGGAAATCATTCAAGGCTGGTTAGAATATAATATGATTTTATATCTTCAGGGACGTAATCCAAGCGTTCCGGGAATAGCAGATAAATTAAGACCGCCTCAGGAACGAAAGCTTGAAGATGTAAAGAAATATTGGAAGTTAATCCTGACATTAGAACCGGTGAAAGAAATCTATGGTGGAAATATTCTTACAGGAAAGGATATTTCAATTGATCATTTCGTACCATGGTCCTATGTGGCGCATGATGAAATGTGGAATTTAAATCCGACCACAAAGAGCATTAATAGTTCTAAGAGTAATCATTTGCCGGATTGGGATACCTATTTTGAAAGACTTGTGAAACAGGAATTTCGGTCATATGAATTAATGTGGAAGTATAACAAAGTACATGATGAATTTGAAAAGTGTGCGAAAGAGCATATCAATAACGATGACATTCGTTATCGGGTATATAGAAAAGGGCTTGAATATCCAGAGTTTGCGAAAGAACTGAAATCCATTATTTTACCGGTATATCAATCAGCACAAAACTGTGGATTCAGTAATTGGCAGTATCAGGATTAGAATATTAAAATTTACGAGAAGGGGATAACAATGAATGAGAAGATATTTTTAAATACCTTTTACAATTCGAAACATTTTGTAAATATAATATTTCAAGTTGTGGAGATATTGTAGAAAATACGGACTTTGGAACCAATGATATTGCCTTTTTCGATGATAAAGATATGCCGTTATTATATACAACTACACATGAAGGGTATATTACAATTAGAAACGATTTATTGGAATAGAAACAGTGATTGCGCAGAAAAAGACATAAAAGAAACTAAAATAGTTATGAAAAAGAGGTGGAATAGTGGATATAGAAAAAGACCCATTTAAGGAATATTTAAAAGAGTCTGAGCCAGATAAAGAGTATAAAGGCTATGCCTGGAGTACGGCGGTTGGACTTCAGGCGGTGGATGGTCTTAAGCCATCTAAATATTTGATTCATACTGCCATTCAGAATATTGAAGGCAAAATCACCATGAAAGAAGCACAGAGTCTTATTGATAGCTACTACGAGGAAAGACCGGTGCATTTATCAGAGGATAAACGCACAGAAGAAGCAGATAAGGTTTCTTTACGTATTGCAGAAATTCTTTCCGAAACAGCGTTCTCTTTTTCTCCCAATGAGTATATTTCTATTCATCGAAAATTATTTCAAGGTATTTACAAACATGCTGGAAAGATTAGAGATTATAATATCACAAAGAAAGAATGGGTGCTTGATGGAGCAACTGTTATGTATGGTAGTGCTTCGGAACTGAGAGCAACACTTGAATATGACTTTTCGCAAGAGAAGGATTTTAGTTATAAAGGTCTTTCAATGGTAGAGATTATTCACCATCTTGCGGTATTCATCTCAAGATTATGGCAAATCCATATCTTTGGGGAAGGCAATACGAGAACAACAGCAGTGTTCTTTATCAAATATTTGAGGATGCTTGGATTTTCAGCAACCAATGATATTTTTGCAGAAAATGCGTGGTATTTCAGAAATGCACTTGTTCGTGCAAATTATACGAATCTGCAAAACGGTATTTATGAAACAACAGAATATCTTGAAATGTTTCTCAGAAATCTGCTTTTGAATGAGAAAAATGAGCTTCACAATCGAAAATTGCATATTAGTGGACTTTTGAATGAAACAAAAGTAGATATTGAAAGTGGAAAAGTGGACATTCAAGATGGAAAAGTGGACATTGAAAGTGTACTTTCTGAAAAAGGAAGAGACTTTTCTGAGAAAACAAATGCCCATATTCATAAACTTTTTGAGAAGTTTGGTTTTGAAGAAATATTTGGCAGAAGTACAGTTATGGAACTTCTTGAATTGAAAGGTTCAGGCACTTCTAAACTTCTCTCAAAATTGAGGCAGGCTAATATTATCGAACCAGTGTCCGGTTACGGAAAAGGAAAATATAGATTCAAAAAATGATTTTTTTTGACGTTTTTTCACTGAGGTTATGGCAGACAAGAAATTTTTGTAGCTAGCAGGCATAAAATATTAATATAGATATATTGTGTGGAAACACACTTTATATAAACGTAGAATAAAAACGCAATGCACATCTTTGGATGTGTTAGAGCTGGTAGGTAGCCCAGCCGTCTGGAAAATATTTCAGGTAAGTAACCTGCCCCTCCGGGTTGTCCATTTCTGCGAAATACATTTTAGGAGGGTTTCGTTATGGAAGGAAATATCGGAAAGTTGACAGTGTATTTTGAACACCCATTTTGGGTTGGTGTATTTGAGCGTATAGAAGATGGAAAATTGTCTGTATGCAAAGTTACATTTGGAGCAGAACCGAAAGATTATGAAATATGGGAATTTGTTCTTAAAAAATACAGTCAGCTAAGATTCAGTCCGGCTGTTGATGTGATAGTCAGAAAGGAAGCGATAAATCCGAAACGAGTGCAAAGAGAAGCACGAAAACAAACTGTCGAGTATGGTATCGGAACGAAGTCGCAACAGGCATTGCAACTGCAACGGGAAGAACATAAACGGATAAGAAAAATAGTCAGTAAGCAACAACGAGAAGCAGACAAGCAACGCAGATATGACTTAAAACAACAGAAACGAAAAGAAAAGCACAGGGGCAGATGATGCCCCTGTTTTTTTGCAAATTTTGTATCAGTTTAATTTTGCTTCTTTGTTTTCCATATAGAACACTTTTCCATTTGGTTTGAATGGAAGTATTACATCCTTCTTTCTGTATCAGGCAGTATATTTACTGCGTTGTTTTTCGTTATATAGTTTCTTTTTGTTGAGATGGCGAACCCTGGCACGAGGGTAGTATTTATCACAGTGCTGACAATAGCCTTTGTGTTCGGCGGTGCGCCCCTTAGAACATTCGCCAAAACATAAATAATATTTGCAAGGTGTTTCTCTATATTTACTCATGATTACCTCGATTCTCCGGCCTTGAAGTTATATACCGGTCTGATGATTTTAGTTATAGTGACGGTGTCAGAAATGACTTCTGCGATGTCATTTATTCCTCTGTAGGCAAAAGGTGCTTCATCTAGCGTGTCTTTACCAATGCAGCTAGAATAGATTCCTTTCATTTCTGATTTAAAAGAAGATACGGTAAAGTGATTCTTTACCTCTTCACGCTTCAGGATTCTTCCTGATCCATGAGGAGCAGAGCAGTTCCAATCTAGATTGCCAAGTCCGCTTCCAAGAATAATTCCATCACGCATATTGATGGGAATAATTACCTTTTCCTCTTTTTTGGCAGAGATAGCACCTTTACGAAGCATAGAGGATCCGAAAGCACTAAGTGTTTCAGAAGAAGTGTCCACATAGTTGTGAATACATTCATAAGAATCTAGTACTTTCCATTTCATTCCTTTTACCAGTTCATCCAAAATGATTTCTCGATTGAGAGAAGCAAAATGTTGAACAACCTGAAGGTCATGAAGGTAATTTTCCATAAGGTCTCCTTCAAGCCAGGTAAGTTCATAAGGAATTTCAATTCCATTTGCTTTTAAATATTTCTGGCCTTCTTTCAGATAGTATTCCGTTACTTCCTTGCCAAGATGACGACTTCCTGTGTGGATTACAATGTAGAGATTTCCGTCATCGTCTTTGTCGGCTTCAATAAAATGATTTCCAGAGCCCAGGCTGCCGAGGCTTAATTTTGCTCTGTCTGTACGAATGTGATCTGCACATCGAAGTGCATCAAAATCAAATTTATCTGCATATCTGTGGACCTTTGAACGAATATGAAATCCGGAAGGAACAGAGTCCCTGATTACTGTATCAAGTTTTTGGTATTCTATTTTCTTTCCCTTAATCTGTGCAAGGGTCATACCACAACCAATATCAATGCCAATGAGATTAGGTATCACTTTTTCGCCAATGGTCATAGTGAGTCCGATGGTTCCAACTTTACCGGGATGAACATCAGGCATAATACGAATACGACATCCCTTAGAGCTTTCCTGATTACAAATCATCTGAAGCTGTGAGATGGCATATTGGTCGATTGCAGTTTCTTTGTTGTTAGTGGTAAAAATCTGAGCAGAAGTAAATGCTCCTTTGATAGTCTCCATAATAATTTCCTTTTCTATTGATGCGAGGGCATAAAAATAGCACCTCTATGGTTAAAGCAGAGGTGCCAGAAATCCTATGAAGCTTTTATTTGAATTGGGCAGAATATGCCTGTTATTTACAAATAGAAGAAAAGATAACCATACCTCTTGCTATTAAGTTACTGTTGTTTGTTCTATAATACTTTGTCATGATAATGGCCTCCTTTCTGAGTGCATTGTTTATTGTTACGTTTGAAAACTAGCATAGCACGCTTGTCAAGTGGTTGCAAGGAACTTGTAGTTTGATGTTTTAAAGCTCTCTGTGCTAACTGATAGACACAGTGTATCAGATGAGAGTGACAAATAGTGACATTTTAGGAAAAGTAAAAAATTTATTTATCAAAAGAAATATAAAAAAGTAAGGAATTACCATAAATGAATTAAAAAAAGTCCGAAAAATCAATATTTGAGAATTGATATGATAGGGTGTCAAGGGATATAATAATCCACGTTCAATTTAAAAATGTGAAAATAATACGGAACAAAAGAGAATATTTCCGTTAATAAGTTATAGTTAAAATAAAATTGCTAAAAAACCTTGACAGTATATATATATATATTTAAAGTAAATTTACAGATACATAAGCATTTAATAAGGGATCTCTTATGCAAAAAAAATAAGAGAATGGAGAAAGAAAATGGCAGTAGTTAAAGCATTTTTAAAATTACTTTCAATAGTAGGAAAATAAACTGGTTTGTATGATAGGTGATGGAATAAATGATGCACCGGCACTGAAACGGGCAACAGTTGGAATTGCTATGGGAGGAATCGGAAGTGATATTGCGGTTGACGCAGCAGATATTGCTTTAGTAGATGATGAAGTAAAAGAACTTCCACATCTGGTAGCACTTTCAAAGTGAATGATGACTACAATCAAATTAAATATGACTTTTTCCATGTGCTTAAACTTTATTGCAATTATATTGGCAATAATAGGTACTTTAAATCCGGTAGTAGGTGCTTTGGTGCATAATGCTGGTTCGGTATTGGTCATTATAAATTCATCGTTACTTTTGAAATGGAGGAAAAAATAATATTATGGCAATTAAAATTATAGGTTTGATAATAGGAATTCTTATTTTGGGCGCAGGAATCTATTATCTGATAAAAGAAAAAAATGATCCGGAATCAAAGAAAATTTATTCAGTGATTAGTATCGCAGGTGCAATCATATCTGCTGCGTGCATACTGTTGCTGATTTTGTAAATAAGGAATTTAGCTTTGCACTGAAAAGTGTTAAGTGAAGTATTTTTTTAGCCATTTGGACTAACTATCCAGATGGCTATTTTTAGGGTAATGGATGTAGAAAATTTCTATATTCTGACACCAGGTCAAAACAGGTATTGACATCGTGTCAGGTACGTGGTAAGATACGAAAAAACTGACACGATGTCAGAAACGGAAGGAGGAATTACAAAATAGAAAATTTTGATGAGTACGATACAGTATTTTTTTGGTTATCCGATTTGGTGGGGAGAAGCTCCTAGAATTTTAGATACCTTTGTGGAGAGTTATGATTTCTCAGGTAAGAAGGTGATTCCTTTTTGTACATCTGCAAGCAGTGGAATTGGTTCTTCTGCAGATACTTTAGAAAAACTTGCAGGAAATGGAAAATGGATGGATGGACAGCGATTTAATCAAAATGAGTCTGCGGATAAAGTGGTGGAATGGGCAAGTCAGTTTGAATAATTTGAAAATCGTGGAAAGAAAAGAAACAAAAAGGAACTGATTATTCAGAGTATATGTGTTATAATGACATCAGGTTAGTCAGAAAGAAAGGAAAATAATTATGCCAGTAGGATCTGTGGAACGAACAAATGCCAGAAAAGAAGAAATTATAAATGCATGTGAAAAACTTTATCAGACAATGAGCTTTAAGGAGATTACTCTAAAAGAGATTGGAAAAGAAACCAGTTTTTCAAGAACATCCATTTATAATTATTTTCAGACAAAAGAAGAAATCTTTCTTGCACTTTTGAAAAGAGAATATGATTCATGGGTTGAACAACTTTGTGAGGCAATAGAATCACATGAAACCATGACAGATGATGAAATCGCAGATGTTCTGGCAGGAACTTTAGACAATCACAGACAGCTTTTGAAGATTATGTCCATGAACCATTATGATCTAGAAGAAAATAGCAGAATGGAATTACTGGTAGAATTTAAAGTATCGTATGGCAATGCAATGAAAACCGTCATGGAACTCCTTGCAAAGTTTCGGAAAGATATGGAGATAGAAAAGAGAAAAGACTTTGTATATTCCTTTTTCCCATTTATGTTTGGAATTTATCCATATACCGTTGTGACGGAAAAGCAGAAGGAAGCAATGAAATTGGCAGGAGTTGATTATACATATAGTTCCTTGTATGATCTTACCTTTGTTGCGGCTAAAAGGATGCTTAGAAATTAAAAATTACAGTAAGGAATCCATGCAAAGTCATCAAAAACAATAGGTAATTGCAAAAATGGCTATTGTTGCTATAATAAGTGATTGAGTGATAGAAAAGAGGTGCTTACAATGCAGATTTCCAGCAGATTTACTATGGCAATTCATATGTTTACCTGTATAGATACATTTTCAGATCAAAAGATGACAAGTGATTTTATGGCAGCAAGTATTGGAACCAATCCTGTGATTGTGCGAAAAATATTGCAACAGTTAAAGGCAGCAGGATTGATTGAAGTTGCAAGAGGAACTGGAGGTGTAACCATTACCAGGCCACTTGATCAGATTACATTTCTTGATATTTACAAGGCGGTGGAATGTGCACCTGATGAAGAATTGTTTCATTTCCATGAGAAACCTAATCAGAAGTGCCCGGTAGGAAGGAATATTCATAATGTTCTTGATAAGAGACTATTAGAGGTGCAAAGAGCAATGGAAGACAAGCTTTCAGAAATGACACTGGCTGATGTGAAAAAAGATATCGCAGTATATACAGAAAAAGAGTAATAAATAAGGCTTCGGATTGATATTCCGGACAACATTGTTTCCAATGGGCCTTGCGACAGCAGCCGGTTCGTTGTTATCTGTATTGATTTGCAGTATTGCATTTTATGTGATATATCGTAATCATGAGGAACCAGTAAGGAAAGGTGTGTGATTATATGGATAGAAAAGGGTTGTTTTCAATAGGTGAAGTATTCAAACTTTTTCATATCAGTGTCAGTAGTCTGCGGCATTATGAGAAGGTTGGACTGCTCCATCCGGAATATATTTCCCCTGATACCGGATATCGTTATTATGGAACAGAACAGTTTGAAGTACTTAATATGATTCGATATTTAAGAGTTTTAGACATACCATTGGCTGAAATAGAGGATTTTTTGAAAAACAGGGATATCAGTAACATGGAAGAAAAACTGATGCAGCAAAAAAAGAGTGTTTTGGAAAAACAACAGGAATTATGATGAAATTCCACCGAAAGTAGAATATTGCCTGACGCAAAAAGGAAAATCAGTTGTCCCTATTTTGCAGAGCATCTGTCAGTGGTCAGATGTTTTTTATAGGGATGATAGCGAAAATAAAATGGTGCAATGTAATAAATAATATGATTTATCGCTCTTTTTTATTGTTTTTTTCTTGATAATTGCATATAATACAGGCATGCAAGAACACCTGTTTAATTTAAGTGCGTTGCTACTTTGAGTGCGAATCGTTAATTTCAGGGAGATAAGTTTCTTATCTCCCTGTTTTGCGATATTATGGAGGAAAGAATGCTACAGACAAAAAAGATCATTAAAGATACCTTTTGGGAGATTTTGGAAGAAAAGCCATACAATAAAATTACGGTACAGGATATTGTAAATCGTTGTCGTGTGAATCGTAATACATTTTATTATCATTTTCAAGATATCCCTACGTTAATGGTAGATTCCATTGAGGATTGGATGGATGAGGTGATCCAGCAATATGGGACATTTTCATCACCTGAGGACTGTCTTGTTTATATGGCACGGGAATGTATGAAAAGGAAAAAGGCATTTTTACATTTGTTTCGTTCTGTTCAAAAGGATGGTTTTTTATTTCGCCTGAATAAAATGGGATATAATATTATTCATACATATGTAGATAAAATTGGAGAGTATAGGCAGATTTCAGAAAAAAAGAAAGAAGTATTTATTAAATGTTATAAATGTGTATTTGTAGGGAGTTTGTTGGACTGGCTGGAAGAAGATGCATCATATAATCTGGTAGAACTTTATGAAGAACTTTGTAAAATGTTTGCTGGGGCAGGTGAACGTTTAGTCAATGGGTACCAAAATGGACAAGACAAAAATGAGTGATTGTACGAAAAGAGGAGTTCTGCCGGTAAGCAAGAACTCCTGTATTTCATATATAGAACAAATGTAAAAGTTTCTGTTGAGGCATGAATGAAACTTTAATTTTGGGAATGTTTTTCATTGTATTTTTTACGGTTTTCTGCCCAAAGTTTATCTGCTACTGGTTTCCAGTGCTCTGCATAATGGTCACATTTTGAACAGAGATGTTCAGCACTTTCCGGTGACTGCAGATCAGTGGAATGTGCACCAGCGGTGGCAACCATTTCACGAAGCTTCTGCGGATTTTCCAGCATTGGACACGGGCGAAGCATATTTTCATTGAATGGCTGATTTCTGTGATAAGCCATCATCATCGGAGACCGCAAGGCTTCCAGCAAGGTTTTCTCGCGAATATTGGAATCTGAATAGTGAATAAATACACAAGGATCAATATCGCCATTGGCATTGATATGCAAATAACGATAGCCACCGGCAATGCATCCACCAACATATTCAGCATCGTTTTGGAAGTCCATCGCAAATAATGGCTTTGTGGCACGGTAACGACGGATTTTTTCGTAAACACCGATACGCTGTTCTGGTGAAGGAAGGAGATTTGGTGCAGCGTCATTTCCTACTGGCATATAATGGAAATACCATACGAAATATGCTCCGAGATCAATCAGTGAATCATAGAATTCTTCAGAAGTAATGGATTCATAATTTGCACTGGTATAACAACAGGAAATTCCATAAATCAATTTCTTTTCCCGAAGAAGAGCCATAGCTTTTGTTACTTTTTGGTAAACACCATTTCCACGGCGACCATCGGTTGCCTCCTCAAATCCTTCTAGAGAAATGGCAGGAACAAAATTTCCAACCCGAAGCATTTCATCTGCAAATTCTTCATCAATTAAAGTTGCGTTTGTAAAGCATAAGAATACACAATCAGAGTGTTTTTCGCAGAGGCGGATTAAGTCTTTTTTACGTACAAGTGGTTCACCACCGGTATAGATATACATATATACACCAAGTTCTTTTCCTTGGGTGATGATACTGTCAATTTCATCGTAGGTCAGATTTAGTTTATGACCATATTCTGCAGCCCAACATCCGGTACAGTGTAGGTTACATGCGGATGTTGGATCGAGAAGGATTGCCCATGGGATATTACAGTCATATTTCTTGCGGAGTTCTTCTTCTTTTGGCCAGCCAATTAAAGATGCGTTTATGAAGAGGTTAACAGCAAGGGTTTTTGCTACATTTGGATCAACATCCTTAAATAATTTTCGAATATAGGAATAATATGGATGTTCAGGATTTTCGATTGCTTCACGTATCGCTTTGCGTTGAGATGGAAATTCTCCTTTGGAAAATTTATCAGCCCAGTCCATTATTTTATTCATATTTTTATCAGGATCTTTGAAAATATAATTAAAAGTTTGTTCAATCCCAAATTTTTTTAGTGTGTTTGATGCATTCATGATGGCATCCTCCTTTGTATAAATTTTTTATTTTGATTGTTTATTATCACCAAGATAATGATAATCAGGTAGTCGTGCGGTATACTGGACAATATAATGCCGCATACCCCCTTCTGCCAGAAGTGCACAGCCTGCAAATGTGATTGTACTTTTTAAAATTACGAGAGCTCCCAAAGTGCCAGTTATCATGGAAAATATAAGGATATATTTCCATGAGGATAATCCGAATTTTTTTGAATCAAGTGCCGTCTGGATACTGAGCAGACTATCAAGTAAAATTAGTATTCCCAGTGCGGCCAGGAGAGAAGAGTCTTTGAATCTGGCACTAATGCATAAAGCAGCAATACCAAGCACGATCAAAAAAATCCCACAGGCAAAATCATATTGGAATGCCAGGCAATACAAATCCTTTGAAAAGTAGCCGATGATTTTAATAATTCCATATGCGATTAGAATGACACCAGCTAAAGTTCTTCTATGTAATTGTATTAATTCAGGATCAACGATACATAAAAATCCAGTGATGTAAAATACAATGGAGATCAAAATATAGCCGGTACATGCAATTTTTATCTGTTTCAGATATATCACCTCGGTTTTGTTTTGATATATGGATATATTAATGGACAAGTACCGTTTTAACAATGAACAAAAGTGGGTACAATATCCAAAAATCAGACATTTAGGTGTAGAGTGTCTAGATTAGGATGACTATTTTATTTGTATCATTGCATTTGTAATATTACAGCGAAAAGGGAAAGCAAAGGAAGGCTGCTTCTTGTAGGAGCAGACGACGATTCATTTTGGGAAGCAGGAAAATATATCCGTCGCATGGATCAGCGCTTAAAAGAGCATCCTCATACCTGCAAATATGAGGCACTTGTATATGAGCATGGAACACATTTTGTGCTACCGGAATCCATGCTTCGTATGGCATTGCCTGTAGGACTTAAATTTGTGTTGCGTTTTATTTTTAAAGCGGCGAAAGAATATCCAGATGAGTGCGAAGCAACCAGAAAAGATATCGATAAGAGGCTTTCGGCTGCATTAAAAGAATGGCAGAATGATCTTTAGATTATGTAAGTGGATTGCAAACGAGATTACAGTTGGTTTTATTCAGGATAAAAGATTTTTCTCTACTGCACCGAAGGAGAATAATCTGGCTGTAATTCCAGATAAAAAAGAGAGGTTTCGTGGGGCTCATGTAATAGGTTGGATTATAGAAGTAATCGCAATTCTGTTCTTTATTGGAGCAGTCGTTCTTGCTGCATGGGATGGTATAAGAAATGGTTTCAGTTTTGGAAAATACTATATAAGATTCCTTGTTATGCTTTATTGTATGGAACTCTACGATATCTTCTTTTTTGACTGGGTGCTTCTTTGTCACTCAAATTTTTTCCCACATTTCTATCCGGAACTGAAAGGGGTTGTGGGGCCACAAATGTTTGGATATAACATGAAATCACATATTTTGCATTTTGTTATTTATATTCCGGTTTGTGTTGTGGTTGCGTGGATATGTACACTTCTTTAGGATGCTTTTAGAGACATTGTATTGTTTTTGGCAATATGTTATACTGAAACAAAATGCAAATTCTCTTAGAATGTGAGGACAAACTTATGAAGATTCTTATTACAGGAACAAGTTCTGGAATTGGAAAATCAATTGCCGAAAAGTTTTTAAATGAGGGACATGAAGTCACAGGGTTTGACTGTAAGAGTGCCTCTATTTTCGAGTCAGGGTATACGCATATAGGTATCGATATACGTGATAAAGCACATTTCCCGGATCTTGCCCCTTTCGATATCGTGATAAACAATGCCGGTGTGCAAAACGCCGATGACATAGAAGTCAATCTAAAAGGAACGATTGCTATTACCGAAAAATATGGTGTACATCCAAATATCCGCTCGGTGCTTATGATTGGTTCTTCAAGCGGACATAATGGATCGGAGTTTCCGGAATATGTGGCAAGTAAGGGAGGCGTACTTGCTTATGCGAAAAATATCGCACTCCGCATTGCCAAATATGGTGCGACCTGTAACAGCCTTGATTTTGGAGGGGTTACGACAGAGCTTAACCGTCCTGTTATGGAGGATAAAAAGCTGTGGCAGCAGATTATGGATCAAACTCCTTTGAAACGCTGGATGAGTGTTGAGGAAGCAGCTGATTGGGCGTATTTTATGACTGTTACAAATCGATTCTGTACAGGGCAAAACATTCTGATTGATGGACTTGAAGCCGGAAACGCCAACTTTGTATGGCCGGAATAAAATAAATATTTACAACCGCTTATTTTGTGTAGAAACATAAGGTAAGCGGTATTTTTATGCGTTATTTTAAGAAAGATGCCAGAGGGAGTTTTTTTTATCCTGCGGGAAAGAAAATTTTATTTTTTTAGTTGACAATCAAAATTAAATAGAGTATAATCCTAATTAAGAATTAATCCTAATAAGGAGGCGATAATATTAGAAGGAATACAATTCAGAAAGATTTAGTGCGCAATGCAGTAAATGAATTAAAGAGACATGTAACGGCTGATGAAGTGTATGAATTCATTAAAAAAGACCATCCTACAATAGGGAAGGGAACGGTCTATCGAAATCTGGGCATACTGGCGGAAGAGGGAGCGATTCGAAAGGTTGAAGTTCCGGATGGACCAGATCGTTTTGATTTCACATTGGAAAATCATTATCACGTCAGATGCGTGAATTGTGGTGATATTTTAGATGTTGATATGGATGAAATACCTGATTTAGAAAAGAGAATACATAACAACCATGGAGTGAAATTTTTAAGTTATGATATTTTCTTTAAGGGCATATGTCCTGAATGCATGAAAGAAAACAAAGAAGTAAACAACGAACAGAGCAAAAAAGAGAGCAAAGAATAAGGAGGAAATTAAAATGGCAGCAAACAAATATACAGGAACACAGACAGAGAAGAATTTACAGGAGGCATTTGCAGGAGAATCCCAGGCAAGAAATAAGTATACTTATTTTGCATCTGTAGCAAAGAAGGAAGGCTATGAGCAGATGTCAGAGTTATTTTTAAAGACAGCAAATAATGAGAAAGAGCATGCTAAAATGTGGTTCAAGGAATTAGCAGGAATCGGTAATACAAAGGAAAATCTTGCAGCTGCAGCGGAAGGAGAAAACTTTGAGTGGACAGATATGTACGAAGATTTTGCCAAGACTGCTGAGGAGGAAGGATTCCCGGAACTTGCAGCAAAATTCAGAGCTGTAGGAGAAATTGAAAAGCGTCATGAAGAGAGATATCGTGATCTTCTTAAGAATATCGAGACAGCACAGGTATTCGAGAAAAGTGAGGTTAAGATATGGGAATGCCGCAACTGTGGTCATATCGTAGTGGGAACAAGGGCCCCGGAGGTTTGTCCGGTATGTAATCATCCACAGAGTTATTTTGAGGTACACGCAGAAAATTATTAAGGAGAGTGATACTATGATTATAAATTCAAAAAAGGCAGTTATGGTAGGCTGTGGCTTTGTCGGTTCTGCATCGGTATTTGCTTTAATGCAGAGTGGATTATTTAATGAAATTGTTCTGATTGATGCAGACAAGAATAAAGCAGAAGGAGAAGCCATGGACATAAGCCATGGAATACCATTTGCCAGTCCAATGAGAATCTATGCAGGAGATTACGATGATGTAACAGATGCTGCAATTGTAATAATATCTGCCGGAGCAGGACAAAAGCCGGGAGAGACAAGACTGGATCTGGTTAATAAAAATGTAGCGATATTTAAGTCGATTATTCCGGAAATAGCGAAAAGAAATTTTGACGGAATTATGCTGGTGGTTGCAAATCCAGTAGATATTCTGACACAGGTAGCCATCAAGTTATCCGGCCTTCCGGAAAACAGGGTAATTGGATCAGGAACGGTACTAGATACTGCCAGACTCAGATCTAAATTAGGAGAGCACTTATCTGTAGATAGCCGAAGTGTCCACGCATTTATTGTGGGAGAACATGGGGACAGCGAGGTAGTAGCATGGTCTTCTGCAAATGTTTCGGGAGTACCATTAAGCGAAATGTGTGAAATGAGAGGGCATTATAAGCACAAGGAAAATACAGAAGAAATTGCAACGGCTGTAAAGAACAGTGCTTATGAAATAATAAATAAAAAACATGCTACATATTATGGAATTGCAATGTCGGTAAAGCGAATCTGTGAAGTAATTATGAGAGATGAAAAATCAATTCTTCCGGTATCACACATGATGCATAGTGTATACGAAATGGATGGAGTAGTGTTAAGCATGCCGGCTATTGTAGGCTCAGATGGTGTGGAATCGGATATACCGATTAATCTTAGTGGAGAAGAAGCATTAAAACTGAAAGAATCAGCTGATGCTTTAAAGGCAATTATAGATACACTTGAATTGTAAACAAGAGAAGAAATAAACTTAAAAAATTATATGAAAAGATAGACACTTTTGCTTCTTTCTAGAATGTAAAGGTGTCTATTTTGCGTGGAGAAATAATCTTTTACTCTCTTGACAAAATAATATAAAGCTAACAGATTGGCTTTGGCATAGAAAATTATGAGGAGAGGATAAAAATGAGAAATAAAGAATATGAATTAGCCAGACAAGTATTAACGCTGGCAAATCAGATTGTAAAAAATCGAAATAAACATTTGAAAGAATTATATATAACAGCAGAGCAGGCAGACAGTTTAACTTTTTTCTGCTTTAATTACAAGAGTTTTACAAAACATCAGATAGTTTTTTATGCAAATATACAGCATGATGTATATTTGTAATAAGAAGCCAGAGCAAAAAATTCATATGAGAAAGGAATACAGGATTATTATGAAAAGTAAAATTTATAGACATGATATTATTTTAATTTTGATTTCAAGTTTTTTTTATCTATCGAGTCCAATGCTTGTGACGCCTTTGATTACAGGTTATTCGGAAAGTTTAGGTGCAAGTGCAATGATGATGGGTATTATTGGCGGACTTATGAATATATGTGCTTTGTTTTGCCGGCCTTTTGTGGGCAATCTGGCAGATAAAATTAGTAAATACAAATTATCTTTCATTGGTGCAGGATTGATGACTATTTCTTGTATTGGTTATATCCTTGCATGGAATCCGACTTTTATCATCATTTCTCGTAATATAAATGGAATTGGATATTCCTGCTGTTCCGTTTGCATGTCTACCTGGATGTCTAATCTGTTACCTAAAGAAAAAATAGGTTCTGGAATGGGATTGTATGGGACTATGAATGCACTCGGAATGGCAATTTCACCTGCAATCGGAGTAAGCATATATGAAAGCGTAGGATATAAAACAGCATTTTTAGTTGCTACGATATTTATAGTTTTGACAATTTTGAGTATTCAATTCGTTTATGACAAAGGAGAACCTATATTGCCGGAGCAGGAGGAAAATGCAAGTATTGATCGAAGATTGGAAATAGTAGATAGAAAAGTGATACCTATTGCGATTATTATTATGTTTTTTGCAGCAGCATTCATGGCAGGGGGCTATGGGCTTATGTGTTCTGTTTGTCAGTCGAGAGCTATTTTACTTGCAGGAAAAGGGAAAAGAGGGCTTGCAAATAGTACATATTACATTGGATTAGATTTGGGGATGTCTTTGGGACCGATTATTGGAGGGGGTTTGTATGGAAATATTAATATCATTTATTTTTATCCGATTCTTGCAATCACCGTACCGTTTGGATTACTTGTATATGGGATTAATCATTATAAAACAGTAAAATGCTAAATTATATATATTGTTTTATGGTAACTATTCAGAACCACCCTTATTATAAAATAAAAGTATTGAAATCACAGTATTTTTGGATTGGAATATGGATTCTTACTTCATAGTATCTTGATTTTGCGGAAGATCAGGCAAGAAGATATAGTCCAATGTATATGAAAGAGATGTTTAAGGGACAGCAAAAGTAGTAGTATACAATCAGAAAGAAAAACAAGCTTTTATTATTTGCTTTAATTGAAAAACTTAACGCAACAAAAAAGTTATAAAATAGAGAAATCTGTTGCAATAACTTTTGCAGAAGGAG
>CAKRHW010000021.1 GCA_934339365.1 uncultured Lachnospiraceae bacterium | reverse complement strand
CATAGTGAAACACATCCTTTCTAATAAATATTTTAATCTGTCGCACTTTTCGTGTCCACTAATTTATACTAACATCAATTCAATCGCTTTCTTTTGCAAGATATGTGTTGGAATGTTTGTATTTTTGAGTGGTTATGGAATGTCTAAAAGCTTTGATGAAAACAATTTAGAGCAATCTTGTTTACGTCGCTATAAAAAACTCATGTTCCACTTTTTTTGGATTTTTTCAATTTGTGAGTTATTTTGCTTTATCTATAACCGCAGACCACTTTCTATTTATAAAGGAAGTTCACTACAAAGAATCCTCTATTTTATATTAGACGGACTTGGACTTGCTAATCTATTTCAAACCCCTACCCTTGTTGCAACCTGGTGGTATATGAGCCTTGCTATTATTCTAATTTTTCTCATGCCTGTATGCATTTTATTTTATAAAAAATTAGGATTGATTATAATTCCTCTCTCTATTATTCTTCCTAGAACTTTAGGGCTTCTGGCTACCGATACCAATATAATTCATTACTTACTTGCATTTGTTTTAGGATTGATTTGTGCACAAAGAAATATTTTTACAAAAATGGCTTCTTTCCAGTTTTGCAAAAATAAGTTTATAAATCGCTTCCTTCATTTTTTGTGTGACACCATAATTCTTTACGTATTTTACCGAATCCGAAGTAATGGAGGTACATGGAATTTTTATGAGATTTGCGACGGAATAATCCCAGCTTATATGGTTTATTACTGTTTTGATATTATTTGCTCTGTAAGTTTTTTATGTCCTATATTATCTTTTCTTGGCAAACATTCTATGAACATCTTTTTAATACATTCCTTTATTCGTGGAATATATTTCAAAGATTTCCTTTACAAACTAAAATATGCACCACTAATTTTTCTCTTTCTTTTGGCTAGTAGCCTTGTTATATCTATTCTAATCAATACACTAGAAAGTATGTCCAAAAATTTAATTAAAAATTTTTCACCAGATAAGTAGTTAAAAGGTCTATCTCAAATAGAGGTAGACCTTTTTAACTACATTATTTACAACTCTATGACTCTGTCGCAGCTTTGTGCCACACTCATATCATGGGTCACAATAATAATTGTTTTCCCCAGATCATGAATCTGATGAAAAATCTTTAAGATTTCATTTCTCGTATCTAAATCTAAAGCTCCCGTTGGTTCATCTGCTAAAAGTAAGTGTGGATTCCGTATTAATGCTCTGGCAATTGCCACTCTTTGCTTTTCTCCACCCGAAATATCCTTTACCTTTCTCTCTAACAAATATTCAATTCCAAGTTGTTCTGCCATTTTTTCTACACGATGCTTAATTGTGCTTTCCTTTTCTCCATAAAGATACAAGGGAACAGCAATATTTTCACCAGCACTCATCCGGTCAATCAATTTGAAATCTTGAAAAACATATCCGATTTTTCCATTTCTCATCTCTGCTAATTCTTTCTCTGTTTTTTTCCCAACATCTTCTTTTTCAAAAAAATACTGTCCCTCATCGATTCGATCAACGAAACCTAGAATATTTAATAACGTAGTTTTTCCCTTTCCGGATTTTCCTACAATTGCTATCATTTCTCCCTCTCCAACTGAAAGTTGAAAATGATCTAACACCTGATGACTTTCCATCAGGTTTTCATATTTTTTACAAACATCTTTTAAACAAATAAATTCTTTTTTCACCTTTTTCTCCTAATTATTTTTCTTATATTGTCCCTCTATTCTACGCAACACAAACAGTACTCCGACTCCGATACAAAGTAAAATATTCCATCCTTCGATTCTAATACTGTCAATCATATTTGAATTATTATAAAAAAATGGAGTGTAGTATAAAAACAAAAACATTCCAATTCCAAAAGCCAGAAGAATGCTTCCTTCCACCCATTTCATTTTTAAATATTTTTGCCTTGACATTCCGCAAATATAGTAAATATCATATTCTTTAGTACTTCCATGTATGGATATTTCTCTAAGAATTTCCATCGTACTGATTACCACAAGAAGTTGCAATATTCCTCGAACGACATCTGACTGTGTCTGTTTTTTACTCTCAGATTTTACTTGTTCTATCACTCTTCTTATTTTTATGGGTTCTCCATATTTTTTTAATTCATTGACAGAATCTTTTGTATCTGATTTTAAATTTACCATTGCTGATACCGAGTAAATCATATCCTCTTTCTTCATCGTTTTTTCTGCATTGGTCAAAATAACCTCTCTTGCAATTCTGGCAATATCTTCCCCTCTCGTAGCATTCGTACTCAGATCCCAGAATCTCCCATAGCTTCCCATTTTTCCAATTACTTTACATGGTATTCCATTTAGCTTTATGGTATCTCCGATTTTATATTTCATTCCAAGTCTGCTTCCACACAGAATTACCTGATTCTTTTCTTGGTAATCAAACCATTTTCCTTCATCTAAATGACACTTCATTTTTTCCATATCCGGGCTAAAATAATAACAAGAATAATTTCTTCCACCCACTGTAGTAATCTCCATTTCCTGCCATGCTACATTTTCCACATTAGGAAGCGACTGCAATTCCTTTAATATTTTTTGTTCTTTTCCCTCTTCTAAATCTGTGTCTAATGCTCCTGACAGATAATACCAGTCTTCCTTTCCTTCAAAAAAATTTTGCAGACTCTGTCCTTTTACAATGGCTATGGCTATCACATTGATTAAAATCAATAATACTCCTAATTCTATAATTTGTAAAAAACACTGTCCCATATTTATCCTGAAATTTTTTAAAACCAAACGCAACATATTTTCCTCATTTCCATCAAAGTTTTTACTTTCATTTTTTTATTTTTCCAAAGATATTAAGCACACATAAAATGAAAAGAACAGAAAATATATAGTATACACCAAGCCACAAAAAGGCGAGCCATCCACTACTCATATACCATCCATTGAGCTTATGTATTGCTAAGAGATACAGCATATTCAGGATTGCTGCACTGACAGCCGGTATAAAATAAAGCATCAAAAATTCCTGTAACTGAAGCCGTATACAACTTCCCCTTGTTATTCCACACAAAAATAGAATTACATTTATTTTGATTCTCTGTTTTGCAAAATAAAAAAGAATCAAAATTATATTCACAAATCCAAGTGCACTGATTATCATCCATTCCCCATATGCATGAAAAAATCCCTGCATACTAAAATCTCTTTCACTTTTTTCTAAGCCTAGATTTTTTTGAATCATGTATGCTAAAATCAGATTACATAGAAAAATATTAACATACAAAATCCATACAAGCTTTCGATTCTCACGTCGAAAGCTTGTTTCTATCTTTTTATTCAAATTTTTACTCATTATTTTTAATTCCTGTTCCTTTATTCGCTATATCTGGCTTCTTCGTATCGTTTATGCAGTTCCTTCATTTTTTCATCATCCACAATTCCTGCCTCTGTCTCAATTTCATGTGGCGTCTCATATTTCTGTATTTCTTCCTTTCGATACCTTAATATCATATTCCGGTATTCTCTGCGGATTTTTTCCTTTTCGCTTTCCACTTTTGTTGCGGATGATTTTTTAATAACTCTCTTTTCCGTCTTCTCTTCCGGTCGAATTTCTTCTACAATATCTCCATTTTCTTCATCAAGATTCTCTCTGAATTCTTTTGAAGAACGACGCATTCCTTTAAAAAGTATCACTGCAAATATACCGACAATTGCCAGACCAATCAGTCCAAAAATCTTTTTCATCAGCCATGGCATTTCTTTTATTTCCTGCTTTTCTTCTCCAGCTTCCGTCTGCTGCTCTACTTCGCCTTCTTCTGTCTCCTGTGGTGGAGTTTCATCCTGAACAATCGGATCATTCATATCTGCCGGTCTCTGTGCAATCCACTGCCGTACATTGGCGTATTGTCTCCGGTCTAATGTAAATAACGTCGGTAAAGCCGCAATCAGAATGCAAAGTAAAAATCCACCCATCATTCTTTTGCTGATACCTAAAATTCTCTTCTTCGGAAAACTTGCCACTTTCTCATTTAGCTGAAAATACTGATCCGTTCCATCCACAAAGCGAAATACAAAGAAACAAATGCTGTATATCACGCCGTTTATTAACATTTCATTACAAACAATGGCACTTCCAAATTTCTGTGCAACCAGATACAATGCAAAAAAGTAACACAGGCATAAAAAATCTGGTTTCGACAAAAGATGATATTTCGTATAAAATGCGTATTTTCCTGAACGAAGTGCATTCTCTGCCTCATTTTTTTTATTCAGCCGGAATAAGAATTTCTCTGTAATCAATAGGATTGTTTCTAACAAAATGATTACTACATATCCCTGCTTCGTTGCATCGTAATGTGATATCTTACCCAGTGTATAGGCAATTCCCCCGGTAAGTACAAATAAGGCAGCTGCCCCTGAAACGTATTGCCAGATATATTTTACCTTCTCAGCAATGAAATCCATCCCAATCACCGGTAATGCAATAATCAGGCTATTCAGATACATCGTAATTTCCACCTGATGATTCTGCTCCTCTCCCATTGCATATAGTAGTGGTGGAATTACCATCAATACCAAAATTACATGCAGCCATCTCGTTAATTTTTTTGCCATCTCTTCTCCTCCTGACCTTAAGCTGCTACTTTTTCACAAACTTTGTTACGATATGGAGGTTTGACATATGTTCTATCTTCTGTGTTTTGTCAAAACATGGCAAGACCCAGATTCCCTCCTGTCTTTTCCCTAAAAATTCTTCTATGCCCTTCTGGTTATACAGATTCTTGGAAATAAAAACCGGAACTGCATCCCCAGGTAAATCTTTTAATATGGCAGCAAATCCCTTTACTTCTGCCCCCTGTTTCAGTACAGACAGCATTTTTTCAATTCGCTCTAGCTGCATGCTTCCGGTAGACGGCTCAAATCGTTCTATTTCCTGTCCGCCACTTGCTGCAATCCCCACTTCCATTCCGTTTTTAATCAATCTCTGTGCTAACGTTGCTGCCACAGAAATTCCCATCTCATTCAGATCATCCTCCTGCATAATACTGCGGTCCTGCAGATCTAAATAAATCATCACTTTAGGTGTTAATGTGGATTCGTATGTATTTACCATCAGATCTCCCGTCTTTGCACTTGCTTTCCAGTTAATCGCCTTCATCGAATCTGTTACCCGATATTCCCGGATTGCACAAAACGCAAATGGATCTTCATATAATCGTTTTTCACACTGAAGACTTCCTGCTATTTTCTCACACTTTACTGCAATATCCGATATATCTACACGTTTTGGATATACAAAAATAGAAGCATGTACCTCTTTCTGCTCCGAATATGATTTCGTATAAAGCAGGCTCCTTGTAATGCAATAGAGCTGATTAATCTCATAATATCCCCGTTTCGTACAGTCTACCATAAGACGCCTTGTGATTTTCTGATAACCAAGCATGGAAAAGACATCTCTTTTATTTGTAAAATCGCTGATCCTTGCATTCTTCATATCCTCAAAAACAAGTTCTTTATCCATTTGTATCGCAGCCTCTAGAATAGGTACCGGTAGTTTTTTCTTATTCGTAATACTTTCTAACAAGCCTGCCTGTTCATTTTCATAAACAGACTTCTGTTCAAACTCTAAAGATACGGAAATTGATTTGCTCCAATTATTTTTATAATAAATCGTCCAGATTGTGGTAACCAAAACAATTCCCACAAACAAATAAATCATCATGGTCTTTTCCAGTCCTCCGTTGGCAATGAAATGCTTTGTAATAACTGACGGATAAATTGTTCTTTCCTGCTTTTGTCTGCTGATTCTGAAACAATTCTATGCGCCAGTACAGGTACTGCTACTGCTTTGATATCTTCTGGTACAACATAATCTCTCTCTTTCATCATTGCATATCCTTGTGATGCACGAAGCAATGCCAGTGTTCCTCTCGGACTGACTCCACAGCTAATCCATTCCTGATCTTTTTTACGACTTGCCTGAACTAACCGGACAATATAATCCTTCAAATCATCATGAATATAAATCTTCTTACATGCTTCCTGCAGTCTGCAGATTTCTTCTTTGCTGCATACCGGCTGCAGCTCCTGTAAAGGTTCCTTTTCAATAAAACGATCTAACATATTTCTTTCTTCCTGCTCCGTCATCTGTCCCATGGAAATCTTCATCAAAAATCGATCCATCTGTGCTTCCGGTAGCGGAAAACATCCAATCGTTTCCACCGGATTTTGTGTCGCAATAACAAAAAATGGAGCTTCTAATTGTCTGGTAACTCCATCCACTGTCACCTGCTTCTCTTCCATGCACTCTAATAAACTCGCCTGTGTTCTCGGGGTTGCACGATTAATCTCATCCGCTAATAATAAATTTGTAAAAACAGGTCCCTCTTTAAAAACAAATTTCCCTTGTTCCTGATTGTAATAAGATAATCCAGTTACATCACTTGGCAGTAAGTCAGGTGTAAACTGCACTCTTTCAAATTGGAATTCCATTGTTTTTGCAATCGTCTTTGCTAAAACCGTCTTACCGGTTCCCGGTACATCTTCTAATAAAACATGTCCTCCTGCAACTAAAGATGTTAACAACAGCTCAATCACCTGGTCTTTTCCAATGATTACCTTTGAAATATTCTCTTTCATCTTCCCAATACATTCATATGATTTTTCTACCTGCATAAACCCTTATCCCTTTCTTTTCGTCTAATTACATATCCTAGATTCCAATTCCTTGAACTTCCCCTTATAATCAGATTCCTTTTCTTTGTTTTTGTTTAAATTATACTACTCGTTAGTTTCTTGTCAAGTTAATATATACAAATTACTTTCTCATTTATGATATATTCCTATCTTATTAGAACAAAAAAACTGTGGATTTTTTATCCCAACAGAGTTCTATCTTCCTATCACTCTATCGAATAATAATCCACAGTTTTATAACGGAACTCACTGTCCCTGTCCTTTATCTTTTTAATCGTGCTTAATTCCTAAGATCTTCTCCGCATTTAATACACGTTCCTGTGTCGGTGGTTCAATTCCCTCTAACTGATATGGAATTCCAAGTTCTTTCCACTTAAACACTCCTAATGTGTGATATGGAAGTACTTCCACCTTCTTCACTGTTTTTAATGTGTGAATGAAATCTGCAAGACGCTGCAAGTATTCGTCTTTATCATTTCTTTCCGGTACCAAAACATGGCGAATCCACATTGCCGTTCCTGTCTCTGACAAATATTGTGCCATCTCAAGGATATTCTTATTTGACTGACCTGTCAAAATCTTATGCTGTTCATCATCAATATGTTTAATATCCAGCATAACAAGGTCAGTATATTTCATTAATTCCTTGAATTTAGAGAAAAATGGCTCCTTTTTTGTAAATGGATTACCACTTGTATCTAATGTTGTATTAATTCCCTTCTCCTTGGCTTTGCGAAATAACTCCGTCAAAAAATCAATCTGCATCAGAGGTTCCCCTCCGCTTACAGTAATACCGCCCTCACTTCCCCAGTAAGGACGGTATTTTATTGCTTTTTCTAACAATTGATCGGTCGTATATTTCTCTCCGGTAGACATATCCCAGGTATCCGGATTATGACAGAACTGGCAACGCATTGCACAGCCGGTTACAAAAATCACATACCGAACTCCCGGACCGTCTACGGAACCAAAGCTCTCTAAAGAATGGATGTATCCAATTCTTTCTTCGCTCATTCTTTACACTATACCTTTCTTTACAAGATTGGGGGCAGAATGTGCCCCCAATCAAATTTATCTTTCTGATATCTTTTTATTTTAATGATACCTACGAATTGCTTCGTTGCTTCGCAACTCCCGCAATTCTACAAATATTCGAAATTCGCTGATTTGCTCCGCAAATCGCTTCTTTCTCATATTTGGCAGGTTTCAAGCTCAGATATCCTGTCATGCAAGCATGACTGATATCTGAGTTTTCAACCTTGGTATCATTAGATTCTTTCGTGGCATGTTCTTGCGATAACGTCAAGCTGCTGCTCTCTTGTTAAGTCGATGAACTTAACTGCATATCCAGATACACGAATTGTGAAGTTTGCGTACTCTTCTTTTTCTGGATGTTCCATAGCATCGATTAACTTATCTTTACCAAATACGTTTACATTTAAGTGGTGTGCACCCTGTGCAAAGTATCCGTCAAGAACCTGAACTAATTTATTTGTTCTCTCAGCATCATCATGTCCAAGAGCACCTGGGTTGATTGTCTGAGTATTAGAAATTCCGTCTAATGCTTCTTCGTATGGTAACTTAGCAACTGAGTTCAATGATGCAAGTAAACCATTCTGCTCAGCACCGTAACTTGGGTTAGCACCTGGTGATAATGGTTCTCCAGCCTTTCTTCCATCTGGAAGAGATCCTGTAGCCTTACCATATACTACGTTAGAAGTAATTGTAAGGATAGATGTTGTAGGCTCTGAATCACGATAAGTATGGCATCCCTTTAACTTGTTCATGAATGTCTGAAGTAATTCAACAGCAATAGCATCTGCACGCTCATCATCATTACCATACTTAGGGAAATCTCCTTCAACTTCGAAGTCTGTTGCAAGACCATCTTCATCACGAATTACTTTAACCTTAGCATACTTAATAGCTGATAATGAATCTACTACATGAGAGAATCCGGCAATACCTGTTGCAAATGTACGTCTTACATCTGTATCGATTAATGCCATCTGAGCTGCTTCATAGTAGTACTTATCATGCATGTAGTGAATCATGTTCAATGTCTCTACATATAAGTTAGCTAACCAGTCCATCATTGTGTCATACTTAGCAACTACTTCATCATAATCAAGGTATTCAGATGTAATTGGCTTGTAATCTGGAGCAACCTGCTGTTTTGTACGCTCGTCAATACCACCGTTGATAGCGTAAAGTAAACATTTAGCAAGGTTTGCACGAGCTCCGAAGAACTGCATCTCTTTACCTGTCTGTGTTGCAGATACACAGCAGCAGATTGAGTAATCATCGCCCCATACTGGACGCATAACATCATCGTTCTCATACTGAATAGAACTTGTTGTTACAGAAATATGTGCAGCATACTTTCTGAAGTTATCTGGTAAACGCTTAGAGTATAATACTGTAAGGTTTGGTTCTGGAGCTGGTCCCATGTTCTCTAATGTGTGTAAGAAACGGTAATCATTCTTAGTAACTAAAGAACGTCCATCTTGTCCAAGACCTGCTACTTCAAGTGTTGCCCATACTGGATCTCCTGAGAATAACTGGTTGTAAGATTCGATTCTTGCGAACTTAACCATACGACACTTCATAACTAAGTGATCGATTAATTCCTGTGCTTCCTTCTCTGTGATGATTCCCTTCTCTAAATCTCTTTCAATATAGATATCAAGGAATGTAGAAACACGACCAACGCTCATTGCAGCACCGTTCTGTGTCTTGATTGCAGCTAAATATCCGAAGTATAACCACTGTACAGCTTCTTTTGCATTCTTAGCTGGTTCAGAAATATCAAATCCATAAGACTGAGCCATTTCCTTCATAGCCTTTAATGCCTTAATCTGCTCAGCGATTTCTTCACGAATCTGGAACTGCTTACTTCTCATACCATGTCTCTGGATACGGTTGAAGTCGTTCTGCTTCTGCTCGATTAAGTAATCAATACCATATAATGCAACTCTTCTGTAGTCACCTACAATTCTTCCTCTTCCGTATGTATCTGGAAGACCTGTAAGAATCTTATTGTGACGGGCAGCTTTCATCTCTGGTGTGTAAACATCAAATACTGCCTGGTTGTGTGTCTTATGATACTTTGTAAAGATCTCATGAAGCTTTGGATTTGGAGTATAGCCATACATTGTACATGACTGCTCTGCCATCTTAATACCACCATAAGGCATAAATGCTCTCTTTAATGGCTTGTCTGTCTGTAAACCAACAACCTGCTCTAAGTCCTTTGTCTCATCGCTGATGTAAGCTGGTCCATAAGCTGTGATACCAGAAACAACTTCTGTTTCCATATCAAGAACTCCACCTTTTCTTCTCTCTTCTTTCTGAAGTTCCTGTAACTTGCCCCATAACTTATCTGTAGCTTCTGTTGGTCCCTCTAAGAAAGACTCATCTCCATCGTATTCCTTGTAGTTCTCCTGAATGAAATCGCGGACATCAATTCCTTCTTTCCACAATCTTCCTTCAAAACCTTGCCATTGTTCAAATTCTTTCATCGCGTTTTTCCTTTCTTGTTCTTTGTATCTATGTTGTATATCTAAAGCTAACATGTTGTCTGTCACTACTCTTTGTGACATGTTTAGCATATATGATTACGTCTAAAATTGCAAGTCTTTCTTCCTCGATTTTCGTTAAGTATCAAAAAAAATACAATCCCAGATACTCCCTAAAAAACTGCACATTTTTTACAATTTTTTTAAGGCAGATTTTACAACACATCCTCACAAATCTGTTCAGGTGTCAGATGATTTTCCTTTAAAATATCCTCTACCTGATAACGGTCAAGAAATTCTCTTTCGAATCCATAGCAATAGACTTTCATTTCATCTTTTCCATAGAATCCCGCGATTTTATATCCAAATCCTCCTGGCAGAATACCATCTTCTAATGTGATAATCTTGTCATGATTTTCTTTTAACTGTGTCAACAGTTTTTCATCTAATCCTGTAATATATTGTGGATTGATCAAAGTAGGTTTCACACCTGTTTTTTCTTCAATTGCCTTAGCCGTCTGCTCTCCTAACTGATAGAAGTCTCCCAGTGCAAGAATTGCAATCTTACTTCCTTCCTGCTCTACCTGATATTGATTCAGATTACTATAATCTTTCTTTGCCTCTCCTCTTGAGATAACTCCGTTCGCCGGAATACGAATGGCAACCGGATGTTCCTGCTGTTCGATACTCCAGTCTAACATCGCTAAATATTCTTCCTTTGAAGTCGGTGCAAGATATATCATATTCGGAATATTCGCAATCAGTGGAATGTCATAAATACCCAAATGTGTGACATCATTCATTCCATAAATCGAAGCTGAATTAATCAATAAAGTAGCTGCGTTCTTATTGACACACAGATCCTGTGACATCTGATCGAAAGTTCTTTGAATAAAACTACTGTACGTTGCAAATACCGGTTTTCCACCTGCCGCTGCAATTCCCGAACACATCGCTACTGCATGTTCCTCTGCAATTCCTACATCAATAAACTGACTACCGGCCTCTTTTCTTTTATCTTCCGTAAATCCAATACAGGTTGGAACAGCCGCTACTACAGCTGCAACCTTTGGATCTTTTTTCATTTTATCCATTAAAAAGTCGCAGGTAATACTTTCATAATTTTCTCCGGAAAATTCTACTTTTGATTTTGCAGTATCAATTTCAAATGGCATACACCAGTGCCATTGTTCCTTATTCTTTTCAGCAGGAAGATATCCTTTTCCTTTCTGCGTCTGAATATGCACAACGACAGGATGATCCGTATCTTTAACCTTTTCTAATACTGCTCTCATCTTCTCAATGTCATTTCCATCTTTTTCATAAATGTAATCTAATCCCATTGCTTTAAATAAATTACATTCACAGGTTCCATTGCTTTCTCTTAACTGCTTTAAATTCTGATACAGTCCACCATGGTTTTCCGCAATCGACATATCATTATCATTTACCAAAATAATAAAATTACTCTTTAGTTCTGCGGCAAAATCTAATCCCTCTAAAGCCTCTCCACCACTTAAAGATCCATCTCCAATAATGGCAATCACATTATTCTTTTCCTTCTTTAAATCTCTTGCCTTGGCAAGACCTGCTGCAAGACTGATGGATGTCGAAGTATGTCCCACATTAAAGAAATCATGTTCACTTTCTTCTGGATTGGTATAACCTGACACATCATCATAATGTTCTTCTGATAAAAATGCATCCTTTCTTCCTGTTAACATTTTATGACAATAACTCTGGTGCGAAACATCAAATACCATTTTATCTTTTGGCGAATCAAATACCAAATGCAATGCAATAATTGCTTCTACCATACCAAGATTCGGTCCACAGTGTCCACCATGCACACTTAATTTTTTTAATAATGCAGTTCTCATTTCCTGCGCTAATTCTTTTAATTCTTCCTTTGATAAATTTCTAATATCGGAAGGCTGATTTACTTTTTCTAAATACATATACTTACCCCTTTTCTGCTGTTTTTTCGGCAAAATTTCTTTGCCTTTCTCTACGATTATACAGATAAAACCCTACTTTAAGTCAATTGTAATTTTGTGAAAATTCCATGAACGTTCTATCCCCTGCTTTCACCTTTTCAGTCCATGCCTTTTCAGACTAAGACGAAAAATGTTACATCCTAGTCTGAGTAAAAAGGCATCTTAGCTTTTGGGATTGAAAAATCTCTATAATAAACACCTGATTTTATAATGGGAAAACCAATAATTTATTTGAAGAAGATATGCTAAAAGTTGTGGTCCTGCCATAAGCTGTCCATAGAACGGTCTTCCATAATCAGATGGGGTTTTTAAAAATTTTTCTAATTTCTTTTTATCGATAAATACAGAAATCATTGCATCCTTTTCTTCCATTGCTTCTAGAATCTTTTCTTTTAGCAATTTTTCGTAGCATGGATCGTAGGTTTTTGGATATGGACTTTTTTTCCGGTATAAGACTTCTTTTGGCAGATGTTTCTCCCCTGCTGCCCTAAGCAGTCCCTTTACTACTCCATTTTTGCACTTCATTTCCCATGGAACATTCCAGACATATTCCACAATCCGGTGATCGGCTAACGGAACTCTCGCCTCTAATCCGGCATACATACTGCAGCGATCCATCCGGTCTAAAAGTGTCTGCATAAACCATTTCAGATTCAGATACGAAATTTCTCTTCTGCGCTTTTCCACTGCATCTTCTTTCTCTAATACCGGTGTTTCTTTCCTTGTTTTTTCATAAGCAGCTCTGGCATATTCTTCTAATGGAAGTTGTTGCAGCCATTCCTCTTTTAACAGCATTTTTCTCGGTTGAAAATCCATAGACCATGGAAACATATCTGCATCAAAACATTCTTTTTTATGAAACCATGGATATCCGCCAAATATTTCATCTGCACATTCTCCGGTCAGAGTTACTTTATTGGTTTTTGCCACCTGTCTGCAAAAATACAGCATAGATGCCTCTACATCTGCCATGCAGGGCAGATCTCTTGCATCAACTGCCCGAAATAAATATTCATAAAGATCCCGATTATTGCATTCTAAATAATGATGATTGGTTTTAGAAAATTCTTTCATCTTATCGACCCATGGGCGATCCTGTGATGGTTGAAATGCATTTGCCTTAAAATTTTTCTCATTATCCTTAAAATCAAAGGAAAAAGTATCTAAAACTTTTCCCTGTTTCTGAAGCTCTTTGCTGCAGATAGCCGTCACCAGACTACTATCCACACCTCCTGATAAAAACGTACAAATCGGTACATCCGATAACATTTGTTTTGATACGGCATCGGTAAGCAAATCCGCCGTTTTATCTACTGTTTCTTCAAAAGAATCTTCATGCCACCGGCTCTCTAACTTCCAGTACGTAACATCTCTTTGATAAGAATCCTTTCTGACAAGATAATGTCCCGGCAGCACCTCTTTTATCCCTTTAAACACACCTTTTCCGTAGGTTTTTGCAGGACCCAGACCAAATATCTCACATAATCCCTCCTGATCAACCTCTGCTTCTACCAAAGGATGTGCCAGGATTCCCTTGATTTCTGATGCAAAAATAATCGTATCCTTCTGAATGGTGTAAAATAAAGGTTTTACTCCCAGACGATCCCGAAACAAAAACAATGCTTTTCTTCTTCCATCCCAAATCGCAAATGCAAAAATCCCATTTAACCGTTTTACAAACGCTTCTCCATGTAACAGATAACCTGACAGAATCACTTCTGTATCACAATGTGTCTCAAAAACAGCTCCTTCTGCCATTAATTCATCACGCAGTTCTTTCATATTATATATTTCACCATTGTACACAATTGTAACTTCTTTATTTTTCCATTTTTTCGTCATAGGCTGACTTCCCTTTTGCAAATCAAGAATGGAAAGTCGTACATGCGCAAGGCCACAATGATCCGTAAGACAGATTCCTTCCCCATCCGGTCCCCGGTGCTTTTGACAGAGATTCATCTGTTTTAATATTGTTTCCCATTTTTTACTTTTCATTCTAAAATTTTCTTTAAAACTGCAAAATCCTGCAATTCCACACATGATACCCTCCTAGCATTCTTTCACTGACTCATAATCTTTCACTACCGGCTGATACTGCTTTCCTTCTAATGCATGCTCTAAAGTAGGAATCAAAAGATTTACATGAGCAACCAGCGAATTTTCCTTTTTCACAGGGTTATCCTGCCCAAATGGTACAAAATATATGTTTTTTGTATTTAATAAAAGTCCAATATTTTTCATATTCATTCCCAGTGCATCGTTTGTCGAAATCGAAAGTACCAATGGTCTGTTATTTCTCAAATGAGCTTTTGCTCCCATCAGTGCCGGCGTATCCGTAATTCCATTGGCCAGTTTTGCAACCGTATTTCCGGTACAGGGGCAGATTACCATAATATCAAAAAGTCCCTTCGGTCCAATCTGTTCTACCTCTGAAATACTTCTCATAGGCATTCTTCCTGTTATTTTCTGAATTCGTTCTAAGTACTCTGATGGTTTTCCAAATCTGCTTTCAATCCGCTGAGTCGAATCAGAAAACAGTGGAAATACCTCTGCACCCGTTTCCACTAATTTTTCTAATTCTGTAAATGTTTTCGCAAATGTACAAAAGGATCCTGTCAGTGCAAATCCCACATTAATTCCTTTTAACTCCATCTTCAATCCCCTTTCTTATGATAACTTCCATCAGTCCCTTTGCAGAATCTAACGGTGCATATTTCCCTGGCAGTCCCGGGCTTAAATAAACCTTCTTCCCTAATTCTTTCGCTGCTTTATCATCTACCCCGCCTGCTTTCGAAGCGATATCAATAATCAAAACATCTTCCGGCATCTTTTTTAATATTTCCCTCCCGATTACCTGCTTGGGAATGGTATTAAAAACATATGCATATCGATGAATCTTTTTTTCTAACTCTTCCGGCAAAATCGTGTGATGCCCAAAAGCTTTTGCATAAGCCAGAGATTCTCTTCTTCTGTCACAAACCGTTACCTCTGCTTCTAGTCCCTTTAATTTATGTGCAATCACTTTTCCACATCTGCCATATCCCAGCACAAGGCATTGACTCCCCTGTAAATTCGTCTTTTTCCGAACCAATGTCTCGGCAATCGCTCCTTCTGCAGTAGCAATCGCATTAAAAACTGCCAGTGTTTCATCTTTCATAAAATCGATACATGTAATTCCCTTTTTTTGGAAAAGCCGAATTTCCTCCTCTGCAAAACACCCTCCAAACAATATTTGCTGTGCATTCATTTCATCATATAAATGCTGCACCGTAGCATCCTCTTTTCTGATTTTTGCAAATAACTGTTCTCCTTTTGAAAAAGGGATTCCCGTCACAACTATTTCGGCATTTTTTACAGCATCTTTTAATGAATGACATTCCGTTTCTTCCTTCTCAACAATTCCATACCTAAGAACCCGATATCCTTCATTTTCCAAAAGATTGCACAAATATTTCAGCCGTAAATCTCCACCAATAACTGCAATCTGAACCTGTTCCATACTAAACTCCTTTCACTCCCTTTTTAAGATATGCATAATTTTGGCATGTGACACACACCTCATTGACAAATGCCCATTCTTCCGTTTATACTTCTAATTAAACACTGCTTACGGATATCCCCGTAACGCTATTGAAAATACGGAGGTTGAAATGAATTTTTTAGAATCAAGAATTACAAAAGATGGAATTGTAAAAGAAGGAAATGTATTAAAAGTTGACAGCTTTTTAAATCATCAGATGGATATTGAATTATTTGAACAGATGGGCGCAGAATTCAAACGCCGATTTGCGGATAAACCAATCAACAAGATTTTAACAATCGAAGCTTCCGGCATCGGTATTGCCTGTATTGTTGCCAAATATTTTCATGCACCAGTTGTATTTGCCAAAAAATCAAAAAGCATTAATATCGAAGGTGAAATGTATATTGCAGAAGTAGAATCTTTCACTCACAAATGCAAAAATCAGGTAATCGTATCCAAAAAGTTTCTCGGACCGGAAGATCATGTATTAATCATTGATGATTTTCTTGCAAATGGCTGTGCACTTCAGGGACTCATTTCTATTGTTACAGAATCCGGTGCCTCTGTTGATGGAATCGGAATCGCAATTGAAAAGGGATTCCAGCCCGGTGGAATTACGATTCGTAACCTCGGTTACCATTTAGAATCTCTTGCAATCGTTGACAGTATGGATGCCAGCACCGGCAAGATTGTATTTCGTAAACAACCACTAGAACCGGAGGAATAAAATGAATACACCAAATCAGACTTCAGTCAATCATGGGCTACGGTGTTTTGACCAGAAGATTCCTCTAAAACAGGCTCTTCCATTTGGATTACAACACATCCTTGCCATGTTTGTTGCCAATATTGCTCCTATTTTTATTATTGCTGCTACTTGTGGTCTTTCTTCTGCACAGACGGCATCCTTAATTCAGAATGCAATGATTATTGCCGGTATTGGTACTTTAATTCAGATTTTCCCTATTTGGCGTATTGGTTCACAGCTGCCAATTGTTATGGGAATCAGTTTTACCTTTGTATCCATCTTTAGTTTTATTGGACCTGCTTACGGATATAATGCAATCATCGGTGCTGTTCTCGTCGGCGGTATCATAGAAGGATTCTTAGGGCTTTTCGCACGTTACTGGATAAAACTCATTACCCCTATTGTATCTTCCTGTGTAGTAACAGCCATTGGATTTTCCCTGTTATCTGTTGGTGCCACATCTTTTGGTGGTGGAAGCGGAAGCGATTCCTTTGGATCTGCAAAGCATTGGATTCTTGGTACAATCACACTGGTAAGTTGTATTCTATTCCATATTTTTGCCAAGTCCTATTGGAAACAGCTGTCTGTATTATTTGGATTAATTGTAGGATACCTTGTTGCTCTTTGTATGGGAATGATTGATTTTTCAGGTCTGCACGACACTGCTATCATTTCACTTCCATCCCTTCTTCCATTTAAGCCCGAATTTAACCTTCATGCTATTATTTCCGTTACTCTGATTTTCCTCGTTTCTGCAACAGAAACCATCGGAGATACCTGTGCTTTAGCATCTTCCGGCTTAAATCGTGAAGCAACTACAAAAGAGACATCCGGCTCCATCGCATGTGACGGTTTCGTCAGTGCATTGTCCGCACTTTTTGGCTGTCTTCCAATTACCTCTTTCAGTCAGAACGTCGGATTAATCGCCATGACAAAAGTAGTAAATAAATATGCGATTGCCTCCGGTGCACTAATCATGATATTAGCAGGTATCTTTCCTGTCTTTGGTGCACTTCTTTCCACCCTGCCCGAAGCAGTTTTAGGTGGATGCACACTCATGATGTTCGGTAATATCGTAGTCAGCGGACTACAGATGATCGGAAAATGCGGATTTACCCAAAGAAACATTACGATTGCAGCACTTTCCCTTAGTATAGGAATCGGTTTTACACAGGTACCAGAATTATTTTCCATTTTCCCTAAAATAATAGAAAATATATTCGCCCAAAACTGCGTCGCAGTAGTATTTTTAGTTTCTATTATTTTAAACCTCGTTTTACCACAAAATATGGATACTCCAGAGTAAAAGATACTCCCGCTTAAATATGGATTTTAAGGATTTGGTCACATTAAACTAAGCAACCAAATCCTTAAATAAATCTTGCCTTTATTCTTTCCGGCAAATATTTTGCCAATTCTTCTACTAACTTGTATACCTTTGTTCCCGGTGCAATTTCTGCCGCTGTCTTGTTTTTTCCATCCTCTATAATTCGTCTTGCATATCGAATTGCCAACTTAGGATTTCCTTTTTCTGTTAAAATTTCAAAAATGTTCTCCATCTTTTTATGATATTTTCCAATTCCTAGTTCATTAAACTTATCATTTAAAAACGAACAATAATCCGTCCGATGATTATTTGCTGTATAATACGCAAAATGCAAAAGAAACCAAAATTCAATACATTCATTGCTCCATGCCGCATGATACTGTAATTCCGTATTTTGTCTATTTAGATTTTCTGCACGCTCTATAACACTATTAAAATGTTCTGATGGAAAACTATCTTTATCATAAACACACCATATTTGTCCCTTTTCTATTTTGTTCTTTTTTACATACTTCTCTGCCATACCTATTACACGCATAGTTTCTGCCTGACAAGGCTCTATTTCAATCAGTACCATATCTTTATAAACTGGATTTTCCTCAATAATCTTTTTAAATCCATTAAAATACTGTGGCTCTGTCTGTTGCCCCTCACAAAAGATATAATAACGATATTTCTTTAATTCCAAATATTCCTGCTTACGTTTCTTTTTCCAATTATCTTTCCTACCCTTTTTACCCATTCACCATCCCCCAATCTATAATTTTTCTCAGGTAAGGATCTGCTCCATATTTTCCCTCTAAATATTGCTTATCAAATTTAGCATCTTTTCTCACAGACTCACCCTTTTCATTCTTAAATTCTACAAGAGAATATAATTTTGAATTTTGATAAATTCCCTTTGCAACAAACCAAATTTCATCCCTTCTGAAAACATCACTATTCATTGTTGATAAATCATGTGATGTAAAAATAAGTTGTGCACCATTTTTATTCTTTTCTATATTGCTAAACGTCATAATCAAGTACCTAAGTAATACCGGATGTATCTTTGCATCGAGTTCATCAATTACTAATGTAGTTCCACCTAGCAAACTTTTTGCAATAAACGGAAGAAGTCCAAATAATTTCTTAGTCCCACTAGATTCATCAAATAAATTTAATTCAGCCTCATATTTATCAACTACATGTTTTGTAAACACTTCAATTCTATCATTTTCTTTTTCTTCTACACGAAAATCTACAATATCTAAATCCATCTCCTGTATCATCTGAAGCATCAAATTTTTTACGTCATCCGAATTTGCAATAGCCATCCTTAATTCCTGCATAGGATTTCCATAATTCAGAAAATTAATTTTTTTATCAAACCATTCCAGCACATCTAAAACCACCTCATTCTTTCTATAAGTAATTCCAAGATAAGACAATAATGGTAATGTTTCTGATAATTCATCACTTGTTTTCAATTTTGCAAATGCCCCCTTCAGAATAATTTCATCTGCATTGCGTTCAAAAAGGGCTGATTTACGTCCTGTTTCTAATTTTATACGATCTAATTTTTCATATTGAATGATCTCTTTTTTTACAATCAGTTCATATCGGTATTCCGCTAATGCAGTCCTGAAAAACAATTCAAATTCTGTAGGCTTATTTTCTGTCTCTTTGTCAAAAATAAATGGCTCTATTACTAACTTTTTCATTTTTATTGCTGCATCTTCATTATTACTTGTAGCGTATAATGGTCTTAATACTTTTATAACCAGGCTATGCAATGCCTCTAAAACATTTGACTTTCCTCCACCATTTGGTCCATATATTGCAGATACCGGTAAAAATACTTCTTCATCTTTATCCTTAATGATTCTGTCTTCATGCTCAGAAATGGCGGCCGCCTGCATGTCAAATGTTACCTCTTCTTTTATACTTTTAAAATTTTTTACTGTAAATTGGCATAACATTTTATTTACCTCCATTTATCTAAACTTCTTACCTTTATCTTTATTATATCCCTTTTTTGCATTTTTACAATAATAATTTGAGATATATTCTCATATTTCTTTTTGAAGTTTCGTTTTTTGTGATTTACTAAAAATAAACGAGCTATTCACGTCTGTGAATAGCTCGCTCCTTTTAAAACTATTTTCTTATCAGGCTTAAAACTCCTTTATCCATCTCATGTACGGTATCACACAAAACAGATATATCCTCTGCCGAATGACTTGCTATCAGAATGGTCTTCCCCTGGTTTTTAAAATCCAGAAGATAGTTTCTCATATCTTCCACTCCATCTTTATCTAATCCGTTAAATGGTTCATCCAATATTAAAATATCCGGATTCTCCATAATCGCCTGTGCAAGCCCCAAACGTTGTCTCATTCCCAATGAATATTTTCTGACATGACGTTTTAATTTTGGATCTAACCCTACATTCTCTAACACCTTATATATTTCATCCTTTGTTATTTTCCCCTTCAAACCGGCAAGCATCTTTAAATTCTTATATCCGGAATAATAAGGAATGAATCCCGGTGTTTCAATAATGATTCCCATATTCGGTGGAAAATCTACATCTTTCCCCACCTGTTTTCCATTTACGATAATCTTTCCACTTGTTGTATGTATAAATCCACAAATGCATTTCATAAGCATTGTTTTTCCGCTTCCATTTCGACCAATCAGCCCATGAATTTTTCCACGTTCAAATGATACATTAATATTCTTTAAAATTTCCGTTTTACCAATTTTTAAATCTATACTGTCAACTTCAATTATATTCTCTGCTGTACTACTCATATCGCACCTCCATTTTTTTTTCTTACAATCCTGATGTATTTACATTCATCTTCTTAATCACAATCAAATTTAAGATCAGCATTACCAAAAAGAATCCACCAAAGTAGAGATACGACTGATACAATGGTGTAACCGGATCAATCCACAGCTCTGTATAATGCATCCAGACAATGGAATGTGCCATTGGAAAACACCACATCCAGTCAGAATTGGCTGTTGAAGTCAATGCTCCTAATGCAATCAGAAGAAAGCACGAAAAAATTCCTCCTGCTTTTAAATTAATAATCCGAAAGAAAATTAAAATCATAGATAAAATCAGCATATAAAGACTGACTAATAAAACGATGTTTACAAATGCTTTTCCAAGACTCATTTGATTATACAATTTAGAAGAAAGAAATTCTCCAATTAATCCCGGCTTTTCCTCTGGAAACTTATAAATATATTTTGTAACCGGATCACTCCACTCACTTCCAAAAAAGTTATGACCCAAAGTATACACACTGGTAAACACTAACAAAGATCCAATATATGTAACAATAATCATAATAATTGACAATATCTGCCCTAACAGCCAGTTGATCTTTCCTGCCCTCTGAATAAAAAACAGAGTTCTAGGACTCATATCTGGAAAATCTGATGCCAGGATAATAAAAATGGCTGGAATAAACATAGAAAATATCCCCGAATTTGCAACCGCAATAAATGGTTCAAATGCATTAATTGGTGCCCCATATTTTTCTGCACGTTCTAACAGCGGACGAATAATCAGATTGGCCATAACTATCATCAGCATACCTACCATAAGAATTCTTGGATCTGTAACGATTCTGATATACTCTGCTTTTGCAGTTCTGAAAATCGCCATAATTCGATTGTTCTTTTCTTTATTCACCTTTATCCACCCCCAGTCCCATAATCACAAATGTTAAGATACTAAATGCCAAAATCAGTGTCATCCAAATAATTGCAACCGCTTTCATATATTCTCCCTGTGTAAACAGTCCAATTACACTCCCCGGTGACAGATATATACTGATTTTATAATAATAATCATAATAATCTAAATTCGATGCTCCCTTTATCAAAAACACATTAGCAATCTGACGTACTACATCAAATAAAAAAAATGGAACACATGTAATGATATACTTATTCCGAACAAATGCCGCTAAAAGCATTGCCGGCAATGCCGACATCGCACCATACATCCCAAATGAAACAAACTGTAATGCGTACACCGCAAACAATCCATGCGAAGCATACACGTTTCCAATTAATGTTCCCGACTTCAGCTTCAATTTTATGTATTCGTCCACCATATCTTTGGAATAATTATGAAATCCAGGAAAACAAATATTGGCATATACCGCAAACAAAAAATATCCTAAAACTGCAACCAATACACCTGTAATCAGGAAAAACAGAATATTGCCTATATAATACTTTTTTTTACCAATCCGAAAAATAGTCAGTCTCTTTTCCCGATACTCTCTTTCATCCGAAAATATATTGATTGCTGCAATTGCTGCTAAAACAGGAATAAACAATTGCATCCATTTACCACTTCCACCTACAGAAAAAACATTATATGCACAAAAGGAAATATCCGACTGAATCTGCTCACCTGTATACTGGCTGAGACAAGATACAATGACATCGCCTTCTCCCTCTAAAGCATTTGAATTAAATTCATTTGTTAATTCTGAAAATGAGCACAAGATTGTAACTGCGAAAATGGAACAATAAAAAAGTGGTGACTGGAAAAGCTTCTTAAATTGTGTAACTAATAATCGAAACATAACACCCTCTCTTTCTTCTCTACATTAATCTGTATCTTGCTGTACAATATAATCTACACTTCCATCTAATGCATCAACATAAACACAATATGTCAGTTCATCTGTCTGATTTCCTATCTAAAACACATTTTTTAACTCATACTCAAATCATTTCTACCAATCCCAACCAACTGTTCCACCCCCCGAACAATTAGTCCTTCCATGGGCACTAAACTGTATACATAAGCTTCTTTTGTTTCCTACATTCGCAGAAAAACCTTTTGAATATCCCTTTGATGTTATACGAATTTTAGAGCTACCTTCTGGTTTTACCAGAATATATCTATCATTTGAACCACCTATATTAGAGCAATATACTCTGTATCCATATCCATTTACACGTATCTGTATTTTATCCACATGATTTACAGCTGACCCTCCATCTAATACATATGTGGCATTCCAAGCTCCTTGTTTTGTATATGCACTAGCACTGATTGCACATGTAGAAAGAATGGTTATTACTCCTACTGCCAAAAGTGCTAACTTTTTAATTAAATTCTTTATCATATTTTCTCTCCAATCTAAATTCCTATTTTTCAGAAAAAAATGTTCTAAAATCTTCTGATCTAACGTTACCTACATTGTCTAATTCGTCATCTTCTCTTAAATTTTTAATTTTAAAAAATCCACCCCTATTTATCTTTAAAATTATAACTGCTATTTTAAAATACACATTTCATTATTGACTAAAAACGTTAAAACTTTTTCCTTGAAAATTCTTGTAAATATTTCTCTTCTCTGCATTAATCTGTATCTTGCTGTACAATATAATCTACACTTCCATCTAATACATCAACATAAACGCAATATGTCAGTTCATCTGTCTGATTTCCTATCTGGAATTTCCACTTTGGAGTAACACCACTCTTTATGTCATTAACATTTTCTTTTTCTTTCTTCGTCTGAGAATTTAAATATACAAGTTCTGCATATTTTATCGTTAAGACCGATTGTTTTGCAAAACTGTCTCTCATTAATTCTACTGCCTTTTCAAAAGTGATCATCTGATCATAACTTTTTTCATCTTTAATATCAAAATCTGTTGCATACGAAATCAGCCCATCTATATATTGACTTTCAATCTTACTTGCCGTAGCAGGAAATAAATCGAGCACTTTTCCTTTATTACTTGTCTTATCGCCACCTAATGTCTCATCTCCGAATCTCATTTTATTTGCTTCTATCCGGACACCCTTATATTTCTTTGTAACAGCCATACTATAATCATAGATTCCTTTTCCCATATCAACTACTTTCACTGAAATTACCGCAGGCTTTAACTCTGGATTCTGATTTTTCCCATTGTTATGTTTATGCTCTAAATAGTCTTCTGTAACTGCAACCGCATCTTTTACAGAAGTTTTCTTATCTAACAATTGATACTCTTCTTTTCCATCATACTGATACCCTGTTGGTATATACTTTTTTATGTCATGTTCTGTCGTTGGAATATACATATATGCTGTCTCGCATCCATCTAACTGTGCAGCTTTTCCTCTGCTAAAATTAGTTCCCCAGCTCCATGTTTCTGCAAACCCTTTTTTATTAGAAAACGAAAAACAAGTAAATTCCACTTTTCCTTTTTCGATATCTTCCTTATATTTCTTATAAGAAAATAATCTGGACTTCATATCGTCTTTTTTCACATTTTCACCTTCCGGATACTTATTTAGTGGTGTTAAAAAAGTATCACCAAAACTTTCCATTTCTTCTTTTGTATATATGTCAGAAAAATTATTCTTAATCAGTTCCTGTTGAATCTTCTGCAATTCATCCGTAGACACCCTTTTTTTGCTTTCCATCCGAAAGGTACTAAGTGTCTTTACATCCTCTGCCTTCGGTATATTCAAATAAAATTTATCACTAAATTTTATATTTCCTAAATCTTTCCTCTGCTTTACTTTATTTACCTCACCCATTGCAGAGTTTAATTCATCCGTAACACTTTTCTTCTCTACATTCTCTTTTTTGTCTCCTGATACTTTCTTTCCACATGCACTGGTAACAGAACATGCTGCAATCAATGTTGCTAATACCACAATTTTATACCTTCTCATATTGTTTCTCCTAATAATTGTATCTATTTTTTCTTACAAAAAATGTGGGCAAAAGCCCACATTTTTCAATTCATACTCAAATCATTTCTAATAATTCCAACCAACTGTTCCCCCCGCTGAACAATTAGTTTTTCCATGTGCGCCAAACTCTATATCAAATTCTCTACTATTTCCTACATTTACATAAAATGCACTTGAATATCCCTTTGATGTTATACGAAATTTAGCTCCACCCTGTGGTTTTACCTGAATATATCTATCATTCGAACCACCTATATTAGAGCAATATGTCTTGTATCCATATCCATTTACACGTACACTTTTCTTATCCACATGATTTACAGATGCACCACCATTTAATACATATGAGGCATTCCAAGCCTTTTGTTTTGTATATGCACTAGCATTGATTGAACATGTTGAAAGGATTGTTGTTACTCCTGCTGTCAAAAGTACTGACTTTTTAATTAAATTCTTTATCATATTTTCTCTCCAATCTAATTTTTAAATTAAGAAGTACTAAAATCTTCTTAATCTGACAATTTAATAAAAGTATATTTATATCAAGCATTATGTATTCTCATTTCTCACTCCCTTCTTTGAACCTATTATAAATATATCTTTTATTATCACAATGTTTGTAACATTGACATTTATACAATATCAATTTTTTTATAAAAGCACTACCCGCATTGTCTAATTCGTCATTTTTTTTGCTTATTTTGTTATTTTTTATAACTCTACTTAAAATTATAGTCATTCTAGTTTATCACTTTTGATATCTTTTCTTATATCTTATCAATAGCAACTTTTCATAAGTTTCTTTCTTCTCTACATTAATCTGTATCTTTCTGTACAATATAATCTACACTTCCATCTAATACATCAACATAAACACAATATGTCAATTGATCTGTCTGATTGCTTATCTGGAATTTCCACTGTGGAGTAACACTACTCTTTATATCATCGAAATTATCATTTTCTTTCTTCGTTTGAGAATTTAAATATACAAGTTCTGCATATTTTATCGTTAACACCGATTGTTTCGCAAAACTGTCCCTCATCAATTCTACTGCCTTTTCAAAGGTAATCATCTGATTGTAACTTTTTTCATCTTTAATATCAAAATTCGTTCCATACCCAATTACCTCATCTATATACTGACTTTCAATCATACTTGCCATAGCAGGCAACAAATCGAGTACTTTCCCCTTATTGCTCGTATCATCTCCACCTACTGCATTTCCTAATTTCAGTTTATTTGCTTCTATCCGGATACCCTTATATTGGTTTGTAACAGCCATACTATAATCATAGATTCCCTTTCCCATATCTACTGCTTTCACTGAAATTACCGCCGGTTTTAACTCCGGATTCTGATTTTTTCCATTGTTATGTTTATGCTCTAAATAATCTTCTGTAACCTCAATCGCATCTTTGACAGAAATTTTTTTATCCAACAACTGATACTCATCTTTCCCATCATACTGATATCCTGTTGGAATATATTTTTTTATTTTATTTTCTTGATTTGGAAAATATACGGCTGTCTTACTTTCACTTAACTGTGCAACCTTTCCCCTGCTAAAATTAGTTCCCCAGCTCCATGTTTCTGCAAAACCTTTTTTATTAAGAAACGAAAAACATTGAAATGTCACTTTTCCTTTTTTGATATCTTCCTTATATTTTTTATAAGAAAATAATCCAGCATTCGGATCTTTTTTATCTACCTTCTCACCTTCTGGATACTGATCTTCTAATGTATAAAATGTATCACTTAACTTTGTAATTTCTTCTTTTGTATATATGTCAGAAAAATTATTCTTTATCAGCTTCTGATGAATCTCATGCAATTCCTCTGCAGACAAGTTCTTCTTACTTTCCATCCGAAAGGTACTAAGTGTCTTTACATCCTCAGCCTTCGGTATATTCAAATAAAATTTATCGCTAAATTTTATATTTCCTAAATCTTTTCTCTGCTTTACTTTATTTACCTCACCCATTGCAGAGTTTAATTCATCCGTAACACTTTTCTTCTCTACATTCTCTTTTTTGTCTCCTGTGGTCTTAAGTCAATATAGTGGACACCGAAAGTGCGACTTTTACGACGCACCATCTGCATGAACTGCATCCGGTGTC
>CAKRHW010000020.1 GCA_934339365.1 uncultured Lachnospiraceae bacterium | reverse complement strand
TTTGTAACATACCTCGTTTCCTCCTAAGATTATATCTTATTAGGTCGGTGTGTTACAACTATAGTTTAGCACAACAATCATTATAAAAAGATAAAGGCTAAACATACTGAATTATGCCGTATAAATGCTATGAACAGGCAGCTTGCTATAAATGAGGATGCCAATTATATAAGAAGTCTCGGAGATGTATTCATTACAGAACCTAAAAATGCAAGTAAACTAATGAAACGAACCAAAGAGACTACAGTCAACAGTAAAGGCAGATTTAACAGGAAAAAACGCTTTGGCAAATCTATAAAAAACAGATGTCCGGGTGGTTTCCAAACAGTGGTAGAAAAGAAGTTCAGTGCCTCTGGCGGTACATATATAGAAGTACCTAACAATTATAAGGCAAGTCAATACGACCATACAGCAAATAATTATATAAAGAAAAAGCTGTCTGACAGGATGTATAAACTTTCAGATGGAACATTGGTACAAAGAGATTGGTACTCATCATTTTTATTGTATTGTTACGATTATGAAAGCAGAGATATAAATAAAGAGAAATGTGTTGATAAATTTAGAGATTGTTACGCGAAAGAGAAAACTCTGATTGAATGGATTAAGGCAAATAAGATTAGAATATTAAACAGTGGGATAAAAACAGCTTAAACATCAGCTCATGCAGCTATAAAAAGTAAGGGAGACTGACTATACTTCCTTGTTGAAAGACAGAAATTTACCGAACACAACTAGAACTTGAACATAATAATGTGGTCGTTGGACTGCTTGGTAATAAAAGTTCTTACTCAAATAGACTTATACTTGTATTCCAAAGTCTGAGAATGATGCACGATTACAAGCTAAACTTGGCAGTAAGAACCCCACAGGCTTGCCTGTGGGAGTAGTCAGAAGTCATTGTGGATGCAATGCCATTCAAAGAAGATATTTAGTTTTAGAAAAGGATATTCTTACTGATTTCTTTGACGAATTAGAAGAGAAATTAACTTATGGCCATTGGTATTTGGGACATTACCATACAAATGAAAGAATTGACGAAAAGCATACAGTTCTATATGAAAAAGTGATACCTATTGAAAAATTGTAAGGTATTTGGATTAAAGGGAGTGAAACTTGCAGATAAAAGAGTTAAAATGAGGAAGAAATCACACATCAAACACCAATAGATAAGAAAAATATTATGATGTTGACGCATTAGCAGAGCATATTCAGGATCTATATGACGCAGGCGAAATGCAGGCAACACAGTACGATGATTTAATGAGATATGTTCAGGATATGTGTTAATTTGTAGGAGGCGATATTGTGTTGGAAAAAAAAGATTGGAAACATGATGCTGAGTATATTAGTTATATTGAAAGTGGTGAATCGGCAGCAGTTTTTATTGTTAGAGACATTTGTAATTCGATTGATACAAAAGGCAAATGAGTTGATGTGATTTCTCTTAATACATATTACAAAAGAGGTGCAGGGAATAGAAAAGCCTTTAACTGGATAATAGTTGAGTTGTTTCCAAGAAAAATGCAGCCTGAATATGATAAACATGATGCAGCTCATAATAGGTATTTGACATGGATTACTGCACATGAGGATATTGCAAAGCAGCGACAGGCTGGGTTTCATGGAGAAAAGTATCTGGTGCTATGCAATCTGTTTAATAAGAATAAAAACAAGTTTACGAAGCATAAAATAGTTACCAGAAAATACTGGGAACCTGTGGAGTCTTACAGAGAAATCGAGGTTAAGGAACCGGTTAATCCAAAGTGGGAATATCGAATTCAAGCTGTTAAGAAGGTTAACTCTAAGCAAGTAAACTATATTCAGAATCATGAGTGGGAACTTGAAGAAAAAATTCATAAAAATGGTAGACCTACATTAGCAATACTAGGATTACAAAGGTAGGAACTGCCCCAATTTTATGACGTTAAAAATGCTGTTTGGCGATAGCGGTGGAGAAAAACAAGAGTAACGAGTTGTGCTTGAATTTCTCATAAGTAGAGATAGAAAAAATATGGACAGGAGGTCGCATAGCATATGAAAATGGAAAAGAATTCATATGGAAGCAGGGAATTGGAGTTTGCTATTTTCTGTATCGAAAATGTAGCATCAAGGTTAAATGTTAATGCACAGAAAGTGTATGCAGATTTGACTGAACAAACAGATATTTTAAATGAATATATCATTCCGGAGTATGAGGTGCTACATACGCAGAGTAAGGATTACATCGTAGATGATATCATTGACATTATGAAGGAAAGGGGCGTGAAGCTATGAATGCAAACCCGATTTTATTACAAAAGAAGTATGCGCGTGTGGTAGAGCTATATGCGAAGGAAAACAACATTACCCTGGAGAAGGCATTGGATGTTTTTTACCATTCGGAGCTATATCAGCTTATGAGCGAGGGTGTATCAGACATGCATTGTATGAGCGATGAATATCTGGTGCAGGAACTAGAAGAAGAGAGGTGTTCGTGAATGTTAGTTAAACGTCCGATTGTGATAAATGGTGATACTGTGCTTGTTGGATTTAAGGAAGCAGAGTGGACTGAGAAATTGAATTAAAGGAAGGAATCTTTAGTTATCCGAAATTTTCGGATAACTGCCGCTGATGGAAAAAGCTACAGCACAAATTTTTTCCTTGACTTTTCCAAAAAAGAAAAATATAATAACTTTCGAACGAGTAGCAGACTAGCGTAAATCCAGTTTTGCTACTCGTTTTTTTATGTTGTGCACCTGCCGTTGCACATTGTTAAAATAAAATATATTATGCAGTTAAAAGTGTGTAGCTTATCAGCGTAAGTCCAGCTTGTGAGATAAGTATGCACTTTTTTTATGCAGAAAAATGGAGGATAAATCCTCTCCTCGCCAGGGGGCTCGGATTTTCCTTCGAAAAAAGGAGGTTTATAAGATGGCAGAAAGTAACAAGATGAGAGAGATGCCGGTGAGCAAGCTCATGGTTCATATGGGAATACCGATGATTTTATCTATGGCATTGCAGGCGGTTTACAATATTGTAGACAGTGCCTTTGTTGGGAACATGAGAGTAGGAAGTGAGGCAGCCTTGAATGCACTTACGCTGGTATTTCCGGTTCAGATGCTTATGGTAGCAGTTGGAATTGGAACCGGAGTTGGAACAAATGCACTTTTAGCGAGAACGCTGGGACAGAGAAATCATAAAAAAGCTGCAAAAGTGGCAGGGAATAGTTTATTTCTTGGAGTAATGATTTATGCAGTATGTCTATTGTTTGGAATTTTCGGAGTGAGAGCATATATTTCATCACAGACAGTGGATCCGGAAGTAATTTCAATGGGAACAGGTTATCTTAGAATATGCTGTGTGATTTCATTTGGAATTATTTTCTTTTCACTATTTGAAAAGCTGTTGCAGGCAACCGGGCGTTCTCTTTATTCTACAATCGGTCAAGTTGTGGGAGCAGTGGTAAATATTATTCTTGATCCAATCCTGATATATGGTATCGGACCGGTTCCGAAAATGGGAGTAGAGGGTGCTGCATATGCGACGGTAATCGGACAGGTTGCCTCTGCGGTATTGTTGTTTGTTTTCCATATAAAATTGAATAAAGAATTTGAGCATGGCGTAAAGTATATGAAACCAGATGGCAGAATCATCAGGCAAATTTATGACATTGGACTTCCGGCTATTATTGCACAGGCACTGATGTCTGTCATGGTTTATGTGATGAATCTGATTTTGAAGTTCAATCCTTCGGCACAGACCGCGTATGGATTGTTCTATAAAGTACAACAGTTTGTATTGTTCCTTGCATTTGGGCTTCGAGATGCAATCACGCCGATTATTGCTTTTGCATATGGAATGCATAGCAAAAAAAGAATTCAGGATGGAATCAAATATGGACTGATTTATACAATTGTACTTATGTTTATTGGTGTGGCAATCACAGAAATTTGCCCAGGTGCTTTTGCAACTTTATTTAATGCCGGACAATCTAGAGAGTATTTTGTCGGAGCAATGAGAATTATATCTGTCAGCTTTATTTTTGCCGGAATCAATGTAGCGTATCAGGGAATTTATCAGGCATTAGATGGTGGTGTGGAATCACTTGTGATTTCATTACTCAGACAGCTTGTAATTATATTGCCATTGACTGCTGTTTTCTCTATTTTTGTAAGAAACGGACAGATGGGAGTTTCACTGATCTGGTGGGCATTTCCAATTACAGAGTTGATAGCGTGCCTGGTGGGATATGTATTTTTAAAGAGAATCAGAAAGAACAAAGTGGAAAATTTAAGTTAAGCAGGAATCAGTTATAGAATGATAAGAATCATAAGGACAAATAATCGAAAACGGTTATTTGTCCTTAATAGTTTCACTAAGCTGTGTATTGCTTTAAATATTTCGAGAAACCTTTCATTAACTTATGTGCAAAAGTGAGATTTATTCCAATAACGAAAATTCCGATAAAACTATAGAATAGAACCTGATAAAGTGAATATTCAAGTAGCGATATACTTTTGCAAATTACAGATATACTTATGGGTAATGCAATAATGCTTGTGATGAGGCACGGTATATATTTTCTAATCACGATGGATTGAACAATATGTATCAGAAAATGGAAAGTGCATCCAATAAATCCCCCTAACCATAGTCCATACCAATTTGTAAATAGAGATATGAGACAAAAGAAGATACACAAAAGCAATTCTTCCAATACGGCAAAAGCAAAGCCTTCTGAGGATGTCTGTTCATATTGCTTCAGAATCGCGGGATATTTTTGGCGAAGAAATGCCTGATTGTGCTTCAGCCAGGGAATGAAACCTATTATTTCTTCCATATCGTGAAATATAAATATCAATGGAAATAACCAGATATATGACAACATAATTTTTTCTCCTTTATTACTCGTTATTTTGTTTGCATACTGTAAAAAGTAAATGTTCGTAATCTTTTGATCTATATGATATAATGTTGACGAATAAAAAAGCAATACTTATACAGAAAGTGACACTATTTTAAGTAAAAGTGTCAGAGAGGAATTTTATGAATCCAACACAAAATCCCAGTGCGTTGCGCTCTAAAAAAATAATTACAGAAGCACTTTTGTTTCTTATGAAACAATATCCCTATACAGAAATAACGGTAAAGCAGATTCTTTTAGAAACGGACATATCCAGAAAAACGTTTTATCGAAATTTTTCATCGAAAGATGATGTATTAAATTCTTTTATTGACACTATGTTGCAAGATTATGTTGATGCTATACAACAGCAGAAACAGAAATTTTCACTTCTCCAGACTTTTGATATTATTTTTGATTTTTGCGAAAAGAACAAAGAAATGCTCTTTATTTTTCGGGATAACAGGCTGTTATATCTGTTACTTGAAAAATTAAATACTTTAATCTTGAAAGAACATAACAGATATATTTTGGAATTACCAGATAATCATTTGGAAAATAACTTACTTACAGAATATATCATTTATTTCAATATTGGTGGTGTATGGAACATCCTCCTTCGCTGGGTTGAAAATGACATGCGTGATTCTGTAATTGATATAAAAAAATCTGTGATTTTCTATTTATCGAATATAAAACAAATTGATATTCGTGATATTTAATGTTAGCCAGTCATTGTGAATGAGTCTGAAGATGCTATAATAAAATTAACAGATAAAGAACAACTGACAGACGATTAGAATAATGGAGATATTGTAAAACAGGAGGGAACAAAGTTTTATTCTTTTGTAGACTCGCAATGGAAGAGAAGGGGATTATCCATTGGCTATTTCTTACCTGGTGAACCAGAATATGAATGTTTTCAGGAATTAAGTGAAGACGAAGCAATGAAAAATTTAAAGGTTTAGGAAAAGCAAAAAGTGTCAACAATTATGATACAGCATTAATAAGCGTATGAACCGAATAGAAACCGAGCACTGGCTACTTGATATATCTTGAAAATATGCGCCTTCTAAATACAATCTGGCAACGCCATTTTTAAATTTAAGGATTTTTTAATAATTTCCATGCTACACTCTGAACATAAAAGGAAAGGAGTAAAAAATGTACCTAAGGATATTAAAAAATGACTTGAAACGAAAAAAGACAATGAATGTTGTTCTCCTTATATTTGTGATTCTGGCGGTTATGTTTTCAGCAAGTAGTGTGAACAATATTATTACTGTGGTAAATGGTCTGAATCATTTTTTTGAAAAAGCGAAAATGACGGACTATTACATTATTTCCAATGAGCCGAAAGGAAGCAGTCAGATTACGGATGTTTTGGATCACGAAACTTCTGTTTTAAATTATGAAAAGGAAAATGTTATTTTTGCCCAATCTGACAATTTTACAGATGAGAATGGTAAAAAACTGGCAGGTGCCAAAGAAGCGGACTTTAGCAATTGTGCATTATTGATGTCCATAAAGGAAGCGAAGTTAAATTATTTTAACAGCAAGGATGAAGTTATAAAAAATGTTGATAAGGGAAAGGTTTACTGCTCTGGTCCACTGGCCAATAAATATTCTCTGAAAGAAGGAGACAAGATACAGATACATCGTTGTGGAACTGTGCTTGAATTAGAATATGCAGGAAGTGTAAAAGATGCCTTCCTGGGAAGTGATATGATGGGTAATCCCAGATGCATTCTGAATGAGGAAGATTATCGGAAGCTTTACGATAATCCTAAAGTGCAGGAGAGTTATAGAGGAGGAATCTATTATATAAATACCAATGATATTTCTGCATTAGAAAAAGCAGTAGCAGATGTGGGGGATATCATGTTTGATGGAACAAAGGCCACTATAAAAACTACTTATGTTATGAATATGCTTGTTGCAGGACTTTTAATGATTGTGAGTATATGCCTGATTCTTGTGTCATTTGTGGTATTGCGATTTACCATTGGATTTACCATTAGCGAGGAATTCAGAGAAATTGGTGTTATGAAAGCGATTGGGGTAAGAAATAACAATATCAGAAAACTTTACCTTGTAAAATATCTGGGTATTGTTATTGCAGGAGGAATTGTGGGGTATATTGGCAGTGTTCCTTTTGGAAAGATGCTTCTTGCAGCAGTAAGTAAAAATATGGTATTAAATAATGAAAATTCCGTACTTGTGGGAATTTTGTGTGCAATGGCAGTAGGGGTAGTTATATTGTTGTTTTGCTGGAACTGTACCAGAAAAATAAAGAAACTTTCCCCGGTTGATGCAGTGAGAGATGGACAGACAGGAGAGCGATTTAGTAAGAAAGGCGTCCTTCATTTGGGGAAGAGCAGGTTCAATACAAGTTGTTTTCTTTCGTTAAATGATATTTTAAGCAGACCAAAACAATTTTCAGTTATAACCATTGTATTTACCATTTGTATGCTTCTGGTTATGATTCTTGCCAATACAGCCAATACCCTTAATAGTGAAAAACTGTTATTTTTATTTGGCACAGTAGAAAGTGATTTATATTACAATGACACTGGGAGAGTTATGGATGTGATGGGCGGCAGCACCGATTTTGATGCAGAATATTCTGATATCGAAAAAATTCTTGAGAAAAATCATATGCCGGCAAAGGTGCATGTTGAAAGGATGTACAAACTTCCGGTAGAGAAGGATGATAAGAAATTAAATATTAACTTTCAACAGTGTAAGGATACAAAGGCAAGTAATTATACATACAGTGAAGGGACGGCACCGGAGTATGAAAATGAGATTGCCCTTTCAAAACCCATGGCAGAAAAACTTAATGCTAAAATTGGCGACCAGGTAAAGATAAATATTGATGGGAAAGAAAAAAATTATATTGTAACAGCACTGTTCCAAAGTTTTTGTCAGCTTGGGGAATGTGGAAGACTTTCCGAAAAAGTTTCATTGCCGGATCAGAAAATAATCAGTGCTTTATCATTTCAGATTGATTTTAAGGATCATCCTGACAGGAATGTAATTGAGAAGAGAAAAGAAAAATTAAAAGAGATTTTTGAAACATCAAAGGTGTTGGATTCGCAGGAGTTTGTGAAAGAAACCACTGGCGTGGCAGATGTTATAAATGGTGTAAAGCAAATGGTACTTATTTTGTCTGTAATTATAACAGCAATGATTAGTATACTCATGGAGCGTTCATTCATCACAAGAGAAAAATCAGAAATTGCCCTTATGAAGGCAGTGGGAATCAAAAGCAGATTTATCATTGGCGTGCATACACTTCGTTTTGTAATGGTGGGCGTGGGAGCAGCATTGGTATCTGCAGTATTATGTTATCCCCTGACAAAGCTTTGCATTGATCCGATTTTTTCTATGATGGGTGCAGTAAATGGCATAGAATATGAAATACGAGTGGGAGAAATATTTGCACTTTATCCACTGATTATTTTAGTGGCAATTGTATCTGGTGCGTTTACGACAGCTCTTTACACGAAAATGATTAAGGCATCAGATGTTTCAGATATAGAATAACAGAAATGAGATACAGAAATGGAGATTAGTATGAATAAAATTCTTGAAGTAAAAGATCTTTGTAAAACATATATTATCAACCAGAGACAAAACAATGTACTGAGAAATGTGAATTTTGGGGTTGAAAAGGGAGAAATGGTAGCAGTTATGGGGCCGTCCGGGTCAGGAAAATCTACACTTTTGTATACGGTGTCGGGAATGGATAAAATGACAGCCGGAGAAGTAAGATTTTGTGGAAAAAATATGTCAAGTTTGAATGAAAACCAGCTGGCAGAGATGAGATTATGTGATATGGGTTTTATTTTCCAGCAAATGTACATGATGAAGAATCTGTCTGTGTTAGATAATATTTTGTTCCCGGCTGTTCAGGCGGCAAAGTACAAAAGAGAAAAGGAAAACAGGAAAGAAATTTTAGAAAGAGGAAGAGAGTTAATGAGGAAATTAGGGATTATTGATATTGCTGAAAATGATATCAATGAGGTTTCCGGGGGACAGCTTCAAAGAGCATGTATTTGTCGGAGCATGATGAATTCTCCACAGATGATTTTTGCAGATGAGCCAACCGGGGCACTAAACCGCAGTTCCTCAGAAGAAGTAATGGAGGAACTTACCAGATTGAATGAGGATGGAACAACGATTATGCTTGTAACCCATGATGCAAAAGTTGCTGCAAAATGTTCTAGAGTGTTGTTTATTGTTGACGGTAATATAAAAGGAGAGTATAGTATTGACAGAAAACATATAATGAGAGAACGTGAAAGAGAACTGAATAACTGGTTGATAGAAATGGGTTGGTAAAATGACGGACATTCTTATTGTAGAAGATAATATTGAGCTTAGCGGTCTTCTTCGGGATTTCCTGAGGGCAGAGAATTACACAGTCACCTGTGCAGAAAATGGTGAGAAGGCCTTAACATTATTTGAAAAATATGGAGCAAAACTGGTGATACTAGATATTATGCTTCCGGAGATGGATGGCTTTGCTGTGTGCAGGAAAATTCGTGAAGAAAGTGACACTCCGATATTAATTGTCAGTGCAAAAACGGAAAAAGAAGATAAGCTCAACGGACTCTGCCTTGGAGCAGATGATTATATTGAAAAGCCTTATGACATAGATATTATGCTTGCTAAAATCGGAGGAATTTTTAAACGAAGATATTCTTACGACGAAATTGTAGATGGCAATGTAAAACTTAATAAAGTGAATCGTACAGTACACAAAAATGATATGCCTGTTGAAATGACTTCTAAGGAATTTGATCTCTTAGAACTTTTGATGGAAAATAAAGGAAAGACCCTTAGTAAAGATTATATTTTTAACCGGATCTGGGGGTGTGACAGTTATTCAGAACAACAGACACTAACGGTACATATCAAGTGGCTTCGACAGAAAATAGAAGATGATGCGAAAAAGCCAAAAAGAATTGTGACAGTATGGGGAACGGGGTATAAGTATGAAAGCATTCAATAAAGTGATTCTTGTAGTGACTCTGATCATCCTGGTGATTTTCGGAGTCACTAATCTGTTTGTATTTAAAGAAAATAATGATGGAAGCAGACCTTACCTTGTGGAAGTAAACAGGGTGGCTTTTGAGATAGAAAAAAATGGATTAGACAGAACAGATCTTTCAAAGTGCAGTTATATTACCGGCGTTGAAAAATGTGAAAATGATTTTTATGATAGCGACAGTGATTATACAATTCGGAAAATAAAAGGGATTCTTTATCGGTTTGACTACAAGACAGGACAGAAAAATGATAGAAATGAGGTCGCTTTTAAGGTAAATGTGATACTTGCAATCATGACAGTATTGATTTTTTCTGTGCTTTTATTTATCAGAAGAAAGATACTTGCTCCTTTTGAAAAATTGACGGATGTTCCCTATGAGCTTTCCAAAGGCAATCTTGCAGCACCGGTAAAAGAGACGAAAAGCAAATTTTTTGGCAGATTTATCTGGGGAGTTGACCTGTTGCGTGAAAACATGGAAGAGCAGAGACAACGGGAATTAGATCTTCAGAAAAATAAGAAAATGCTTCTTTTGTCCCTTTCTCATGATATAAAAACACCGCTTTCAGCAATAAAACTCTATTCGAAAGCGTTGTCAAAGGGATTATATGACGGGCGTGAAAACCAGAAGATGATTGCAGAAAAAATTAATGAAAAGGCAGATGAAATTGAGGATTATATTTCTCAGATTATTACAGCATCCAGGGAAGAATTTTTAAGCCTGGATGTGAATATGGGTGAGTTTTATTTATCAGAACTAATCAACAAAATCAACCATTATTACAATGAAAAACTGTCCCTTCTGCAAACAGAGTTTTCTGTGGAAAAATATATGGACTGTATTTTGAAGGGTGACCTTGATAGAAGCGTTGAAGTATTGCAAAATATTCTGGAGAATGCAATTAAATACGGCGATGGAAGGAGGATTGGAATCCGTTTTGCACAAGAAGATGGTTGTATGCTGATTACAGTTTCTAATAGTGGCTGCTCGCTGCGGGATACAGATTTACCCCACATGTTTGACAGTTTCTGGCGCGGTGAAAATGCCGGACGGGAAAAGGGAAGTGGATTAGGACTTTATATTTGCAGACAGCTTATGCATAAGATGAATGGAGAGATATTTGCAGAAATCTCAGGGAATACGATGAATGTTACCGTTGTATTTGGTAAGGCATGATGTAGATGAAAGGCAGGATTATGGCAGAAAATATTTCAATGGAAGTCTTTTGATTCCTGATGATTTGGAGTCAGTTAAACGAAAGTGAGGATATGGTAATGGATCTATTAGAAATTATGAAAGAAAGACATAGTGTAAGACAGTATAAAAATCAGGCGATTGAGTTGTCTAAGAGAGAAGAAATTAACTCATTGATAAAACTTGTCAATGCAGAAAGCAAACTGTCTATACAGGTTTTCTATGATGAACCGAAATGTTTTGATTCTTTTATGGCACATTACGGAAAGTTTAAAAATGTAAAGAACTATATTGCGATTGTTGGAAATAAGAATGAGCAGGAAAAGGCAGGATATTACGGCGAGAAGATTGTGTTGAAGTGTCAGGAACAGGGACTTAATACATGTTGGGTGGCAATGACACATGGTAAATCAAAAGCAGAAATCAAAAAAGGACAGAAACTGCTCATTATTATTTCTCTGGGGTATGGAGAGACGCAGGGAGTTCCACACAAAAGTAAGAGTATAGAGAAACTTGGGAAAGCAGACCAGAGTACAGAGTGGTTTGAAAGAGGTATGGAAGCAGTAAGTCTTGCACCTACTGCCGTAAATCAACAGAAGTTCTTTTTTGAATTGAAAAATGGAATGGTAACGGTAAAAAATCTTGGTGGTTTTTATTCTAAGATTGATCTTGGAATTGTCAAATATCACTTTGAGGCAGTAACGGGGCATGAGATAAAATGATGATAAAGCCTGACGTTACGGAGTGTAACATCGTTGCTACAGCTCGTTTATTGTGTGTTATGACATAGATGCTGTACGATGACCTTGCAGATAAGGTTGATGTAAAGAAATTCGTAATAGGAAAGTACAGGTTTAAGAAGGAATATCAGATTTTGTAGAAGTTGTATTAAAAAAATAAACAAGGTGTAACCAACATAAAGAATTTATTGCTATATAAGTTGGAGGTCTTATAACATGTAAAGGAAGGAGGGCAGAACAATCGTGATTATGGATGATAATGGAATTGTAGATTTGTTTATAAATAAAGATGAACGGGCTATTTTCTGTACCTCGGAAAAATACGGAAATCGGATACGAAACGTATCACAGAGGATCACAAGAGATTTAGCTGTTTCAGAAGAATGTGAAAATGATACATACCTTGAGGCATGGAATCGGATTCCACCAAACGAACCGAGGACATATTTGCTTGCATTTTTGTCAAAAATAATCCGAAATATCTCGATTAACAGGTGTTTAGAAATGGAACGATTAAAACGTAAAGCAAATATAGTTGAATTATCTCATGAGATGGAACAGAGCATTCCTTCTGGAAATGATGTGGAAAATCATTTAGAAGGAATTGAACTTGAAAGAGTGATCAGTCAGTTTCTTCACAAACAACCAAGAGAAAAACGAGTGATCTTCATGCACAGGTATTTTTATTTTGATTCGATATCATCCATTGCAAAAAGATTTGGCTGCTCAAAGAGTAAAATTAAAACCATGTTATTTCGTATGAGAAAGGGCCTTCGGGAATATTTAGTGAAGGAAGGTTACACAGTATGAATGGATTGGAATTATTACAGAAGATTTCAGATGTAGATCATGATTTGATATTGGAGCCTGAAGAAGGATTTCATCAAAGAAAGAAATGGAGTATCAAAAAATGGATATCAATAGCAGCATGCCTGTGTCTGTGTTTAAGTTGTTCCATATCTATGCTGGCAGCAACAGGAAATGAGTTTGCATATGAGATGTTGTATTCTGTTTTGCCTCAGATTGCTCAAAAATTAAAACCTGTTCGTATGTCATGTACAGATAATGGAATAGAAATGAAAGTGGTTGCAGCTGAAATAGATGGTGACAAAGCAACGATTCTGGTATCAATGCATGATACAACTGGTTCTCGTATAGACGAGACAGCAGATCTTTTTGATAGTTACCGTATTCATACGCCGTATGATCAAAGTGCAGGTTGTACTTTTAGCGGATATGATGCTGATACAAACACTGCAACATTCCTACTGACTATGGAACAGATGAATCATGAGCTTCTTCTAGGAGATAAGATAACATTTTCGGTTAGCCAGCTTTTATGTGGAAAGTCCCATAGCAATTTTCGATTGGCTCAAATTAAAACCAATCATATTCCAATCATAACAGAATACATGAAAAATCCTGATATCAGGGGCAGAAGTGGAAGTGCTAATGATTGTCCACATCTAATGATTCCGGATGAAGCAAATGCAATGAAGCTTGAAGAGGGAGTAACTTTGACAGGAATTGGAGTAGTTGATGATAAGGTACATATTCAACTTCGGTTTGACTCCGTTTCAACAAGGGATAATCATGGGTATGTATATCTGAAAGACCAGAATGGAGAAGTTTTGAAATCTGATGCAAGTATTTCTTTCTGGGACAATAGTCAAACCAATAGTTATGAGGAATTTGTTTTTTCAGTATCGGCGGATGAAATACGTGAATATGAAATTTGGGGAGAATTTTGGACTGCTGTGAACAATCCAATAGAAGGGAAATGGCAGGTAACATTCCCTGTGGAAAAGAAGAAATAAAACTATAATTATCATTCCTTCTTTCATCTAGCTGTATAATTCAGAGCGACTGGTCAATTTTTCGTAAGCTTCAATGCTCATAACAGCAAGGTCCATTTTTCCATTTTCTGTAATAAAAACTGGTTCAGAATAATTATGGCAGAATGTGGAAATTTCATTTTAAGATGATTAGTTCCTGTTAGGTCGGTATGTTACAACTATAGTTTAGCATAACAGGCCCTAATGATACGATAGCAACTGCCAATCATCCGATTGAACCATCCCTGCGTGAAAAAGCGATGCAGTACAACAAAACGGTGCGGATTGGAGAACATGATCATGAATTTTTCTATCAAAATGAAAAGATTGACTGGGAAAATTGCATATAACTATGGATTTTTTGAAAAAATATTGTATAATTAACTATAGAGTTAAATTACATTCAAAAAAGGAATCCGAAAGTTTTGTAATTAATAACCGAAAGATTCCATGAAAATATTTTTATATAATACAAGGAGGACAAAACTATGGCAAACAGATTTGTATTAAATGAAATTTCTTATCATGGAGCAGGTGCAATTCAGGATATTGCATCAGAATCAATTGGAAGAGGATATAAAAAGGCTTTTGTATGCTCTGATCCGGATCTTGTAAAATTTGGTGTAACACAAAAGGTATTAGATGTACTAGAGAAGGCTGGAGTTGCTTATGATTTGTATTCTAATATTAAACCAAACCCAACGGTGGAGAATGTGCAGACAGGTGTTGCTGCATTTAAAAAATCAGAGGCAGATTACATCGTAGCCATTGGTGGTGGATCTTCTATGGATACAGCGAAGGCAATCGGTATTATTATTGCCAATCCTGAATTTGAGGATGTGGTAAGCTTAGAAGGAGTTGCACCTACCAAGAACAAATCAGTTCCGATTTTTGCGGTTCCAACAACGGCAGGAACAGCAGCAGAGGTAACGATCAATTATGTAATTACAGATGCGAAGAAGAACCGCAAGATGGTATGTGTTGATCCGAAGGACATTCCGGTAGTTGCATTTGTAGACCCGGATATGATGTCAAGTATGCCAAAGGGACTTACCGCTGCAACGGGTATGGATGCATTAACTCATGCGATTGAAGGTTATATTACAGCAGGAGCATGGGAGTTATCTGATATGTTCCACTTAAAAGCAATTGAGATTATTTCCCGTTCTCTTCGTGCAGCAGTAGAGAATACACCGGAAGGAAGAAAGGATATGGCATTAGGACAGTACATTGCAGGAATGGGATTTTCAAATGTCGGACTTGGAATTGTGCATTCTATGGCACATCCGCTTGGTGCATTATATGATACCCCACATGGTGTTGCCAATGCGATTATTCTTCCAACAGGAATGGAATACAATGCACCGGTAACAGGCGAAAAATATCGTGAGATTGCAAGAGCAATGGGAGTACAGGGTGTTGATGACATGACACAGGAAGAATATAGAAAAGCTGCCATTGACGCAGTAAAGCAACTTTCTTCTGATGTTGGAATCCCGGCAGATTTAAAAGAGATTGTAAAGAAAGAAGATATTCCATTTTTGGCTCAGTCTGCATATGACGATGCCTGCAGACCTGGAAATCCACGAGAAACAAGTGTAGAAGAAATTGTAAAATTATATGAGTCACTCATCTGATTTCGATATCGGTATGCAGGACAAAATTATTTTTCTGACAGGTGAAGATTCCTTCTTTTTGTAGTTTGCTGATTTCATTCGAAAGAGCACTTCGGTCTACAGAGAGATAATCGGCTAACTCCTGTCGGTTAAAAGGAATGGAAAATTTTGAGCTTCCGATGGTCTGTGATACGGCAGACAGATAAGAAAGAAGCCGGTCCCGGATTGTTTTTTGAGAAATGAGCTGAATCTTTCGTGTTAAGGCAACATTTTTTTCAGCGATGGTTGCAAGAAGATTTTCAATGAGTCTGGTATGAAAAGAACAGGTTTTTGAACAGATATGGAAAATACGATTGATGTCGAAAAACATAATGGCAGCTGGTTCTTTTGCAAATACATTTGTTTCAATTGGCATTGTCTTTAGACATGCGTAGCTTTCGGCAAAAAGTGTACCAGGTAAAAGTTCCTGAAGGATAAGTCGGTTTCCCCAGAAATCTTCTTTTTCAATCAGAACAATTCCGGATAATACCATTCCGATGGAATGAACTGGTTCTCCCTGATAGAGAACTAGTTCATTTTTTTTATAATTTTTTATAGTTGCATGCAGGCAGTCTAAGATAGAAAGAATTTCCTTTTCGTTTATGCCTGAAAACATTTTTGTATTTTTTAATAAAGAAATATATTGTTTCATTTTTTGTTCTTCTTTCTTTTAAAATGTTGTAATTACAACAGAACTTTAAAAATATCCGTTGTATGATGTGAGTGTCAAAAGTATCTATGAAATAAAGAAAGGAAAAGAGAAATGGATCAGAAGATGTTTTGTTTTCAATGTGAGCAGACCGCAGGATGTAACGGATGTACAGGTGCGGCAGGAGTCTGTGGCAAGGATGCCGAAACAGCAAATTTACAGGATCAGCTGACAGGAGCACTGGTTAGTCTGGCAAAGGTATGTGGAAATCAGAAACGGACAGAAGTAACGGACCGTCTTGTAATAGAAGGATTGTTTTCTACCTTGACAAACGTTAATTTTAATAAAGAAATATTAAGGGAAATGATTGGTGAAGTCAAGAAGGAAAAAAATCGTCTTGCACATCTGGCTGGCTGTAAGGTGGAAGAGGATTATGATTTAAACAAAATCTGGCAGGCAGAGGAAGATATTCGTTCTTTAAAATCTCTTATTTTATTTGGAATTCGAGGAATGGCTGCCTATGCATATCATGCCCGGGTTTTGGGATATCAAAACGAAGAAGTGAATCATTTTTTCTATCAGGCACTTTCACTTCTAAGTCGGGAAGCAACAATGGATGAATTATTGCCGGTTGTGTTAAAAGTCGGTGAAGTAAATTTCATATGCATGGAAATGTTAGATCGTGCAAATACAGGTACTTATGGTTTACCGGTACCGACAGAAGTTTCGTTTGATATAGAAGCGGGACCGTTTATTATTATTACAGGACATGATTTAAAAGACCTTGAAATTCTGTTAAAACAGACAGAAGGAAAAGGAGTCAATGTTTACACGCATGGGGAAATGCTGCCGGCACATGCTTATCCGGAATTGAAAAAATACAAACATTTAAAAGGAAATTTTGGAACGGCATGGCAAAATCAGCAAAAGGAATTTGCAAATGTTCCGGGAGCGATTTTATTTACAACGAATTGTCTTATGCCGGTAAAAGATAGTTATAAAGATCGGGTATTTACAACCGAAGTGGTTTCTTATCCGGAAATGGTGCATATTGGAGAAGATAAGGATTTCACACCTGTGATTGAAAAGGCATTAGCACTTGGTGGATATGATAAAGTACAAAGAAGAAGTGGACATAATGGTGGAAATCATGTGGTAACAGGATTTAGTCATGGAACAATTCTAAGTATTGCAGATCAGGTGATTGAGGCTGTAAAAAGTGGACAAATCAGCCATTTCTTCCTGGTTGGTGGATGCGACGGAGCAAAAAAGGGAAGAGATTATTACACAGAATTTGTGAAGCAGACACCGGAGGATTCGGTAATTTTAACACTTGCCTGTGGAAAATATCGTTTTCATGATCTTGAATTAGGAAAGATTGCAGGACTTCCTAGAATAATGGATATGGGACAGTGCAATGATGCGTATGGTGCAATAAAAGTGGCAGTAGCACTGGCAGAGGCATTTGAATGTTCCGTAAATGAACTTCCGCTTTCTATGATTTTATCCTGGTATGAACAGAAAGCAGTCTGCATTTTATTAACATTATTGCATTTAGGCATAAAAAATATTTATTTAGGACCATCCCTTCCCGCATTTCTTTCTCAGAATGTATTAGAATTTTTAGTGAAGGAATACCAGATTCATCCTATTCGTACACCGCAAGAGGATTTAAATGAGATTTTAGGAACTTCTTTCTAAAGAGTGTCAAAATAAAATGAGACCGGAATATTTCTGGCTATTTAGATACTTCAATGGTATAATGAAAATAAAATTTAGGTAGGAGATTATTACTAGAAAAGAGGATTTGGGATGAAATTTTATGATATGATAAAAGATATGCAGGTATATTTAAAAAGAAATAAGCTTGTAATCTTTGTAGGTGCCGGAGTTTCTAAAAATTCAGGAGTACCAACCTGGGGACAGATGGTACGAATGTTTGCAAACCAGATGGAATATCCGGTAGAGCGGCTTTCAACAGATGAATATATTCGGATTCCTCAGTACTTTTATGGAATGGATAGCAGTGAAGGACATCAGGAATATTATGATCTTTTAAGAAAAATTATTTCTCCCAAGGCAGATCCGAATATTTTAGATGAATTGATTGTAAAGATTCATCCGAAGCATATCGTAACAACCAATTATGATAAACTGCTTGATAAGGTAGCGGATGGATATGAGATTATCAGAGAGGATAAAGACCTTTTAAAAGTGAATGCCAATAATTATCTGATTAAAATGCATGGAGATATTGACAATGTAAAAGATGTAGTTTTTAAAGAATCAGATTATATGCAATACTCAGAGTCTCATCGTTTGATGGAAACATTTTTAAAGTCGTTATTAATTGACCATGTATTTTTGTTTGTAGGCTATTCTTTAAATGATTATAATCTAAATACATTTACAAGCTGGATTGAATTTATTGCACAGGAGATGAATGTAAAGAAGGATATGCATAAGAATTTTTTCTTTTCAAGTAGTAATCATGCCGGTAAGAAATATTTGTGCAAATATTATGAAGACAAAGGATTGCAGGTAATTGATCTTTATGATTTGCCAAAGGAAGTACTTGACAGGGCAGATAAGGTTCCGTTAGAGGAAGAGTTAGGAAGGAAGACATATGCAGTATTAGAAATGCTGCTGCAGGAATAAGATAATAGGAAAAGCTGTTGTTTTACGAATAAAAATTCGTAAGATGGCAGCTTTTTTTCTCACTTTACATAAACTATACATGGAGATTCAGTTAGATTTTACTTATTCATTGTATCCTTAAACAATGGAGGTGGTAATCATGAAGTATTTATGGGGAAAAATTCAAGAGTTAAATATCAGCATTCGATGCAAGAGCCGATTATATATCTTCATTCTTATGCTTCTCATGGCTATCGTCGGAGCAGTGGTATGGGCAGTGATTGGAAGAAGATTTTTACCTGGAATGGATTGGCTGATTTGTTTTGTAGGATATCCGTCTGTTATTTTAGGATACTTAGGTGGATTAATTTATCTTTGCAATCATGAATTTCGACCATAGTTATTTGTGGATATTGATTTAAATACCACTTATGGTGAAAATCGTAACTTTTATTATTCGAGGAAAAGATGAAATACCTGAGAAAACTTCTGATGATCTGTCATTTAAGAAACTTCAGATGGAAGGAACAGAAAAAATGAATGGGAGTGTAGTACAGGAAGTGTAAATTATGGTGGTTTGGAACGAAAGATGTTTCTAAAGTAAGGAGAAAAATGAAAGACGATATAGAAAAGTACTGGAAAACAAAACGATATCAGGAAAAGTATGAGAGTGCAATTCAACAGACAGAGAGTTATATCAATGCGTTGAACGACAATTATAAACAACAGCATGGAACAGGATTTATTCGATTTAATGGATGCATGGGCCTCTTTAGATGCATCCATCCGATATAAGAAAAAGAAGAAAATTCCTGTGGAAAAAGAAAAAAAGATAGAAAGTATTTCCAGAGTTAGTTCTTCGTTGGATAAAATTATTACATCCCTGATGAAAGATGAGAATAAAATAAAAACAGACTAATGATAGAAATGAATATCTGTGTATGATAAAATAACATCAGAAATATGAAAATGTTTCTGATGTTATTTTTTTATGAAAGGATTATCTGGTATGAAAAAATGGATGGAAAAATATAATATTATGGAAAAGGCAGGTGCCATTTTTGCGGTGGTTTTGGTGTATGGATGCATGCAGGCATTTGGAATTACCTGTCCAATCAAATATCTGACCGGAATATCCTGTCCGGGGTGTGGTATGACAAGGGCATGGATTGCTTTTTTGCATCTGGATATTTCAAAAGCATTGCAGTATCATCCATTATTTTTCTTGCCACCTTTGTTTGTTGTTACAGTAATTTTTCGGAATAAAGTCAACAAAAAAATTTATTCTATTCTAATATTTACATTTATTGTACTATTTGTTACAATTTATTTGTTGAGAATGAGAAGTGGGAATAACAATATTGTCGTTTTTTCTCCGAGAGATGGTTTGATATTTCGACTTTTCAGCTTATTATTTACTTAAGGAGGAAGAAGTTATGTATTGTTCAAAGTGTGGAAGGCAGGTGCCGGATGGTACGAAGATCTGTCCTTCCTGTGGAGAGAATTTATCTGAGGCAGGCAAAGTAGCGGATGCGGCTAACAATATGTTTAATCAGGCAGAAAGAGAAATGGACAGCGCATTAAATGAAGTGAAACAGTCTGTGAATGGAACAGGTGGGCAACGATTAAAAGATGACAGGGGAATTGTGTCTTATATTATTCTTACAATTATCACTTGTGGAATCTATGGGTATTATTTCTTGTATAAGATTGCACATGATGCGAATATTGCCTGTGATGGAGATGGAGAAAATACATCAGGGTTAGTTGCATTTGTGGTATTGTCATTTTTAACTTGTGGAATATATGCATATTACTGGTATTATAAGCTTGGGAACAGACTTGCAATGAATGCACCACGTTATGGAATGAATTTCCAGGAGAATGGAACAACCATTTTATTATGGATTATTTTAGGATCGTTTCTTTGCGGAATCGGACCATTGATTGCAATGAATATTTTAATCAACAATTCAAATAAGATTTTTAATGCTTATAACAGAGCTCATAATTTATAAAATATGGCCGGCAGTGTACGTTTACACTGTCGTTTTTTTTAGGTAAAATTAAAAAACAAAATACGTATAAATGTAGATTTCTGGTTCCTGTCTATGGTAAAATATGGTACAAATGAAACAGTTTTTTTGAAATGGAATGGCAAAAATGTGCATCCATTCAGAAGGGAGCGATGTTATTATGAAGAAAAGATTTTTGGCAGGAAGTATTGCATTAGCAATTTTGACCATGTCATTAGCAGGCAACTTTTGATGAACTGGTAGAGGAATTCAATAAGACAGACTGGGAGCCCTTTGCGAAAGCAAACGGGGTTCAGTTAGATGATCTTGCAACCGTAGAAGGTGTGGTCAAAGTTGCTGAGAAGTATTATGAGTGGACAGATGCACAGACGAAAGATGTAAAGGATGATGGAAAGATTGGAAATATTCTTGCATATACAGGCTCTACTTCATCTGCATTTTATTGTAAGGAAAGCACCAATCATGGAGGGTGGACAGGCTTATAAGGTTCAGCAGGGAGCAGGTATGGCTGTTACAAAATCAGATGAGCAGCATGAATATGCATCTTGTGAGTTTTTAAAATGGTTTACAAAAAAGGAACAGAATTTACAGTTTGTTTGTCAGTCTGCGTATCTTCCGGTGTTAAAAGAGGCTAATAATCTTACGTCATTAGATAGCATTATCAAAGAAAAAAATATCAAAATGAACAAGAAAACCTATAGTTGTTTAGAGAATGTATTAGATCAGTTTGATGATTCAAAGTTCTATACAACAAAGAATTTTGAAAATGGATTTCGTGCACGTAAGGTATTAGATTATAATTTATCAGACCAGATTACAGAGGATAAAAAAGCAATGGATGCTGCAATCAAAGCGGGTGCATCGAGAGAAGAGGAAGTAAAAAAATATACTTCAGAGAAATCTTTTGAAACGTGGTATCAGAATTTTTGTAAGAGATTCCGATCCACAGACGAAGACGGCATCGAATACAGACCTTTTGTTAGAAAGAGGAAATAAACAGTTAGCACATGATATGGAGATTTCACTTGACAGTGCATGGTCAACGGAATTTCGATTTGAGGGACAGGGAAAACGCAAGGCAGATGATTTTTTCTATCAGCCCTATATGGCTGCACTTCAGCATAAGGTAAGTAACATGGGCAATTTGTAGCAGGCTGGTTCATATGATGGATTCTGAGATTATGTTAGACAGTGAATTGAATAAGGGCAGTATTTTTCAATTTAAAATTCTGTTAACATCTATTGAAGAAAAACAAATGATTACCAGTGAGAATACTACAAGTATTGATTTCAAAGGAAAACGTGTGTTAGTGGTAGAAGAGGCGTATAATGGGCAGGAAGCTGTCACATGTGTGAAGAATAATCCGTCAGGATATTATGATTTGATTTTGATGAATATTATGATGCCGGTGATGGATGGATTAGAAGCAACGCGGGAAATTCGTAAGCTATCAAGAGAGGATTGTCAAACAATACCAATTATAGCAATGAGTGCCAATGCGTTTGATGAAGATGTCAGACGTTCTCTTGCAAGTGAAATGAATGCACATTTATCAAAACCGGTAAATGTAGTAAAATTAGAAGAAACACTTGCTGCAATTATGAAGCATTCAAAACAATAAAGAAAACAGGGCTGTTGCATTTACGGGTAAAAATCGTAAAATGAGCGGCTCTTTTTTTATGGATAAAGGGATTTGAAAAATCTTCATTTCAGATTCATATCGGTTTGCTATAATAAAAAGAAAAGACAGGAGGGAAAACATTGGAAACGCAAAGAATTTTATTTTTAGAAGATGAACTTACTATTCGGGAAGTTTTAGTGGAATATATGAAAATGAAAAATTACGAGATTTTTGAAGCAGAGGATGGACAGGAAGCCATTGATGCATTAGAAAAACAATCCTTCGATATGGCGGTTTTAGATATTATGGTTCCAAAAATCAGTGGAATTGAGGTATTAAAAAGAATTCGCCGGGAGAAGAAAGATATGGCAGTTATTATGCTGACTGCATTAGGGGATGAGGGAACTCAGATTCAGGCTTTTGATGCATTTGCAGATGATTATGTGGTAAAGCCTGTTTCGCCTATTATTTTGTTAAAAAGAATGGAAACCATTTTTCGAAGGGTAAGGCCAAAACAGGAAGAAAATCATGGATTAGTCATTGAAAATGATGCATACCAGGCTTTTTACAATGGGGACTCTCTAGAGCTGACGGTAAGTGAATTTTTGCTGCTTCAGACCTTGCATCAGAATCCGAAGCGTGTATTTACCAGAGAGCAGCTGATTCTTTCTATTTTTAATGAGGATTATATTGGAAATGACAGAATTATAGATGCTCATGTAAAGAACCTGAGAAAGAAACTGCCACATAATTACATTAAGACAGTAATAGGAGTGGGGTATCAGTATCAGAGTGCAGACGAATAGGGAAGGGAGGTAGTCTATGAAATTATCACATAAAACATTGATGTATAGTATTACCATTGCAGCGATTCTTGTGGGAATGATTACTGCTTATTTTATCTGGTTGTTTCCGTCGTTATATGTAGATTATAAAAACAATCAGAATCTGCAGTCTGTGGAAGAAATCCAAAAGGGTTATATGAAAAATCAAAGCTATCAGGGACTCAGGGTACAGAGTCCGACAAGTACGATTACGGTAGAAATTCCATTTCAGGGCGAGGAGATTTTTTTAGCAGGAAAATCTTTTAAATTTGATATTACGGTAAAAGACGCACAGATGAAATCTGTCTTAAATCAGGTAAGGGAAGTGTTACAAAAAGACAATTTTACAGAGGAAGATTTTGAAAAGATTGAATGGGAAAAGGCACAGGAAAGTTTAAAGAAAAATAGTCAGTTTCAGGATGCACCGTTTTCTATTAAATCTACTTTTTACGAACATTTAAAAGAATTTGAAGAGAGCGGGAGCAGTCGTGTTCATATCGTAGATGATGAGGGTGGAAGTATTCAGATTTTAGAAGGTTCGGTAAAAGATCAGGAAAATCAGTACACCAGCTATGTTGCATTTGGAAAAAATAAAAATAAGATTGTCGTTACCTGCCTGTCCGTTATGACACCGCAGATGAGGGAGATTACACCGGTTGTATTAGGCAGTATTCCTATGATTGTATGTGTCCTTTTCTTAGTGATTTTGCTTTGTTCTTATTACTTCTCAAAGAAGATTGTAGATCCTGTGATTACATTAGCGGATTATGCAAAAGATGTTAAAATTATGGGAAAAGATGAAATAGAACCGTTAGAAATCCATTCGAAAGACGAAATCGGGCAGCTTGGAACCATTTTGAATCAGTTGTATGAAAGACTTCATGAGAGTTATAAAGAGTTAGAAGAGAAAAATAATATTTTAGCCAAAGAAAATAAGCGCCAGGAAGTATTTCTTCGTGCATCGTCCCATCAGTTAAAAACTCCGGTTACAGCTGCACTATTACTTGTGGATGGAATGATAGAGGAAGTAGGAAAGTATCAGGATACGAAGACATATCTGCCAAAGGTAAAGGAACAGATTTTATCTATGCGAAAAATTATCGAAGATATTTTGTATCTGAATCATTCTACGGATCATTTACAGCAGGAGGAAATCAATCTGAATTGTCTCGTCTGGCAGGTTATTTTATTGTATCAGGTGCAGATAGAAGAAAAGCAAATTCAATTAGAGATAAAAACAGAAAAAAATTCAGAGGAGGAGACCATCATCAGTGATGCCTCTTTGATGAAAAAAATGATTGATAATCTTATTTCGAATGCAGTGGCATATACAGAAAATGGAAAGAAAATTGTGGTGGAAACAGAAAAAGATGAGATTTGTGTGTGGAATGAGGGAGCACATATTGATGAAGAAATTCTGCCGCATATTTATGAACCATTTGTAAGTGGAGAAGTCAGGGAAAAAGGAAAAGGACTCGGTCTTTATATTACGGCATATTATAGTGAGGTGCTTGGTTTTGAATTAAAGATTCAGAATGTCGCAGATGGTGTAGAGGCTGTCATGCTATTAAAGAAGTAAAAAAGTAAGATATGCATAGAGCCTACATGGGAGATTCATATCAACTTCATATCAGAATGCTATAGTAAGGGTGTAAGGAATTTAAGAAAAGGAGTGAATGAAAATGTTAGTGAAGATTGAACAGTTGCAGGTCCATTATGGAAAGCAGCTTGCGTTAGACATTAATCAGCCTATTGAGATATCAGAAGGAGAAAGAATTGGAATTATTGGTGCTAACGGAGCAGGAAAATCAACTTTTGTTAAGACCATGTTGGGACTGACGGATTACACAGGAAAGATTCAGACAAAATTAAAGCCAGAAGATATGGCAGTACATTTACAGTTTAATTATTATGTGAACACCATGCCAGTCAGAAATATTATGGAAATGATTTTAAATACCAGCATCAAAAAGAATGCGAAGTTACAGGAGCTGATTGCTTATTTTGATTTTGAACCTTGTTTAAAGAAGCGATATACAGCATTGTCCGGAGGACAAAAACAAAGGCTTACGATTATAATGGTTATGATGCAGGATGCACCTCTTACATTTTATGATGAAGTGACTTCGGGGTTAGATTTTGAAACCAGACAGCGACTGATGGAGAAACTGATGCAATGGTATGAAGGAAAAAAGAACACACTTTGTATTGTATCCCATTATTATGAAGAATTAGAATTGCTTGCCGATAAATTACTGATTTTAGATCATGGAAAGGTGATAGACTTTGGGGATAAACAAAAACTATTTCGAAAATACTGTGGAAAATCTGTAATTACCATGGACAGAAATGAGAAGAACGAATCTCTGATTACAGGATTTTCAAAGATTGATACACCGGCACATCTGTTAGGAATCAGTTGTCGGAGTGAAGAAGAGGAAGAGCAGATTGCGACAATTCTGATTCAGAATGATGTGAACTTCAAACGGAGCAATCATGATATTGAGCTTTTGTATACAAATGCAAAGAATCAGGTACAAAAAAAGGGAGGCAGAGACAATGAATAAGAGATTATTAAAATATGAATTGAGAAATATACTAGGGAATCCATTTGTGTTTGGGTTTGGTATGGTGCTTCCTATGGTTCTTTACTTTTTAATTGCGAAAACATTAAAAAATGAAATACCTGCTAAAATGATTCCGGCAGCAAATGCACAGTTATATGTCACGATGTCTCTTACGATTCCTTTAGCAATTATTTTTATTGGTTATGCTTCAGACTATTCTCAGGAAGTGGAAAAAGGAATTCCTCAGAGAATGCAGCTGTTTGGATTTTCGATTCGAAAGATGACTACGGCAAAACTGGTATCAGAATTAATTGTTGCAGGAATTGGATTTTTTATTTATACATTAACTGCTGTGACAGGAACAGAGATAGCAAAACCACAGGTTTCATCTGTGATTATGTTAGCTGTCAGTCTGATATTATTAGCTGTCATTTTCTTTTTTCAGGCACAGGGGTTTGCAAATATTTTTCGAAAATTCGGACCAACTTATGCGGTAACGATGTCCTTGTACTTTGGAACGATGATTTTATGTGGAATGATGGGAATTAAAACAGAAAATCTTCCGACGTTTGCACAAAAGATTGCAAAAACATTTCCGATGTATTATATCAGTCATGATTTTACGGACTATTGGGAAAAAGGAAGCTATAATGCAGCGCCTTTGATACAGTCCTTCTTGTTTGTAGGAGCAATTACCTGTTTTATCTTTTTATATTCGGTAAAAAAGAAGAGGGCATAACATTGATTTTTCTTTGGATTCTCTGTATGATTAAATCATACAGAGACGATGGAGGAAGACAGACTTATGGAGTTACGTGTATTAAGATACTTTCTAATGGTGGCCAGAGAAGAAAATATTACAAGAGCAGCACAGTTGTTGCATATTACGCAACCGACGCTTTCGAGACAACTTATGCAGCTTGAAGATGAACTTGGAACAAAATTATTTAAACGAAGCAATCATAATATTTATTTGACAGAGGATGGAATGCTGTTAAAGAGCAGGGCACAGAATATTGTGGATTTAGCAGAGCGTACGGAGAGGGAGTTTGCACAAAAAGGAGAGGAAACAGTCTCAGGTGAAATTGTCATTGGGTCCGGTGAATCGGAGAGTCTTCATGAAATTGCCGAAGGGATGAAATGTTTTCAAAGAAAGTATCCGATGGTACAGTATGAGATTTATACAGCAAATGCAGATGATATTAAGGAACGATTAGAAAAAGGACTGGTTGATTTTGGTCTGTTGATGGAACCGGTAGATATCTCAAAATATAATTTTATTCGTCTAAAAAGAAGAGAAAGATGGGGAGTACTTGTCCGGGAGGATTCTAAGCTGGCGGATAAAAATAGAATAACACCGGAGGATTTAGCAAAGATACCATTAATTATGGTAAAACGGTCATTGGTAAAGAATGAATTTAGTGGATGGTTTGGAGAATATTATGATCATCTTCAGATTGCGGCAGTCTATAATCTGTTGAATAATGCGGCCGTTATGGTACAAAGTGGAATGGGAGCAGCCTTATGCTTTGAAGTAGGGTCTCATTATGATCATTTGCGTTTTATTCCGTTAAGTCCAGAAGTAGAGACAGGTTGTGTGCTTGTCTGGAAGAGACATCAACTGCTTTCGAATGCATCCGAGCATTTCCTGGAATTTACAAAGAAATACCTAAAGAGCATTGCTGATGATTGAAAAAGGGTATTAGACATAGGAGAGAAGAAACTGTTATACTTTAGTTGTTAGAAAGTATAGCAGTTTTTTGCTATCTTGAAATATCCCTTCGGGAAAAAGGAGAACAATTCTATGACAGAAGAAGAGGTAAGCAAAAAGTATCAGATTCCAATGGAGCTTTTGGAAAAATATGAGAGTTGGAATTTATGTGATAAGAAAAAAGAAACTCCATGGAAATATGATGATTTTGATCTGGAGTGTCTTGGAATGATTATGACCCTTTATGAGGTAGGATTTACGGACAGAGAAGTGGAACAGTATATGCGGTTATGCAGGAAGGGAGAACAGACGGAGGAAGAACGAATCCGGATGTTAACAAAAAAAAGACAAGAAACACTGCAGAAAATACATCTGCAGGAGAAACAATTAGAATCATTAGATTATCTGAGATATCAGACACGAAAAGGAGAGGAGATTTATCATGAAAGTAAATAACAGAGAAGAATTTGAAAAAATCGATGCATTTGGTATAGGTGCACCAAATGACGGATATGCACAATATTTTACAGGAGATTCCTTTTTAAAACCATTGACAGAACCGGGAAAATGTCCGGTATTTCTTGCCAATGTTACATTTGAGCCGGGATGCCGTAATAACTGGCATATTCATCATGCAACAAAAGGTGGTGGACAGCTTTTGATTTGTACTGCCGGAGAGGGATGGTATCAGGAAGAAGGGAAAGAACCAGTCAGTCTGACACCGGGAACTGTTATTACAATTCCACCGGAAGTAAAGCACTGGCATGGCGCAAAGTCGGATTCCTGGTTTAGTCATATTGCAGTAGAAGTACCGGGAGAAAATACAAGCAATGAATGGTGTGAAAAGGTAACAGAGGAAGAATATAAGAAAGTAACACTTGCAGAGACTTATACATTAGCAAATGGAGTAAAAATCCCGAAACTTGGATTAGGAACCTGGATGATTGAAGATGGAAAAACAGCAGATGCAGTAAAGGAAGCCATTCAAATCGGATACAGACATATTGATACTGCACAGGCATACGGAAATGAAGCAGGTGTCGGAGAGGGGGTTCGTAATTGTGGAATCCCAAGAGAAAATATTTTCGTAACAAGTAAAGTTGCCGCTGAGGCAAAAAGCTATGAGGCAGCAGCAAAATCAATTGATGAAACCTTAGAAAAAATGGGACTGGATTATATTGATATGATGATTATTCATAGTCCTCAGCCATGGGCCGAATGGAGAGAAGAAGGAAAGCGTTATTTTGCAGAAAATAAAGAAGTCTGGAAAGCTCTTGAAGATGCTTATAAAGCTGGAAAAGTCAGAGCAATTGGTGTATCAAACTTTTTAAAAGATGATTTGGAAAATATTTTATCTGACTGTGAAATTAAACCGATGGTCAATCAGATTCTCCTTCATATCGGAAATACCAATACAGAGCTGATGGAATTTTGTAAGGAAAATGGTATTTTAGTAGAAGCCTATTCTCCGATTGCCCATGATGAGGCTTTAAAGAGTGAGAAAATCGTAAAGATGGCAGAAAAATATAGTGTTTCTACAGCACAGTTATGCATTCGCTATGCAATGGAACTTGGAGCAGTAGCACTTCCAAAGACTGCAAATCCGGAGCATATGAAGAGTAATGCAGCCATTGGATTTCAGATTTCCAAAGAAGATATGGAAATCTTAAAAAATATTACACCATTTAAAAATTATGGAGAGTATAGTGCATTTCCAGTATTTAGCGGAAAGTAAGACAGGAGGAAGAAACGATGGAATTTCAGACAAAGTTATATGAGACAGATCCAGAATATATGGAACGATTCGAGCATTTTGCATTTCAGGAAGTAGTACAGGAGCCGGGACAGGAGTTAGATGATCAGACAAGATATTTAGCAATTCTTGCAACACTGGTAGGATGTCAGGGAACAGATGCATATCGCATGATGTTAAAAAAAGCATTAGAAGCAGGTCTGACACCAGTCATGATAAAAGAGATGGTATATCAGGCAACGGATTATTTAGGATTTGGAAGAACACTCCCATTTTTAAATATCACCAATGAAGTAATGAAAGAAGAAAAAATAAGCCTTCCATTAGAAAAACAAAGTACTACAACATTAGAAGACCGCTTAGAAAAAGGAATTCAGGCACAGGCAGATATTTTTGGAGAGCACATGAAAGAAGCCTGGAAAGCAGGACATATCAATCGTTTTCTTGCAGCAAATTGCTTTGGAGATTATTATACGAGAACAGGACTGAATTTAGCACAGAGAGAAATGATTACTTTTTGTTTCCTGTCTGCACAGGGTGGATGTGAACCTCAGCTGACTGCACATGCAAAAGGAAATATGAATCTTGGAAATGATAAGGATTTTTTAATAAAAGTTGTGACACAATGTTTACCGTATATCGGTTATCCAAGAAGTTTAAATGCAATTGCCTGCATTCATAAAGCTGCGGAATAAATGAGAAAGAAGAAGCTGCTGTTGCTTCATGAATTAAAATTCATGGAGTGGCAGCTTTCTTTTTGCAGAAACAGCAGGGTGTCTCTGTCTTTTTCTTTTCATTTATGGTATCATTAAAACTTAGAAAATGGAAAGAAAAGGAAACGACAGATGAAAATTAGAACTATGAGGAGAATGTTTTTTGTGCTTGCTTTTTCTTTGTGCCTGACAGGTATTATGACCGGATGTGGCAGCAAGAAGCAGGCGGGGAAAATCATAACAGAAATCAAGCAGCTGCACAGTGGAGATGCAAAGTTTTATAAAGATGATATCATTACAAGTGTAGGAGGGCATCTTGCTATTTATGATAAGAATGGAAAGTTGAAAAAGAATTTTTCGGATATTGACAGCAATTGGATTGACTGTCTCGAAGATGAGAAAATAATTGTCTATGGAAATGGCAAGAAACAGATTGGTATCTTACAGTTAGATAATCATGAAAATGCCAAAAAGAATGAAATTGTTATGGAAACAGAGAATCTGCAGATAGATCCTACGATTTTAAAGGTGAATGGCAAGTATTATATGACGGCAACGGAAATCATTGGTACTGTAAATAATGCAGATAAAAATGCAGAAAATGGCAGATATATTCTTCATTTATATCAGTCGGAAGACTTATCGCACTGGTCTCATGTAAGTGATGTGGTGGATGAAAAACACAACATTGAAGATGTGGATGTTGCTTACCTAAATGATAAGTTTTATATTACATATGAGCAGGAAACCGTCGATAAAGGAGACAGTTCCATTCATATAGCAGTTTCAGATGACCCGGATGGAAAAAAATTTTCCAACCATCAGGAATTAATAAAAGCAAATTGTGATCATGAACCGGCAACATTTGTACAGCTTGATTCATCAAAATACCGGCTGTATTACAGCTGTGATAAAAATAACAGAGGGGAATCTTATCAGAAAAGTCAGGCGTATTACGCAGATTTTGATAAAGACTGGAACGTAATTTCACAGGATAATCTTGTTGATACAGAGACAAAGAATGGAATTTTGTTATATGATGTCAGAGCATTCGATGGAAAGTTACAATATCTGTATGCAAGAAATTATTTAACAGATTGTGACCTGGTCGTAGAGGAAATGAAGGAATAAGCGAGGAAAAAACAATGGAAGCAGACAGCAATTATTTTGGAATGGAAAAAATAAGTAAAATTTTATGTAACTATTCAGCACCCCGTTTAGGGTACATAAATTTTTGGTCAAAACAGAGAAAATATAATTTCTGTTTTATCA
>CAKRHW010000019.1 GCA_934339365.1 uncultured Lachnospiraceae bacterium | reverse complement strand
CCGGATGCAGTTCATGCAGATGGTGCGTCGTAAAAGTCGCACTTTCGGTGTCCACTATATTGACTTAAGACCAAATTATGTTAAAAAGGTAAATGAAGCTAGTACTAGCGATTAGTACCACAAAACTTTTTCTTGCAGAAATATCGCATGGAGATTATAATTTTCAAATGAATACGAAAGAAGATGGATATACTATTGTTGATACATTTTTGGCGTCAAATCCATATATTGTAGGTAAAATAGAGGCGGCAAGTGTATCTCCATTTACGGGAGATTTTATACATTTTTATGGATATTACTATGGGGTGTATGGAACACAGCCTATAAGTACGCAGATGATAAACCTAGTAAAGAGTCTTAGAAATGGATGTGCTCATAACAACTGTATTATTGCTGATCTTAATTCTGGAACATCTAGAGCACCGGCAGATATAAATCGGATGGTTAATTTAATCCCGGAAATAAAGCAAAATCAAAAGAAGAAAAAACTTTCATGTAGGTCTATATTAGAATTTGTATGCATGCTTTATGTTTATGATGATGTTGTTTCGGAAAAGGTAAAAAGAAATAGAATTATAGAACTGAAAGCACTTTTCAAGGACAGAATACCAGAAAAGAGCACTTTCTTTAAGAAGAATGAACTTATATGTAGTTCATACCGATTTGTTAATTGTATTATTGATTACTTATTTGGATGATTATTTTTGCAAAATGTGTTGACATTATTGTTAGAACTGAATATAAGGAATGCAGAATCACAAAACACGATGTGTTTTTGGAGGAGCGGCGTTGCGACGGCACTCTTTCTTTTTTATGGAGCGTAACCATGTTGAGCTCGCGAAGCGTGCGAAATATAGGGGCTGTAAAAAAAGTCCTTAATTAGCAGAGATGCATTGGTAATGGCCAATGCATCTCTGTTTCTTCATGTTGAGTAATGATTATTGCTGATTTGGTGTAATCGTTGTCAATGATGGGAAAATTCTGGTTGGTACAAGAAAGGATAATGGGCTTGTTTGTGGACCTGGAGGACACATTGAGCTGGGAGAAACACCAGAGGATGCTGCAATCAGGGAAACAAGGGAAGAATTCGGGATTAACATTGCTAATATCATTCCTGTATCTACCATATCCGGAATGCCAGACCAGTATTGTCCATCACAGGTATTCCTATGTACGGAATACTATGGAGAACCAATATGTTTCAATACAGAAATGCAGGACGCAAGGTTTGAAAATGTGGGAAAAGTGCTCCGTATGGATTTATTCCTGCCATTTAAATTGTCACTTGAATACTTTCTAAGACAGCTAAATGATTTGATAAATGAGGATTACAATTTTGATGATTGGAAAACCATCAATGGTCAGCATGTTAACATTGGGGAGAATGGAGAAATTATCAGTGGAAATCCAAATGTGCTAGGGAAAAAAGCTGGCAGTAACAAGAAAGACTTGAAAAAACAGAGAAATGGTAGTAATCTATCAAAAGAAGTATCCGCCAAAGGCTCAAACTCATTGGAAGTCAAGGGATTTAAGAGCAAACAACACTTAAATAATCACTGGCAGAATGGTAAAACGCACTAAGAGGAATATGTTAAAGATAGAATAACTACAAAAGAAGCATATTATCAAAAAATATTGGAGGATGAAGGAATTGAAAACGACTAACGAAAAACATATGTGTCCTGTATGTGGAAAACATGAATTTGAGGAATATGATTCTTTTGACTTCTGCCCTGTGTGCAAATGGATAGATGATGCGGGCTTGACGAGAAATCCAGAATTGCGAGGATATTACAAAATGAATCTGACCGAGGCGAGAGCTGCATATGCTTTGGGACAGAGAATTGAATAATTAGCTCCATAAGCTATATTGAAAATCAAACAAGAAGAGTCTTACGAATGTGTGAGGCTCTTTTATTTTGCCTTGTAGTGCCGCTAATCGTGGCATTATGGGGCTTTTTTATTGTCAACAGTCAAATCGACGATTACAAGCTAATTTTCAAATAAGAGGCAATGAGAGAAGGTGAGAGTTTGGATGAAAGATTGCACAAGGAATTGCTTCGGGAGGAACTGAGGGAGAAAAACAAAGGGAAAAGTATTATTCTTTGCAAGTACAGACCCAAGTACCCTGACAGTGCAGAAAGAGAGTAGGTAAGATTGGTAAATGCCTATATGGCCATTGAGAAAGAAGTGCTCATGAGTATATCCCAGATATTAAGCAGATACTCAATGAGGGTACTCAACTCCGAACTGATTCTAAGAAAGATAATGAGCAAAAACGAAGGACAGCTCGTTTTTCGGCTTTTGATAATACAATAGTTCGTCTCACAATTCTTTTTAAGACCATTCAGAGAGAACTTGATAGTACCTTTGGACTTTATGATTTGAAAAGGTAGATAAATAGAATTGCTAATCTCGATCATAGACTAACAGTCCGGGAGTGGAAAAAAGCAGTAAGCGTCATGCGACTGTTACATGCAAACGCCGACAGGGATTTATCAACTGTGTTTTTGCTTAATAAAGTACAGAAGAAAGAAGTTATTTCTAAAGAAAGTTTTGCACAGTTAAAGAAACAAAAATTGGTAGAAGGAAGATATCCCAATATTTATGTTTTTTATAAGGCTGCTAATATTGTAGGACAACAGACGGAGTATGTTAGAAACAAAGGTTAAAAAAATGATGTGTGCAAACAATTAATAATCAATGCATTAGATACAATGGGCAGAGCTAGTGCTGGCGAGTTGAAGGAGGTTCTGTCATGATCATTGTCAGCAGTTTTGAACGATAAGCAACAGTCCATGAAGCGAGAAGGTATTGCGGATGTTGACGCCGTTGGACATGCTGAGAGAAGGTATTTGAAAAAATAAATGTTTGATCTAATTTAGCTAAAGAAAAACGATTTAGTCTAAGTGCTTACCGAAAAATACCGAAAAATAAGGACTTTTTCATGGACTAATAAATATAATTAGCTCAAAATTAGTCTAAGATGGAAAATTTAATTTCCATTGCTGGATAAAATGCAGAAAGTGGAGAAGAAATTATAAGGATTTGTCAGCAAAATGTAAGCAAAAAATTCTGCAAACTCAAAAAATCATTAGAATAAGTAGGGTGAACATACAAAATACATTCTTTAGCGAATTGCGAATGAATCGGCGTAAAGGGGAAATATACGAATGGATTTCGAGGAGTTAAATAATAGAATGAAGATAGTTGAGGGAAACAAATGTTCAAGATATAATTATTTTAATTTTAGAATTGGTGCAATTATTGCAGCATGATTTAAGCAAGTATGATGAAGCTGGCAGAAAGGATTGATGAGATGAAGGATAACAGAATGGATAATATGGTTAATGATTCATTCGAGAAAATTGTGCAGGGGTATCTGGAGAATGGATACAACCGGCCTACGGCGGAGATGATGGCCAGGGAATTTTTTAGATATGATAGCTAGAGAGATATATGGAATTGAAAAAGATAAGGGAGATAAAGAAGGAAGAGGTTATGTTGAAAAATGAGATTTGAATATAAAATTATTGTTAGAGCAGTCTGATTTAGACTGCTTTTTTCTTTAAAGATGATATATGCTTTTGGTGGTGCAACATTGGAGTCGGTCATTACAACTGCAGCTTTGGATAACGGACAGTATCGGATTACAGGATCCTGTACAGTAGAATTTTTCAGAATAATCGGAAAGAAAAAAACGATTACCGTACCAGACAGCATTCAGTATAAACACGTTAAATATAAGGTAACATCAATTGCTTCTTCTCATGTGCCAGGAAAACGAAAATTAAGAAAGTCTCAATAGGGAAAAATGTATCTAAAATAGGTGCAAAGGTTTTTTATCATTGTAAAAATTTGAAATTGGTTACTATCTACTCTAAAAAGTTGAATTCGAAGAAGATTGGAAAAAAGGCATGGAAGGACATTCCTGCAAAGGCAGTATTTAAAGTGCCGGCTAAAAAGAAGACTGCATATAAAAAATGGATTAGAAGTAATGGAGCAAGTAAAAAAATAAGAGTTAAATAGCAAAACACTGTGAAAAATGTCGAAATTTATGGATGAAAACACGAGAAAGAACATTGTAAAACATACAATACTAATATATAATAAGGCCTGCAACAAAAAATGAAAATATAGGAGAGAGAGATGAGATTAAAAAAAATCATGCTTGCAGGAATTGCAGCAACAACCGTATTTACGACAGCACCAGTTGGAACTGTAACTAACAGTATTGAGGCACAGGCAGCACACATTAGTTATGATGCATGGGTTCAACAGAGTCTTGGAAAAGGAATTGATTTTGACGGAATGTACGGAGTACAATGCGTGGATTTATTCTGTGATTATGCAACAAAAGTTTTAGAGATTCCGAGAAGTTATCTTAATGGATATGGAACAGCGAAGAATTACTGGTATAACTTCGAAAGCAGAGGACTTGGTAAATACTTTAAAAAAATAGCGAATACACCTTCTTTTGTACCTAAAAAAGGTGATGTAGTAGTATGGAAGGATAATCCATATAGTTCGGCCGGTCATATTGCAATAGCTACCGGAGAAGGAAATACCAATTATTTTTATACATATGATCAGAATAATTCCGGTCATAATGATCCAATGACAAAATGCAAACATAATTATAATTATGTTTTAGGTGTTCTTAGACCTAAGACACTTCCTGCTCCTGAACCTAATCCTGAAAAAACTACAGATAAAAAAGCATTTGCAACGTCTTTCAAGATGAAAGCAGCGGTACGTATGAATGCATATGATGGGATTTCAGGAAAGAAAGTCGGTCAGGTATATGTTAATGATGTAGTAACCGTAAAGAATGTGTATCCAACACTTGGATGGATAAAGTGTACTTGCCCATGGGAAAATGGGAAGACTAAGACAATTTATGTTAAGATGTCTGAAATAAAGTTTAAGGCAACCAAAAAAATAAATGCGTATTCTGCAGTTTCAGGAAAGAAAGTTGGTCAGGTATATACGAATGATACTGTAAAAGTTGTAAATGTATATTCAAGTCAGTGGATGAAATGTATTTGTCCATGGGATGATGGAACAAACAAGACGATTTACATCAAAGTAAAAGAAATATATTAGAATTGTATTTCATAAACAGTAAGATTAACAAGAAATGTTGGAGTGGTGGCAAATTTTGTACTGCTGAATTTGTAAGTAAAGCCATTGATAGATATTTAACCATTTGACAACTTTTCATACATTTGGTATTATTTTATAGTTAATTAAATAAGACAGTTCGTTTGTACCATCCTGTCTCTAAATAAAACCAGGACTAAATAAGAGGTAAGATAATAGCTAAAATATTTCTGGCAGAAGATGATAGATTTAAAAAGCATGGGTACAAAGGTACTCGTGCTTTTTTTCGTATTACAGAACAAAAATGTTAAAAAGGAGAGAAAGATTAAAGGTTATGTATATTTTAAAAACAGAGGCAAGCTTTGATTCCGCCCATTTTCTTGCAGGTTATGTTGGAAAATGCAGTAATCTTCATGGGCATCGATGGAAGATTGTACTTGAAGTGAAATCAGAAGAGCTAAAAGAAGATATCCAACACCAGGGAATGTACGTTGACTTTAGCGAGCTGAAAGGTGATTTAAGAAAAATTGCAGATTCTATGGATCATGCACTGATTATAGAAAAAAATACATTAAAGGGCATCACAGTAGATGCGTTAAAAAGTGAGAACTTTCGGATAATAGAACTGGATTTTCGTCCTACAGCAGAAAATATGGCCAGGTATTTTTATGAAAGAATAAAAGAACTTGGCTATCATATGAAAGCGGTTACCGTATATGAAACTCCTGTTAACAGTGCAACATATACGGAAGACTGATTATTGGAAAGGTATGGTTTTATATGAACAAATTGGATGTTGTAGAAAAGTTTGTCAGTATTAACGGCGAGGGAACGAAAGCGGGGCAGCTAGCTGTGTTTGTACGATTGAAAGGCTGTAATCTGGCATGTAAATATTGTGACACGAAGTGGGCAAATGAGCCTGATGCACCGGCACAAAAGATGACTGAGCAGGAAATCCTTACCTATGTTTTAGCGACAGGCGTTAAGAATGTGACACTTACCGGTGGCGAGCCGTTGTTAAGAGATGGCATAGAAGAGGTGATTTGTCTGCTTGCGGATCATGGGCTTCAGGTAGAAATAGAGACAAACGGAAGTATTCCTTTGCATCCTATTAGAAATTTAAAAAAAGAAAATGTGACATTTACAATGGATTATAAGCTTTCATGCAGTGGAATGGAAAATGCTATGAATACGGATAATTTTAAGATTTTAAATAAAAAAGATACCGTTAAATTCGTTGTAGGAAGCCGGGATGATTTGATACGTACAAGGCAGATTATTGATGAATACAGGCTTAAAGGCAGATGCAGCTTATATATCAGTCCTGTGTTCGGAATGATTGAACCTGAAGATATTGTTGAATTTATGAAAGAAAATAAAATGAATGATGTAAATATGCAGATTCAGCTACACAAAATCATATGGGCACCGGATAAAAAAGGTGTATGAGGCAGCAATTGTCTGTGAAATGAATATCAGTAGAGCAACAAAACACATTGCTTTGCTGGCAGAAATGGAGATTACTATGAGCAATAAAAACAAGAGAAAGGAAATAGACACAAAGGCTATTGAATATCATATCAGAGGAATTCTTGAGGCTTTAGGTGATGATCCTGACCGGGAAGGTCTGAAAGATACACCGAAAAGGGTTGCAAAAATGTATCAGGAAGTATTTGAAGGTATGACTTATACAAACGAAGAAATAGCCGAAATGTTTCATAAAACATTTGCATTAAAAAAAGCAGATGAATATGAACATGAATACGAAGATCAAGATGATGATTGCGAAGGCATGGAAAGAAGAACGTATAAAACAAAGCATGGTTCTTCGGATATGGTAATCGTAAGAGATATAGATATTTTTAGTTATTGTGAACATCATCTTGCACTTATGTATGATATGAAAGTGACCGTTGCATATATTCCAAAGGACAGAGTGATTGGACTTAGTAAAATAGCAAGGGTAGCTGATATGGTTGCTAAGAGACTGCAGCTTCAGGAAAGAATTGGAAGCGACATCGCTGATGTCATACAGATGATTACAGGATCTGAAGATGTAGCAGTTTTGATTGAAGGATGCCACAGTTGCATGACAGCCAGGGGCATAAAAAAGAACAACGCAAAAACCTATACACAAACATTAAGAGGGAGGTTTGACAATGAAAGTAATGGTTTTATTCAGTGGTGGCATTGATAGCACAACATGCCTTGGGATGGCAATCGAAAAATATGGAGCCGAAAATGTAATTGCACTATCAATCGCATATGGTCAGAAGCATACAAAGGAAATAGAAGCTTCCGATAAAATTGTTAAATATTACAACGTGGAACATCTTTATTTAGATCTAGAAAAAATATTCCAGTATAGTGATTGCTCTCTTTTATCACATTCCGATCAGGAAATACCGAAAGAAGCTTATTATGAGCAGATTAAAAAAACAAAAGGAACACCGGTATCCACGTATGTTCCATTCAGAAACGGATTGTTTTTATCAAGTGCAGCAAGTATTGCTCTTTCAAAGGGATGCAGTGAAATTTATTATGGTGCCCATGCCGATGATGCAGCAGGAAGTGCATACCCCGATTGTAGCAGTGAATTTAATCATGCCATCAATGAAGCAATTTACATCGGAAGCGGCAGACAGTTAAAAGTGGTAGCTCCATTTATTAATGCAACAAAGGCACAGGTTGTGAAAAAAGGATTAGAGCTTAAGGTTCCATACAAGTATACATGGAGCTGCTATGAAGGTGGAGAGAAACCATGTGGAAAATGCGGTACATGTATAGACAGGGCACATGCCTTTGAATTGAATGGTGTGAAAGATCCGGCTATGGAGCAGTATGAATAAAAAAGGAGAAAAAAATGGTTGGCAGAAATAAAGAAGAAACAGAAGGAATTACATTATTAGGGAATCAGAAGACAAGATATAAAAGTGACTATGCACCGGAAGTGTTAGAGACATTTGTGAATAAACATCAGGATAATGATTATTTTATAAAGTTTAACTGTCCGGAATTTACAAGTTTGTGTCCTATTACAGGACAGCCGGATTTCGCGACAGTTACCATCTCTTATGTACCAAATGTAAAAATGGTGGAAAGCAAATCATTAAAATTATATTTGTTTAGCTTTCGTAATCATGGAGATTTTCATGAGGATTGTATGAATATTATCATGAAAGATTTAATAAAGCTGATGGACCCAAAGTATATTGAAGTATGGGGAAAGTTTACTCCAAGAGGAGGAATTTCTATTGATCCATATTGTAATTATGGAAAACGGGGAACAAAATGGGAAGAGATAGCATTTAACAGAATGGCAAATCATGATATGTATCCGGAAAAGGTGGATAACAGATAAGAGCCTTGCAAGGCTCTTTTATTTTGGTATAATAAAGCATACAATGTAGAGTTTATTCTGTGTTGATAAATTAAGAAAAAAAATTAATTAGGAGAGATGGAGCTATGAAAAAGAAAAAATATTTAAAGTATAGCAAATACGCAGGAATCGTATTACTAGGGATTATTATTTATTTTGTTTATGAATTTATTTCAGCAGGAAAAAATCAGACGGTATACAAATATGAAGATGCATCGGTTGCAGACAATCTGAAGTTTAGGAAGACTGTGTATCGGGATGGGAGAATAGATCTTTATATGCGTGGAGATATGGATGATTCTTTTAAAGTGAAGGAATGTTATAACTCGAAACTAGAGTTGCTGGATGGCACATGGGAGACAAAGTATTCTTCTGGTAAATATTCCATCATAGGGGAAAAGGCTTCTGAAATCAGTGGGATTGTGATTGAAAATGACAAATTGCGATATCGTATCAGATATTTAGATTCGAAGCAGTATGCAATTTTGTGGGAGCAGAACGTCACAGATAAAGGATGGAAGTCTTTTGGTGATGAAAAGGCTTATGATACAAAGGAAGAATGGAAAGCAAAAAAAGAAGCGGAACGTGCAGATTCAGAAAAGAAAGAAAAAAATTTCCGCCAGTTTGAAGGTAAGTGATATGCCAAAGAAGATTCGAAATTATACTTGAATTTCTATCGGGATGATTCTGGAGATTATAAACTTGATGTGTGTCGGCCGGATGATGCCAATGGTTATATTACTGAGAAAATTGACGTTGACAATATTACAATTGAGGAAGGTTTGGATGGGAAAAAAGAGTTAGTGATTTTAGACAATCCTTCTTACGGACGCAGCTACCGATATGGGCTTTCGGAGGATATGAAATCTATTATCCTTAATTATGACAAAAAAACAATATATCAACGGTCATAGTCCTTTTGACTGACAACGTTATTTGGTACAGTCCATGAACTTAAGCTTGCTATTACGCCGATAGTCTAGTGGTTTAGCACCATAGAATTTACGGAAGATGCAGGCAAAGCGTCCTTGATTCACATAGCCGCAGGATTTGGCAATATCAGAAATATTCTGATTGGATTTTGCCAGTAGTTCTGCGGCATATTTCATGCGCATTTCATTCATATAAGAAGAAACATTCATTCCATAGACGCAAAAAAAGTAACGTTTCAGGCTGGTTTCGCTTACTCTGAGAGTTTGTGGAATGGAATGGATGGAAATATGCTGGCTTAAATCCTGCATTAACATGTCATGTAATTTTTTTGCGAGTGATGTCTGGACTTTGGTAAGGTAAAGGATGTGGGGCATATTGGCTGGCCGGGTATCCCATATGTGTTTTAGAATCTGTAACACAAGAAGGCGAAGTTGTCCGATATTGTCTGCATAGCCGTCTGGCATTTCCTGATGAATCACGTGTTTATCATCTGTTCTATTTATAAAATCTTTTGCTTTCTTCATATCATCTGTATGCTTCATATAACTTTTGATCCTCCAGAATAAAAATCTTAAATCATTACAATTTCATGGCTAAACAGACCTTTTTTGCGAATTTAGGCATAGATATATTCCCAATAGCATTGTAAAATGGCACGAGTTAGACTAGACGAACTTATTATACAATGCAGATTGTAAAAAAACAAGATAGGGAGAAAAGTTATGAAATTAGCAGAAGCAAAGACAGGATATCATGGAACGGTTCAATCGGTCTGTGGGAATCATCATTTGATTGCGATATTAGTAGACAGCTCGCAACTAGAGCGTTCCTTATATATGTATGCAGATTATATAGGTACGAATACACTGGCAATTCTGATTCTGAATCTGATGGATGTAGCTGAGAAGAAGAAAATTCACGTGGATACAACAAAGCTTAGTAAAATACTGAGTATTCCGGTTATAGGTTTTGTTGCATCCGAGACAAAAAGATATGGGGAACTTAAAGAAATGCTTGCAAATGCGGTCAAAACAGGGCAGATACCAGATAGTAGTCAGTTTATGGAGTATTATCGGACAGATACAAACATTGCTTCCACAGATTATCAGCAAAGCACAGGCATTTGGATTTATTATGGCGATTGTATTTAATGTACCATGACAGTGGCAGCAACCTTCCGGGAGAATCATTCTAAAAAATGGATTGCTCTTTCGGTGCTGTATTATCTTGTATTTTCTCTGGTATTAGCGTTTATTTTCTATCATATTGGATTACTGATCTGGTAAATTCAAGGGAAGTCTGAGGCAAAACACGCAGTAATACTTGATAATTTCAATGAAAATAGATATAATTATGAAGAAAAAATTGCAGAAATATAATCAAGATTTTGGTGTTTTGGCACCCCGATTAGGATAAATTATAAACAATAGGAATAGAGAAGATGAACATTTTTGATGAAATAGATGAGGGATTATTTCGGCCGTTAGTTGGAATAAACAAGCGAAAGTATGTGGATATTCTTGCACTTATCTGGGATAAATGCAAGAGAATGCCGATGTATGAAATAGAAAAAAGTACAATTTTTGATATGGTGGAAGATTACCTTTATGGATTAGGAGAGAAGGTGGAATTAGATTTAGAAGAGCAGGAGGATACGGAAGGAAGTCTTACAGATATGCGTGCGATTGCAGGTGGATTTGTGAGAAGACTGAAGAATACCGGATGGCTTACGGAGAAGGATGGCGATTATGACGAAGAATCTAAGCTTGCCATTCATTACAAAGTCGTTCCAATTATCAAGTCGTTTCAGGAGATTGTCAGTCCGTCAATCATTACGTACAAAGGAAAATTATTTAAGATTTATTCGATGTTTGAACATATGTCGGAACAGGGAAGTCCGTATGAAGGCGTTTTAAAAGAAGCATCCGAAGATTTTGATAATCTGAATCAGGCACTTAGAGTCTTAGCGGCATCGATTGAAGATCATATTAATCATCTGACAAAAGGGAAAAAACCAGAAGAAGTATTGGAATTTTTTGAAAAATATGAGGAAAAGATTGTAGTCGGGGCATATCATCGTTTTAAAACGAATGATAATCTTTTCTATTACAGAACGAGTCTTTATGAAAGCCTTGATAAATGTGAAGATATTTTCTTCGATGCACTTGTCAGAGATTATATGGATGTGGAGCATGTGGAAAGGGAAGAGGCTTCTGCAAAAATAAAAGAACTGATTGCTAAGGTACGTATGGATATTGAAGAAATGGAAGCCATTATGAGAACCATTGATGACAGGCATATTCTCTATCGAACAAGAGCTGTTCAAAGAGCACAGTTTTTATTGCTTTCAGATGGAAGTGTGAAGAGCAAAATCAACAATCTGCTTCAGTATTATGCAAGTCAGATTTCCACAAAGGAAGATTTATATGAAGACGATGATTCGGTGTGTGCAGATGTATTCCAGATTTTTGGACAGAATTTTATTGACAGTACATCCATAGCAAAACCGGTAAGGAAGAGACAGTCTACGCCAATTGAGCTGATGGCAGAGATGGAAGAGTTAGATATGGAACTTGTGGAAGAGAAGAATAAAAAGATGCTAGAGTATATCAAAAATGCACTTACATCTGAAAATGTAAACAGTTTTGCAAGGGATATTTTAAATGGAAAGACAGCGGTTTCTATCAGCAGTGCTTTTGAAAAAAATCCGGATATATTTACCAAAATTGTAGGATTGTATACATATTCGCAGACACCAGAGCGTGAATATAACATTCGAATGAAAGATAATTTTGTGGAAAGTAATGGTGTACGTTTTAAAGAATTTATTGTAGAGGAAAGAAAGAGGTAGATATGGCACTTGATATGAGAGAAGAGATTGCAAATTATTTGTTAAATAACTGCTTTCTAATCGGAAATATAGATTCCACCAGGGAAAAATACTATTATGTAATCAATCATGAAGAGAGTTTTAGAAAAATATTTCAGCCAATCGGATATACACTTGTGATCCATAGAAATCTCAGAGTGGTGCAGTTAATCAATAATCATGGAACCGGAAGACTTTTGCTTAAAAAGTATGAAAGTATTATGCTGCTTATTTTTCGGCTGATGTATGTGGAAAAGAGAGAAAGTTTATCTACGAGTGAAGATAAAGTGATTGTTACGGTAGAGGAGATACAAAAACAGTATGAGAAATTAAATCTTCCAAGAAAATTTGACCGGTCATTGCTAGAAGATTCTCTTAGAAATATAAAAAGATATAATCTGGTACAACCGTTAGAAAGATTAATTGGAATGGATGCAAAGGTACAGATTTATCCATCTGTGATGCTTGCAATGCCGGATGCCACAATTTCAAATGCATACGAACAGACAAGTAAGCTACTACAACAATATGTGAATTCAGACGAGGAGGAAGAAAAAAATGATTAGAATGACAAGACTCCATCTGATTAACTGGCATAATTTTCAGGATGATATCATAGACTTTAAAAATATCACCTACCTGCTTGGAGTGAATGCAGTTGGTAAGACAACCATTATGGATGCAATCAGATACTGTCTTACGACGAATAAGGATTTCAATACCGCAGGAAATAAGAAAAGTGGAAGAACTCTGCTTGGTTCTGTTCATCAGAAACAGAGAGCAGAGGATAGTTATTTACGTCCGGGTCATACGGTTTCTTATATTGGAATTGAGTTCTTAGATGAAAATATTGGGAAAACATTTGTGATTACGGTTCGTGTTGAATCGGAGACACCAAAGCAGGATTTGAGAGGGGTAAATCAAGACTGGTATATTACGAAACCGGGATATTCATTAGAGGATATACCATTTTTTACAAAGGTAGAGAATGGAAAGAAGCCAACATCAAGAGATGCTTTTCAACTTGAAAATAAGGGGATGGATCGTGCATCAAACCAGGCAGATGCGAGAAGAAGAATTTGTCGCGTTCTTGGAATCGGAGAGGCAGATTCTCCTGTAGGGAAAAAGTTTAATGAAGTATTTCATATGGGAACCAGTTTAGAGGATATCAGGGATATTCGTGAATTTATTTATACCTACATTCTTCCGGAGCCGGAGGTAAATATAGAATTCTTGCAAAAGGATATGCGGGAACTAGAACGACTCCAGGAAGTGTTACAGGAAGCACAGGATCGGGAGATTTTGCTTGCACAGATTAATGAGAAGATTGTTGATGCAAAAGAGCGTCTTGCAAAGGTAAAGGTCAATGAAATACTGATGTCATATGCCAATTATCAGGGAAATTTAGAAAAACAGCAGGAGCAGAAACAATTTCTTACAGAATGGGTGGCAAGTGTAGATGTTTTAAAAGCAAAGTTAGAAAATTTATCAGAAAAAGAAAAGAATGCTTCGGAACTTTTATATGATGCCAAAAAGGCAGCAGATGAGAATACGGAAAATAAGGAAATGATTTCCTTAGAGAAAGAAAATGAAAGTAATAAAGAGGAGTATGACAGACTGACAAATGAGGCAGCTATATTTGCAGAATTAGCAATGAAGTTGTCTGCATTAAAAAAGAAACTGAATCGTACAGGATTTGCCTGTGAATGGGATGATGCACTTCTATTAAAAGATAGTCTTGCAGATATAAAAGTTTCTGAAATTCAAAAGGCATCTAAAACACTTTCCGGATTGAAAGAGGCAATTAAAGAAAAGGAAGCTGATTTTATCAGTGAAATAAAAATAGCCAAGAAAAAAGGGGAAGAGTTAGAACATAAAATAAAAATTTTAGCATCAGGTGTGATGTGTTATCCTGAGGAAGCTGTATTTGTCAGGGATAAAATTAATGCCAGACTAGAAGAACAGAGTAAAGAAAGAGATGCGAAGCTTTTATGTGAGCTTTTGTATATGACGGATGACAGCTGGCAGGATGCGGTGGAAAGTTATCTGAATACCCAGCGATTTAATATCATTGTAGCACCGGAAAATTATCTGACAGCAAAGCAGGTATTTATATCTTTAGGGGATAAAGTAAAAGGAATTGGTTTAATTGATACCAGAAAAATTGGTGATACCGAATATACGGAACAAACACTTTCTTATCTTGGTGACAAAGTGGAATCTGAAAATATCTATGCAAAGAGATATGCAAGATTTGTCATGAAAGATGTGGTTTGTTGTGATGATTCGGAAAAATTGGAACAATACACAAAAAGTGTAACAAGAGACCGCTTACGCTTTCAGAATTACTGTTTGCAGAGAATGCGGAAACGGGAACATTTTATTGGTGTGGATGCCATTGCAAAACAACTCGAGAATGCAAAGAATGAGTTGTTGATTGTACAGCAGAATCTGGATGAATTAGAAATACAAAAGAAAGAGTTTGATGATGTTTCTGGTGAATATATGGAGTTTACAGTAGGAAATCATTTTGTTCGTTTGGAGAAATTCTGTGATTCGAATCAGAAAGCAAAGGCACTTGGCATTCGAATGGATGAAATCAGGAATAAAATTGCAGAGTTTAAGAAGAATCCAATCTTACTTGCAATGTATGACCGGGTTGATGAATGTCAGAAACAGGTGGATGCAATTAGAAATGAAATCACAGATTTAACAGCGAGAAAACAGAATTTTGAAAAGAGCATGAAAGAGGCAAATGAAAAAATTGCTGATTTAGAGAAGGCGATGCAGGAGTTAAAAGATGGATATGAAGAGAAATTAAAGGATTATCCAGAATATAGCAGTGAAGTCAAAAATAAGTATCAGGAAGAACGAAAAACGAAAAGTGCACCTGCAATTGCAGCACAGTTTGGAAATCGTGCCATTCAGGATAATAATGCGTTTCATAATTATTTGAATCAGCAGCTTATTCCATTGCAGCAGAAGTATACAGCAAAATATACCTGCGATTATCCAGAGGGAACCGAAGGGGCTGCGAGATATCAACAGGAATATTTATCACTTCAGAATATTGAATTAGAGAGACATAAGGAAGAACTTACACAGGCACAGTTACGTTGTAAGGACCGTTTCCGCAAAGAGGTTCTTTTCCGGATGAAAGATGATATTTTACGGGCAAGGCAACAGTTTAAGCAAATTAACCGGGTTATGGAGAATCTAGAATACGGAGAAGAAAGTTATCATTTTGGAATTGATAAGAGCAAAGATAAAGAACTTGGTCTTTTTTACGACATTATCATGGATAAGGATAACCAGCAGATTGATCAGGACAATGAGATTATGGCATATCTTGCAGAAACGAATAAATCCGAAATATTTGAAAGTCAGATTGAAGATTTCATGAGCAGAATTATGATGGATGTAGAAGAACATGCCAAAGAAAATTTAACCGGTAAGAAAACAAATGCAAAGAGCATGGGTATGTATGTAGATTACCGAACCTATTTAGATTATGATATTATAGTAAAAAACTCTGTAACAGGGATAGAAGTTCCGCTGTCAAAAGTGAGTGGGGAAGGCAGTGGAGGAGAAAATCAGGCACCATTTTACGTTGCAATCTGTGCATCACTTCTGCAGATTTATGAACAGAATCCAGATGGCTGCATCCGTCTGATTCTACTTGATGAAGCCTTTAATAATATGACCAGCGATCGAATTGAGCCGATGATGAATATGTTTAAGCGGCTGAATCTGCAGCTGGTTCTGATTGCTACGGCAGAGAAAGCAACAGCAATTTTGCCATATTGCGATATTACTTATTCTATTGTAAAATCAGGAAACAGAAATGCAATTGGTGTATTCGAAAGGACACAGTCATGAGTTATGGAGAAGAGATTCTGAATCAGCTGCTGGATATGTATGAAAAAAGAGGCGGATATGAAAAATCAGAGTCTTCGATGAGAGCGGTTCAGTTTGAGGTGGGAAAGAAATATTTAGATTATGTCAATCGCTATGATCATGAAAAATACAAAATGATTCATGGAGCGATAGAAAAACTTGCAGCAGATGGACTAATAGAAGCAAATCTGAATAATGCCGGGCAATTTACCAAAGTAAAACTGAATGTAAAACGTGTATCAGAATGCTATAAAAAGTTAAACAGAATCAGCAAGCCGGAAATCTGTCAAAAGGTTGCAGAAGTTTTAGCTGCCTTTCAAAACAGTGAATCTGAATTGATTCGGGCCGTTGTAAACGACTGGAGTAAGCAAATCAGCTCTTATAAACCACTGCCATATTCTCTAAAATATGACAGCGAAAAAGTGGCAGAAGTCTTACATGTATTACAGGAAATAGTGAAGCTGAATCAAGAGACATATATCAGAAACTTTTCAACAGCAATGTTTAAAGATTCCAAGAAATTTCAAAAGAAATTCAAGGCAACGGTTGAAAGAATATTATTTGATTATACCGAAAATGTTGTGGAAAAGAGTAAGATATTAGAAATTTATAATTTATATGAAAATCCAACCTATGTATTGATGAAAGGGAATGTGGAGATTTCTTTTCAAAAGTCAGTAATTCATGTGGCAGAAATACCAGGTGGGATAGCATTGTCAAATGCTTCTTTAGATTACATACAACAGATTACCGTTCATTCTGCGAAAGTGATTACCATAGAGAATCTGACAACCTATCATGATTCAGATGAAATGGATGCTGTGCAGATCTATTTAGGAGGATATCATAACCGGTCAAAACAAAAACTACTTGAGCGGATTTATGAAGAAAATACATCCTGCGGGTATTATCACGAAGGAGATTTAGATGTTTATGGATTTTTAATTTTGGAAAATCTGAAAGAAAAGACGAACATTCCATTTCAGCCATTGATGATGGATGTTGATACATTAGAGAGATTTTATCATGCAGGATTATATAAAGAATTAGAAGCAGGTGATAAGAAAATTATCAAAGACAAAATGGATACAAGGCTTTTGCCTTATAAAGAAGTTCTTCAGTTTATGCTTGAAAAAAATTGTAAGGTAGAACAGGAATCTATCAAAGCAGTGGAATTAATTATGAAAGAGAAAAAGATGGAGGAATAAAGTTATGGTACATTATAAAAGTCCATTGGGAAAAAAGGGATGGGATGTAATACAGGAGATGGTGTTATCAGAACCGGTAAATGTAAAAAAAAAGAAAGCGAGCGGGCATTATAGCGATAGTAACAGCGATACTGTTATTTTTTATAGCAGTTATGAATTTTATGCAAGAATCTACAGGAGCCGGAATTGGATTTTGTGTAGCCGGAGTGCTTTTTCTGGTATTTGCACTTTGTGGCAAAAAATACCAGAAATTTATTATACGTTTTTCTCAGAGAAAAATAGATCCAGCGATATTAAATAGTGACAGAGAGTACTTTTTTGATGAGAATGGAGTAAAGGTTCAGTCAGTTGTGGAAGAAAGTATGAATAGCTGGGACAAATTTCAGAGTTGGGGAACCTGTAAAAATTATATATATCTTAAAAGAAAAGATAAAAAAATGATGTTAGTGGATCAGGATAAACTTTCAGCAGATGAGTTGTCTGAACTGAAACGTTTACTACAAAATAGAGTACAGCCTTAATAGGTCTGATCTAATAAAAATAAGATAGGTGGATTTTATCATGAGAAAAGGAATGAAAAAATTATCAGTGTTTTCTTTAGCAGCAATATTAGCATTATTGCCTGCAGAATCTGCAATGGCTTCTACGAAAACAGATGCTGAGAAAATGTTAAAGTATTACAAACGTGGGAACATTACCATGGCAAAGAAATATAATAGCAGATTGCCAAAGAAAGCAGATAACACAAGTATTAAAAAATTACCAGAGTTAGCAAAAAAATGGTATGCAGAAATTGTCACGTCTTATTCATTAGATGTGGATATAAATGGAGAAGAGTACCTTTGGGGATATTATCTGGCAGATTTAGACGGCGATAAAAAAGCGGAACTATTAGTGGAACATGGAACGTCTGAAGCAGATGTGGTTACAGATGTGTATACATTTAAGAAAGGAAAACTTAAGAAATTAGGAAAGACGTATGCTTCTCACGGTGTATATTACGCATATCCAAAACATGCAGGTGTGATTTTGGGAGCCGGAACACAAGGAGTAGAAAGCACAAAACTGATTCGTGTGAAAAAGGGCAAGTTAAAGGAGATTTCATACGGTACACGAGAATTGCAATTGGGAGAAAAATATTTCCCATTCCGTCAGAAATTAAATAATCATATAAAATATAATAAGTCAGGAAAGAGAGTTATCAGCCTGAAAGATTTAAAATAATCTGAATTAAATTTTCAGCATGCATCTCCTAAGTTTTAACTAGGAGATGCATGCTGTTTTTTTTGTTATGAAAGGGTTGCTATAAAATAGAAGTCTACAGAAGAGGCAGGTGCTAAATCTGGATTCCATGTTGGTGCAGTAATTTTCACCTGGTTCCCATTTTGTACTTCAAAATCTGCATTCCATAGAGAGATTATTGTTCCTGAATAATGGAATGACAGACTCCATCCTTTGATGACTTCATCCGATTTGTTTGTGACAGTCATTTTTACAAGAACAGAATTTCCCCAGGATGAGATAATTTCATAATCACTTGACAGGTTATGATTGTCAGGTGCATTTTTTTCTACAGGATATAGACTAAGGTCTGGTTCTGTAGTGATATCTCTCCAATATACGGTTGAGGCTTCACTTTCATTATTATTTTTTATCTTTTTTCCGTCTATTAAATTACGATTTGTCTGACCAGATAACAGGATATCGATATCATTAGATAATGATTTTCCGATGGTTGCAGTTTTCTTTGGAAAATAGCTATCTCCACCTCGGATGTATGCGTCATTTGTAGAAATAGTTCCTTTTCCTTTTATGGCATCTCCACCATTTCCAAAAGAACCATTGCCACCAATTGCAATCAGTTTTCCTTTTCCGGTGATTTCTCCATCATTTAATAGAATTGCGTTACCTCCATTTGAGGTTGTGGCATCCTTTCCACCGCCATATACAGCGAGTACGGAATGCTCAGATAAATGCAGTGTTCCGTTTATCTGTAATCCGGTCTGTCCGGTATAGCTGATTCCGGTAAGCGGATCGGTTCCGGTTGGTGCTTCATCTCCACGAAGATATACGTTTCCCTTTAAAGTTACGTTTCCATTGACTACCATGACCGGAGCTGTATTGTGTCTGGCCTGTGATCCGTTTGCAATGAAATTCGTATTAGAATAAATTTTAGAGTTCGTTATAGTAGCACCATCCTGTAATAGAATTTGTCCGTTGATAGAGGCACCATTTAAATAACTTTTATCGTAATCATTATAATTCATAGAGAAAGTAGCACCATCTTTTACTTCGATTACACCATGAATGGTTGAATCACGAAGAGAAATTTGTCCGCCATTTTCAACAATGATTTTGACACTGCTAAGAATATCCATATTTACAAAGGTAAGATTACATCCCTTTGGAATAATTAAAGTCTGTGTCTGTGGACTGCCTTCTAAAACTGCATATCCAAGGACTCCATAAGTTCCACGAGAATGAGAACCATACCATGCTTTTATATTCTTTGGAACTGTTACGGTTTCTGTGCTGCCAAATGCCTGAATCTTCCATGGCTCCATATCGTACATATATTTTCCATCTTGTGTTTGGGTACAATTCTCATATTTTAAAAGATCATGTAACGTATTTGAGTTGTCATAAATCTGGAAATTTAATGAATTACTAGTGGCAGTTCTTCCCTGTTTATCAGTGATAGTAACACTAATCGGATAAGTTCCGGCATGCTTTGGTGTTCCTGACAGTGTAATGGAACTGTCATAAATAGAATAGATTCCTTCCATTCCGGATTGCTCATCAAGATTAATATGTGTTTTTCTGGTATCTAGAACAATTCCACTTTCAGAAAGAAGTTTCCAGTCCGATTCTGCAGGTTCCTGATTCTTTGGAAGCAATGCAGCTTCGACGTTGCAATCACTGTTTTTATTTTGTGTTACAGATACAGAAGCACAGCTGATTACATCATATCCTTCCTGTCCTACTATTGCGGATTCAAATTTTCCAACCAGTCGTACATGTAAAGCATAGTTATCTTCTGGTTTTTCTGTCTGATTCGTTGGCGTAATTGTTAAGGTCTGATTTACAATTGTAATTTTTAGATTTAGATCTTCATAGGATGGATTTTTAATGGTCATAATATCTCCACTTTTTAGTGGAGTCTGGGATACAGAAACAAAATATAATTGTTGCTCATTTGTATCCTTATAATACTGGCATCCATTCAGACCAATTTTAAATTTTTGATTGGTCCATTCGGATCCATTTACACTTATTTTTGTGATGCCATTGACATAGTCTTTAGAATGAAACTTAAAAATCAGATAGTCCATTCCAAATCCGTCAGATTTTTCGATAGTGACATTGGGTGCCTGATTCGCTGCAAATGCATTTTCAGGTAATGTTGCCATGACGACAATAATTGCCATGATACAGGCAGTAAGTCGATACCATAATTTTTTCATTTTAATCTCCTCCTTGATGCTGATATTATGATAAGCCTTAACTATTTATAGTTAATTAAGACTAACAAAAATGATAACATTTGTCATATAGCGTGTCAAATAAGTTTGCAGAAATGAAAAAAATTATCAACAATAAAGAAACGAAAAATTCATTGACAGTAGGGAAAAGTACAAGTAATATGGCAATAGAAACTACAGTTGGTTCTGATTTTTGGAAACAATGAGAAGGGAAATGAAGAACAGGAGAGAAAGCGATGGCAAAGGAAAAACAGGAAACAAAAAATTTATTTGCAAAATTCAGGAAATTAAAATGGACAATAAAATTAATCATTGTGGCAATTGTTTTCCTTGTAGTGGGATATGGGATACATATTTTGCATTCAAATTCAGGGAAAAAGATTACAGGCAAGGATGTAGTTACAAATTCAAAACTAACGGAAGCAGTGAACATTAGTCAGTTATCAACAGCAGATTTTACATATAATGGTGTAGCTGAGAAGTATCAGGATGATAATAGTGGGAAAGTGCTATGTCATATTGCATATGAAGCAAGTGTAAAAGTCGGAGTTGACATGAATGATATTAAATTTAGTGTAGATGACAAAAAGAAGAAGGTTAATGTGTATCTTCCAGAGATTAAGATTAATATTGTAGATGTTAAGACGGATGGATTGAGTTTTATGCCGGAAAATCCTGACATTGAATTACCGGAAATTATGAAGATTTGTAACGATGATGCAAAAAAAGAAGCAAACAAATCACGTGAGTTATATAATACAGCGGAGGAGAATCTTAAAATCTCAATTCAGGCATTGTTAAAACCTATTCTTGATGATTCGGGTTATTCCATCACATGGAGTGGGGAAAACAAAAGTAATTGAGAAAGGAGCGTCAAAAATGAAGAAAAAAAGAATAGGAATTATGATCTTTTGCATATGCCTTAGTTTGTCAGGAATGACAGGATGTAAAGATAAAAAAACAAAAGCAGATTTTTCAGGGATTACCTCTGTATGTGAATTGTCGACTTTAAAATGTTACTATCATAATGTAGCAAAGGCGGAACATGAAGCAACCGGATGGTTTAAAAACGGATACAAAAAAATATGGATTGAATATGACGGTGTGGTAAATTTAGGAATAGATGCAAGTAAAGTATCCGTTTCTAGTCCGGATAAAGATGGTGTCGTTAAGATAAAAATTCCAGATGCCAAAGTGATGAATGTGTCTGTCCGGGCAGAATCATTTTCAAAACCACTGATTGAAACAGGGTTTTTAACAAAGATTACAAAAGAAGAACAAACAACTGTTTTAAAGACAGCACAAGAAAGCATGGAAAAGACAGCAAAAGAAAATACAGCGATGTTAGCACAGGCAAAGGAACGTGCGAAAAGCATTATTCAGGGATATATCATCAATGTTGGAAAACAGCTTGGGGAGGATTATACAGTGGAATGGGAAGATGCTGAAAAATCCGAATAAAACAGAAGTTCTTTGCATGGAAGAAAAGGATATCAGAAGTTGAAGAAAATACCTTGACACAGCTTAGGATACAGACGTATATTAAAAAATGTCTGATAAATTTAAGAAAGAATGCAACGGTTAAGGTTATCGGATATAAGAAATCATAATAGGTACAAGTTTTCTGTTTAGGATAAGTGAAAGGATATATTTATGAAGAAGGGGATAAAAATTACATTTAATTCACCGGTCGTTTTAATGTTGGTGATTCTGTGCTTTATTGCAACGCTTCTAGGTACGGTTACAGGTGGAAAAATAACGCAGCTTTTGTTTATGACGTATCATTCGAGTCTGCTACATCCACTTACTTATCTCAGATTTTTTACACATATACTGGGACATGCCAATTGGGCACATTTTATCGGAAATGCTTCGTATCTGCTATTGCTTGGACCATTACTGGAAGAAAAGTATGGTTCAAAGGTTTTGCTCAAATGTATTTTACTGACTGCGGTTACAACAGGGATAATTAATTATATATGTTTCCCACATCAGGGATTATGTGGTGCAAGCGGAGTTGTTTTTACGTTTATTATTTTATCTTCCTTTACGGGCATCAAAGATAAAGAGATTCCACTTACATTTCTGTTGGTTTCCATCGTCTTTATTGGTCAGCAAGTATACAATGGAATGACATCCAATGATAATATTTCCTATATGGCACACATTATAGGTGGCATCATAGGTGCAATTCTCGGGTACAAGATGAATCGAAAAGATGCTTATTGATTCACAGAAACAAATAAGGAGAATGAGTTAAAGTTATGCTATTAAGAGATTATTTAGGAACAAAATATAAAAAAGAAGAATTGCTGGTTTATGCAAGAATATTTGAAATCCGGAATTATTCCGGACTTCGTAAGCAGGAACTGATTAATCGGATTGTAGAATGTTTTGGTGCTGAAGAAAAAATTAGGCACCGGATGGCCTGTTGTACAAAGGAACAGGTTGCACTTTTTCAAAAAGCAGAATCAGCTCCGGTCAGTGTCTCCCAGGATGAAGTTGTAAATGCAATATGTTTGTGCAAGTATTGGCTCGGTTATTTTGAAGATGAAACGAATCAGTTCTGTGTATTTGAAGATGTAGCAGAGAGTTTTCATAGCATTGCAGATGCTGCATGGAAAAAGGAACAGACGAAAAAAGAATGGCTGGTTCAATGTCTGAAGTTTTTTCATTGCTATTATGGAATCGTACCGGTTGAGGTTCTTTATCAATTGTATAGTCAGAGAGAGCAGGATTCCATAGAAGATATGATTGCTATATTAGAGGAAATACCTGTAGACATCAGAGAAGCATATCTTTATTCAATGAATCAATTAGGAATGAAAGACTGGCCAGAGAAGAATCCACTCTATTCAGAAAGAGGACTGTTGTTAGATACAGAATATTTTGATGAACAGAAATTAGATCAGTTGTTAAAAAGACAGGAAGAAAAAACATTTTATATTCCAACATCAGATCAGATTGAGCAAATAAATAAGGCTGGTTATGAAACGGATATACCAGAAAACAGACTACTTAAAGATTTTTTGAAAGACAGGTTATCGATGTCGGAGGAAGATGAGAACTTCTGGTGCTATGAGATCTGGATGAATTTTTGTGAGGGAGAGTCCCCTTCAGATGTTATGAATGAGATGGCAGAAGAAAAAGTAGTATTTGAAAATGAAGATATGATGCAGGAGTTCATGGATTTGCTGATTCAGGCACAAAATCATACAAGACGGAAAGAAAACAGAGGGCATCAGTTATGCGAAATACAAGGAAGAACATTGTATGATTTACAGGATGTACAAGGTACAATTGTAAAGGCAGGAAAGAAAGTTTATCCAAATGATCCTTGTCCATGTGGATCAGGGAAAAAATACAAAAAATGTTGCGGAAGGGGTATATAAAGTAGAAAGGAAGAGAAAATGAATCAGTTAGATCAATTTGAATTTAGAAGTATTAAACAGGAAGAAGCAGGTCAGGCGGCAAGGATTGAACAAATTTGTTTTCCGCCAAATGAGGCATGTTCAGAGAAAGCAATGCGAGAAAGAATTGCAGCGGCACCAGATTTGTTTTTGGTTGCAGTAGATAAGAAAACAGGAAAGTTGGCAGGTTTTTTAAATGGAATTGCGACAGATGAAAGTTCTTTTCGTGATGAGTTTTTTACAGATATTTGTCTGTACCGGCCGGAAGGAAAATATGTCATGATACTTGGTCTGGATGTATTGCCGGAATATCGAAAACAGGGATTAGGAAGAGAACTGGTTCGTTTGTATAAGCAAAGAGAACATAAGAATGGAAGAAAAGCCCTGGTGTTAACTTGCTTAGATTCTAAGGTGGAAATGTACCTGAAATTTGGTTTTACAGACCGCGGAATGGCGAATTCTACCTGGGGTGGAGAGAAGTGGCACGAGATGGATTACTGTTTGGAAACAAGGTAAATTATGACGAAAGAAATAGAAAATACGGGAAAATCAGAAAAATTAACAAAGACCTGGATCGTTGCAATCCTTGCCTGTATCTGTTGCGTTTTATGGGGCAGTGCTATTCCGGTCATTAAAACCGGATATCATCTGATGAAGGTAGATTCAGCAGATACAGCCAGTCAGATTGTATTTGCCGGGATGCGTTTTACCATTGCCGGTATTTTGGTGTTGATTTTTGAATCCATTATGAAACGAAAAGTAATTATTCCTGACAGGAAAATTATAAAATATGCCATTCCGGTATGTCTCGCACAAACAGTAGTACAGTATTTTTTCTTCTACATTGGAGTGGCAAATACTTCTGGTGTAAAGGGTGGCATTATTACCGGAATGGGCAATTTTATTGCCATTTTTCTATCCTGTCTCGTTTTTAGAAAAGAGAAAATGACAGGAAGAAAATTACTTGGATGTATACTTGGATTTGCGGGAATCGTTGTGATTAACCTGGGAGGAAATTCCATCGATATGGGATTTCGGCTGACAGGAGAAGGATTTATTTTGATTGCACAGCTTTCTTATGGAATGTCTACCGGACTGATTCATATCTTTTCGAAAAAAGTATCTCCGGTAGTATTAAGTGGAACACAGTTTACTATGGGCGGAATTCTTTTATTCCTTATTGGCAAAGGAATGGGAGGAAGTCTGACACATATCACATGGGGTGCAATAGGAATTATTCTATATCTGGCAATGGTTTCTGCTGTGGCATATACACTCTGGTCGGTATTACTTGCTTATAATGATGTATCAAAAGTTGCTATTTTTGGTTTTGTCAATCCGTTATGTAGTGTGATTCTGTCAGCGTTGGTATTAGGAGAAATCCGACAGGCATTCAACATTGGAAGTTTAGTGGCATTGTTGCTTGTGTGTGTTGGAATTTATATCGTAAATCAAAAGAAGTGATAATAAGCCTTTAAAGAAAGGATGGGTTGTGTTGCAGTATCAGGTGAAATTAATACGCTCCAATAGAAAAACGCTGGCTTTGGAAATCAGAGATCCCGGGATTTTGTTAGTCCGGGCACCATATCTTCTGCAGGAAGAAAGAATCTTAAAGTATTTAGAAGAAAAAGAGAGTTGGATACAAAAGCATATGCAGCAATTACAGAAACAGGCAGAGGAAAAGAAACAAATGCATGTGCTTTCCTGTGAAGAGGTTAGAAAACTGGCAGACCGCGCATTGGCTGCAATTCCACCGGTTGTGGCACATTACGCCAAAATTATGGGGGTTACCTATGGACGGATTACGATTCGAAATCAAAAGACCAGATGGGGAAGCTGCAGCAGTAAAGGCAACTTGAATTTTAACTGTCTGCTGATGCTTGCACCGGCAGAAGTGATGGAATATGTGGTAGTTCATGAACTGGCCCATAGGATAGAAATGAACCACTCGGAAAGGTTTTGGAAAATTGTAGAGTCTGTAAAACCAGATTATAAACAGGCGAAATTGTGGCTGAAAGAAGAAGGCAGTAAGTTGCAGATGGAGTAAATATGAGATAAAAATAAGGTGTTTGTATCCGTTTAAACATCTATTCCACAGACCCGGCATACTTCTTGTGTCCAGTGGTTGGCATCTAATAATAATTCTTCATGTTGGAGATTGTATTCGCATATATCAGGATTAGCAAAATGTTTTAAATAACGTTTTAAATATTTTTCCCCCATTTTCTTAGCGTAAAAAACGTGAATGGTTGTTCCGGGTACGTGAATATTTTCTCCGACTTTTGTATACAGGTCCGTACAAAATTGATTTCTTATGGATTCTTTGGACATGAAGGAAAGATCGTTATCGCCGGTTAAACCCATGAGTTCCATAAATTTTTTCATATAAGCAGAGTTTTCATTGTCTTCCTGCATTCTCTTTTCCATCTTTTTACGCATCCAGCAATTTTTCTTTCCGGAAATTAATGGATAAAAAAGTGGCATTATCAAAGCAGTTTCAAGTTTGGCAAGCCACTTCGGTGCCTGATCCATATCACTAGAACCGATAATGGCATGTTCCATATGAATCTTCTGACGGCTCACGAGCAGGGATACAAAAGAACCTCCCAGAGAACAACCGTATGCGGCAAAGATGTTTCCGTTTAGTCTGGTTTGGATATAGTTTTCAATTTTCATGACTTCATCTAATTCAGAAATAAAAGTTGTATTCTCTGTGTCGTCGAAGCCACTATAGCTGACAACCATTGTATAAAAATGCTTTTGCAGATTCTCAAGTACATGTCCAAAATTCGATTTCCAATAGCAACAGGTTCCGGGGAATAACATAATGATTGGTTTGGATGCATCCCCAAATGTATATATTTTCATAATAATCTCCATTTCTAAGTAATTTTTTCGCCTTTCCGTATTACATTGGATTAGCGTCAACTAACTTAAAGAGTAGCATTATAGTATTAAAATGTCAAGAAAAGGAGGTTTTTTTGACTTCACAGACGATGATTATATGGATGTAGTGATTACATCGTTTGACGATGATAAGTTGAATCTGGAATTTGGGAAGAGTGTATTGCTAGATGAAATAACTGTGATCGAAGAAGTTTAATCGTAGTGTAAATAAAAGGGAGTTAGTGAAAAAGGGGCTGTGGCGCTAAGTAATTAGCGCACAGCCCCTTTGATCATACCCTAAAAGTTCGGAAAAATTTAATGACTGATTGAGACAGTTCCTTTGTTTTTGAGTATTTTTTTATAAGTGTTCAATTTTTTTACAGGCACTTTAATCGTTATTTTTTTATTTGTGCCTGAAAATGCCTGAGTTCCTATTTTTTTTAGAAGTTTTGATTTTATACGAATCTTTTTTAAATTCTTACAACCATAAAAGGCTCTTTTTTGAATGGTCTTGATATTAGTTCCAATGACAATGTTTGTAACTTTTTTATTATTTTTCAAAGCATTGGATGCAATTGTGTCTACTTTACAGATGACGGATCCGATTTTTATGGTATTTGGAATAGTAACTTTTGCTGTTTTCTTTTTGGAAATTCCAAGATAAGAAACCGTATATTTATTTTTATTGATATTGGTTACTTTATATTTGCTATTTCCAATGACATATATTTTTCCTTTGCGTGGTTTGGATACTTTTTTTCCAACTTTGGTAACCGGATTAGCAGGTGTTTTCGTATCTGGTTGTGTGGCTGGATGGGTAACTGGCTGCGTTGGTGTCTTTGGCTCTTCAGATACTTTGTTATGTACCTGAGGGAATACTTCAAATCTACTTTTGCACCAGGAGTTAGCGGATTCATTTTTCCTGTGTCCTGAAGACTGGAAATGGTATCTTTTTCTTCATTTACAGTGACTGTTTTTACTTTGATGCTTTCGTCTGTGACTGTAATTACATCGTATACAGGCATTCCTGGTGTTCCTGTAATTTCTGCATATCCGGGTATTTTTTCGTTCGCAGGGTCTTGTTTGGATGCACAACCACCACATTCAAGATATACGGTTCCGTTTTTATTTTCGGTTCCATTTTTCAGAGCCTTGGTTCTGATGTAGGAATGATCGTGTCCAAATAATACTAATTCTACATTGTATTGGTCAAATACCGGTGTAAATGCTTCAGATATGTCACTGGCAATTCCGGAACCACCATATGGACCTCTGTGTATGGCTGCAATAATATATTTTTGCTTTGTTTTTGCCATATCCTGTGCAGCCCATTGAGCCTGAGCTTTTAATCCGTCTCCCTTACATTCGGAATTTAGGATTACAAAATGTGCTTTTCCATAATCGAAAGAGTAAACAGTTCCAGGGGTTACGCCATCGGCTTTGCATTCATTCGGTACGGAAAAATGTTCCCGAAATGCCCATGCCTGATAGGAAGAAGATTCTTCATGATTTCCAACTACAGGAATGTAAGCAGTGCTTCCGAACATGGATTGTGATTTCCCGATAAACCAACGCCATTCATCTTCAAAATAATTGGTATCAACTAAGTCTCCGGTTTCAAGAATAAAGGAAGGCTTATAAGTATCGTTTACTTTGGTAATCGCTTTTTGGAAAATGTCATATCCGTCTTCCGTCTTAGACTGACTGTCAGAGGCTCTTACAAAAGTAAAATCATCCGATAAACTTCCGGTTGTAAAGCTATATATAGAAGATTGTACTTTCCCACATACTGCCTGATAATAATATTTTGTATTTTTTACAAGGCTCGTTGCTTCCGATTTGAATATATTTGCAGTTCCTTTATGATTGAGTGCCTTTGTCGCGTTAAATGTTACACTGCCAGACATGTCGGCCTTAGTTGAAACTTTTACATAGCCTTCTGAAACATTTGCTGGCATTTGCTATGTAAATTGTCTTGTTGATTCAACGTTACTTCCAAAGGTATTTGTTAAAACATTGATCTGACTGCTGCTTAAAGAAGTTGTTTCTTTAAATTCCGGCATTTCAGAAGCTTCTCAGGCACCATCCTTCGTTGTTCTAGGTTTGGCCCAGTTAAGATAGTCGGTATCTTTGGCGTTGTACTCAATGATTACAAAATCACCATCGTCTTCCCCAACTGCATTACAGTCTGTGTCCTGAAATGCAATTCGTCTTACCGCTTTTTTGGTAGACTGACTGTCTGTTGCATAGCCCTCATAGGCAGGAGCTTTTTGTATTGCCTGGGAATCATTTCCATTTACACCGACTAAATCAACGTATCCTTTTTTTAAAGGCTTTTTTTTAGTATTGTCAAAAAGCTTGTTATCGGTTAATAAGTCCTGATTACTCATTAATGCAACGGTGGAACCTTTTCCGTTAATTGAGACTTCATCCCATTGCATGTCACCTTCCGGGACCATATAATTTGCGGCAACAGTATCAGATTTGTATTCCTTTGTTCGGATTAAATAAGAAGAATGTGCAGGGATGCTGCCTGTTAAATTAAGTTTATGCCATCCGGCGGAATTTTTGGTATCACATTCCGGTCCTTCATATTGTACCGACCAGGTTGACAAATCTACTGTCTGGTCCGTTGGATTGTATAATTCGATAAATCCATGGGAACCGGCACCTTTGTTATTTCCACCGCCATATACCTGATTGATGATGACATGTTTTACGGAAACATTATAATTTCCGGATGCATCGTATGGAATTCCCTGTGTTATCGTTGCTGCATTTACCGGATAAAAATTATTTGGGAATGCAAAGCCTGTTGCAAGTCCGGTAATTAGTAATGCACTTAATGATTTTCTTATTATTTTCTTTTTCATAGGATTCTCCTTTGATATAAATTTGGGTTTTGCCCTTGTATCATTACAATTAAAAAGTATAGTAGGCGGGTGTCAAGTCTGAAGCATAATTAGATGTTGTTTTTGTAAATTGTAGGTAAATTACTATAAGGTTCTATGATGGTTCTATTTTTGTGGCGTTTTTTGTGGTAAAAATGGTGAATTATGAATTAGAGAAGAAAAAGAATAATACTTTGCTATTATAAACATAACTCAAGATAAAGTTTGTAAAAATAGAAATAAATAAGAAATATAACGAAAAAATCTCTAAATAGAGTGATTGGTGTTGACCACAGGAAGGATAAAATATATAATAAAGTTGGAGGTGTATAAGGATGCTGGTAAAAGTAAGTGTTGAAAATTTTAAGTCTTTTGATAAAAAAGCTGAACTGACAATGATTTCTTCAAATAAAATACGGACAAATGCAAATCACAGATTAAAGATAAAAAGTACCCAGTTGTTAAAGAATGCGGTGGTTTATGGAGCCAATGCATCTGGTAAAACCAATTTGGTATTGTTTTTTAAATTTTTTAAAGACTGTGTCTGCAATAGTATTCCAATAGAATCTACACAGATGTTTTGTAAAAATCGACAAGAGAATAAGGAACGTGAGAGCAGTTTTGAAATTCAGATTACAGTGGGTGATAAATTCTATGCTTATGGTTTTTCTTCTATTTTGAGCAGGCGAAAAGTAACTGGAGAATGGTTATATGAATTATATCAGAATGGTTCGGCAAAATGTTTGTTTGAACGAGAGGGAAGTAAACGACCGGTATTAAATGAAGGAATTACTCTGACCAATACAGAGAAAAATAAATTTGAAACTTATGCGGATGATTTTGAAGGAAATGAAACATCATTGTTCCTGACAGAAATGAATCGTGGGAAAAAATATAGCACACGATCTAAATTATTATTTTTCAGAGATGTATACGACTGGATTCAGAATTATATTTTGATTATTACACCAGATACACCATTCATTGATCTGGCATATTATTATGATGACAATTCGTTGAAATTGACTAACGAATTGATTAAAACGTTTGATACAGGCATTACTCAGGTTAAAATTGAAGAGATTACATTGGATGAGTTATCGAATGCGATGCCGAAACCTGTATTTGATAAGATGATGCAACATGTGAAAGATAGAATGGCAGAGCAGGAAGATACGTCATTCAGAATGACAATGAGATCGAAAGAAACCTTTTTTAATATCGAAGTGGAAGGACATTCTGAGCCGAAGGTTACAACCATCCGTTTGCAACATAACAAGTCATTTTATGAATTTGGTTTTGATGAAGAATCTGATGGAACAAGAAGATTATTTGATTTAATGGATATGCTTTTGAATAAGAGAGAAGATATCCTTTATGTTGTGGATGAATTGGAGCGAAGCTTACATCCGAAGCTTACACAGAGATTTTTACAATTATTTATGCAGATGCATGATGAACAGCGTATGCAGTTATTGTTCACAACACATGAATCTTCTATTATGGATCAAGCCATTTTTAGAAGAGATGAAATCTGGTTTGTAGAACGCAACGCAGAAAATGCAAGTTCCATTTACTCGTTAGACCGCTTCAAAGAAAGATATGATAAAGTATTAAGCAAGGCATACCTAGAAGGGAGATATGGTGCTATACCGGTATTTTCAACATTCAATTTTGCATCAGCAAGGAATCAGACAGATGCACTTGTACAGGAACATAATAACTGTAGCGACAGTGTAGAAAATATTTCAACACCAAGAGAGGAGGAGTAGCCTTGGCTCCAGTAAGAAGTTATACAAATTGGAATAGTAGAACTACAGATGAAGAAGAACAGATAGAACCTTATCGTAAATATTTTTTCATCTGTGAGGGTGCGAATACTGAAACATGGTATTTCAAAAAGTTGATAGATATACGAAAAGAGTTAAATATTCATCCATTAATTGATATACGGTTGCTTGAAAAAACAGAGGGAGACAGAGATATTTCATTTCCCAAACGTCTAATTAAATTTGCGGAAAATCAAAAAGAAAATCCAGAAATATCATTTGATAAAGAACGGGATAAGATGATAATTGTATTTGATGGAGATATTTTTGAAGAGAAGGTATCTGATTATGATGAATTGATTGCTGAAGGTGAAAAGAATAATATATTAGCAGTGACTAATCCGGCATTTGAATTATTTTTATTGCTACATTATGAAAATTCATATGAAGATGATATTGAGCCAAATACAGAGCGGATAATTAAGAATGAAAAGGATGGACATCAGACATTTATTTATAAGTTGTTACTTGCAAGAACGGGAATCAATCCAAAGAAGAATTCAGCAATTGGAGAATTGGCGGAAAATATAGATATTGCTATCAGGCAGGAAAAGAAAATCAATGAGGATATTCATCGATGTAAAGGAAAAATCACCTGTAATATTGGTCGAATTATTGATGAGATTCGAAATGATGATGGAAAATAAATATATTAAATAAACACCAAGAGAGGAGGAAGAGGAATAAAATTATGGTTAAAAATATTGTAAAAGGAGCATGTATTTTCTCAAGGAAGGCACAGCCGGCAACAGAGGCAGACAAGAATGTTGTAGCAGACCTTTTAGATACCCTGAGAGCGAATAGAGAAATATGTGTCGGCATGGCAGCGAATATGATAGGGGTAAATAAGGCAATTATTGTGGTGGCAGCAGGGCCATTTCAGTTTGCAATGATTAATCCTGTTATTACGCAAAAAAATGGTGCGTTTCAAACGGAGGAGGGTTGCCTTTCTCTATATGGAACACGACCATGTACGAGATACAAAGAGATAGAAGTTGACTATCTTGATAGCAACTTTCAACCAAAGCATGGTAAATATACCGGATTTACCGCACAGATTATTCAGCATGAAATTGATCATTGCAATGGTATTGTAATTTAAGAAAAATTCATCTGAAAGAGATTGAAAATAGGAATATTTTGCCCATGTCGCAATGTTTAAGATAAGAACGGAAAGGATTATAAACAGGATTATGAACAGAGTAGAATTTGCAGTAAACAATCTTATGAAAGCACCTGATTTTACAGAAGGAAACATTGAAAGTGTACTGGCGAAACGTTTTGAAAAGCTTAAGAACCTGATTGAGAGTCGTACAGAAGATGATACACATATGCTAAATCCAAAGAATGTGACAGGCATATGGTATTTGTCAGCACTGAGATATGAAGACAATTTGGCACCACTTATTATAGTTCGTTCGCCATTAAGAAAAGGAGAATATGAAAGAATGTTGCTCCATAAAGAAATTTTTGATGTTATTTTCAATGACGCAACATTTGACTTTGATACAGATTTTGTAGAAGGTGATACTCTGATTAAGGGTGCACAGCAGGAACTTTTTGATGAAGTAAACAAAGGAAGAGTCTATACCATTTATAGGGAAGGAGAATGCTGTTAGGGTTCTTATTTTGCTGAATTTTGAATAGTAGTTGTTACAGAGGAAATACTATGTGCAAGTTGAAATGTATAATTCAAAATCAATTGGATATCTCCGTTGACATTATTTCAATGGATGATATAATAAGAACGGAAAATGGAACGTATTGACGATGATGATATTTCAAGAGGTGATTATATGAATAAGCCATATATAGAATTTGTACATGAGATGATAACGAAACAGGAAACAGGCAAGCCTATCTATGCAAATGAAATCAGTAGCTGCGTAGCAGAGACATATAATATACCATTAAAGAAAGCAGCAGGAGCTGTATCAGTGGCCTGCAAACGTATTATGGATAGAAATTTAATTCCTGAACTACGATTTTATCAGAAAGGAATCTATTATCGTGTGACCATAACTCCATTTGGTGAGACAGGTATAGATAAGGAACAGCTCATAGAAGATAAGTATTTGAAGAATAATAATGGGTATGAGACCGGATTAGTTGTGTTACACAGACTAGGACTTACTACACAGATACCAAACGAAAGAATTATTGCAACAAATAAAGCTGGGGATTGTGCAAGAATGGATAATAATCTAGGAGTAGTGGTACGTCCACCAAAGATTAAGATTAATGCAGATAATAAACAGTATTTAAAAATGCTGGATGTGTTGGATATTCTTGATAATGCACCTGTGGATGTAGAACATCCTTATAATATTATTGGTGAGTATATTGAACGATTAGGGCTGGAATATGTCAGACTTCTTGCATATGCTAATAATTATTATAATCGAAACACAATTTTACAGTTAGCACATGTGGCAGGAGGGCGATTATGAAATTACATGAAGATATAAATGCTTTTCAGGTTTTGATAAATGATATCCATGAGAAGACAGGGTATCGTCTTGATGTACTTGAAAAGGATTATTATGCAGTATTGATACTGGAGGAACTGGCCCAAAAACAGGAAGAAGGACTACCTGCATATTTTAAAGGCGGAACGGCTTTGTATAAAGCATTGCACACAACCAACAGATTTTCAGAAGATATTGATTTATCAGTTGATACTAGAGGATGTAGCAGAACACAGAATGATAAAAGACTGGAAAAGGCAACAAAAAAATATACATCTCTGAATCGTGATGTCGGTCAAGGTGTTACGAATCGTTCAGAAGTAATTGCAGTCTATTCATATATACCGATTACTGATTATGATAGAGAAGATGTGTTGCAAAGATTTGGAAAAATTAAAATTGAAGCTACATCTTTTACGATTAGTGAACCGGTTACAAGTATTGAAGTTGCAGCTATGGTATATGAGTTGGCAACACCTGAACAGAAGAAAATTCTGAATGATATGTATGATGTAAAACCATTTCAAGTGAAAACAATTACGCTGGAAAGAATATTTGTGAATAAATTATTTGCGGCAGAGGCATATGCCAGAAAAGCAGAAATAAAAAGCAAAGCATTTGAAGCCGCAAAGCATATTTATGATTTAGCAGTCATGGAAAAACTGCCTAGGATTGTTGAGTTAATTAATAATGAGAAAGCATTAGGGAAACTGCTAGAAACCAGAATGCAAGAAGAGATGGGTAGACTGGATGGAATTCCTGGAATAAATCCAAATAAATTTACATTTTTTGAGGATGTAAAGAACAACAAAATGATTATTAATGCATACGAGACAATGCAAAGACAGTATGTTTTAAGAGAATGTGACAGGATTCCTTATGAAAATGCACTTGATGCGTTGGAAAGTATCAGGGAGAAATTAAAGAAAAATGTTGCATGGAATGCTGCGATAGCTCCTGATATGAGAAATAAATAGAATTAAGTCAAAATCAAGAGAGTTTGAGGAATATGGTTATTGTTAATAAAGAAATAGCCAATAGGCATTTCTCAACATGAACAATAGGTATTAGACATATAGAATAATGAAAGATAAAATAGTAGATGTAAAAGTAAAAGCATCTGCTATTTTTTTGATGCGTGAATTTTAGCAGGAAAGGAAGGAAGGATAAAAATGGAGAATATTACATTAAATAATGGTGTAAAAATGCCGCTATTAGGATTTGGCGTTTTTCAGATTACCGATGAAAAAGAATGCGAAGAAAGTGTACGAACGGCCTTGAAAACGGGGTATCGGTTAATTGATACAGCCGCATGTTATGGAAATGAGCGGGCAGTTGGAAAGGCTGTAAAGGAGAGTGGGATACCAAGAAGTGAAATCTTTTTGTCTTCTAAGGTATGGATTCAGGATGCTGGCTATGAGACGACCAAAAAATCTTTTGAAAAGACCTTGAAAAACCTGCAGACAGATTATCTGGATTTATATTTGATTCACATGCCTTATGGCGATTATTATGGAAGCTGGCGGGCTATGGAAGAATTATATGAAGCTGGAAAAATAAAAGCAATTGGTATTTGTAATTTTGAGGAAGACAGACTGGCAGATTTGATTTTGAATAACAAAATTGTACCGGCAGTGAATCAGATTGAACTACATCCATTTTTCCAGCAAAAGAAAACCAGAAGTCTGATGGAAAAATACGAGATAAAGGCAATGGCATGGGCACCATTTGCAGAAGGACAGAATCAGATTTTCACGAATCCTAAATTAGAAGAAATCGGAAAGCAATATCAAAAAACTCCGGCACAGGTCATCCTTCGCTGGTTGAATCAGGAACAAATTATTGCAATTCCAAAATCTGTCCATGAAGACAGAATCCTTCAGAATTTTGCAATCCATGATTTTAAATTATCCGAAGATGATATGAAAATAGTAAGAGAAATGGATACGGAAAAACCTCTGATTCTTGAAATTCGGAAGCTAGAGGAAGTTTATCGTTTATATCATATCCGGTTTGAGCAGTAGAAGTTAAATGGTAAAAAGGAGAATTTATGAAAGGTTATAAAAGAAAATCATTCTATTTGCGGGCATTTTTTGTAATGTTTTTATGCGTTTGCGTAATAGGCAACATTTCTTTATCCGCAATAGCAAAAAATACAAACAGTAAAACGCAAGAGAGTGTTACACTGAAAATTGGGAATAAGAAAGTAACAAAAAAGACATACCAGATGAAACAAGGTACAACTAAAAAATTAAAGGTAAGTGTAAAAGGCAAAGGAAAAGTAAAATATGCATACACTTCATCCAATAAAAAAGTAGTTGAAATTGCAAAAAATGGCAGGATAAAAGCAAAAAAATCCGGAACAGCAAAAATAAAAGTTACGGTCACCGCAACAAAACAATCATGGAAAAAGCAAACCTGGGTGAAAATTAAGGTTATAAAAAAGGCAAATAAAAATATAAAAAATACCGTAGAGATTCAAACAACAATACAAGAGCCGACAAGTACACAAGAACCGACAAGTACACAGGAACCAGCAAGTACACAGGAGCCAACAACGGTGCAGGAGCCGACGACACTTCCAACAGATACAGAGGTAAATCAGAAAAAAAGTATTGTAATTTACTTTTCTTGTACAGACCATACGAAGAAGATTGCGGAAATGATACAAAAACAATTAAATGCGGATATTTATAGAATTGAAGCAGCTGTACCTTATACTGAGGAAGATTTAAATTATGGAAATGCCAATAGTCGTACATCGAAGGAACAAAATAATGAAAATGCAAGACCTCAGATAGAAGGAACAATTCCTTCCCTTGAGCAGTACGATAACATTTATTTAGGATATCCAATCTGGTGGGGACAGGCACCAAAGATTCTTTATACATTTGTTGAAAATTCTAATTTAAACGGAAAAACAGTGATTCCATTCTGCACATCGGCAAGCAGTGGAATTGGAACGAGTGCAATAAATTTACAAAAAGCAGACAAGAGTCAGGCAAACTGGCTGGATGGAAAAAGATTTTCAGGAAATGCTTCAGAAGCGGAAATTATAGAATGGATTCAGAAATAATATTACTAAGAAATAAAAAGAAAGGCAGGAGTAAGTTATGGAGAAAAGGAAGAAGAAAAACACATGGAGAATTTGTTCATTTTTACTTGTATTTATGGCTGTGGGAATTTTATTCTCAAGGATGAATGTAAATGCAGCAACTCAGACAAAAAAGAAAAAAGTTTTAGTCGTTTATTTTTCGGTGACGGGAACAACGAAAGGTGCTGCGAAGAAAATAAAGAAAGCAACAAATGGAACCCTTTATCAGATCAAAGCAAAAAATCCATATACCAAAGAGGATATTAATTACAATTATGAACAGTGCAGAGCGAATGTAGAACAAAATAATGGAAAAGTAAGACCAGAAATCAAAGGAAAAATAAAGGGCATACGAAAGTATGATGTGATTTTTGTCGGATACCCAATCTGGTGGGGCAAAGAGCCAATGATTATAAGAACATTTTTAGAGTCTTACAATCTAAAAGGAAAAAAGATTGTTCCATTTTGTACCAGTGGTGGCAGTGGAATATCCGGTAGCATGGCAGAAATAAAAGCATCAGCAAAAGGAGCAAAGAAAAAAAAAGGACGAGATCTGACAGATGCATCACAGAAGGAAGTAAAAAGCTGGGCTAAAAAAATAAGTAATAAATAGAAATGTTTATTTTTGGGTCAGCGATATCATAATCTCTTTTGCACGTTTATGAATCTGCTGACGCGAATATTCTGACAGACTATAGTATTGTGGTGATACATGAAAAAAGGAATTTAAAATCAGCTCTCCAAATGCATTGGCATCTATTTCAGCAGCCTGATTATTATATTCGTCAAGATTAGAGCATTCATTCAGTCCATGATAATTTCCAAAATAAAAAATAGGATTATTTTGAAACTGCCAGGCGTGACGGAGTTCATGGGTAATGGAGAACAGAATTTCAAAATCAGGTTTTTCAAACTGGGCAAGATAAATGGTATTCTTATTGTGGATATACATTGCTTTTACCTGCACTGATGGAAAAATGGATGTATCATAGGATATTACTGGCTTTGGAATTTTGAGAATACAACAAAGAGTTTGGATAAATTTATCAATCATAGAATGCCTCCGATATTATTTACTAAATTGATTATACAACGTTGAAATATTTTATGTACAAAATATTTAAGTTTCTCTTGGCTTTTTAAATTTACTAAGTTAACAGGCAAGTCGAAAAATAAAATAATAAAAAATTATTTTATCCAGGACATTTCTTGTGCTGAGCTTGTTTATGCAACATTTGTTGTTTCAATAGCCATCAGAATCTTTTCATATGGCTATTATTGATGTATTTTACTAAATGAGACATACTTTGAGCCAAGCTAGCATTTAAGATTCGTAGCCTAAATGCGTTGGAAGCATATGTTGTGATGGGGGAAATCTGAAATGTCATTTTTTTAATAATATCGTTTGTTATATGTTATAATTAAAATTAAATCTATTAGGTAATTGCGAAACTCGCTTTGCGAGTTTGCAATCTTAATCCCCAAACAAGGAAGTCACTTTGCTCAAGCAA
>CAKRHW010000018.1 GCA_934339365.1 uncultured Lachnospiraceae bacterium | reverse complement strand
CGGATGCAGTTCATGCAGATGGTGCGTCGTAAAAGTCGCACTTTCGGTGTCCACTATATTGACTTAAGACCAAAATAGAGAATGAATAGAATAGGGGTGGATAATAGTATAGTTATGGATAAAACTGCGGAAACTCGAGAGACTTTGCACTATTGCTTTTATTTGTCAATTAGAATATAATATATACGTTTTTGTTTCGTTATTTTGGAAGGATGGATTATGAAATTATTATCAATAACACAGGTAGCAGAGAAGTGGTGTTTCTCAGCAAGGCATATTCGGCTTCTCTGTAATGAAGACAGAATGGAAGGAGAGATGGAAGTTAAATTGGGTTATTCTAGCAAATGCAGAGAAAACGGTTAACGAGCGAGGAAAAAGAGGAAAATATAATGAGGAAGGATAAAGAAATGAAAAGAAAGAAAAAAAGAATTTTAGTTATAGGAATTGCAATAATTCTGATTTTAGCAATATTAGGCGGAGGCTTTTGCGCGTATAGGTTTTATAAACATGAGCGTAAACAAAATGCACAGATTCAGGAACTAAGTGGAGAAATAACTCTTTTAAAAGAAAAAGAAAAAAATGTTGATGTAGAATGGAGTGATGATGGGTACAATTATCTTGCTATAGGCAATAGTATCACACTACATGATTATGCGGACTATTGGTGGGATGATGATAGAGGAATGGCATCTTCGGAAGATTCTAAGGACTATGTACATCTTGTCGAGTCATATTTAAAGACAAATAGTAAAGATGTTACTATGAATGCTGTGAATCTGGCATCATGGGAAACAAATGGAAATGATAGAGCAGAGTTTCTTCAATTAGCTGATCCTTATTTATATGAGGGGCTGGATTTAATTACTATTCAGTTGGGTGAAAATGCTTCGAATCTGGATACCTGGGAGTCGGATTTTGAGCAACTTATTTCATATATCAAAAAGAAATGTCCGAAAGCTCAAATTATCGTTGTGGGAGATTTTTGGTCAAATGGAAATCGTGATAGAGATAAAGAAGCAGCGGCTAATGCTAAAGGAGTAACCTATGTTTCGCTGGATGGAATTAAGGACAATAAAGACTATTACGCAGGTTTAGGAACTACTGTTGAGGGAAAGAAGGGAGACATGCATACCATTGAGCATGATGGAGTTGCAAATCATCCTGGGGATAAGGGTATGGCTGCTATTGCAGAACGAATTACAACAAAAATAGATTTGTCAAAATAAAGTATTAAGCAATTTTGAAAAGGTTTTAAAATAATTGAATTATTAGCCCCGACATTTTGTTGGGGCTTTTTGGATAAATACGATGTTTTGGGTTACAATGTTTTTTCAAATCTGATCTTTCCGGATGAAGGAAAAGGAAGTTTTCTTCCTTTTCTCGCTACACTCCGAACACAAACTTGAAACTGTTTAAGAAAATAGAGAACTTCTTATTGAATTCTTTTATGTAAGAGTCTAGGAATTCATTGGTAGGCATAGGTAAATTCTCCTGCTCCTAAAGTTGTTTTTACTCCGCTTAGTCTTAGTTTTGGGAGAGGTATGTGTGTCAGCAAGAATGTCAAGTGCAACAGTGGAATCATGGACATTGGCGGTAGTGGTCAGTTTATAAATGGGAAGATCCGAAATACAGCCAACAAGAACATGATTTTTTTGTCCCAGTAAAACTCATAATTTTTCTTATCGGTTTTGTTAGAAGCAGTATGTACACTAAGTTTACAATCGGTATCAGCTTTAGGCTGGTTATAAGGTTTAAATTTGTTGGATAAAAAAGATTTGGGATTATTCTGTGAAGTGTTTGCAGCAATCGGGGTTGAGTCCAAACCAATAAAAGACGTATCAACAATTCCTTGTTTTGAAAGATAAAGTACCTGAGATTTCATAATAGAGGAAAGCATATCGTTATCGGTCTGTTTTAGAAAAGGATCGAACGGCCAGTAAGAAGATAATGGAGAAGAAATATCAAAGCCACAGTAATGGGCGATAAGAAGGTTGTTATTAAGATAATCAACAAGATCCGTAATCATTGAAAAAACTTCGCATTTCATAACGATAAACACACAAAGCATAGCGTGACTGGAAAAGTCTTTTCGGTCGAGTTCTGGGGATTCGGGAAGAAAGTATAAATCGAGATTCAGAAAAAGTGAATCGTAAAACTTTGCAACTGATTGTGAAGTGAAAAGACGGATGTCTTTTAAAATTTCCTGACGATAGATAACAGTCAGCTCCTTTGAGTGAATTGATTTTGACAATTTAATTATACCATTTGGAGTTGATTGTTACTATAAAATTTGAGTGATAAAAGAGGTTGCCATGCCTCACAAACCTGTATAAATACTGAATGGGTGGAGTTTTTTTCATGGCTAGGTATATAGTGAAGAAGAGGTGATATGATGTTTGATAAGGAATTATTTCTAGTATAATAAACCAATTGTTTTGCCATCCATGAATATTGTTGCAATGATTAATAATCAGAAAAGTAAAAAAGTATAAAGAATAAAGAGAGAAATTTGACAAGAGCACAGAAAAATTGTCTTTTGTGGATGGATAAAGTAAATCAGGTGCTTGCAATGTTTGGATGCGAAGCAGTACCGGGAAAGATGAGAAGGGAGTAAGTCGACGGAAAATTGTGTGTGATACATGATTTTTCGTCGGTTTTTGACGTTTGCTGTCGATTAATAATTTTATTAAGCAAGGAGGCTCGATTGACAGACAAAGTGGTATTTGCTACAATAAAACATATTATTTTGAAACTTTATGTAAAAAAAGAAAATTTTTATTAATACATTAAAAGAAGATTCTGTAGTAGAGGCACTGGTAATAGATGAAAGGAAAGATATATGAATATTATTTTACTTTCAGGTGGTAGTGGTAAGCGTTTGTGGCCACTTTCGAATGATATAAGGAGTAAGCAATTTATTAAATTATTTAAAAATGAGAATGAAGAATATGAATCTATGTTACAAAGGGTATATCGTCAGATTATAGAAGTGGATTGTGATGCGAACATTACAATTGCAACTAGTAAATCACAGGCGAGTGCAATAAAAAATCAATTAGGAGAAAAAGTCTCGATTTGTGTGGAACCATGCAGAAGAGATACATTTCCGGCAGTTGTTTTAGCTGCGTCATATTTACATGATAAATTAGGAATAGATAAAAAGGAAGTAGTAATTGTTTGTCCAGTTGATCCATATGTAGATAATGCGTATTATGAGTCTGTGAAGAAATTACAGGATGTTGCAGAATCGGAAGGTGCTAAATTGACTTTGATGGGAATAGAGCCTACTTATCCGAGTGAAAAGTATGGATATATTATTGCAGAGAATGAAGATGAAGTTAGCAAGGTGGTTGAATTTAAGGAAAAACCAGATGTAGAGACAGCTAAAAAGTACTTGAATCAACATGCATTGTGGAATGCCGGAATTTTTGCTTTTCGATTAGAATATTTATTAAATCGTGCACATGAACTGATTGATTTTCAGGATTATGATGACTTATTTGAAAAATATGAGATTTTAACGAAAATCAGTTTTGATTATGCAGTTGTGGAAAAAGAGTCGAGCATTCAGGTATTGCGTTATAGAGGTGACTGGAAAGATGTTGGAACGTGGAATATGATGTCTGAGGTTATGGCAGATAAGACAAAAGGAAAAGTCCTTTTAGATGACACTTGCCAAAATACCAACGTAGTGAATGAATTGAATATTCCTATTTTGTGTATGGGATGCAAAGATATGATTATTTCTGCAAGTGGAGATGGAATTTTAATATCAGATAAAGAACGTAGCGGATATATGAAGTCATATGTTGAAAAAATAGAGACAGATGCAATGTATGCTGAAAAATCATGGGGAACATATACGGTTATGGATGTTCAACCAGGTTCCATGACAGTGAAGATATCAATGAAAGCAGGAGAACATATGAGTTATCATTTACATCACAATCGAAAGGAAGTCTGGACTGTTGTATCAGGTAAGGGAAAGGTGGTATTAGATGGAGAAGTACGTCAGATCAAGACGGGTGATGTAATTAACATAAATGAAGAAGTGAAGCACATGGTAGAAGCAATTTCCATTTTGGATATTGTAGAAGTTCAATTAGGGAAAGAAATAAGTGTGGATGATAAAATAAAGTTTCCATGTAATGTTTAAAAGGTGATTTATAAATAAATTGAAAAATAGATTCTAATTTGTAGGTTATTTTTTGAAATATTTTAATAATATTAGGGTTAAATATTTTAGAAAGAAAAAGTGCTTAGGAGGGCTATATTGGGTGGATTTGTAATGCCTACCTTATGCTTGACAGTCCTATATAAAAGAATTATAATGAAAATGAATGCTTTTTTTTATTAAATAGTATAGAATTATATTTTGATAATTATTACAAGGATATCATTTATGTAAATATAATAAAAGAGAGTTAGAATGAACGGATGATAATTTGAAATTATATAGTAAGGTGGTTAAATGAGTTTATTAGCAATAATTATATTAAATTATAATTCATGGGAAGATACATATAAGGAAGTACAGCTAATTAAGAAATTATTTGTTGAAGAAGATTATCAGATAATTGTTGTGGATAATCAGTCTACGAATGATTCTTATGAACAACTTCAGAGACTAAATTCAAATCAATACATTTTACTGAAATCAGACTCAAATGATGGGTATGCTTCTGGAAATAATATTGGTTTAAGATATGCAAAAGAAAAAGGAAGCAAATTTGCCTGGATATTAAATAATGATATTTTATTTGAAGACAAGTTATTGATAAAGAAATTAGAGAATGTGCTTGAACAACATGATGATATAGCAATTGTAAATCCGGATATCTATTCTCCAGACGGATATCTGTTTAATCGAGATTCTATTCGTCCTAAAGTATGGGATTTCACATTTGGAATGATTAGCTATAAAAAAAGAGGACGGAAGGTGCAGGATTTGGGGGGATTTGGATATATATACAGACCACAGGGATGTTGCATGATGGTGAATCTTGAGAAATTAAGTGAAGTAGATTATATGGATGAGCATACATTTTTGTATTGTGAAGAATTGATATTGGCAGAACGGTTATTAAAAAATCATTATAAATGTGCACTATGTACGGATGCGAAAGTAATACATAATCATTCTAAGACAGTAAAATCTGTTTTTCAAAACCGACAGCTGAATAAAATTAAAGCAACTAGCTTTCAGTATTATTTAGAAGAATATCGTAAGTATAATTGGTGGAAGAGAAAGTTATGTATGATATTCTATAAATTAAAGAATTTAGTTTTAGGTTAGTGGGTTTGTGGAAAGGAGATTAGAAGGCAGATTATGAATATTTTATTTCAGGCATATGCCTGCTCACCGGACAAGGGCGGAGAATTTGCTGTATCCTGGGGATGGTTAAATCGACTAGACCGTTTGTTGAAAGAGGATGACTGTCTGTATGTTATATCACTTACACTTAAAGAACAAGATATAGTAAAGAGTAATTTAAAACATGTAAAATTAATTCAGATTGAGCATTTAGACAGAATAAAATGGATGCGGGGAGCGTATTATATTGGCTGGCAGTGGTTAGCATATAAGACTATTAAAAAGATGAATGTTTCATTTGATATTATTCAGCAGTACTCTTTATCTGATTTTAGATTGCCGGGATATTTTTATAAAATGAAAGAGGCATACAAGATTTTTGGCCCGGTTGGAGGAGGACAGAGATGTCCAAAGTCTTTGATAGATTATGATGATAAGAGTCACATTTTAAGGGACATTATGAATTTTGGATGTAAGATTAATCCATTTTATAAATATAAAGTATCAAAATATGATAAAGTATATGCCTGCAATTATGAAACAGTAGCATATATAAAAGGAGCAGATCTCTTGATCGACTGCCCGTTGAATGATCAGATGAGAATGCTTCCTGTTCCGGAGAGGAATCATAAAAAAGTAGTTCTGGTTTTTTGTGGAAGGCTGATTAACAAAAAGGGCTTGTTTTTATTATTAGATGTGATTGAGCAACTGAACAGGAACAAAGAAATTTTGTTTGAACTGCAGATTTATGGAGAAGGGGAATTAAAGAATAGACTTTTAGAAGAAATACAGAATAGACAATTAGAACACTGCATTTCTTATAAGGGATTTGTTTCATATGAACAGATTGTGAATGTCTATAATCAGGCAGATATTTTTGTTTTACCATCTTTGCGTGAATCAGGCGGAAATGTTTTAATAGAAGCAATGGCAACTGCATTACCGATTGTTTCTTTAGATATGGCATTGTCACATGTACTGAAGCAATATAATGCAGGATTGTTTGTGGATGTAGATCAGTCGAAAGAAAAAGTGATAGAAGAATATGCGAAACATTTAAAGACTTTAATAGAAAATAGAGAATTAAGAAAACAATTAGGATTAAATGGATATGAGTTTGTGAATTCCAATCTTACATGGGAGCGGTTGATAGAAAAGGTATACGGTTCGTTGTTAACGGATTCATAAAAATACGGGAGAATAAATGAAGGATTATAAGATTTCAGTAATAAGTGTATATAATGATCAAAAGCAATTTGATTTAGAACTTAAGGCTTCTTTAGAGCAACAGGATATAGAATATGAATTGATTGCGATTGATAATACAAGCCAGAGGTTTAAAAGTGCTTCTGCTGCTTTAAATTATGGTGCAAGGGAGGCACAAGGGGATATCTTAGTTTTTTCACACCAGGATATTTCCTTAAAAGGGAAAAGTGCATTGAGGTCTTTTGCGGAGGCGGTAGAGGCATGTGAAGTAGGAGATATTATAGGAACTCAAGGAGTACGGGAGAGAAGTAAAAAAATATATTCGAATATAACCGCAGGAGCAGAGTTTGATTCTACAGAATTGAGAGATTATACAGAGCAGCTTATAGAAGTTGCATGTGTGGATGAAGGTTTTTTTGGAATGAGAAGGGAAACCTTTGAAGAAAAGGAATTTGATGAAGCTATATGCAATAATTGGCACTTATATTGTGTAGAAAGAAGTCTTTATGCCAGAAAGAATGGTCATAAAGTATATGTTGCTCCGATTCAGTTACATCATTATAGTTATGGAAGAATTTCTATATCTTATATGGAGAACTTAAAAGAATTATGCAAGGAGTATCGTAATGATTTTAAGTATATATGGACAACGTGTTATAAAGTAAAAACTAATCCGATTTATATTAAGTTACTAGTAAGCGCATGGATATTAAATAGAAAAATAAGAGGAAGGTCACTTAAATGAATACAGGAACTGATGAAAAAAAGAAAGGAAAATATTCCATTTATCCAATGAGGGCATTTATGTATTTCTTTGGAATTATCTCGACTATGCCGTTATTGCAAGTGTTTGGAATAACATTACAATTATGTTGTAGCTTACTTTTTGTTGTATTTATTGGCATAGATATGATTATACGAGGGAATATAAAACTTAATTCTAAGAAAGATAAAGTTTTTTTCCTTTTTTTTATTTCTACATTTATTTCATTGAAGGTAAATTTGTTTACAATGTCTGATATATGGAAAAATGGGGAAATAGTATCATATATTCAATTTAGTATTTTAGTAGTGTATTACTTTTACTATTTAAAGACTAATCGAACAGAGGAAGTAAGAGGTTTTGTAAAAGGAATCTATGCATCCTGCATTATACAGATGATATGGGGGTATATGCAGTATATTCTGTATTATTTTAATATCGATCTTAATGGTGTTATCTTCAATGGTATTTTGGGTATGACAGATATGGAGACTACTCAGAATTATGGAGAGACAATTAAAGTAAGTGGATTGTGTTGGAATTCAGGTAATATAGCACCAATTCTGGTCATTGGGTTTACTTTATCAAAAAATATTGTTTTAAAAGCATTATTTTTTTTATTGGCATTATTTTCTAACAGTAGAACAGCGGTATTGGGTGTTATAGTTTGCTTATGTGTACAACTCTTTTATGAAGCTTTTTTAAGAAAAAAAATCAAACAATTACTTTTGATTTTGGCTGCTTTTTTTGCAGTGTTGTTTTTGTTACTTACGAATAGTGCAGTCTTAAGTTTAATATCGGTAAAAACACAGGCAGCATTTGGTGCAATTTTAAATACACAAAGAGATGTTAGTGCGAATGTACATTTACGATATCTGAATTCTGTTTTTGATATAATAAGGAAAAATTCTTTGATACATAATTTGTTTGGGTTTGGTATTGATTGTTCGGGATTTGTATTTGCAGAATATTATAATCAGTATAGTGGATTAAAATGGGTTGTTGAATGTGATTATATTAATGTTTTGTGGAATTATGGAATAGTTGGATTTTTATTATATTATATTTGGTATATTAAAAATGTAATAAGGAGTACAAAGGTTAATTTTAAATATTTTATATTGTTTGCGGGTTTAATGATAGAAGGTTTCTTTTATAATGTTACATTTAATTGGAATTTGATGTTTATAATGTCACTATTCATATTAGTAAATAAGAATATAGACATATTTGGAGAGAAAGATTAAAGATTACAAATGCATAAGGATAATATAATAATTTGTGAACATTATTGAAGATAAATATATGAGGTGAATTGAAATGAAGGATAAAGGATGTAAGGTAATTGCGTTTTACCTACCACAATTTCATGCGATAAAGGAAAATGATGAGGCATATGGAAAAGGTTTTACGGAATGGACGAATACAAAAAAAGCCAAGCCGTTATTTGAAGGGCACTATCAGCCTCGAACACCATATGAAAATAATTATTATAATTTATTAGATGACGGAGTAATGGAAAAACAAGCACGATTAGCAAAAGAAAATGGTGTTTATGGATTCTGCTATTATCATTATTGGTTTAAAAATGGTCATAAATTATTAGAAAAACCATTAGAAAGAATGTTGAAAAATCCAAAGATTGATATTCCGTTCTGTCTTTCATGGGCTAATGAGAATTGGTCGAAAAGATGGGATGGAGGCAATCACGATGTAATTGTGGAACAAGATTATGGAGATTTAGAGGATTTAAAGGCGCATGTAGATTACTTATGTCAGTTTTTTAAGGATCCAAGATACATAAAGGAAAATGGAGAACCTGTTCTTTTAATTTATAAACCAGAGTTAATTCCTAATCTGAAGAAAGTTCTTACAATTATTCGGACAAGAGTAAAGGAAAATGGATTAAAAGGTGTTAAGCTGGTTGTGCAATATCCAAAATATTTTTTTGATGGAGCACATTTGAATTATTTTGATTCTTATGTACAGTTTCAACCAAGATTTATTCAAGAGTACCAAAAATATAGTTCGAGAAGTAATGCAAGACAATTATTAAAAAAGGCATTATTGATGCTTGGTTTGAAGAAACTTGTGTTTAAAGTAGGAGATATTCTTTATCAAAAGAATAAAGAAGTTACAAAATGTGATCAATTAGAAGTTCGCTCTTATGATGATGACTGGAATAAAATTATTCAATATGAAGTGAAGGATTCCAGGTTAATTGCAGGAGCCTTTGTTGACTGGGATAATACGGCAAGAAATAAGAATGGCTTAGTATATGACGGAACATCTCCAGAGAAATTTGAAAAATATATGACAGAACTTGTAGATAAAGTAAAAAAGGAATATTCATCTGATTTTATATTTATTAATGCATGGAACGAATGGGCAGAAGGCGCTTATCTAGAACCTGATACAAAATATGAATTTGCTTATTTAGATGCATTAAAGAAAAGTTTAGAAAAGTAAAAAATATTAATATATAATGAAGGAGGTTTGAGAAAAAAGGTATGTCAAGGATTAAATTCATGAATACGGAGATAGATAACCTTACAATGAATGAGGCGATAGATGCTATTGACCGTTTAATACAATTAAATAAGTGCTCATATGTTGTAACTCCTAATGTAGATCATTTGGTGCAGTTAGAGCGCGGCGGAGAATTATGTGAGGTCTATAAGAATGCAGATTTAATTCTTGCGGATGGAAAACCACTGATTTGGATTTCTAAATATTATGGCACACCGATTAAAGAAAAAATATCGGGATCAGATTTATTCCCTTTATTATGTCAGATGGCAACGCAAAAGGATTATAAAATGTTTTTCCTCGGTGCTGCGGAGGGAGTGGCGGCAAAGGCCGCAGAGAATTTAAAGATAAAATTCCCGGGGCTTCAGGTAGTCGGAACATATTCTCCACCAATGAATTTTGAAAAAAATCCAGAGGAAATGGAGAAAATATTGCAAATGATTCATGAAGCGAAGCCACATATATTAATTGTTGGACTTGGTTGCCCGAAACAGGAATTATTTATATTGCACAATAGAGAAAAGTTAAATGTTCCGGTTTCCTTAGGCCTTGGTGCTAGTTTGGATTTTGAGGCGGGAAATGTGAAAAGGGCACCTAAATGGATGTCTAATCATGGATTGGAGTGGTTGTACAGAATTTTTCAGGATCCAAAGCGTTTAATAAAACGGTATCTTGTGGATGATTTAAAGATTTTGCCTATGGTCAGGAAATACAAAAAGAAAAATTAATAGCAATATGATTTAGGATGAAGTGAGGAAGAATAGTGATGCTAGGACGAATTAAAATGCATTTGTTTCAGAGAAAATGGAGAAAATTAAATAGTCATAATTCCACAGGAGCGGTAGATTTTTTTGATATGGATTGTGTAGAAGTTGGGAATTGGACATATGGTGGAATCAAAGTTATGACATTTAATAAAGATGCAAAATTAAAAATTGGGAATTTTTGCTCAATAGGTCCTGAAGTATGTTTTATATTGTCTGCGGATCATTATTTGAATAAAATCAGTTCATTTCCTTTTAAGGTTAAGTGTATCGGAGAAGAGCTAGAAGGCGTATCTAAAGGTAATATTGTAGTTGATGATGATGTATGGATTGGATATGGTGCATTAATTATGTCAGGAGTCCATATTGGACAAGGTGCAGCAATTGCGGCTGGTGCGGTTGTAACAAAGGATGTTCCACCTTATGCTATTGTTGGAGGGGTTCCGGCGAAAGTAATAAAATATCGTTTTGAACCTGAGATGATAGAGGAACTTCTTAAAGTGGATTATAGTAAATTGACAAAAGATATAATTGATATTCATGTAGGAGATTTGTATCAGAGTCTTACAGATGTGGATCAGTTAGACTGGATACCGAAAAAGAATTTAAGGTAACTTATGTAAAAAGTAGAAAGGACAGGATGAAGCATTGGGGTAGTGCTTTATAAATAATCTTTATGCGAGTTTTATATGTACTAAATGCTACCGTTATGGGTGGTGGAAATATTTCATTGATTAATATGTTAAAAGGAATGCACAAGAAAGGAATTGAAATATTCATTGTATATCCAGATAAGAAAATGGATCCTGATTTTTATAAGGAAACAAAAGATTTTGTGAGTGGATATTATCGTGCATGGATGCATGCTTATTTTCATCCGAGAGTTAATAATCTTAGTTGGAAGACGAAGATAAAAGAAAAAATAAAAGCGATGACAGAAGATGTTAATGTAAATCAAATTATAAAAGAAGTAAAACCAGATATTATACATACAAATGTTGGAGTGATTCATGTTGGTTATCGATGTGCAAAAAAAAATGGAATACCGCATGTCTGGCATTTAAGAGAATATCAGACAAAGGATTTTGATTGTGAGATAGAGCCTTCCTATGATAAGTTTGTACAGATGCTTCATCAGTCTAATGTAATAACTATCACCAAAGATATTTTAAACTATTTTAAATTGGGTGATTCGAAAACAGCAACTTGTATTTATAATGGATGTTGCTCAAAAGATGACATTTGTTTTGATTATCCGAAGGAAAAATATTTTTTATGTTGTAGTCGTATTGCAAAATCGAAGGGACATAAGGAAGTTGTTGAAGCTTTTGTACAATTTTATAAGGTGCACAAAGATTATAAATTGATTATTGCAGGTTTTGGAGAAGAAGATTATATTGCAGAACTGAAAGAAATTGTAAAAAGGGCACGAATGGAAGATGCAGTAAAGTTTGTAGGATATAAAGATGATGTTAAACCATTAATGAGAAAAGCACAGGCTTTGATTGTTGCATCTGCTTGTGAGGGATTTGGAAGGATGACAGCAGAAGCTGCTTTTTATGGATGTTTGGTTATTGGAAGAAATTCAGGTGGAACAAAAGAAATTCTAGAAAATACTGGTGGATTTTTATATAATCAAGAGAATAATGGTTTATTAGATAAAATGAATGCAGTTGCCCAATTGAGTGATGAGCAATATAAGGATATGGCAAACGGGGCACAGATGGTAGCAGTAGAGTCATATTCTAATGAGCAAAATGTTGATAAGATATTTGAATTATATAAAAAGATTCTTGGCTTAAGAAAGTAAGGGTGGATAAGTATTATGAATACAGAGAAAAGAAAATATACAATTGCTGTTGCAGGAACAGGATACGTTGGATTATCAATTGCTACACTTTTAGCACAACATCAAAAGGTGTATGCGGTAGATATTATTCCTGAAAAGGTAGAGCTATTAAAACAAAGGAAATCACCAATACAGGATGACTATATAGAGAAGTATTTAAAAGAAAAAGATTTGGATTTTACTCCAACATTAGATGCAGAACTTGCATATAGTAATGCGGATTTTGTGGTTATTGCAGCACCAACAAATTATGATTCTCAAAAGAACTTTTTTGATACATCAGCGGTAGAAGCAGTCATTCAACTGGTAATGAAGTATAATCCAAATGCGATTATGGTGATTAAATCGACAATTCCTGTTGGATATACAAAATCAATTCGAGAAAAAACCGGAAGTAAAAATATTATTTTTAGTCCTGAGTTTTTAAGAGAAAGTAAGGCACTATATGATAATTTATATCCTAGTAGAATTATTGTAGGAACAGATATGGAAGATGCACATCTTGTTGATGCAGCACATGTATTTGCAGATTTGCTTAAAGAAGGAGCAATCAAAGAGGGCATTGATACATTATTTATGGGATTTACAGAGGCAGAGGCTGTGAAACTTTTTGCAAATACCTATTTAGCATTGAGAGTTTCATTTTTCAATGAGTTAGATACATATGCTGAGATGAAGGGATTAGATACACAACATATTATTGAAGGTGTTTGTTTAGATCCACGTATTGGAACGCATTATAATAATCCATCATTTGGATATGGTGGATATTGTCTGCCAAAGGATACGAAACAATTATTAGCAAATTATGCAGATGTGCCAGAGAACTTAATTGAGGCAATTGTGGAATCAAATCGTACCAGAAAAGATTTTATTGCAGATCGTGTTTTAAAGATGGCTGGTTATTATGGATATGATGAGGATAATCAGTATAGTGAAGGAAAAGAAAAAGAGATTACAATCGGAGTTTACCGGTTGACAATGAAAAGTAATTCAGATAATTTCCGTCAGAGTTCTATTCAAGGTGTTATGAAACGAATTAAAGCAAAAGGAGCAACGGTTATTATTTATGAACCAACATTGCAGGATGGAGAAACATTTTTTGGTAGTCGGATTGTAAATGATTTAGAGACATTTAAAAAGTCTTCACAGGCAATTATTGCAAACCGTTATGACAGTTGTTTAGATGACGTAGCAGATAAAGTGTATACAAGAGATTTGTTTAGAAGAGATTAAAATAAAAGCTTAGAGAGGTGCACAATCTTATATGAAATTAGAAGTTGGGAAAAATACGAAAAGAAATATGATAGTCGGCCTGGTGAATAAAATAATTCTTCTTATATTACCTTTTTTTACGAAGTCAATAATTAATACGACTTTAGGAACGGAATATTTAGGGCTGAATAGTTTATTCTCATCAATTTTATCAGTATTGACTTTATCTGAATTGGGATTTAGTTCTGCAATGGTATATCATATGTATAAACCTATTGCAGAGGATGATCATGGCAAGATTAATGCTTTATTGAATCTATACCGCAAGGCATATTTAGTGATTGGACTTGCAATCAGTCTGGTTGGTATTGTAATTATTCCGTTTTTACCGTTATTAGTGAAAGGAAGTTACCCGGCTGATATTAATATTTATATTATTTACGTGATTCAACTTTTAAATACAGCTTTAAGTTATTTTTTATTTGGATATAAACAGTCACTTCTTGTTGCTTATCAGAGAGATGATATTAATTCACTTATTAATTTGATTACACAGGGTGGAATGCAGATTTTGCAATTAGTTCTTTTGATACTGACTAGAAATTATTATTATTTCATTATTATTATGCCGGTATTTACAATTGCAAATAATCTTTGGATTGCATATTTTACAAAGAAGTTATTTCCATATGCAAAGTGTGAAGGAAAATTGGAAAAGGACACACTAAAAAGTATAAAGAAACTGGTTGCAGGTTCTTTTATTCAAAAGGCATGTGCAACTACACGTAACTCTTTAGACAGTATCTGTATTTCAACATTTGTTGGATTAGCAATTACAGGAATCTATAATAATTATTTTATTATTTTTAATGGGATTACTGTTTTACTATCTATTGTAGGAACATCGTTAGCAGGTGGAATTGGAAACCATGTTGTAGTGAAAAGTAAGGAAGAAAACTATCATGAATTAGAAATGATTGATTTTCTATATATGCAGATTTCCGGATGGTGTACAGTTTGTTTGCTTTGCCTGTCACAAGTGTTTATGCATTTTTGGATGGGTGAAAAATTAATGCTTTCTATGCCAACGGTTGTTTTGATGTGTGTGTATTTTTATATGCTGAAAGTTGGAGATATGAGAGGCGTTTATTATAATGCTACAGGAATGTGGTGGGAAATGCGTTATCGATCTATTGTTGAGACAATTGCAAATTTAGTTCTGAATATTGTTTTAGGATATTTTTATGGTGTCAATGGAATCGTATTAGCAACCATTATTTCTCTTTTTTTCTTTAATTTTTTATGGGGAGCAACGATTGTTTTTAAGAATTACTTTGGCAGTTTCCAATTGAAAGGGTATTTTTATTATCACGCAAAATATGCGGTAATTACATTTATTATCTGTTTTATATCATATTTTATTTCGTCAAAAATAAGGAATCAAAGTCCTGTGATAGAGCTGATAGAGAGAGCTGTTGTATGTATTTTGGTACCAACAATCTTGTATTTGGGAATCTATTGCAAAACAAAATTGTTTAAACAGTCTCTTAAGATGGTAAAAAAAAATAAGTAATTCATAGGAGGAAATGAATTAGTGAATACTTTAGAAAATAAACAACGATTGGATTATATTGATATATTCAGGTCTTTTGGGATTATTCTAATGGTGATGGGACATATAGATTTTGGTTATAGATTTGATTATTTTATACATGCATTTCATATGCCAATGTTTTTCTTTGTAAGTGGTTTTTTCTATAAAAGTAAGGATATGACTATTCGGAATTTTATTTGTAAAAAAGCAAGAACCCTGTTGTTGCCATATATTGTATTTGGATTATGTCATTATATTGTTTCTGTTTTATTATACGGTTTTTCAATGAAACCGCTGATACATCTTTTTACGATAAATACGGATGGTATTCCGATTGCAGGGGCATTGTGGTTTCTGACTGCTTTATTTTTTACAGATTTTATTTATTTTTTGTTAGACAAGTATGAGAAAATCTGGTTAATTCCGTTATTTGTATTGGTAGGAAGTTTTGCAGATCAGGTATTGCCATATGCACTGCCATGGGCATTAAGTGCAGCTTTTGTTGGATTAGGATTATATTGGTTTGGGTATATGACAAAAAGATTTGAAGAAAAATTACATTTTGTTTTAAATATGCCTATATGGTGTTGTATCATTGTGGGAGCAATAACTACTTTTCTTATTTTTTTAAATGGATATGTAAATATGAGAGAAGGAAAATATGCTTGGATTCCTCTCTTCTGGGTCAATGTATTGTTGGCAATTTTTGTTGGAATATCGATATCAAAGCTAATAGACCGATGGCTGAGAAACTGTAAGCTGAAGGTTTGGCTATTAGGAGTTGGTAAAAATTCTATTGTGTATTTATGCTTGAATCAGATAGTTATTTTATGTGTAACTAAAATATTTGGGGTTATTCAATTACCGGGATATATAAATAAAATTTTAATTTTAGCAATTAGCCTTTGTATTTTATTTGTTGCAAGTATCATTCTTACAAAGACGAAACTGAAAATATTGCTTGGAAGATAGCGATGTTTTGTTTTAAGATATTTATATTTTTCTTGACAATCTGATAGATTTTTTTTATTATGTTTTAAGTAGCTTTTTTTGGTATTTTTTTTAGGCGAAAGCCAACGTACACATTGGATACCAATTAGAGCTACTTTTTGTATGTTATCAGCTCCAACATTTTGTTGGAGCATTTTTCTTTCCTTTCTATTTTGCTAAAATTGAAACATTCAGAAAGTTATGATACAATAAAAAGACAATAAAGGAAAGGATCTTAACATGAACGTAGCAATTATTATCGCAGGGGGTTCGGGACATCGCATGGGCCAGGACATCCCGAAGCAGTTTATTAATGTGTATGACAAACCTGTTTTGATATATACTCTTGAAGGATTCCAGAAGCATCCGGAGATTGATGCGATAGAAGTCGTTTGTATCGATGGATGGCATGATATTTTGCGGGCATATGCAAAGCAGTTTAATATAACAAAATTAAAATGGATTGTTTCCGGAGGGGAGACCGGGCAGGAATCGATTCGCAACGGAGTCTATCATTTAGAGGGAAAATGCATGCCGGATGATACGATTATTATACATGATGGAATTCGTCCACTTGTAGATGAATCGGTGCTTTCGGATGTAATTATCAAATGTGAGAAGTATGGGAATGCAGTGACAGCACTTCCGTATAATGAACAGATTTTTGTGGCTGATGATGAGATATCAACGGTAAAATATATTCCGCGTGAGACATTGCGCAGGGTTTCTACGCCACAGGCATACAAATTTGGTAAATTAGATGAGAAGTATCATGAAGCATTTGAGAAAAAGATTGGAATATATGGCTCCTCTTACACGAATACGATGATGGTAGAACTTGGAGAGCGGCTTTATTTTGCAGCCGGTTCAGATAAAAATATTAAATTAACGACAAAGGATGATTTAGAGATTTTCAAAGCATATTTGAGAGCGGAAAAAGATAACTGGCTGAAATAAGAGGCGAAGATAGTAGAAACTGGAACAGGCACAGTGACAATAGTAAGTGGGGTTTTTATGATTGACAATAATTTATATTTAGAAGACGTAAAGAATACAGCAAGTCTCGAACTTCCATGGGAAAAACTAGCAGGGAAAAGGTTTCTGATTACAGGAGCGAGTGGATTAATCGGTAGTTTTCTGATTGATGTTTTAATGGAAAAAAACAGACAGGATCAGCTTGGATGTAAAATTTATGCGGTTGGAAGGAATGAGAAAAAGGCTCAGGAGAAATTTGCAGCATATTGGCAAAGTGAAGATTTTCAGTTTATTTCTCACGATATTAATCTTCCGTTAGAATTAGAGGAGCATCTGACAATGGATTATATTTTGCATTTGGCCAGTAATACACATCCTATGGCTTATGCAACGGATCCGATCGGGACGGTGACTGCAAATATTATTGGAACGAATTATTTGTTAGAATTTGCAGTAAAGCATCATGCAACAAGATTTGCGTTTGCTTCTTCAAATGAGATTTATGGGGAGAATCGCGGGGATGTGGAATTATTTGATGAGAAGTATTGTGGATATATTGACTGTAATACGATGAGAGCGGGATATCCAGAGAGCAAGCGTTGTGGAGAGGCATTATGTCAGGCATATAAGAAGCAAAAGGGGTTAGATATTGTGATTCCAAGGCTTACGAGGTCTTATGGGCCTACGATGCTGATGACGGATACCAAGGCGATTTCGCAGTTTATCCGAAAAGGGATAGAGGGAGAGGATATTGTGTTAAAGAGTGCGGGAACGCAGTATTATTCCTATACCTATGTTGCAGATGCAGTGTCAGGTCTGCTTACAGTGTTGTTAAAGGGTGAAAACGGAGAGGCTTACAATATTGCAGATGAAGCTTCGGATATTATGTTAAAAGACCTTGCACAGACGATTGCGGAGATTGCAGGTACCAGGGTTGTTTTTGAATTGCCCGACGAGGTGGAAAAAGCAGGCTATAGTACGGCAACAAAAGCGCGGTTAGATGGCAGTAAATTAAAGAAATTAGGCTGGATGGCCCGCTATGATATCAAAGAAGGAATGAGAAGGAATATTGCAATCTTAAAATCTCATTCCTGATACATTTCGTACAGTTCTTTTAGAAAAGCATCTTCATCAATTGCCTGAAGATCATCAATCTGGTGCTCATCCGCTGTGGAGGTAATTGCAGCACCATAACCTCTTAAGGCAGCAAAAGGTGCAAAGATTTTGGCTCGGTCCTTTCGGTCCATACGTGGATGGGAAGAGACCGGGCGTTTTTGATATATGAGATCCTCATAATTATAAGATGTATTCATGGTAAACCTTCCTTTCTGGAAAATAAAAACAGAAAATAAAAAATAGATTAGTTTATGCTTTATGTCCGCCAATTTGTTCATTGCGTTCTTTTGCAGTGGCACCTTCTTCAAGGTTCATTCCTTTTAAAATGGCATTGTTGCCGTATTTTTTCTTAATCGAAATCATCGTTTCCTGCAGACGCTGCTCCCGTTCTAAATCCTTAGGATTAGAAAACAGATCGAGTTGTTCAAATTCCTTTTCTGTAACATGATTTGCCGTAATATTAATCCGGCGAATGGTAAGTGTGCGGTTGATAATCCGGTCAAACAAAGATAGCGTCTCTTTCATAATGCGGCTTGTGGAATTAGTAGCAGCAGAAAAGGAAACAGTGCCATGTGCCGGTTTGGGAACAGCACGACCGTAATGATCGATATGAATCGTTCCTTTGTAAGAATTGGTATCAACATTTTGTCTGTCATAACCGATATGAAGTGTGATGGAATCCGTTACAAGGTTCTTTTCCACTAAATCAAGGACTAAAGCATCGGTCATTTCCTGAATAATGAGTCGTGCCTTTTCATAAGGATAGGGGCAGGAAAGAACCTGACCTGAACTGGTGGAATTCGTTGATGGCTGATAGGACTTGATATCTGCCATCGTACAAGGTTCATATCCCCAGGCATGGTCAATCAATAGTTCTGCATCTACACCAAATTGCTCATAGAACCAGTCCTCATCCTGAAGAGAAGTACGGGCAATTTCGCCCATTGTGTAAATTCCGTTTTTGGCAAGACGATTTGCAATTCCACGCCCGATTCGCCAGAAATCAGTGAGTGGTCTGTGATTCCACAAGAGCTTGCGGTAGGAGATTTCATCTAGTTCAGCAATCCGGACACCATCCTCGTCGGGTTTTGCATGCTTTGCTACAATATCCATGGCAATCTTAGCAAGATACAGGTTCGTTCCAATGCCGGCGGTAGCAGTAATTCCGGTAGCAGACAGCACATCTTTTATCATGGTTAATGCAAGTGTATGGGCATCCATATGGTAAAGAGCAAGATAATCCGTTACATCAATAAAACACTCATCAATCGAATAAACATGGATATCCTCCGGACTGATATATTTTAAATAAATGCTATAAATCTTAGTGGAATATTGAATATACAATCCCATCCGGGGAGGCGCAATCAGGTAAGAAAGCTTGTGCCCGGTTCGTGCCTGGTAAGATGCTGCAGTCTGGACAACTTCAAAAAGCCGGCTCCGTCCGGAAAGTCCGTAAGCCTTTAAAGAAGGAGTTACAGCAAGGCAGATGGTCTTATCCGTTCGGGAAGGATCTGCAACAACCAGATTTGTAGTCAGTGGATCTAAATGTCGTTCTACACATTCCACAGACGCATAAAAAGATTTTAAATCAATGGCAATATAAATACGTTGTTTCTTTTGATTGGTATTCGAATTCATATTCTGGTTCCCCTTTTTTACAAGATATTTTTAGTATAACACAGTGCGAACAAATGTTCTACAGGTAATTAAATGAAATTGAGAATTTCAGTAGCGTTCAGGCTTATTTTGATGATATACTAAAAGAAAGAACGAAAAACAGTTTTAAAAGAGAAAGTAGGTGAAAGGGATGCAGACCTGGTATTATGAAGTAATAAGTATTGATGGAGATTACGCAAATTTAAAAAGAACAGATATTGAAACAAATGATTTAAAATTGGTAGCACGTGCATTACTTCCGGAAGAAATAGAAGTTGGCAGTAAATTAAAATACGAATTTATGCAGTATGAGTTGACAGAGTAAGCTTTTTATGCTTACTCTTTTAAGTTACATAGGAACAAGAAAGTGAAAAACAGGTGTAGGATATTCAACCTTACAAAATTGTAAGTTTAAACCGCGAATTGTAAGCCAAAGAAATGGAAGCAATTCTTTTTTTTTGCTAAGATATAGGCAAGTTAAGAAACAAGAACAAACAGGAGGAGACAAGAGATGTCGTTATTAGAAGTAAACAATGTGAAAAAAGTTTATACTACAAGATTTGGTGGAAATAAAGTACAGGCACTTTCGGATGTTACATTTTCCGTAGAGAAGGGGGAATATGTGGCCATTATGGGAGAGTCTGGTTCTGGAAAAACTACGTTATTAAATATCTTAGCATCGTTAGATAAACCAAGCAGTGGAGAGGTTTTATTAAATGGAAAGAATATTGTAAATATCAAGGAGAAGGAAATTTCAGCATTCCGTCGGGAACATTTGGGATTTGTATTTCAGGATTTTAATCTGTTAGATACATTTTCGCTGAAGGACAATATATTACTTCCTCTCGTATTAGCAAAGGTTCCATATCAGGAAATGGAGCAGCGTCTTCTGCCACTGGTAAAGGCTTTGGGAATTGAAAAATTGTTGGAGAAATTTCCATATGAAGTGTCGGGTGGACAAAAACAGAGGTGTGCAGTGGCAAGGGCAATGATTACAAAGCCGGAGCTTGTTTTGGCAGATGAGCCGACAGGAGCCTTAGATTCCCGTTCAACAGATCATTTACTGGATATTTTTCAGCAGATGAATGAAAAGGGGCAGACAATTATTATGGTAACACATAGTACGAAGGCAGCAAGTCGTGCAAAGAGGGTTCTTTTTATTAAGGACGGACAGGTATTTCATCAGATGTATAAAGCAGATTTGACAGATGATGAAATGTATGAAAAGATTTCGGATACGTTAACAAGCATTATGAAAGATGACATAACAGTCGGAGGTAGCAGAGATGAATAAGCTGTTTTTTTCAAAACTGGCGGCAAACAATATCGTCAAAAATAAAAGAACTTATATTCCATATATACTGACTTGTATCGGAAGCATTATTATGTTTTTTACGATGTGTGCATTAGCAGATAATAAGAGCCTTTTAAAATTAAATTATGGGGATTCGACACAGGTGATGCTGGAATTAGGAGTAAAACTGATTGGATTTTTTGCAGTAATCTTCTTATTTTATACCAATAGTTTTCTGATTAAGAGAAGAAAAAAGGAATTTGGACTTTACAATATTCTGGGTATGGAAAAAAAGCACATTACAAAAATGATTTTTATAGAAGTGTTAGATATGGCAGTCATCAGCCTTGTGTCAGGAATTGCTTTAGGATTACTATTTAGCAAAGCAATGCTTCTTGCAATGGCAAATATTATGGGAACCGGATATCAAACGATAAAATTTGAGATTTCCGGACATGCAATTTTTACGACACTCATTTTATTTGCATGTATTTTTTTAAGTATTTTTATCAAGGATCTCACACAGATTCATTTAGCAAAACCGGTAGAGTTATTAAAGGGCGGGCAAACTGGAGAGAAGGAGCCAAAGACAAAGTGGCTGACTGCTCTGGTTGGAATTGTCACAATTGGAATCGGATATGCAATCTGCATGAAAGTTGAAAATCCAATGGATACCATGAATATGTTTATGGTAGCAGTTTTGCTGGTAATGATTGGAACATACTGTTCATTTATTGCGGTTAGTATTGCAATTTTAAAAATGTTAAAGAAAAACAAGAGTTTCTATTACAAGATTAATCATTTTGTATCGGTTTCCGGAATGATTTACCGTATGAAGCAAAATGCAGTCGGTCTTGCCAATATTTGTATTTTAGGTACTGGTGTGCTGGTTATGGTTTCATCAACTGTCTCTCTTTACTGGGGTGTGGATGATGCAGCAAAAAAAATGGTTCCATGGCCGGTTACAGCACAGGTGAACTGCCCTTATAAGAACTCTGCAAAGGTTTTAGAAGAAATGGAACAGATTACAGCAAAAAAAGGAATTGAGGAATCCGATTCCATTTATTATACAGAATATACATTTCCGGTAAAATATGACGGAAACAGAATTTTAGCGGGATCTATAAGTGCCAAGGATATGGTGATTTTTCTTACACTAGACGATTATAATCGTTTAGAGGAGAAAGAGATGTCTTTAGAAGAGAATGAAGTATTGGTATACGGACAGAAATTTCAGAACGAAGTAAAAATCGGAAAGAAGAATTATAAGATAAAAGAACAATTGCAGTCTTATAGCCAAAAAGAGATTCCGGATGGGTATCTGAAAGAGAATACATTTGTGATTATGAAGAATGAAAAGGCAGTCAAAGAAGCTTCGAAAATCTCACAACAGCATATTGGTCCTTGTCTGGTTTATGGGGTAAAGAAATCCTTAGACAAAGAGACACAGAATGCAATCGTAGATGAAATGAATCAGACGTTATCAAAGGGAACAAATCAGGAAAAGTATGCAATCCGCGCTACGAATTTCATCGGTCAGGGGGATGAACGGGATGGCATGATGGCGATTTATGGAAGCCTGATGTTTATGGGAATATTCCTTGCTGTATTATTTGTAATGGCAGTCGTTCTGATTATGTATTATAAGCAGATTACGGAAGGATACGAAGATAAAGAACGATTTGCAATTATGAAAAAAGTGGGAATGGATAAGAAGGAAATCAAATCAACGATTCGTTCTCAGGTACTGGTGTTATTCTTTTTACCACTCGGAGTATCTCTGGTACATGTAAGTGTTGCCTATGTATTAATTAAAAAGATGCTGTTGTTATTAGGTCTTTCGAACCCGGCAGTTTTTCTGTTAGGAACGATGATAAGTGCAGTGGTATTTGCAGTACTTTATAGTGTCATTTATATTATGACAGCGAAAACATATTATAAAATCGTGGGATAATCAGAATCTTGTCTGGTGTATTTACAATCCTGTTTTTAAGTGATATAATGCCGAAGAAAGTAAATAATGCACAAAGAGAGGAGATTCAAAATGAAAAAATGCAAAAAGTTGTTGGCACTATTATTAGTGTTGTGTGTGGCATTTTCGCAGGTGTCCACGAATGTATTTGCTGCGACAGAGCAGACAAGTGTTGCAACAGAGGCAACCAGTCTGGTTGTTTCAGCAATGGATGGCTATGAGTATTTGCAGCCAAGACAGACCATGAAGGTCAAACCGGGAACCGCAGCAGAATATGGTTATCAGAACGCAGATTCTGTAAAAGCGGATCAGGTAACAGTACTAGACGTATTAGTAGCATTGACAAAGTCTATTTATGGAGATCAGTTTACGAAGGAGACAGCAGGGAAGTATTTAGCTGAATCGAATGGATGGATTTCAACGGTATTTGGTAAGGCAGCAAGTCTTGGATTTTCTGTAAATGGAGAGCAGCCAAATGACGGCAATTATGTAGATAATGGCTGGGGCGTCAGTGCAATGGGCTATATGGCGAATCAGGCTGTTGTAAAGGAAAATGATGTGGTAGAATTTTATATCTATCAGGATTCCTATGCAATGGACAGTTATGCATGGTTTGAGCAGGACGGCAAGAAGACAGAAGATGTTGAGACAAAGGTTGGACAGAAGGAAAAGCTTACATTAAAGGGATATGCAATCGGATGGTATGGATGCAATACAAAAGAAGAGATTGCAAAGAATACACATGGCATTTTTGATATGCAGTTAGTAACAGTAGATGAGAAGGGACAGATAACACCGATTCAGAATGTCGTTACTAAGGAAAACGGAGAAGTAGAGCTTTCTTTTGACAAGGCAGGAAGTTATCTTGTTTCTGCGATTGGAACGAAGAATGCAACAGAAAATGGCAGCTATATCATCATGCCATGGTGCAAGGTCAATGTATATGATGAGCCGACTTATGAGGATGATTTATGGCTGCAGTATGATTACAAGGAACTTGCAGTGAATGATTCGGCAGATATTTATCCAAGAAGAGTGCCACAGGTCATTGACTCACCGATTACGAATAATATCACAAGACCAAACTTCCATTTTGAGATTGTGTCAGGTGATAGTGTTAAGCTTTCTAAGACAGAGAGCACAGAGAAGACAAGTGTAACAGCTGTAAAACCAGGAACTTCTATTGTGAAAGTAACTTATGATGCAGTAGAGGCAAATGGAAAAGTTTATTCAGCATGTGCAAAAGAGAACACAGGATATGTGGTATTCAATGTACCAAAGGCAAAGACAGACATTTCAATTGAATCGAATATTCCATATACTTCTTATGACACGATTTATTTTACAGATGGAGACGTTACAGAGTATACATTTGCACCAACAGTAAAGGGTGCAGCAGCCGTTCAGGTAACCTGCAATGGAACAGAGATTGCAGCAAAAGATGGCAAGTATACACTTCCACTTGAGAATCGTAGCAATATCATCGGTATTGTTGCAAAGGATGATAAGGGAAATGAAAAGAGTTTCTATCAGGTAGTAGATGCAAGAAAGATTACAGTAAAAGTAGAAAACGTAACAAAGCCGGGAAAGAGACTTGCAAGCGGAGATACAGCAAAGATTAGTTTCCAGGGAATTACAATGCCAGTGTATAAACTTGCATCCATTTATAACCCAACGATGTATATGCCTGCATGGGGTGGAAAAGGTACTTACGTATCTTACGATAACCCATTTGCAAAAACAGAAGATGATAAAGAATTAAAGGGTTACTGTGGTCAGTACGACTTGGCAACAAAGAATTCATTTACTGTAACATTTAAGCGTGGCGGTAAATATACATTGACAAACGGAAGAATCTTTTCTTCCTGGTGGGGTTCAGGACTTGGTGCAGATAAGCTTGTAGAAGGTAAGAATAAGCCAAATATGAACGCACCTGTTTTAGAAGGATATTTCTCAAAACTTCCTGATATTACATTGAATGTAGAAAAAACATGGGATGAGTTTATTGAGGATCTTTCTAAGCTTCCACAGACGAATCCAGATCAGACAAAACCAGATCAGACAGCACCTGCGCAGACACCTGCACAGACGAATACACAGACAAAAGAGAATGATTCAACAAAGAATACTGTAAAGAAAAATACTGTTACAGCGAAGCAGTTTAAAAAGGCGCAGACAAAACTTTCTTTGAAAAAGTCTTCTAAGAAAATAGCAAAATTACAGTGGAAGAAAGTAAAGGGAGCGACAACTTATCAGATTTATAAGAAGGTTGGAAAAGGAAAATATCGTCTTGTTAAAACAGTAAAGAATCTTTCTTATGTAGATAAGAAAGGGAAAAAGAATCAGAAAGCAGCTTATAAGGTAGTTGCTGTAGCAAAGATTCAGGGTAAAAAGGTAACAAGCAAGGCTTCTAATGTTGTAAAGAAAAACTTCTAGAAGTCTGAACAAGAGATTTGAAAAGAATTGGAGTTTAAATGAAACGAAAAAATCATAATCGAAATAGATGGATTGGAATTTTATTTACAATTATTTTCATAATTAGTCAGATACCAGTGTTAGAGGCTTCGGCCTCTGGCTCTGGTTTTGTTTATATTACTGTAGAGAAATTAACAATTGGTCAGGGATTTTTAATTGAACCGGAAAAAATAGAGTATCAGGAAGGGGAATCGGTAGCAGATTTGTTTGACCGGGTGATGAAAAAGCATCATTTTTCGTATGAAAATGGAGGAAGTCTGAAAAAAGATTTCTATTTGTCTGCGATTCAGAATGCAGATACGAAAAAAGTACGAATTCCGAATCTGATTGCTCAAAAATATGGAAATAATATTACTGAAAATGAAAGAAAACCAACCTTAGGAGAATTTGCTTATGCATCGTCTTCGGGATGGTATTATTATAGAAATGAAACTGCTCCGGATAAGAGTATGTCTGCACAGAAAGTAAAGGATGGAGATGTCATTCGTGTGCAGTTTACATTGTTTGGCTGGGGACAGGATTTATCACTTGCACAAAACAGACAGGAATTAATCAAGGCGGTGGCAGAACGCAAGAAAGAAAGTGGATATCAGGCAGCGATTTCTGTTTTAGAGAATTTTGATGCAACAAAAGCAGAGATAGAAGCCGCCTATGAAAAATTAACCGGAAAAAAGCTCACTTCTTCTTCAGAACAAAATACGCAAAATTTGGAGTCTCATACAGAAAGTGGAACGGCAAAGAATGAGACGAAACAGGAAGACAAGACGGCTGCTGTAAATGGGAACCACGCAAATACCGGAAATAAAAAAACACCGGCAAAAAAGCAGGCAGATAAAAAGAGCAGTCGGAAGAAAGATTCTGATTCTTCTAAGGGAAAAAGTCAAAAAGAGCAGGAAACAGAGAAGAAAGCAAAAACAGAAACAAAAACAGAATTAGAAACAGAAGCTGCGTCTGAAGAGAAAACAGTAGAGAGTACAAAGAAGGCAGAAAAGAGTAGCAAAAAAGAGAAGAAAACAGAGCAGAATACAAAAAAGAAAGAAAAAACAAAAAAGGAAAAAAGTTCGAAAACAAAGGAAACAAAAGAGTCGGAAATTTCACAAAGTACCGAATCAGAAGATGACAGCCGCCTTTATCAGGCAATGAAAAAGACGGCAGATTATATCCAAAAGTCTGATGAGGTATGGGACCGGTCAAGTCAATGGCATATGATTGGACTGGCAGAGTCGCAGATTCCGATTTCAAAAGAGACGGCAGAGCTTTTTTATCAGAATATGGAGAAAACGATGAAGGAAGAGAAAGGGAATCTTTCTTCATCAAAATGGACGGAATATTCGAAAATGATTCTGGCGGTTTCTGCTTTGGGGAAGGATGCAACAACTCTGGCAGGTTATCCATTGGTGGAAAGGCTGACAGAATATGACAAAGTGATTTCACAAGGGATGAATGGACCAATCTGGGCATTGATTGCACTGGCTTCAAGAACGGAATACCAGAAGGGAAAAGAAGCAGTCATAGAACAGTATTTGCAGTTATTGAAGGAAAATGAATTAGAGCAGGGGGGATTTTCACTTTTGGGAAAACAACCGGGAAGTGAAGCAGATGCAGACCTGACTGCAATGGCACTTTTGGCATTAGAAAAGTATAAAGACCGGGAAGGAATCCCGGAACTGATTACACATACCAGACAAAAGTTAGAAGCAATGCAGGATCAGGCAAGTGGAGAATACGAAAGTGGTGGTGTCAGAAATCTAGAAAGTACTGCATGGGCATGTATTGCATTCGTGGCAGCAGGAGAAGACATTCAGGATACCAGACTGCAGAATGCCTTATTATCTTTTCAAAATGAAGATGGAAGTTTTTGTCATATAAAAGAAGAGCAGGGAAAAGCAAACGGGATGGCAACAGAACAGGGAATTTTGGCATTATCAGCCTGCTATCTGCAGGAGCAGCAGAAAAAACAGAAGAATGGAACGGTAGAACCCATTTGCCTGTTTGATGCAAAGGAAAGACAGGTGCAGCTTCTTCAGAATGAGGAAAATACACAGACAGATACCAAAGAAGCAGAAACAACAGAAAAAGGAAACAATACGAATGAGAAAACAATGAAAAACCGGGGATGGATGTTAGCCGTTTTTATCGTAGTCATTGGAATGGCAGCAGTTTTTTGGTGGATACAGAAAAAGAAAAGAAAGGAAAACAGGAATGCTAAGAGGGATGAAAAAAATTAGAAAAAGAAGTGTGAGCAGTTTCTTTTTTCTTCTGATTTTCTGTCTGGCTGTGCTGACAGGATGCAAAGGCAGCGAGAGTGGAAAAAATGAAAAGGATGAAAAGAAACAAAGTTGTACAATTTCTATTGTGTGTCAGTCTATTTTAGATCATAAAGATGAGCTGAAAGAGGAAAAGAAAGATTATGTTCCTGAGGATGGTGTAATCTTAAAGGAGACAGAAGTTACATTTTCAGAGGGAGATACGGTATTTGATATTTTAAAAAAGGTATGTAAAGAGCATAAGATTCAGATAGAATCTTCACAGTCCGCAACTTATCAAAGTGTGTATATTGAAGGAATTCACCAGTTATATGAATTTGACTGCGGCCCATCTTCCGGGTGGATGTACCGGGTGAATGGAACTTTTCCAAATTACGGATGTAGCAAAATAAAAGCAAAGCAGGGAGATAAGATTGAGTGGATTTATACCTGTGAATTAGGAAATGACATTGGAGCGAAAAATGAAAATCAGAAATAATTATGTCTGGGAAAACATGCATCCGATTATACTTTTGTTCTATTTTGGATGGATTCTTGCAATCTGCATGTTTTGTACGCAGCTGTTTCTGTTAGGAATCGCCTTAGTCATGGGATGGTATCTTTTGGCAGGAATTTCTGGATGGAAACAGGTTTTGCGGACACAGATTTGCTATATGCTTCCGGTTATGGCATTTATTGTTTTGATTAATGCGATGTTTCAACACTATGGACTGACAGTTTTGTATATCTTAGACAGTGGAAATGCAATCACATTGGAAGCAATTTTATATGGATTTGTAATGGCACTGATGGTACAGACTGTAGTCTGCTGGTTTGCTGTGTTTCATGCGGTGGTGCAGTCGGATCAGATGCTGTATCTCACAGGAAGAATGCTGCCGGGATTGGCACTGGCATTATCGATGAGTCTGAGACTGGTTCCTCATTTTGCCATGGAACTAAAAAATATTGGAAAAAGTGCAAAGCAGCTGGGATTAGAACCTAAAAAGGGGCATCTGATAAGAAAAATAAAATTAGGAATTCGCAATCTGTCAGTTTTGATTTCACAGGCATTAGAAAATGCTGTTTATACCGTAAAAAGTATGAGAAACAGAGGATTTGGACAGACAAAACGCACTTCCTACACGAATTATCGATTTGGAAAAAAAGAGTGGATGCAACTGCTTTTTCTGGGTATAGGAATTGCTGTGACAGGTTATGGATTTGCAACGAAACAGTGTTATGCAAGCTATAATCCGAAGGTTATTGTAAGAGGGAAACTCTGGATGTATTTCGCATTTGCATGCTATGGATTGTTTCCAGTCTGGGTGTCTCTTTATGAGGCATTTGTAAAAAAGAAAAGAAAGAATCGAACGAATCAGATTAGAAAGGAGGAAGCATGGAAACTATGGAAATATTAGAAGTGCAGGATTTTTCTTTTTCGTATCCGGGGAAGGAAAAACCAATGCTAGAACGGATTCAATTTTCACTGAAACAGGGAGAAGTAGCACTTCTTTGTGGAAATAGTGGTTCAGGAAAAAGTACACTGATTCAGAATTTAAAACCGCTTATGGCACGCCGGGGAGAGAAAAGTGGAAATATTTATTTTCAGGGAAAAGATGTCTTTACGTTATCTTTAGAGGAACAGACGAAAATCGGCTATGTGGGGCAGGATACGGAGCATCAGATTGTAACAGATAAAGTATGGCATGAACTGGCATTTGGACTAGAAAATCTGGGACTGTCGAATGGAGAAATCCGTCTTCGGGTAGCGGAAATTGCGTCTTACTTTGGCATAGAACAGTGGTATCATAAAAAGGTGCAGGAATTGTCAGGTGGTCAGAAACAGTTGCTAAATTTAGCTTCCGTTATGGTGATGCGACCAGAGTTATTGTTATTAGATGAACCATGTTCAAAATTAGATCCCATTGCAACATCTAATTTTATGCAGACGTTAATGAAATTAAACCGGGATTTTGGCATTACAATTCTGATTGCAGAACATAATTTAGAGGAAATTTACTCCCTTGCGGATGAGGTGTTATTTTTGCAGAAAGGGCATTTGTATCAAAACAAACCACGAGAAATGGCATTATATTTAAGTCAGCAGGGATTTGATATGATCGATGCACTGCCGTCTGCGTATCGGATTCAGGCCGGATTATCAGAAAGCAGAAATATCTTAGTAGAGGATGCTGCTCTAACAGTAAAAGAGGGAAGAACGTTTTTAGAAGCATATTGTAAGGAACATCCACCGGTTTCTAATATACCAAAAGAAAAGGAATCCACAGGTGCTTCAGGTAAGGATGCCATTTCATTTGAACATGTGTATTTTCGATATGAAACAGCACAAAAAGACCTGTTATCAGACTTAAGCATAACGGTAAGAAAAGGAGAAATCTATGCATTATTAGGTGGAAATGGTGCCGGAAAAAGTACTTGTATCTCTCTGATGAGTGGGATAGAACAGCCATATATGGGGAATGTGAAGATAGAAGGGAAAAGGATAGATACTTATCAGAAAGGAACTTTGTATCGAAATTTATTAGGGGTTGTTCCACAAAATCCACAGGAATTATTTTCAAAAGAAACGGTGCAGGAAGAATTAGAGGAGATTTGTGAGCTGCAAAAAGAAGCAACATTAGAAAATATGCAACATATTATTTCAGAGATGGAATTAGAAAATAATCTTACAAAGCATCCATATGATTTAAGTGGTGGCGAGCAACAACGTCTTGCAATTGCAAAGATTTTGCTGTTGCATCCACAGATTCTTATACTAGATGAGCCTACAAAGGGGATGGATGCACATTATAAAAAGAAGTTTGGGGAATTTTTATTGCAATTTAAGAGACAGGGAGGAACGATATTTCTAGTATCCCATGATATTGAATTTTGTGCACAGTATAGTGACTCCTGTGGGATGCTATTTGATGGAACATTAATTGCACAGGCACCGCCGGTGACTTTTTTCCAGGAGACGTACTGGTATACCAGTGCTACAGTCCGGATGACCAGAAACCTTGTGGAAAATGTAGTTACAGTGCCACAGGTACTAGAGGTTTTTTTAAAAAAGGATAAGGACAGTGTGGAATCATTTGAGAAAACAGAAGGTCCGACAAAAAGACCAAAAGATCAGATAAAAAAAACGGAAGATTCTTTTGCAAAAAAAAGAAAAGTGGTGTGGAAAGGGCGAAGTCTGCTGCTGTTATTGGGGATAATTTTCTTAGGAGGGCATTTCTTTGGGGAGAAAATGAATTATCTTGCCTGCCTTTGTGTTCTGGTACTTAGTTTTGTACCTTTTTTTGTTCGTTTTGAGAAACAGGCACATACAGGGTATCAGTTAATTTTAGTTTCGGTGTTATCCGCAATTGGAGTCATTGGACGGGTGGCATTTTACATGGTTCCACAGTTTAAACCCGTAGCGGCAATTTGTATGATTGCAGGTGCAGGACTAGGAGCAGAAGCCGGTTTTATGACAGGTGTTTTGACCGCTTTTGTTTCAAATTTCTTTTTTGGACAGGGACCATGGACTGTTTTTCAGATGGTGGCATTTGGAATTGTTGGTGCAATTGGCGGATTTTGCAGGAAAGCTAAAGGATGGATACTTTGTATCTGCGGTTTTTTTGCAACTTTTGTAATTTATGGACTGATTATGAATTTCTCATCGGCTCTTTTAGCCGCAGGGAACCAGACAGAGTTGATAAGTGGGGGATTTTTAAAAAGCTATATCAGTTACATTGCATCAGGAATTCCCATGGATCTGATTCATGGGATATCGACTGTATTTTTTCTTGCAATAGGAGCAAAACCCATATTAAAAAAAATAAACCGCATCAAGAGGTTATATGAAATATAAGAAAAGGCGATTGCTTTCTGATTAGTCATCAGGAAAGCAACCGCCTTTTTATGAGTAGTTTATTAAATTTCTACATCAGCAGAATAATCAACATTGTCAAAACGGAAACCGAACATCTGATAGAAATCATTCCAGTAACCATCAATGTCTGCACATTCTTTTAAATTCTCTGTATTCACAACATCCCAGTACTTCATAATCTGTTCTTGAACGTCATCCCGAAGTTCATAATCATCTAAACGGATACGACCTTCCTCGTCTGTTGGAATTGTATCTGTCAGGCGATCGTGGAAAAGACGATAAATCTGTTCGATGCAACCTTCATGGATTCCTTTGTCCTTCATAACTTTATACATGATGCACATATAAAGAGGAACAATTGGAATTGCAGCACTTGCCTGTGTCACCAATGCCTTGTTAATAGAAACATAGGCGCGGATATCTGGGTATTTTTGGTTGATCTTCTTAGAAGTCTCATATAAATCCTTCTTTGCAAGACCAATGGTTCCCTGATAATAAACAGGGTATGTAAGCTTTGGACCGATGTAAGAATAAGAAATCGTTAATGCATCTTTTTCAAGAACATCAGCTTCTTTCAAGGCATCCATCCATAACATCCAGTCTTCGCCACCCATAACCTTAACAGTAGAATCAATCTCTTCCTGTGTAGCAGGTCCGATCGTAGCAAGTTCAACTTCATTGGTATGGAGATTCAAAGATTTATTTGTGAAATCATCTCCGACTGTCTTTAGAGTAGAAGTATAAGTTACACCATCGGGAGCTGTTCTTCTAGGAGAAGCAAGGGAGTAAATTACCATATCAACCTTACCGAATTCCTGCTTGATTAAATCGATTGTCTGCTGTTTGATTTCCTGTGAAAATGCATCCCCATTAATAGACTTGGCAATCATACCGTCTGCTGTAGCAAATTCTTCGAATGCCTTTGTATTATAAAATCCAGGTGTCGCTGTTCTTCTAGAAGTTGCTTCCTTCTCGAACATAACACCGATTGTTCCGGCACCGCAGGCATAAGAAGCACAAATACGACTTGCAAGTCCATAACCGGTAGAAGCACCGATTACTAAGACCTTCTTTGGACCAGAAGCAACCTTTCCCTGGGCCTTTACATAGTCAATCTGACGTTTTACATTACTCTTACAACCAACCGGATGCGCAGTTGTACAGATAAAACCTCTAACTTTAGGTTCGATAATCATGATAATCCTCCATTCATATATAAAATCCGGCAGAAAATGAGTGTGTTTTAAGCAACTCCGTTCTGCATTTCGTCATAAAAGTTTGAGTATCAAACATATTTTTTAATTTTAACATACATGGGAAAAAGTATCAAGTCTGAATTGCCTTTCTGGCTTTTAGACGCTACAATCTCTACTTGACAGAAATAAATTTAGAGTTTAAAATAAAAAATCATAAAAAGAGAGCGATGTTGTTCTAGACGTTGCTCTCTTTTTTTATACATAAAAGGAAAGAAGGTGGATGTTATGGAACAATTAAAGGAAATCATTAGTAAGGTAGATGAATTTGTATGGGGACCGGTCATGCTGGTTCTGCTTGTAGGAACAGGAATCATCCTTACCGTTTGTACACGTTTTTTAACATGGAGGAATTTAGGGTACGCGCTAAAGAGCACATTAAGTAAAGAAGCCAGAACGAAAAGTCGTGGAAAGGGAGATGTTTCTCCATTTTCAGCATTAACAACGGCACTTGCTGCCACAATCGGAACCGGGAATATTGTCGGAGTAGCTACAGCAATGGTTTCCGGTGGACCGGGAGCTTTAGTCTGGATGTGGATTTCTGCTATCTTTGGTCTTACATCTAAATTTAGTGAATGTATGCTTGCCATTAAGTACCGGGAAGAAAATGTCAAGGGTGAAATGAGTGGCGGTCCGATGTACACCATGAAAAAAGCCTTTAAAAATAAAAAATTCGGAGCAGTTCTTGCATGGCTCTTTGCATTATTTGCAGTGGTTGCATCCTTTGGAATTGGAAATATGACGCAGGGAAATTCGATATCAGGTGCTTTGCATACTACATTTCATGTACCAACCTGGGTAAGTGGTATCGTAATTACAGTTTTGGCATTTTTCATTATTGTAGGAGGAATCAAATCCATTTCAAAAGTATCTTCAGTGGTAGTTCCGGTTATGGCTATTTTTTATGTAGTTTGTGGAATGATTGTCATTATAGGAAATATTTCGAATCTTCCATCTGGATTAGCGATGATCTTTCACATGGCATTTTCTACAAAAGCAGTAGGTGGTGGTCTGTGTGGAACAATTGTGACATCTATGATGAATGCAATGCGGTATGGAGTAGCCCGCGGAGTATTTTCAAATGAAGCAGGAATGGGTTCTGCCGCAATTACGGCCGCCGCAGCGACAACAGATAATCCGGTACGCCAGGGATATATTAATATGACAGGTACTTTCTGGGATACCATTGTAGTATGTACCATTACAGGTCTGGCAATTGCGTCTTCGGGAGTTTTAGGAATGACAGATGCATCAGGAGAATTGCTGACAGGATCCGATATTACCATTGCAGCTTTTCAGACGGTTTTAGGTTCGGCAGGAGGATGGTTAGTAACCATTGGAATTGCTTTATTTGCGTTTTCCACTATTTTGGGCTGGGAATATCATGGAGAGAAAGCGTTTGAATATCTAACAAAAACACATCGCTATAATATGTTGTACCGAATCGCATTTTCGTGCATCGTATATATTGGATGTACACAGACACTGAGTCTTGTATGGAATTTTTCAGATATTGCAAATGCGTTAATGGCAATTCCAAACCTGATTTGCCTGTTAGTATTAAGAAAAGAAATTGCAAAGGATATTCAGGAATTTCAGCCGGAAGTAGAGGCAAAGAAGAAACATAAATAAAAAGTCAAAATTCAGGCAGGTATATTTTTTATAAAAGAAACATAACAATGGTTTAGATAACAAAAAAGAGTTATCGAACGAATAAATTGGAAAAAGAAAGGATGTTTCGATTATGAGAAATCTTGCTGGGAGTAAAACGGAAAATAATTTGAAAATGGCTTTAAGAGGGGAAGCACTTGGAGCAGCCATGTATCGGTATCATGCAGAAAAGGCAAGGAATGAGGGATTTCAGGATGTAGCAGATATCTTTGATGAGACTGCAGGAAACGAACAGGAACATGGAAAAATGTGGTATAAATTATTACATAATGGATTAGGGAATACAAAGGAGAATTTGTCGGATGCCGTTTCCGGGGAACATGAGGAACATACCAGTATGTATCCGGGATTTGAGCGGGAAGCAAGGCAGGAAGGATTTGATGAGATTGCAGATTTGTTTCGTGCAGTGGGAAGTATTGAACAACAGCATGAAATGCGGTTTCAGCGGCTTTTAGACAGATTAGAACAAAATCAGATGTTTCACAAAGACCAGCCGGTGAAATGGAAATGTCTGAACTGTGGATATACGCATACAGGAACGGATGCACCAAAACATTGTCCGGCATGTGCATATCCGCAGGGATTTTTTGCAATGGAAGAATGTTAGAAATTACTTTTTTTCGAAAAGACATTGAACAGAAAAGCATACTTATGTTAAACTATTGATAAACACAAGACGAATGGAGAAATTTATGTCAAAGAAGAAAGTAAAAGCAAACGGTCAGATAACGACAAGGGTTGAAAAAGACCAGGGGATGAGTGAAAGTATGATAAGTGCTCTGTTGTTTTCACTAGGATTATTTTTAGTTCTGATGACAATGGATTCTGGAATTTTAGGATATATACTGATATTTATAGGACATCTCTTTTTGATTATGAGTATAGAGTCCGTCCGGGGAAATAATAAAAGTTTTAAGGCAGCATATATCGCGGAGATTGCGGGAATTTTATTGTATCTGGTTATGCTTGTCATTAATGCAGCACTTAGTTCAACAGAACTTCAGGTATATCTGATGATTCGAACGTTGCTTAGTAATCTGGCACTTGTAGCCGTATTATTTTTTATGCACAGAGGAATTGTGAGGTCGACAACAGAAGAGAACAGACCGAAGGGATATTTCCTGTATGGAGCAGTTGTTATGCTTATTTATTACGTGATGGTATATGTAACTGCATTTGTTCATGTAGGTATTATTTCCGGAGTCGTTTTAGTCGGAGGAATTGTTGGTGCACTCTTTACCATTTATGTTTCATACAGAGGATGGAAGAGTATCGATGGACTTTCTAAGGAGATTAAGATTCGCTCAGGAATTCCAAGTGGAGTGATTTTTGGAATATTAGGAATTATTTCAGTTGTTATTATTGTTGCAATGTGTCGGAATGCAAATACCAAGCTAGAAGAAGTTTACAAGCCGGTTACGCATTCAGATACGAAGGAAGGAAGTACACAGTCGATTCAGAATGAACTGCAGGATCATGGAGTTCCGAAAGAAATCATCAAACGATTGAATAAAGAGGAACTAAAAAGATATGAGAATGCAACAGATGTAACGAAGATGTCTGTGAAAGAACAGGAACAGGCAGGAAATACATCAGACAGTAAGCAGACAGGTTCCGAGGAAGATGTGAATATCTATGCCGTTTCTTTGGAAAATGAGATGACCAGAGTATTAGTTACTTACAAAGGATCAGAAGATGGATCGGATCAATGGAAGAGATACCGGGAAGGAATGCTGATTGGAGTAGAGAGTTCTGGTGGAGTAGAGATTACGAATGTATATGGACGCAACAGTTATATGCAGGATGATCAGTTCGTAGAAGGCGAATATTACACATTAGAGAAGAACACATCATTAGAAGAACGAATGAAGGATAAGGCAATGACTTATACCAATGGAATAGAAGATTTAAAAAGCTATGATGTTGGAAACTGTATGCAGAATATTTTAGCAGTGACGGGAAGATGTATGGACGAGGATCCAAAGAATATAAAAAAGAAAGGCGGTTATATCGCATTTGATATTCCGACACAGGAATTCCAGAATGTGAATTTCAAAATTTACATCAAGTATCTGGCTCAGAATCAAAAGTATAATTATCCATACGCAGATATGGAAGAATATTTATTCAAATATACTGCAAAGTATGCACAGACAAAGTTTGCAGCACTGCCAAAACAGACATGGACGAAATAATCTAAAAAAATAAGCTGTCACACGACTGAAATCAGTTGTGTGCAGCTTTTTTTATTCTTCTAAGATCTGAATCTCTAAGAAATCAAAGTCAATGGATTCGATAAAACTATCAGAACGAAATCTAGTTTTATTAAGACTTTGAAACTCTGAGATATTATGGTCTAACCAGATAGGAACAGACAAATCAAATTGCACGCAGGCTTGTTCAAGTGCATCAAAAATCTTGTGTGTGCGAGTTTCCTCCGGTTTGTCAATCTCAATTACAATATCTTTTTTTAGACGATTTTCTTTGAAAATCTTTGCCCATAAACGAAACATAAAACCTCCCTGTAAGTCCTTCGTACTTCAAAGTCTATATCTATACCCAAAAGTAAGCCAGGAGAATAATCCCGAATAACTGTGTTGAAAGAATAGACGGATTAAGGTAAAATAATCTTAGATTACATGTGGCATTTACCAGAAACATTGAGTTATGTATCTAGTATAATAAGAAGATATCAAAATGTAAATAATAATTTTACCACATGGCAGACAAGAGAGGAGAATAATGTGTTAACGGCAATTAAGAATTATTTAAACAGATTGTTTATTACGGGATTATCAGGAATGGCACTGGGATTATTTGCCACACTGATTATTGGAACAATTGCGCAGCAGATAGGAAAGCTGATTGGAGGTGAAGTTGGTACCTACATGTATCTGATTGGGAAGCTTGCAACAATTATGACAGGAGCAGGAATTGGAATCGGAGTCGCATGTAAGTATGGTGAATCACCATTAGTGACTGTTTCAGCAGCAGTAGCAGGTATGGTCGGTGCGTATGCGACTGTCATCATAAAGGGAAACATCTTAGTAACAGGAACACTGAAAGCTTCCGGAGCAGCAAAAGAACTGACAGAAGCTGTTATTTTACAGGGACCGGGAGAACCATTAGGTGCATTTCTTGCAGCATATATCGCCATCGAAGTAGGGCATCTTATTGCAGGAAAAACACAGGTGGATATTGTGTTGACCCCGTTGGTTTCGATTGCAGCAGGAAGTATCTGCGGTATTTTAATTGGTCCGCCGATCTCTAAGGCTATGAAGTATTTAGGAGAACTGGTAAATGTAAATGTCGACAAGTCTCCGATTTTAGGAGGAATGATTGTTGCGGTATTGATGGGAATGATTTTAACACTCCCAATCAGTTCAGCAGCAATCGGTGTTTCCATGGGACTTTCCGGACTTGCGGCAGGTGCGGCAACAGTGGGATGCTGTTGTCAGATGGTCGGGTTTGCGGTAGCAAGTTTTCGTGAGAATCAGGTCGGTGGATTTATTTCGCAGGGATTAGGAACCAGTATGCTCCAGGTACCGAATATTTTACGCAGACCATTGATTTGGATTCCGCCGATTCTGTCAAGTGCAATCCTTGCCCCAATTTCTTCTGCTGTGCTGAAGATGACAAGTAATCCGGTCGGTTCCGGAATGGGATCTGCGGGACTTGTGGGACAGATTATGACGTATCAGACAATGCTTGCAGCGGGAAAAGATGCCAAGGTTGTATTAGTGGAAATTATACTCATGCATTTTATGCTGCCGGGAGTTGTTACACTTTTAATTGCAGAAGGAATGCGAAGAATCAATCTGATTAAAGATGGAGATATGATGTTAGACATGGAATAAAGATACAGATATCATAAGAAGAAAGCGGGGTGTTAGTTCGTGCAAAACAGAGAACAGCTCATAGAACAGAAAAAGACATTAGAAACAGAGATTTCACAGATGAAAGAAGATCAAAAGAGCCTTTCAAAGGAACTTGCAATGAAAGAAAAAGAGATTAAGGCATTGATTCTTCAGACAGTGGAAAAACAAAAAAAAGAAAGAAGAGCACCTTATGAAGAACGGCTTGCAAAGGAACAAAAAGCACAAAACGAAGTAATAGAGAAAAGACAAAAGGCAAAAGAAAAAGGAATTGCACAAAGAGTGCAGCTTGAAACAGCAGAATTGCAAAATGAGAATCAGCAGATAAAAGAAGAAGTCAGGCAGGCATTCCGGAAAGATGGAGCCCCATTTTTTTGCAATACCAGATGGTTTTATACATTATATTATCCGCAGGGATTTCGGGATATGCTAGGCTTCTTTTTATACATTCTTGTGGGATATTTTGGGATTCCATGGCTCGTTACATTTAAGATTATTAATCCGGCTAATACGTATATAAAAGTATTGCTGCATATTTTTTGTATGGCAGTGGTATTTGGCATTTATCTGCTGATTCGTGTATGTGTTCGGGATTTACATTTAGATGTTATGAAAGAACAATACAATCATCGAAAGAAGATAGAGGAAAATAAAAAAGAAATCAAAAAAATAACGAGATCTATCCAAAAGGACAAAGACGAAAGCAGTTACAATCTTGATGATTTCGATAAGAAGATGAAAAAGCATCAGGATGAGATCAATAAAATAAAAGATGCCCAAGAAAAAGTCATGAAGGAATTTGTGCAGAAGGAACAGGCAGCAATTGAAACGCAGATTCAGCAACAGCATCAAAAAGAACTGACAGATTTAAAAGAACAACTAGAAGCGATGAAACAACAGATTTTGAAACGTCAGAATCAGGTTGAAGAAATAGATGTGCAATTACAAAAGATAGAAGAGTCAGAGCATACAGTGAACAATTGATTTTACAGGTTACAGACAAAATAAAGAAGTCCGGATTCCACGTACAATGGCATCTGCAATCTCCATAACCACAGAGAGACGCGTAGTCTCTAACAGTGCATGATTGAGAGAACCAGATACATTGACGATTCCGGTAATCGATAAGTCTCCCACTCCAGGGAGACTTTTTTTTACGCCCAGACCGGGATAAAGAGGAGCCTGTGAAAGCGTGACAAACCCCACACTTTCAGAAGAACCAAGTGCTGCATCAATTGCAATAATAAATGGTTTTTCATGTGCATGTTTAATTTCGTCCAGGACCTTTTCTAAATTCAGTGCATGGACAGGATGAGACAAAGTACCATATACAAAAAAATTTCTATGATCAAATAACATTTTTGATAACTTATATCCAATCAAAGGACCAAGACTGTCTCCGGTAGAACGGTCAGTACCAATACATAGAAAAATCAAAGGCTGCTGTTTTTTCTGACAGGTATTCATAAAATCACGAAGACAGAAGCCAAGCTCATACGCTTCGCCAGGATTATGTGAATCAAAAAAATAAATTTTAGATTTTACACCATTCAAAATAACATCCTCCAATATAAAATAAAATCATCAGGTCCTGCCATCACAGTATATGCAGTCAGATAAAAGAAGTATTCACAGAAAAATCCAACCTTAATCAAAAAAATAAAATGTCGCAAAAAACATGAAAAAAGCCACTATAAAATGACAAAAAACTTTTTTTAAATATGGTACAGTAACACAGAGAAAAAGACAGGCATTTTAATATGTCACAAAGAAAAGTATGAGAAAACAGGAAAGGGAGTCAAGAAAGTATGATAGAGATTATATATAAGACCAAAGGAGAACCATCGAAAGAAATTCTTACGATAAAAACACCTAAAAATGTAAAGCAGATAGGAATGATAGAGGAAAAAAGAAAAATATATATAGAAGATTATGTAATGAATTATCTAAAGAAAACCCCATTGGCAGAAAAAAAGGCAAAGTACGGAGTGCTGTTAGGACAGGCACAGATGAGTGGTGAGCAGTCGTATGTGTTTATCAAAGGTGTGGTAGAGGCACAGGCAGAAGAAAATGCCGTTCAGTTTGATGAAACCATATGGAACCGGATTTATAGTGATATAAAAACCTATTATCCGAAGGAAAAAATAGTTGGCTGGTATCTTTCTATCCCATACCATGTCAAAGGAGATTGGGAACAGCTGAAAAAAATGCATATCGATCATTTTGCCGGCAGTGAAAAAGTCTGCTTTTTTTTAGACCGGACAGAAAGACAGGAAGGATTTTTTGCATATGACAATGGAGATATGGAACGGTTAAGCGGATATTATATCTATTACGAAAAAAATCCACAACTTCAGCAGTATTTTTATGATAAGAACCGGTATGATCTAAATCAAAATGAAATCCGGATATCGAATGAAAAAAATTCAAAACGCACCATAAATGAAGGAGCATTCCAGAAATTCCCCAATACCAGAAAACGTCCAAAACGGTTTATTGCATCTTATTTTACTTTTACCATATCCGCAGCAGTCATTGCAGCAGGTGTCATGGCAATTCATAAATATAGCGATATCAAAAATCTAAATAAAGATATGGCAAAAATTATGCAGGCTACCAGACAAAATATAGATTTTTATAAAACAGAGGTAGAAAAGGTAAATGGAAATATTTCAACAACGACAGCGGAAAAAGAGATAGAATCAAATACAAAAAAGGCTGATAAAAAGACACAGAAGCAGAAAGAAACGACGATAAAACAGACCAGACAAACGGAATCAGACTCACAATTGAATGCACAGACGAATTCACAGACAAATGCAAAATCCCAGACAAATCCACCCCAGGAAAATATGACATCAGCAGCATCACAGACACAGATACAGACAAAACCAGCTGCGACAGAACCTCAGACAATGAAAAGCAATCAGATCATACAAAACGAAGTTCCACAGTATACAGTAAAAAAAGGAGAAACACTTTTTGAAATCTGCATTAAGGTATATAATGACGCAAATATGCTAGAACAATTAAAGCGAGCGAACAATCTAGATGATTCTTGTAAACTTACAGAAGGCCAAAAAATCATTTTGCCATAATCACAAAATTAATGTATAATAAAAAGATAACAGAGTTGAAAAATTTAACACTTAGAAAAGAGCGGTTAGAGCCTTTTAATTCTGCTATGATATGTTTGTGGTTGCGCTGTGCTCACGAACGGTTGCAGAGATATTTTAGCAGCGCAGAAATGAGGAGAAGATGGCAAAGGTACGAAAGCTGCCTGGCAAAAAAGTCCGGTGGCAGCGAAGAGCAGCCCGGGAAGATGAAAGCGGAAGCTTTGCAGAACGGCTAGAGCGACATCGCCATAAGAAAAAAAGGATGTTGATTATAGCCCTGATTATTTGTCTGGTTGTTTCAGCAGGTGTACATACCTATAATAAGGTGAAAAAGTATCAGAAGTATGTCGTAAAAAACGAAGTGCAGCTCGATTCTAAATATAACAGTTATTTTCTTAAGTTCGGAGATAATGTTTTAAAATATAGTAACGATGGGGCAGCCTATATAGATAACAAAGGTGAAGTCTGGAATCAGGCATATGAGATTCAGAATCCACTCGTTGATACTTGCGGAAAATATGCCGCAATTGCTGATCAGAATACAAATGATGTATATATTTTTAATACAGATAAGCCACAGGGGAAGATTTCAATGACTTATCCAATTAAAAAGCTAGAGATTGCGTCACAAGGAGTCATTGGTGCTATATTAGAAGATAAAGATGCCAGTTACATAGAATTGCGCGACAAAAATGGAGAAGTCTTAACAACCGGCAAATCCGTTATTAGTGGCGAAGGCTATCCTGTCGATTTCACAATGTCAGAAGATGGAAAAAAGATGGCAGTTTCCTATTTGTGCATTACAGATGGGAAGATACAGTCCCGTTTGCTGTTCTATAACTTTGATGAAGTTGGCAAAGGTGAAGTAGATAATATGGTTGGCGGATTCAATTACGATGACGGAACAATTATTCCTAAAGTAGAATTTATCAATAATGATACCGTTGTGGCATATGGAGACAACCAGATTAATTTATACAGCATGAAAGAAAAACCTAAGAAAATATGGGAAAATAAATTTGACAGCGAAATAAAACAAGTATTTTATAGTACAAATACAATTGGTGTGGTATACTATAACAGTAAAGATTCTAATCCATACAATGCTGTCGTTTATGATTTAAAGGGAAGCAGGAAAATGGATTATCATTATGATAAAGAGTACCAGAATGTATTTATCGATCAGGATAATCTGGTTTTTTATAATGAAAATCAGGTAAGTGTTGTAACATTTGCAGGAAGGGTAAAATATACTGGAGATTTTTCAGATGGTATCACCGAGATGGTTCCAACCAGCAGAAAATATCAATATCTTGTAGTAACGAATAATAAACTACAGGAAATCAGATTAAAATAAAAAAAAGATGATAGAACTCTGAATGGGAGAGGAGTACTATCATAGATAAATAATAGAGTATATAGTTATAATAGAAGAATTTGAATGAATGGGAAAAAGAATGAGAAAAGTAAATATGAATTATGATAAAGCAGAGTGTAAAGAAACAACACAGCAAAAAAACATAAGAAACCTCACAAGGGAGAGAGGAGGAGATTATGAATAGTGCGATGTTAATGGTGTTAGTCTTTATATTTTTAGTTGTTATGTTTTTGACAGGATACGAGAAAGGGATTATTAAAATCGCTCTGGCTCTGATATCTGTTATGATATCATTGCTTGTTGTATCAGGTCTGACACCTTTGGCAACGAAAGTAGTAAAAACCACCTCGATGTACGACAATATCTATAAGAAAGTAGACACCAGTGTAAAGAAGCAGCTAGGATATAGCGAATACGGAAGCCAGGGAATCCTTGGGGTAGAAGAACAGAAGAGAGTCATTAATATAGACAACATGCCAGAATTTGTAAGCAGGCAATTAGAAGAAAACAGCGCCCTGTTTCAAAAAGACATGACGTTTGTGAATATTATAGGAGAGTTCAGCAGAAGTCTGACAGATATCATTGTAAGTGCAATTGTATATGTCGTTTTGTTTGTATTAATAAATATTGCCCTAAGAGTCGTGACGAATGTCTTAAATCTTGTCTCCCGGCTACCAATCTTAAATACCATGAACCGAATTATCGGAGGAGCATTAGGTTTAGCAGAAGGACTGATTATATTGTGGCTGGTCTGTTTGGTGATTATGTCACTACAGGGCACAGGCATGGTTGATCAGGCAATTGGTTTAATTAATGGAAATAAACTATTAAAAAGCATTTACGATAATAATCTGCTTGTAAGCATGTTTTCAGGAATTCTATAAAGCAAAAGAGAGTAAAACTGTCACGTGCATCGGATGTGTATCTAGAATATCAGATATACATTTGATGTATGGTGGCAGTTTTTTGCTAATATATGTAATTGGGAGTGTTAACCTCAAAAACGTGCTGATTCGGTTTGCTCTGTACGTCACACTTCCACCGTCTAGAAAAGTATTCTGAAAAAAACTAGAAAGAATATGGCCAAAAGAAAGAAAAGAGCAGGAATATCAAGAAAAAAAGCGAAAAGAAGGGGAAAAAGAGTAAGAAAGAATAAGAATAGAAAAAAATGTAAAAAAGTAGTTGACATCGGAATACAAAAATGATAGACTATAGGACGTCGCTGAAAACGAGACAAGCAATTATATAAAACGAAAAAAATCTGACGATTAAAAAGTTAAAAAAATGCTTGACAAAGTAAAGATGCGATGATATAATATCTAAGTTGCTTAAATGAAAAGCACATAACTTCTTAACCAAAGAGAGTTTGAGAATAAGAAGTTGAAAAAAGTGCTTGACAGAATAAAGCGGATGAGATATAATAAATAAGCTTTCTACTTGAAAGTGCTTGAGAAAATAAAAAATAAAAAATAAAAAGTGCTTGACAAGATAAAATGAAAGTGATATAATTAACAAGCTGTCGCCGAGACAGCAACAAACAAATTTAGAACATTGAAAACTGAACAATATTTAAACCATCCCGAAGATTTCCAAAAGAGATTTTCAGATAAGTTTAATAA
>CAKRHW010000017.1 GCA_934339365.1 uncultured Lachnospiraceae bacterium | reverse complement strand
AAAGTTACCCTTTTTTCTGAAATACATATCAAAATCATTTAAAAAATTAGCTTGACATATCACCAGATTGCTTTCCTTATCCAACTTTTTGACTCATTCTGTCTGCGCTGTAAATATCAATAATTTCTCTTATATCCACACCATTTCCTATTAAATAAATCATAGCCTCTTTTGCCTGATCAAATTGTTGAAACAATCTTAACTTCTCCTCTAACTGTCCATACACTTTCCAATATCCGGTATATAAAAATTTCTTTCCTTTATTTTTCATAAACCCGACAACATCTTCTATCGGATAGCCAAGCAGAACTCCTATTTCATGTGGAAATTCTTTTTTGCTCTCCATATAAGCCATATAACGGGTCTTAAAATTGCAAAAAATATCCTGGAGTGTAAAATCTTCATATCCTTCCTGCTTTAAGAGATATTTTATTTCTATCTGGTTCAGATAAGATTCAAGAGCTGCTTTACGATATACTAAGAAGATACATTCCTGTTCCTGTTCTAAAACTTTATAACAAGAAAGTCCGGTTCCCCGAAGTAAGGATTTTAATAATTCCTCATTTTCTCTTGAAATCTTTAATAAATTAGAAATCTTCCATCCACTAATGACCGGTGCACACTGTAAGACCATTTGATTTCCAATATATTTCATGTCCATACACTGTATCATCTCAAAAGCTTCCTGACTCATACATTTCCTCCATTTCGTGCTACTATCGATATAAGAGATAAGTTAGTCTTTTCTAACGCACGTTCATCATAACTGATTGCTTTCTATCTGTCAAGCATTCTTCCTGATACTTTTTTTCATTCTGCATCCTGTTTTCTAAAATCATTTTCCCCAGTTATAAAAATCATATTCTATTTTTTAATCTGATTTTAGCAAAAAAAGAAGTACTCCCTTTCGAAAGTACTTCTTCTCGGTCGGTACATGGTATCATATGGTGTATATGTCAATTAATGGGACTGGCATATACATACGTAAAGCTCTTTTTCAGCTATTACAAACCATACCATAATAAAATAAAATATAATGTAAAGCAGAGAATCCTAGAAAGATTGCTCCGTATTGCAAAAACCTCTTGCAGAAAGGTTTTTTGCATTGTAATCGGATAAGGAGATTATCCTTGATAGCACTTGTTAGTTGCTACTAACTTAAAATAGCATATTCTTATTATTCTGTCAATTCTTTTTCCCGTTTTTCATTGATACTAATTCTCATTACCATTTTTACTTACTGTTTTTTGTTCAAAAGCAGAATCAAACATTGCATACCAGCCTCCAATGGTATAACGCATCACCTGATTTAAATAGCGACGCCCTTCTTCTTTTTCTTCAATATGTGTAACCATATAAATAAAAATATCTAAAATATGATGCGCAATCCAGTGCAGTACAACTTCTTCTATCTTCGGCTGGTTCATTTGTTCTGCCAGAGCATCCGAAAGCAGCCGGTAATGTTCCTCTGTTCTTTCAATAATCTCATCTAACTTTTTCTGTGCAGAAGTCTCTTCTGACTCTGTCAACAACAACAGAAAATCATCTCTTTGTTCATAAATAATATCTAACAGCTGATAAGCTAACTCAAAATCTAATGTAAAATCTTTCACTAAAATCGCTCCATCTTTCACATCTTCCCGTTCTTGCTTATAATGCACTTCTATCAGCTGATAAATCTCTTCTAGCGGTTTCTTCACTAAAGAAGCAAATAAATCATCTTTGTCTTTAAAAAAGAAATATAAAGCTCCTGTTGTAACGCCTGCATTTTTACAGATATTACGAAGTGATGCTTTATGATATCCCTTTTCTTTGAATTCTTTTCTGGCACTTTCTAATAACTTTTTTCTCGTTTCCTTTTCATCATTCATCTGTCTGACCTCATTTTAACTTGATGCCAAGATCAAAAAGCTTTTGACCTTTAGGCCCTGGTCTTATTATATCATGAAGTCAGACAATATAATTGATAATTTTTCCTAATTTTTTATTTTTCTTCAATCTTCCATCCTTCTGCTTTTTCACGAATTTTAATAAAGTCTTTGTATACTCCATTCTTTTTTAATAATTCTTCATGCGTACCTTGTTCTGCAATTTTCCCGTCTGATATAACAAGGATCTGGTCCGCATTCTGAATTGTTGCAAGCCCGTGTGCAATGGTAATAATTGTTTTCATTCTTGCAATGGCAATTCGCTGTTTTTCTCCTCCGGACAATCGTTTTCCTGCTTCTCCGGCAGATGTCTCATAACCATCCGGCAGTTTTTTTATAAATTCATCGCACTGTGCTGCCTGTGCAGCTGCATAGACTTCTTCGTCACTTGCCTCAGGATTACCCAGACGAATATTTTCTAAAATAGAACACCGAAAGAGAAAATTGTTTTGTTCTACATAACTAACGAAATCCGATAACTGACTCAGTGGCATTTCTTTTATATTGACACCCCCAATACAAATCTCTCCCTGCGTCACATCAAAAAATCTTGCAATTAATTTTGCAACGGTAGATTTTCCTCCACCGGATGGTCCTACTAATGCACAAAATGTTCCTTCTTTCAATTCCAGACTGATTCCATGCAGCACTTCATTTTCTTTCTGATTTTCATAAGAAACGCCTTCCCGTCCAAATGCTTTAATTACTTCAATTCCTTCTATATATTCTACAATTGCACTATTCATTTTTGCATTTGATTCATTGTAAATAGAAAAACTTTTTCCGCTTATGACAAACGTCAGTGCCATACAAACCAAAGACAATGGCAGTATAATGAGAGAAGCAAGTGCTACCTTAAAACTTATGGTACAAAGCTGTTGACAAAGAAAATGTAATGACTTTCATAGCATAAAAAATAATTGCGAGAATACACCAGAGTCCTATTTTTTCTCCCGTTAATCCATTCATCAGATACAAATCAATCAGACGATACACACAGTAATAAGGAAGCATACCGCTTACAATACTGAAAACAGACAGACAGATAGACAGAATTAAAAATCCCTTCTTCCCTTCTGCATATCCAAGCAGTACCGATATCTAGCTCTGCTTCTTTTCTTTTTCATTCATAACTTTTACCAATCCTTTCTCTTCTAAAATCTATAAAGTACTTCCCCTGTATTCCATCGGAGTAATACCCATTACCTGCTTAAATGCAACAGAAAATTTACCAGCTGAAGAATATCCTACGTGCTGTCCGATCTGTCTGATTGATGATTTGGGATTTTCTTTTAACATGATAGCCGCCGCATTCATCCGATATCGTTTTAAATAGGAATACATGGAATCTCCATATAACTTTTTAAAACATTCCTTCATTGTTGTTAAGGAAATATCATATTGCCCTGCTAACTGCTCTAAGGTAAAATGATCATCTAAATGACTAATCATACACTCATGAATCGCTTTTACCTTTTCTATCTGGCTTTTATAAAAATATCGGTGATCCATTGATTTTTCCGGTCATCAATCCGAAGCTCATGTTCCTGTAAAACATTTTTCAGATTGTTTTGCAATTCCATTTCCATTCGTCCTTCTCTGCAATGATCAATACATAACATGGGAACATCGCCTTTTAACTGAAATTGTGACAAGCAGGACGATAAATGCATATCAGAATGAATCAGATAAATTCCTGAAAACACTTCATACACAGTCATGTTTCCAGTTCCTGTATCATCAAACAGCTGTAATTCTAATTTCTGCCCGGACTGAACTATTTTTTTCACATTACTTCCTGTTTCAATTTCTTTTATAAAAGATTCCATCTGTCTCCTCCTTTCTTCTGTTAGTGTTTTCTAACATTCGGTAGTATTATATCACTCGTCTGATACGATTACTATTCCCAAACAGTCATCTTTGTTCCATTTAGACAAAAAGAAAGCATCCCACCATTCGTGTGATGCTTTCCCTTCTTTTTGATTTAGGAATTTTGACTTTATAGCTAAGCTAAATTTAGCGATTGCTAACTACTTATTTGCTGCTTCAAAACCAAATGCTGCTTTTCCTGGAAATTCTGTTGCTTCTCCAAGATTTTCTTCAATTCTTAATAACTGATTGTATTTTGCAACACGTTCGCTTCGGCTTGGAGCACCTGTCTTAATCTGACATGTATTCAAAGCTACAGCTAAATCAGCAATTGTTGTATCTTCTGTTTCTCCTGAACGGTGTGATGCGATTGCTGTATAACCGGCTTTATGTGCCATCTTAATCGCATTTAATGTCTCTGAAACAGAACCAATCTGATTTAACTTAATCAAGATGGAATTACCACATCCTAATTCAATACCTTTCTTCAGTCTTTCTGTATTTGTTACAAATAAATCATCTCCGACTAACTGTACACGATCGCCAATTTCTTTTGTCATTTCCTGCCATCCGTCCCAGTCTTCTTCATCTAATCCATCTTCGATTGAATAAATTGGATATTTATCAATTAATTTCTTCCAGTGTTCAATTAACTCTGATGATGTAAACTTCTTGCCACACTTAGGAAGAACATATTCACCCTTCTTAGAGCCTTTCCATTCACTTGATGCTGCATCCATTGCTAAAACGAAATCTTTTCCAGGTTCATATCCTGCTCTCTTAACTGCCTCTAAGATGCATTCAATTGCTTCTTCATCACTTGCTAAATCAGGAGCAAATCCTCCTTCATCACCAACAGATGTTGCAAGTCCTCTTTCTTTTAAAAGTGCTGCTAACGCATGGAAAACTTCTGCACACCAGCGAAGTCCTTCTTTAAAGCTTGGTGCTCCGGCTGGCATAATCATGAATTCCTGTACATCTACTGTATTTGCTGCATGTGCACCTCCATTTAAAATATTCATCATCGGAAGTGGAAGCTTATTGCCATTCACACCGCCAAGTAACTGATAAAGTGGTATCTGTAAGGAATTTGCTGCTGCTTTCACGCTTGCAATTGAAACAGCAAGAATTGCATTCGCGCCAAGTTTTGACTTATCCTTTGTTCCATCTGCCTGAATCATTGCCTGATCTACTGCATAGATGTCAGATGGATCCATTCCTTTAATTGTATCATTGATAATTGTATTTACATTCTCAACAGCCTTTAAAACACCTTTACCAAGATAACGCTTCTTATCACCATCTCTTAACTCTAACGCTTCAAACTCTCCTGTAGATGCACCACTTGGAGCTGTACCTCTTCCGATTGTTCCATCAGAAAGATAAACTTCCGCTTCTACAGTAGGATTACCTCTTGAGTCTAAAATTTCTCTTCCAACTACTTTTTCAATTACTACATTCTGCATTGCTATTCCTCCTAAAATTGTTTTATCTGTCAAAAAACTTATTTCCAAACATGATTTACACAGAAATCCCCTGCCAGCTGCGTTCATTCAGTCTGGCAGGCAAGAAATTATTTCTTTATCTTTCTACGTGGCGTTTCGTATCTGATTATTTCATTTCTCTTATTGGAATCTGCATAACGACTTATTCACTTGTTAGTGTTACCTAACAGAGATGATATTACACTAACTTTCTAAAAAACGCAAGCTTTTCTTTTGATATTTTTTTTCAAATACTTTTTTGATGTTTTTTCCAGGAAGGACGATTCTTGTTTTTGTTCCTGTCTCAAAAGCATTCTTTCCAATTCGTGTTACTTTTATACTTTTATTTTTGATTACAATCTTCTTTAATGATTTTGCATTTTTCCATGCATTTTTTCCAATCTTCGTAACATTTCTGCCAACTGATACACTGACAAGATTTTTCTGGTTTTTAAATGCATAATTTGCAATTTGTGTTACCTTACATTTCTTTCCCTGAATTGTAATCGTTGCCGGAATAACAACCTTTTTCTGCTTCTTGCTATATGCTTTCTGATAACTTACAGAAACTTTTCCTGCCTTCGTAGAAATTACACGATAAACTCCTGCTGACTTTCCTTTTTTCAGCTTAATTATCATTCCTTTTTTGATGTTTTTCTTGACTGTTGTTGTATTTTTAGTCTCCGTATTGTTTGTTACTGCATTCTGTTTTTTGTCATCCGCAGGCTTTGTCACATTGTTTGTAGTTGTACGGTTCCAGTCTTTTACTAATTCAATTCCATCATCTGTCGTTTTCCATGATAAAAATTTCACATCTTCCGGCAATGTAATTCCATAGCTTTCTTTTAATGTATCCATTCCATCTTTGAAAATTTTGTTATCTGCTGCAAGATTTGTTTTATTTAAAGCCTGAACGATTTCTTCCTGTGTCAGGTCTGCATAATTCTTAACATTATAAATTTCATCATTGACCTGAACACCTACTGCTTTTGTCTTCGTAATTTTAGTGCTTCCTGTCTGCTGTGCCATCTTATGATCATAATAGCTGTTTCCTAAATATGCAATTCCTGTATGACGTCCTGCAATGGCTCCGACATCTGTTGTACTGTTTTTTGCAATCAGTTCCACTTCTGCAACATTATTCAGGCAAACACCGGCATTGAATCCGCCAATACCACCAATCGATGCTTTATTCATCGGTGCCTCTGATGTTACTTTTCCTTTTGCTTTATTATTCATCACAATGCCCCATGATGGCAGTGCAACTAATGCTGCCGCATAAGTAGAAGATGAATTTGAATTCGCTGTTACTTCTACATTTGCTGTAGAATTCGTAAGAGCTCCTCCTGTCATCTGTCCGACAATTCCTGCTGCTGTACAAGAACTTGAATCCGTATGAGCGGATACAATTCCGTTTACTTCAATTTCATCAAAATAGCTGTCTGCTTTTCTTCCTTCAGCGCATCCGGCTAAAATTCCGGCATACATACGTCTTCCACCAACATTTTCCATGTAAATCTCTGCATGATCAAATCTTACATTTTTAACGGTTCCGCCATATACATATGCGAAAAATCCTCCAAAGTACATCGTAGCCGGTGCTTCTTTTTTTCCAATTTTAAGATTTGAAATGGTATAACCCTTTCCATCGAAATGACCTGAAAATGGCCATGGACTGCTTGCCTGTCCACCGGCTGTCTGCCAGTCTGATGTTAAAGTAATTGATTGTGTCAGCACCACATACTTATCTTTATAGTTTTCATCTTCATTTACATTTAACGCAAAATTACGAAGCTGTGTTTCATTTGCAATCTGCCATGGGTCTTCCTTTGTTCCCTTTCCACCTGCAAAAAGATCATCCGTTGCTTTTCCATATCTGGTTGCATCATCTTTCTTCGCTTTCTCAATTGCCTTTTCGATTGCCCGCTTAAAGTTTCCGTCTTCTAATTTTTCTGTATCCGCACTCTTTAATACTTCTGCAATCTGCTGGTTTGTCTTTTCATCACTGGTACCATTTACTACTTTTATTTCTTTGTATGATCCGTCTTTTTCCACTAAAAGAGATACTACTAAGGATTTATCCTCACTTCTGCCATAATAAATTCCTGCTTTTCCTTTTGGCTCTGCTCTTTTTAAAATCTCTTTGATTGCTGCTTCTGTCTGTTTCTTTGCATAAACCGGTGTCTGTACTTTTCCTTCTGGTTTTGCAATTCCATCTGAAACCACCCAGGCCTTTACAGAATCTGCAAGTTCCTTACTTCCTGTCCAGAATCCCCGCTGTCTTCCACCATTTTCAAGATCTTCATTCAGTTTCTTCAGATTCTCATTTAACTTTCCAGCAAGATAATCTGCTGTAAAGTCTTTTGCTTCTAATCCTTCCACATTCAAAGTTACACTTCCTGTAAAAGGAACTCCTTCATCGTTCGTTCCTGCACCTACTGCCCATCCAATCGGAATTGCAGGTGCAATCTTTTGCTCATCCTTTGTTCCTTTTCCGGTCATTAAAACTGCTTCTTTGTTATAGTAACTCTGGAATGTATCCGCAATTCCGGTTGCCCATCCTGAGATAGCACCCACGTATTGAGAATAACATTCTGCAATGACACTCGTATCTGCATAGCAGTTTACAATTGTTCCCGCATGAACACCAACGATTCCTCCAAGAGATGGCATTCCTTCTAAAGAACGGTCTGATGTTCCACTGATATTTCCACGTACATAACTGTTTGCGACAAGACCTCTGTTACTTAATCCCGCAATTCCTCCGCATTCTGCAATTGCTCCTGTTGACTCTGAGCGAAGATCTCCGGTAACATTAGAATTCACTATTTTTCCTCTTGACAGATATCCTGCAATTCCTCCCACAAAATTATTTGCATAATATCCGTTTCTTTGATCACTCTTTCCAAAAACATTTCCGGTTACTGTTACATGATTTACTTCTGCCTTGTTTAAATAACCGGTTACACCACCAACATAAACGGTTGCATCTCCCTGAACCCAGAAAGAAACATTCAGATTCAGATTCTTTACAACAGCGCCTGCATCAAGTGCTGTAAATAAACCATACATAGATTCTCCCTGATCTTCATATGGCTGATTTTTCGTTCCAATATTCAGATTTGAAATCGTATGTGACCATCCGTCAAAATTACCTTCAAATGCGTATTCTCCCTGTCCTACCGGAACCCACTCTTCTTTTCCGATTTCAATATTGTCTGTCACAACCACATATTTATCTTTGTATGTAATAAAATCATTTAACGATTTTGCAAAATCTCTCAACTGCTTTTCATTTGAAATCTCATAAGGATGTTCCTTTGTTCCGTCTCCTGCTGCAAAAATATCTGCATCCGGTTCCGTATCTACATAAACATCATCGGTATGTGTCAGTTTTTTCTCTGACAGCTGCCAGCAATAATATTCCTGGCTGATTCTGTCTGCTAAAGCCTGATAATCTAATTTCTTTACCGCATCTGTTTTCGAAATTTCTTCTGCAAAGGATTTGATATTTTTTCCGGTAAGATTTTTTTGCAGTTCCTCTGCAAAGGATGCTGACTGTAACTGTGCTATACTTACACTCTTTACGGTTTTATCTACCACTCCGCTGACCTTGCCGGCTGCATTTTTTTGTCCTTCCAGATAATAACTTGACTTTACAAATGCTGCATTCGTAACATTTCCTGCTAAGCCTCCGACATTTACTTTTTCATTTTCAGAAGAAGCTGTTCCTGCTGCAACACAATTGTAAATCAGACCACTTGCTCCTCCGGCAAAACCTCCGGCAGAACTTGCACTCTCATTTTCTGATTTCACTGTAACAGCTCCATCTGCATAGTTATTGATCATAAGACCATTGATGCTGCTAAATCCAACAAAGCCGCCTGCATTTGCCGGCTTTCCATCTGTAGAAACCTCTACATCAACAGACGCTTCACTATTTGCCAGGACACCGTATTGATTGATAAATCCAATGATTCCTCCAGCCATTGCTGCTGAATTTCCCTGTGTATCTACCTGAATCTTTCCCGTTGCCTTACAGCGATTTAAAACGGTTCCCGCAGCTGTCTTTGTATCAACTTTTGCATAAGCTAAAACAAGACCAGCATGGGCTCCTGTTTTTCCTGTTGTTTTAAGATAAATAGAAGCATCCTCCACATTTACCTGTTCGAATACAGCTGTATTTAATGCATATCCAAATAATCCTGCATAGGCAAGATCCTTCGGTGCTGTTTTACTTCCAATCGTAAGTCCGCTGATCTTATGTGCTCTTCCATTGAAATAACCATCAAACGGATGTTGTGCCGTACCAATCGGTGTCCATTCTTCCCCTGATAAATCAATATCCTTATTTAACTCAATGTATTTTTGAGCATAAGAAACTCCCTCATTGACCTTTTCAGAAAATGCACGAAATGTCTTTGCCGAAGCAATCAGGTATGGAGATGCTTTTGTTCCTTCTCCACCATCAAAACAATAGTTTTCATCATTTTTCGCTGCCGCAATTGCAAGATTTGCAGCCTTTAAAATTGCTTTTGAACTGATTGTTGCACCAGAAACAGTATCTACCCCTTCTGTACCGTTCTTTTCCTTAATTTGTTCTGTTAAGGTAACTGCTTTTTTCCAATATGACTGATCCGCATTTACAAGCGGTGTACTGTCTGCCTTTACCTCATTGATTTTATAAGCGTTTCCATCTTTTGCAATCGTCACTGCAACTTCTACTTCCGCATTACGAAATCCCTGTGCTTTCCCATAAAATGTTCCTGTTTTGTATGCAACACCAGATTCTAATGCAAAAACCTGTGTTGCAGGTGCAATCGCAACTGCACTTGCCAGAGACAAAGATAATACAGTTTTACCTGCATATCTGAATCCTTTTCTTTTTTTCATTCCTAACCTCTTTCCTGTACTGCCTTTTCTTTTTCTTTTTTCCTGACACACTCAGCCATCATTTTCTTAAAAATTATGCAGTACATTTTCCTTTATAAAAAAATGACGTCCAGTTCCACAATTAAAAACGTATCGTCATATTTTTCTAACTAGTGGTAGAGGTATCTAACCATATATTCTATTGGGTTGTCAAGGTTTTTTGAATTACTGAATTCTTTTCTCATTTATCCCTCTTTCCTTTTAGTTAGTCATGTGCTATTATAATTAGCGTAGGCTGATTACTTTTAATAAATTAACTATCGCTGTACATTTCACTTTCTTTTTGTACAGCATATAATCTTTAAACCTCTTCTTTTTCGTATCAGATACGAAGAAGAACCAACTTTATTTTTAGTAACTTCTTCATATGCGGGATGCAGATTTTTCTCTGTGTTCCGCATATTACTTGCACAAAAAAAGACGATACATCAACGTAAAATTCATTGATGTATCGTCTCTTTTTATTGTTATACTAAAACTTCACCGTCCGGTACAAGATTTGTCATGCTCTTTAATCCAATCGCAAGAGTCGAAGTATTATGTAGCATAGCCGAAGTCGTTGGCTGTATAATTCCCATAACACCTAACACAATCAGACTTGTATTAAATCCCACAATTGTGCGGTAATTTCTATGAATTCTTTGAATTAAACCATCACTGATTTTTTTCAGCATCACTAATTCAAATAAGTTTTCACCATCAATTGTGATATCTGCAATCTCCTTGGCAATCTCTGCGCCATCACTAATTGCAACACCCACACTTGCTGCGGAAAGTGCCGGTGAATCATTAATCCCATCTCCAACCATGATAACTTTTCTTCCTGCATTCTTTTCTTTTTCTACAAATTGTGCTTTGTCTTCCGGTAAAACTTCTGAATAATACTCATCAAGACCTATCTTTTTAGCAATTGCACCTGCAGTTCTCTCACTGTCTCCGGTCATCATAACAATCTTAGAAATTCCTGCTTCCCGAAGCATTCGTATTACCATCGGTGCCTCTTCTCTTAAAGGATCCTCAATACAGATAACTGCCGCAAGTTCCTCTTCAATTGCTAAATACAAATGAGAACATTCTTCCGGAAGATTCTCAAATTCCTGTTCTTTGCCAGCCGGAATCTTACATTTCTCATCTTCAAATACAAAATGATAACTTCCAATAATTGCTTTCTTTCCATTAATGGTTGTTGAAATACCATGTGCCACGATATATTCAACCTTCGTATGCATTTCTTCATGAGACAAGTTCCGTTCTTTCGCCGCATTGACAACTGCCTTTGCCATGGAATGAGGAAAATGCTCTTCTAGACATGCTGCAATTCGAAGCAGTTCATCTGAGCTTCTGTCACAGAAAGAAACAACCTTTGTAACCGTAGGCTGTGCCTTAGTCAAAGTTCCTGTCTTGTCAAATACAATGGTATCTGCTTTTGCAACTGCCTCTAAATATTTTCCACCTTTCACCGTTACGTTATAATTTCCCGCTTCACGAATGGCAGATAATACAGAAATCGGCATTGCTAACTTCAGTGCACACGAAAAATCAACCATCAGAATAGACAATGCTTTTGTTACATTTCTGGTAAATAAATACGTAAGTGCCGTACCTGCTAATGTATATGGAACCAGACGGTCTGCTAAATGTTCTGCCTGGCTTTCTAAGTTTGATTTTAACTTCTCTGATTCTTCAATCATAGAAACAATCTTCTCATACCGGCTTGAACCACCAACCTGTTTTACATGAATTGTAATCTCGCCTTCTTCTACTACCGTTCCTGCATATACAGAATTCTCTGATTTCTTCACAACCGGTACCGATTCTCCGGTAAGAGACGCCTGATTTACCATCGCTTCTCCTTCTGTAACGACACCGTCAAATGGAATCACATTTCCCATATGAACGACAATCTCATCACCTGTCTGTACATCCGAAGAAGGAACTAAAATCTCCTGTCCGTTCTGTTTTAACCATACTTTTCCAACATTTAAAGACATCGTTCTTGCCAAATCATCCACAGACTTCTTATGAGTCCATTCCTCTAACAATTCTCCGATTCCGAGCAGGAACATCACAGAAGAAGCTGTATTCATATCATTTCTTAAGATAGAAACTCCGATAGCCGTTGCATCTAATACCGGTACTTCAATCTTACGATTCCATAATGTCTTAACACCATGCCAGATATATTTTACAGACTTGGCAACCGTATAAATCGTCTTAAACGGTTCCGGTAAAAATGCCTTTCTCAGATAATGATATAAAATCTGATCCATTAATCTTTCCTGATATTCCTCATTCATCTGTCTTCCGGAATGTTCTAACAGTCCTGCTGGAAGTTCAACTTCTTTATAATGGAATCTCTGTAAACCTGCAACTATCTCTTCACGTCTTCCCTGGTAAAAAACAACGACATCACAAGTTTTCCGATAGACTCTTGCAGATGTTACATTCGAACATCCATTCAGATAATAGAGTACTTTTTCTTCCTGTTCAATAGACATTCTCTTCTGGTCGAAATGAACTCTTAATCTGCCTCTAATCTCATGCTTTATAAAAAATCTCATCTTTCGCACCTCATGTTCCTTTAAAATATGCTTCGTATTCCTGACAAAAAATATCCCAAAGATACCATGTCATGTAAAATCATATAAAAAGCTGCTCAGGCAAACTTTTTATAAAAGCTTCTGCTTAAGCAGCTTACATTCATCACTTACGCTTCTGTTGTCTCTTCTGTCGTTGTCTCTGTGAAATCTGTCTCTTCTGTGTTCTCAGTATCTTCTACATCTTCACAAGCTTCGCAGGCAGCTGCACGATCTTCGTTAATCTGCTTTGCTCCTTCGTAGATATCACTTGCATTCTCCTGAACAGTTGTTACTGTCTTCATAAGGCAAGATTTTGCACGTAAAACAGCTGCTGTACAGTTTGTGTATAACTTCTTTGCATCATCGCTTGATAACGCCTTAATTCCAGCTGTACCAAATGCAACACCTGCTGCAAAAATTCCTGTCTTCTTCCAATCAAAATCTTTTAAATTCTTAAACATATGAAAACCTCCTATTAGGAAATGAATAAAAGTTTTACAATTCTAACTTTTATTTAGCATTTCCAACTCATTTTTTGATAAATTGTTACAAAATTTATAATGATTATTATAGCAAAGACATTTTTCTTGTCAAGAACATAATAATGTTATTTTTCTTATTGAGAAATTTATCATTAATGACGTTTCAGTCACACCTAATATTTTATTTTTTCCTTGATATTCTGATACTTTTGATATAATTCCTGACAATCTTTCCGGTCTAGTTCTGTAAAAAAGTGTTTCTTTTTTTCCTGTGCATCTTCATAAAATACTTTATCCCGAAATCCAATTTCTTCTGCATCCTTAATATTGCATCCATAATACACTCTGTCTATATTCGCCCACAGAATTGCCCCATAACACATTGGACAGGGTTCTCCTGTTGTATATAACTCACATCCACTTAAATCAAATGTATGCAGTGTTTTGCATGCATCATGAATTGCCATGATTTCTCCATGACAGGTGGGATCTTGTCTTTCTACCACTTCATTATGTCCACGTCCCACAATCTGATTATCTTTTACAATCACACAGCCAAATGGTCCCCCCTGTCCTTTTGTAATTCCTTCTAACGCTTCTTGTACTGCTTCTTTCATATATGGATTCATGCTACCCTCTCTTCCTTTCTTTTCATTTTTTCTTTTATCATAATGGTTTCCGCATGAAAAACCCTTTTGACCGTACTCCTATTTTGTGTTATAATACACAACATAATTCGTAAGTATCATAACACGAAACAATCATTGGAACAATAGAGTTCCTTTACTAGTAGAATGCTTACCAGAATGGAGGTATGAATTTAGATGGCTACTACAGAATCAATCGAGAATTACTTAGAGACAATATTAGTATTAAGCAAGCAGCTCCCTGTTGTACGATCTGTTGATATTGCAACGGATCTTGGTTTTAAGAAATCAAGCATCAGCGTTGCAATGCGTAATCTGAGAGAAAAAGGATTTATTACTGTTACAGATGCAGGATATATTTATCTTACCGATACAGGACGTGAGATTGCAGAGACTATTTATGAACGTCATGAATTTTTCTCTGACTGGCTCATCGAATTAGGTGTTCCAAAAGAGACTGCAATTCGCGATGCATGTAAGATTGAACATAATCTAAGTAAAGAAAGCTTTAGCGCAATTAAGAATTACGTATCAGGCAAGAAAAACTAAAAAGAGACTGTCGCTTCACGATTTTTCAAGCGACAGTCTTTTTTGTTTTACTCTACATTTTTTAAAGCTTCATCCATTGGAATTTTTCTTATTTTACGATACTGTAACACAGCAACAAATGCATAGACTAAAATTCCAATCACTACCATCTTCACATAAACACCTTTTGAGATATAAAGTGTTAACCAGCCACTGTATTCTTTCATCATGGACCAGTAAATGGCATCTAGTACCTTTGTTACAACCAGCAAACTCAGTATGATGGAAATAATAACCGCCCATGTGGTTGCCATCTGATACAGGCTGCTGATTTCTTTATTGCTATATCCTAATATTTTTACCATTGAAATCGAAGTAGAATTTTTTTCAATGACTAATTTTGTAAGCAGATACATCAAAATAGCAAACAGTACAACGGCAAACACATTTACCATCTGGAACATGTCACCCATAGATACTTTAAGCTGTCTTGACACTTTTGTCATATCATCCTTTGTAATAATGGATGCCACATACTTCTCATCGACATCTTTTAATTTTTCATTTGAAAAATATCCATTATAGTATCCATCTTTTTCATCAAAGGTCTTTGTAAATTCTTTCTCTGGCATATAAATAGAAAGACTTCCCTTCTGGCCACTGATTCCTTTGATCTCAAATTCATACTTTTTATCTCCATAAGCATCCTTTAACTGAATCTTATCTCCGACTTTACGACGATATTTTTCTGCATATCCTTCTGTAACATACACTCCATCATCCGTCAGTGAATCTTTGACATACTTACTATGATCAAAAATACCATATGCACTGATTTCTTCTTCTTTCATTCCGTCCTGCTGCGTTTTCAAAGAAGTCACAGCAAATTTTTCTGCCTGCTTATTCTCTGTTTCTACCGGTGCCTTTAGAAGATACTGATAAGAACAGGTCATATGATCAAGCATATCTTCCTGATAATGATCAAGGAGTGGATTCATCATCATTCCAAACATCAGTATAACATTTGCAAATATAATTCCAATAAATAACGTAATATAACTTGGTATATTCTGGAACAAAATTCTTAAACGGAAACGATGGAAGAATTTAAATTTCGGAAGACGCATTGCCTTCTTCTTTGCTTTTCTCGATAAATCCCGTCGGATAAAACGCAATGGAGAAATCGATAATTTATTCCAGATTAAAACAGCATTGACAACAAACATAATCAGAATCGGGATAATCGTTGTCAGTACAAATGCATCTGCATTCCAGATGGTCGTGTAGGTCGGCAGACTATAGCTTCCATAATACATGTTTGCAACGATTCCTTTGCATACCGTATAACCTAATATATTTCCCACAACTGCCGAAGCAAGCGTAATCAGAATCGGAGAGGCAAGATACTGTCTTAACAGTTCCCCTTTCGTATATCCAGATGCCCGAAGAGTTCCAATTACCGTTGCCTCTTTCGTAATCGTATGATTAATCGTAACTGCAAATACAAATGCTAAAATTACCAGCAAAATATACATAAGTACCGTCATCATTACTCTGTCTCCGCCGATGTCATCTCCAGTAAATGTAATTGCTGTATTAGCATATCTTGGAACAAATTTATTGATGGTGCAACCTGTCTTTGCTACCGCTACCATCAGATCTTCTGATACTTTTTTCTCTTCTGCATCATCCTTTGGCTCTTTCTCATATTTCCATTCATAGCTATAATGAAGCTTCGTATCCCCGAATGCATCAAATGCCTGATCCGTCAGAATTGCCGTACCAAACTTTACTGCATCAAACATCAGATCACTGGTATCTGAAAATAATGCACTGTAATCAGAAAGTGCAACCAGACCGGATACTTTAAAGTTTTTACCATTTACTTTAATTTCATCTCCAACCTTTACCTTATTATTATCGGCATACATACGGTCAATTGCAATTTCCTGATCGTCTTTTGGCATATCGCCCTTCATCAGACAAACCTTATTTACTTCTTTACGGTCTTTAAAGATACGGAGAGTACTATTTGCATTTCCATTCGTCTCTGTATCCTCTTCTAGATAAAAGTCCTCATAAAGTTTCACATTCTCTTTTTCAATCTGTTCCTTTGCCTGCTGATTTGCTTTCTGTTCTAAAACAAAGTGTCCATTTTCAATATTATATTTTTCAAAACTGTCATCATATGCCTGTTTCATACTTCCACCGGCTACTAGAAATCCTGAGATAAATGCAGTCGTAACGGTCATAAACAGAAAGATTAACAGATATTTTACAATATCGCCTTTTAGATTTCGAACAATTCTTTTTCTTAATGGATTTTTCATTGATGTCCTCCTTCCCGACAGCACATTTTCCTATGCTGCCTGCTTCTTTACCATTTACCAGTCTAAATCTACTGCCGAAATCTTTGACGTATTCTTAATATTATCACGAATTGCACCATCTCTTAACCGGATTACACGATCTGCCATGTTTTTGATGGCATCATTATGTGTTACCATAATCACTGTATTTCCATACTTACGGTTCACATCTTCAATCAGTTTCAAAATCTCTTTTGATGTATGGTAATCTAAAGCTCCTGTCGGTTCATCACAAAGCAGAATATCAGGATTTTTTATAATCGCACGACCAATGGAAGTCCTTTGCTGCTGTCCTCCCGAAAGCTGATTCGGAAGTTTGTGACGATGTTCATACAACCCCAAAGTCTTTAACAAATCATCAATTTCAAGTGGATGATCACTCAAATAAGCACCTACTTCAATATTTTCTTTTACATTCAGATTTGGAATCAGATTATACATCTGAAAAACATAACCTAAATGCTTTCTACGATAAAGAGTCAGCGTCTTTTCATTCATATCTGCTGTCTTCTCGCCATTGATGGATACATACCCACTGTCTGCCGAATCAATTCCACCAATAATATTTAACAACGTTGACTTACCAGAACCAGAAGGTCCAAGCAATACACAGATTTCTCCTTTCTCCACTGCAAAATTAAGTCCGCGCAGTACATCTGTTTTGTTCCCATCATTTCCGTAACTTTTCTTTAAATCTTTTACTTCTAAGAACATACTTTTCTCCTTTTTGATTATATTTTCTCATTAACATAACACTGTTATGTTTTGTCCATGGATATCTTACCTTTTTTTCCATTTCTTGTCAAGAAAAGTTCAAAAAAAGAAGTGGTGCACTTCTAATTTCTTAGTAAGTGCAACCACTTCTGTCTGTTTCTATCTAATCTAAATGATTATTCACCTAATTTTGCTCTGACAATCTTTGCTGCCTCAACCATATTTTTAAGACTTGCTTCTGTCTCTGGAATTCCTCTTGTCTTTAATCCACAGTCAGGATTTACCCAAAGCTTCTGCTTATCAATCTTAGCAAGCATTTTCTCTAATGCTTCTACGATTTCTTCTACTGAAGGTACTCTTGGTGAGTGGATATCATATACACCAGGTCCTACTTCTGTCTCAAAATGATTCTCATTTAATGCATCAATAATTGTAAGTTTTGAACGGGATGCTTCAAATGAAATAACATCTGCATCCATGTTATCAATGTCTTTTACGATTTCATCGAATTCACTATAGCACATATGTGTATGAATCTGTGTTGTAGATGCTACTTTGCTGTGGCAAAGACGGAATGCCGGAATTGCCCAGTCTAAATATTCGCTGTACCACTCGTCTCTACGAATTGGAAGCTTCTCCTTTAAAGCTGCTTCATCAATCTGAATCACGTGAATTCCTGCCTTCTCTAAATCACATACTTCATCACGAATTGCAATACCGATCTGGTATGCCATTTCCTTTAATGAAACATCTTCTCTTGGGAATGACCAGTTTAAAATGGTAACCGGACCTGTAAGCATTCCCTTAACCGGACGCTTTGTAAGACTCTGTGCATATTCAGAATAAAGTACAGTGATTGGATTTCTTCTCTTTACATCTCCAAAAATGATTGGTGGCTTTACACATCTTGTTCCATAAGACTGTACCCATGCCTTCTCTGTAAATACGTATCCATCTAAGTTTTCACCAAAGAATTCAACCATATCATTTCTTTCGTATTCCCCATGTACTAACACATCAATATCAAGATCTTCCTGAAGCTTGATGCAGTCTTTAATAAATGCAAATACCTGCTTGTCATATGCAGCCTTATCAATTTCACCCTTACGATAGCTGCTTCTGTTCTTCTTTACCTCTTTTGTCTGAGGGAAAGAACCAATGGTTGTAGTAGGAAGTACCGGAAGTTTGAACTCATCCTTCTGAATCTGTTCCCTTTCACTTCTTGCCACATTTCTATGGAAATCAGCTTCTGTCAGTGCTGCTACCTGATCCTGAACCTTCTTATCTAAGAATTGTCTTTCTTCTTTAAATAATGCAACATTCTTCTTGTAATTTTCTGCATTCTTATAATCTGCATCTTCTGCAAGCTTTGTTAATTCCTGTAATTCAACTAACTTTTCCTTTGCAAATGCAAAATGCTTCTTTACATTTTCATCTAACTTTGTCTCATTTTCTAATGTATAAGGAACATGAAGCAAAGAACATGTTGTAGAAATCACGACGTTTTTCGCATATTTCTTAATCTGTGTAAGTTCTTCTAATGCCTTCTCATAATGACATTTCCAGATATTCTTACCATTTACAATACCTGCAAATAAAACTTTATCTTCTGGGAAACCATTCTTCTCGATCAGTGCAAGTGTCTGCTTTCCTTCTTTAAAGTCAAGACCGATTCCATCAAAATCAAGTGCTGTTACTTCTTTATAGCAATCTCTGATATCTCCAAAATATGTCTGAAGAAGTACTTTTACTCCATGCTTATTTGCTAAAAGTTCTTTGTAGATTTCTTCGAATAATGCAACATCTTCTGCTGAAAGATCTGTTACTAAAAATGGCTCATCAACCTGAACCCATGTAGCACCAAATTCTGCAAATCTTGCAAAGATATTCTCATATGCTTTTACAAAGTCTGCAACAAAATCTTTTGCTGTCTTTGTTCCACAATAATCTGCAAGTTTTAAGAATGTAAATGGTCCGATGACTACCGGCTTTGTCTTTACTCCAAGTGCCTCTGCCTCTAAATATTCCTTAAATAATTTAGCTCCTGCTAAATAAACTTCTGTATCATCGTTGATTTCCGGAACCATATAGTGATAGTTTGTATTAAACCACTTCTTCATTGCAAAAGCCTTAACATCTCCGGCTTCTCCCTGATATCCTCTGGCCATTGCAAAATATGTATCTAAATCACCTAAGTGTAAATCTTTATATCTCTTAGGAATTACATTTAACATAACTGCTGTATCTAACATTCCATCATAAAATGAAAAATCATTGGAAGAAATAAAGTCAATTCCGGCTTCCTTCTGGAATGTCCAGTGTTCTTTTCTTAATTCCTTCGCTGTATTTTGTAACTCTTCCTCTGTAATCTCCTTGCGGAAATACTTTTCAGAAGCAAACTTCAATTCTCTTAATTTACCCACACGTGGGAATCCAATCACTGCACTCTGCATGATATCATATCCTCCATTTTTTCTTATTACTTTTCCACTCATGATGTGCGAAATTGCATGACAGCCATACAGCTGATGCAATCGCCACCATTTTTATAGACCTCTGTTACTCGTAATAAGTATACGCAAAGTTTGCAATATTGGGAAATACATAAAAATATGTGTTTGATATAGTTTAAAACTATATCAAACACATTTAAATCACTGTCTGGTATTTCTTTACATGGTTTTTTAAAGCCTCAATATAGGCCTTCCCATATCTGCTAAAAGTCATATTTTTTTGTGTAATGGTTCCTACATGCATGAATTCATCCACCGCAAGCGGCCTTGCGATAATATTTTCTCCATTTAATTCCTTGCTGATAATACCGGTACTTACCGTATATCCGTCTAAACCTATCACCAGATTAAATAATGTTGCACGATCTCTTACCTTGATATTTTTCTTTCTGTCTAAAGTACTTAATATTTCTTCTGAAAAATAAAACGAATTATACTCTCCCTGTTCAAACGACAAATATGGATAATTCTCTAAATCCTGCATAGAGATTACTTTTTTCTGTGCCAGTGGGTGCTTCGAACTAATAAACACATGCGGAGATGCCACAAAAAGTTCTGTAAATTCTAATCCGTTCTGTTTGATCATTTTTTGTATTACTTCTTCATTCTTTGGAGAAGTATAAAGGATTCCGATTTCACTTTTTAACCGGCTGACATCTTCAATAATCTCATAAGTCTGCGTCTCCCGCAGAGTAAAATCATAAGAATCTGCACCAAATTGCCGGATAACATCTACAAATGCATTGACCGCAAACGAATAATGCTGGGTAGAAACGGAAAATCTTGGACTCGTTTTTTTTACGCTTAAATATCTCTCTTCTAACAGATTCGCCTGTTCTAGTACCTGCCTTGCATATGATAAGAATTCATCTCCTTCATTTGAAATCGTAATTCCTTTATTTGTCCGATGAAAAATTACAATCTGCATTTCTTTTTCTAGTTCTTTTAATGAGTTGGTAAGACTTGGTTGTGAAATAAATAATGATTTTGCTGCTTCACTGATAGTTCCTTTTTCCGCAACTGTCACAGCATATCTTAATTGTTGTAATGTCACTGTATTCACCTGCCTTTTTTCTTTCCTATTATACAGCAAAACAGGGAGCTACACAACTCATGTAGCACCCTGTTCCTTTTCCTGTTTTCATAATACGATTTTGATTAAACTACACTTTGCTCGCAATCGCATGCTTTTGCTTTTACACAACGAATATGACTATCCTTCAAATATCCACATACCTTTAAGCCTTCTCGAATAATCTGATTCCATTTCTTCGCTGATAATTCCAAAACAGAATTATCCTCAAATTCAATAATACAGGCATTTTCGATTGGACATTCTTCATTACAAGCAATTTTATACATATTCTTACGACTGATTGCTCCAATTTCTTCTAAGGTATTAATCATTCGATAGACCGTAGCCGTTCCGATATTCTTATCTACCCGCGAAGCTTTGTAGTAAATCTCTTTACAGCTTGAGCAATCTTCTCCTAAAATAATGTCTAATAAAATTAATCTTTGCTTTGTAATTCTACATCCTTGTTCTTTTAATTTTTGAACAATGATTTCTTTTTGCATCTCTGTTCGTTGATATTTTCGAAAATCATGTGTTTTTCTCTTTGCACTCTCCAACAAATTATTAACCTCACTTTTCTATCCGCAGTGTTTTCCGCATTTTGAGCAGTCTCCTCCACATATAGATTTCCCACTCTTTTTATCATGTACCATGCTTCGAATAATGAAAAACACGATTACTGCTAAAATACACAAAACAACGATTGTGCCCAAATTCATAATAAAGCCTCCATTCTTATCTATCCTCTGAAGAATCAGCTTGTGGCTCTATGAATGCTAGGCTTTTGCTGTATTCTTCATTTTTACATCTAATGTATTGCTTTCCTTATATGGCCTGAACAATAAGTAAATAAATCCAATGATAAGTACAATTGAAATGACAGTTCCAACACCGAATGTTCCTGCTGAAATTAATGTTCCGATCTGATAGATACATAAAGAAACTACATAAGCAAGAACTGTCTGATAACCTACGGCAAACCAGAACCATCTCGCACTGTTCATCTCTCTCTTGATTGCACCCATCGCTGCGAAACATGGAGCACATAATAAGTTAAATACAAGGAATGAATAAGCTGCAACTGCTGTTAAGCTTCCTGCTAATTCTCCCCAGATCTGGTTACCATTTTCTGCAACTTCACCAAATCCGAATAAGATACCAAATGTACCTACTACGTTCTCTTTTGCAATTAAACCGGTTACCGCTGCAACTGCCATCTTCCAGTCTCCCCATCCAAGTGGTTTGAAAATTGGAGCGATTGCACTACCAATAGCAGCAAGAATACTGTCATTTAACTGGTCTTCTTCTAACATTCCGAACTTACCATCAATCCATCCGAATCTCATTAAGAACCATAATACGATTGTTGAAAGTAAAATAATTGTACCAGCTTTTTTAATAAATGACCATGCTCTCTCCCACATACTTCTAAGTACATTTCCAACTGTTGGTAAATGATATGCAGGAAGCTCCATAACGAATGGTGCCGGTTCTCCTGAGAACATCTTTGTTTTCTTTAAAATGATACCTGAGCAGATAATAGCTGCTACACCAACAAAATATGCACTTGTTGCAACCCATCCTGAATTATTAAAGAATGCACCTGCAATCAATGCAATAATTGGAAGTTTTGCACCACAAGGTACAAATGTTGTTGTCATAATTGTCATCTTACGGTCTCTGTCATTCTCAATGGTACGAGAAGCCATAATACCAGGAACACCACAACCACTACCAATTAACATAGGAATAAATGATTTACCAGATAAACCGAATTTTCTAAAGATACGGTCCATGATAAATGCAACTCTGGCCATATATCCACAAGCCTCTAAGAAAGCAAGGAAGATAAATAATACCAGCATCTGTGGAACGAAACCTAAAACTGCACCAACACCGGCAACAATACCATCAAGGATTAATCCTTTTAACCAGTCTGCACAATGAATCGCATCTAATCCACTTTCAATCAATACCGGAACACCCTTAATCCATACACCATAATCAACAGGATCTGGTTCCTCAACTTCTAATGCTTTTTCAAATTCTGTCTTGTCAACAGGAATTGTTTCTGTTACTTCACCTTCTTCATCTTCAATGTCAGCATTTACTTTTAAATTCTGTACTTTGCTGTCTGAAAGGAATTTTTCTTCTGCAGCTTTTAAATCTGCTTCATCTGCTTCTTCGTCTCCACGAAGTTCTACGTACTGATCTACATCAACACCTGCATCTTTTGCGCCATCAATAAATGCGTCAATTTCCTGAGATGCGGTATCAAAGTTTCCTGCATCTTCTTCATATGCAGAACTTCCAATTCCAAATAAATGCCATCCGTCTCCGAATACACCATCATTTGCCCAGTCAGTTGCCCATCCACCGACAGTTGATACCGAAATAAAGTAAACAAGGAACATTACAACTGCAAAGATTGGAAGTGCAAGCCAGCGGTTTGTAACAACCTTATCAATCTTATCAGATGTGGTAAGTTTCTTATGTCCGTCTTTTCCTGACTTTTTCTGTAAACATTTATCAATGACAGATGAAATGTAAACATAACGTTCATTCGTAATGATACTTTCTGTATCATCATCGAATGCATCTTCTAACTTCTTAATCTCACCCGAAACATCCGGTGCATTCTTCATCTGCTCACGAATCTTATCATCTTTCTCAATCAGTTTGATTGCAAAGAATCTCTTTTGTTCCTGTGGAATATCGCTTCCTAAACGTGCTTCCACTTCTTCAAGTACAGATTCCACTTCACTTGCAAATTCATGTACAATTGCATTGTTTTTCTTTTGTTTTGCAAGCTTAATTGCCTGTGCTGTTAACTTATCAATTCCAGTAGCTTTTAATGCTGAAATCTCAACGACCTCACATCCAAGACTCTTTGATAAAGCAGAAATGTTAATCTTATCACCGGATTTTTCTAACATATCCATCATATTAACAGCCATGATCACCGGAATTCCAAGTTCCATAATCTGTGTAGACAGGTAAAGGTTTCTTTCAATATTCGTTCCGTCTACGATATTAATGATTGCATCCGGGCGCTCATTAATTAAATAATTTCTTGCAACTACCTCCTCTAATGTATATGGAGATAAAGAATAAATACCTGGCAAATCCATGATTACAACTTCTTCTGAATCATTTTTACGATATGCCTTCTTTAACTTTCCTTCCTTCTTCTCAACTGTAACACCCGGCCAGTTTCCAACAAATTGGTTCGAACCTGTCAAAGCATTAAACAGTGTCGTCTTACCGCAGTTTGGATTACCTGCTAACGCAATCTTAATTGCCATATTAACCTCATTTCTGCACTATGTATCTTCACTTAAATATTTCATAACTTTTTTTCTTTCGGTGACATAGTGCAAACACCAAAAGATAAATCCTGATTATTCTACAATAATCATCTCTGCATCGCCTTTTCTCAAAGATAATTCATATCCTCGAACCGTTACTTCCACAGGATCTCCAAGTGGAGCAACTTTTCTTACATAAATGGTAACTCCTTTTGTGATTCCCATATCCATAATACGTCTTCTTACTGGTCCAGTTCCCGTAATCTTTGTTACTTTAACGGTCTGACCACATGAAATATCCTTTAAAGTTTTCATTTCATGTCCTCTCTTTCTCAATAATCTTACACAGCGTCCTCTGTGTATATGTCATCTTCCTATCCGCTATCCTACTTAAACCAGGATATGATTTGCCATATCTTTTCCAACTGCAACGCGGGATCCTTTCACATCCACAATCAGATTCCCGTTCATCTCTGAAATAACAGTTACAGTTCCACCGGCTACAAATCCGAGGTTTTCTAAGAATTTTCTGGTTTCTTCTTTTCCTCCGACTTTTATAATCACATTCTCTTCCCCTGTTTTCGTCATTGATAATGGCATCAAAAGCATCCTTCCTTTCTTTGTCCTGTATTTCTCTTTTGTAGTCGCTTCTAATCTAGTCCTCCTAGAAACACCAATATTTGCTTATTGATATTGATTATTTTTCCTTTGTTAGTATATTCTAACTATTATTAGAAGTCAACATTGCTAGTGAGTATCTTTATCAATAAGCCTTGACTAACGGTAGTTTACCACCACTACGCATTATCCGTCAAGAAGAACTTTTATCATTTTTTGCTAACGCAAAGAAGTTATGACTATTATTAGTTATATAGCATTTATCCATCTTTTATTATTACAATTTTATTAGAATATTAGGAAAGCCATCTTTTTTTGTACAAAATATATTATTTATCCCTTTTCATTTTTCGACTGTAATGTTATAATGTTTATAGAGCAACAAATTAAAACATATTTTTTGTAACACTGCAATATGTTAGTGTTGCGACATTTTGCATGTTCACTCACTCTATGCAGCACAGGAATGAGGCTAGTATGAATTTGAAGAGAACGCACAGTTTACAATCACATCACAAAAGAATTCTTATTTTTCTTTGTATTTTATCTTTTTTATTCGAAGCATTCGCTTTTCGGTCCCCCAGTTTTATATTTGCAGCCACTCCGGTGAATACGAATAAGGTCAAGATTTCCGTTATGATTAACAAGACCCCTCAGGAGATGGATAAATACAAGCAATTATACGAGAGCCGCTATCCTAATGTAGAGGTATCTTATATCTCCTATGATGACTACGAGACCAAATCCAAAGAATTAATTGAATCCGGGAATTTCCCTGATGTTGTTTATATTCCGGGCAGTCTTCCAAGCAATGAATATCCTACTTACTTTGATGTATTAGGAGATGCATCCGATTTATCTGCCAAATATAATTATTTAGAGCAGGCCAAAAGAGATGGTTCTAAAGTATACGGGATTCCATCGTATGCTTATTTATCTGGATTTGTTTATAACAAAGCTGTCTTTGAAAAAGCAGGCATTACTTCACTTCCGAAATCAACCGATGAATTTTTAGCCGATTTACAAAATATCAAAGATTATACCGATGCAACTCCGTTTTATACCAATTACGTATCAGACTGGGCATTAAATATCTGGGAGACTTTTCCTTTTATTGATACCACAGGTGATCCGGATTATATGAAAAACGGATTTGTAAATGAAAAGAATCCATTTAAGAAAACTTCTTCTCATTATGAAGTGTATAATTTGCTTTATGAGATTGTAAATCAGGGATTATGTGAAGATAATATTGGAGAAGGCGACTGGGAAAAATCCAAAAAGCTTCTTAATGAAGGAAAAATTGGTTGTGTCGCATTAGGTTCCTGGGCGCTATCCCAGTTTAAAAATGCAGGAAAAAATGGAAATGATGTTAGTTTTATGCCTTTCCCTTGTACGATTGATGGAAAGCAGTATTCTACCATCACAACCGACTACTGTTATGGTCTGAATAAAAAAAGTGCTCATAAAACAGAAGCAAAAAATTACATAGATTTTATGATCAACGAATCTGGATACGCATTAGATAATGAGACTCTTTCCATTGTAAAAACGGATCCTTATCCAGACGAATATAGCATGATGAAAGATGTCAATCTTGCTTACAACCATATTGCATCGAATGCAAATGGCGGTATTTATGAGGCACTTTCTGCAAAACTGAATTTCTCTGACGGAAAAGAAGCAAAGCGTGTAATGGATGCAGGAGCAGGAAAAACGAACGAATCCATGACAGATATTATGAATGACTGGAATAAACGCTGGGAGAGTTCGCGAACCGCAGATATGAAGACACAGGAAGATGTTCCTGCCTTTTCTTCTGATGAGATTCAGTCCGAAGATTACCATGTAAATTTATCTTCTTCTGAAAAAGATTACATCAAAAACAATAAGAAATTAAAAGTCGGATACCTGAACAACTTTGCACCTTTCCAATATTCACAGGGAAATAATTTTTCTGGTGTTGCATCTGACATTTTCAAAATCATTGCACAACAGACAGGGTTTGAATTTGATTATTATGCCTATAACAGTTACAACGACTTAGTAGATGCCATAAAATCCAAAAAGATTGACATCTTAGCCGGCATTGAAAAAACAACTGCTTATACCGATGACATTCTTCTATCAAAAAGTTATGCGAACTTCTCGAATGTCATCATCAAAAACAACGATGTTAAGATCGACAAAATTGACAAAAAACACGCTGTAACCCTAAAAGGAAACCGCTCTGATTATTTTAATGGAACAGATAATATCAGTTATGAATCGAATTATACCAATATATTAAAAAGTATTTCTTCCGGCAAAGGCGATTATACAATTACAAATTACTACACAGCAAACTACTATATGAAAGAAGATGATTATACTAATCTTTCTACTATTCCAACTACAAGTGAAAATGGAATGTATCTTGGTTTCCCTCAGAATACGGATGCCAGAATGATTGCCATCTGTAATAAATGTCTGTATAGTATTTCAAATACCAAAGTAGAACTTATGATTTTAGACAATATGGATTCAACCATTCACAATTTAAGTCTGCGTCGTCTGATTAAGCTCTACCCAATTCAGACTATTTTAGTTATTTCACTGGTATTTGTTTTAGTAATTTCGATTATCCTCTGGATTATGCATGAGAAATCAAAAAATGCAAAACGACACGAACTCGATGCAAAACGGTATCGTATGCTCTCTGATTTAACGGATGAATATATGTTTGACTATAATTGTGAGAAAAACGAACTTTACTTTGACCGTAAGTTTAATAAATTCTTCTCTTTCAGCGGAAATTTAAATCTCCGGGAATATAACGATGATAATCCAGAATTAAATGCCTTTATCATGCCATTTATGGAATTAAAATCACAGGATAAAACCAATATGAAAAATATTTTATTCCAGCATAAGAACGGTGATAAGATCTGGTATCGTCTGATTATTTCTAAATTATATAATGACAAACATCAGTTAATTCAGGTCATTGGTAAAATTGTAAATATCCAGAAAGAAATGGATGAACGTCAAAAAATCTTAGACAAAGCAGAACGGGATCCTCTCACGAATTTATTTAATCGAAACGGATTTTTCAGCGTTGTGGAAGGTCTGCATGCAACCAATAATAAGAATGCTAAATATGCTTACGGAATTCTTGATTTAGATAACTTCAAACGTGTCAATGATACACTAGGACATCAGGGTGGTGATGCAGCTTTACGTTTGTTGGCTACCGAAATGAAAAATGTTTTCCAGGATCATGCCATTTTAGCAAGATATGGTGGTGATGAATTTGTATTTTATATGCCATTGCTTCAATCAGCTGAGGAAGCGAAAGCATTTCTGAAGCACTTAGTATCGGCTATGGACCGGAGTTTTGAGTTCGAGAATCAGACCATTCACTTATCCATCAGTGTCGGTGCGGTAATCGCTTCGAATTCGAATCCGTTAGATTCTTCTTTCAAAAAAGCTGATGAACAATTATACGAGGTAAAGAAGAAAACAAAAAATGATTACAATTTATTAGAACTCGAATAAAAGTATTGCACAAAACATACAAATCATTTATGATAGTACAAGAAAAGGTCATGATTATCATGGCCTTTTTCCTTAACTATAAGAACAAAATTCTAAAAATGCAGACGATAGCTGTGCTGTACTATCTTCTGCCCGAATTTTATGAACAGCACAGAAATGAGGTTTTTATGAATAATTTTGTACTGAGCTGTTGTTCTACTGCTGATTTATCTGCCAGTCATCTTCAACAGCGAAACATATCCTTTATTCCTTTCCACTTTCAGTTAGACGGAAAAGATTATTATGATGACTTAGGAAAAAGTATTTCTATTGAAGAATTTTATAAAGCTATGGCAAATGGTGCCGAGACCAAAACTTCCCAGGTAAATGCCGAAGAATACGAAGTATATTTTGAATCATTTTTAAAAGAAGGCAAAGACATTTTACATGTATGTCTTTCCTCAGGTATCTCCGGCAGCATCAACTCTGCTATGATTGCCCAGTCTACTTTGCAGGACCGCTACCCGGACCGTACCATTCTCATTCTTGATTCTCTTGCTGCCTCTTCCGGATATGGTCTGCTTATGGATCGTCTGGCAGATTTAAGAGACGAAGGCAAGACGATAAACGAAGTATATCAGTGGGGCAGTGAGCACCGTCTGGAGTTGCAGCACTGGTTCTTTTCCACTGATTTAACATTCTACATCAAAGGTGGAAGAATCTCTAAAACAGCCGGTGCAATTGGAGGCTTATTAAATATCTGCCCTCTTCTTATGGTAGATAAAGAAGGCAAATTAATTCCAAAATGCAAAATCCGTACAAAAAAGAAAGTTATTCGTGCCATTGTTGACCGTATGGAAGAATATGCAAAAGACGGATTAAACTATTCCGGGAAATGCTATATTTCTGAATCTGCCTGCATCGAAGATGCACAGGCTGTTGCAGCATTAGTAGAAGAACGCTTTCGAAATCTAGACGGAAAAGTAGAGATTAATTCGATTGGAACAACCATCGGAAGTCATACCGGTCCTGGAACAATTGCACTATTTTTCTGGGGCAAAAATCGTAACGAAATTGACTAAACACCTATAAAAAAAGACTATCGCTTTACGAATGAAACTTCGTAAATGCGATAGTCTTTTTATTTTATTCTTCGTATCTTACAAGAAGACTGTTAAGCATTTTCTTACTTTGCTACCACATATTCTCCCTTTAATTTACCATCACTGTCTGATACAGAAATTGTAGCACCTGATGCAACTGCCTCAGTAAATGTATAAGTTGCTACACCATTCTTATTGAATGTTAATACTTCACTGGCTTTTTCTACACCATTTACCTTAATGTTTATAGAAATATTCGATGTTGTATCTGAAGTAATGTTATTTCCTTCACTATCCTGAATAGCAATTTCTGCCTTCTTCGTGCTGCTATTATAAGTTACACCAAACTTCGCTCTTTCTCCTGCAACAATCTTAATAGTATTTGCTGCATCTGTCTGCTTTGTTCCGTATGTAGCTTCTGCACGTCCTGGAAGAGTTGTTGCAAAGCTATAGTAAGCTGCATCGGTTGCCTTTGAAGCCTTAACATCAATGTAAGCAACACCATTTTCAAATGTAATACCATTCTCTGCTACTAAGTTGTTCTTTCCATCCTGCTGTGTATTAAATGGCTGAACATTTGATGCATTGTAGCTTGTAATTGTCTTACCAGACTTATCAACAGCTTCTACCTTAAGTGTAATCTTCTCACCGGCTGTATATGTCTTCTTCTTTGTATCCTTGAATGAAACCTTTAAGTTTGCAAAGTTCTCTTTGATACCAAATGTTCTCTTAAGATAAGAAGAGGTATCGTTGTTATTCTTAACACCAAACTTCACATCATAACTGTCACCCTTAGGTGCAAGATTATCTGCAGTAATTGTAACTGTCTGCTTTGCATAATCAAACTTAACATTCAGATTATCTGATAACTCACTTCTGTCTTTTACTTCTGCTAATTTAGCATATTCACCAGGAGTTGCTTCATATACCTTACCATACTGATCCTGTACTTCATATTTGTAAGTAACAGATTCATTCTGATATAACGATGTTGCAACTGCAGCATCCTTATTAAATAAGAACTTACTTGGTTTTCTTGCATCCTTAATTGTAACAAATACACTTGCTTGCTCTGCCTCATTTTCTGCAAGCTTACCAACAAAACGTACATTCACACTTGCTGTCTTCTTAGGATCATCCGTTGTCTTTACTAATGGAGCACCTGAAATCTGAAGATATGTATTACCATTATCCTCTACAATTTCTAAAGCAGATTCATTCCATTTTGCTTCTACTTCTGAACCACCGAAAATTTCAAATGATTTCTTAATTTTAGCAATGCTTAACTGCTCATAAGGCATTACATCTCCATACTGATCATATACCGTAATCGGAAGTTTTGCCGGCTCATACTTATCTCCTGCAATAACAGCAGTTGCTTTATCCTTAATCTCAATCTTATTTGCAATTGCCTGCTGACGAACTTCTAAACTGAATCTTGAAATACCATCTGTATTATTAATCTGTAATACAACTGGTTCGCCCTTCTTTGTATAGGCACCCTTCTTTACAATTACTTTAATCTCTTTTGTGTAAACATTGATTGCATCAATATAAATATTAGGATCTGGCTTAGCTACTTCTACATTAATCTTATTGTAATTGCCATCTAATAAGTCAATCACTTCACCTTTATTATTATAGCAAATGCAATCTAATACTTTTTCCTGATCATTTTCTTCATCCTGATATAACTGGTCATTATTCTTAATTCCCTTAATATCAACTTTATCTACTGAAAGATAAGCAAATGTATAAGTGCCTTCTCCAATCTTATTACCCTTATTATCAGATACTGTGATTGTAATCTGATCATCTGGATTAGCAACACTTGGTACATTAAATGAGATTGCATCTTTCTCTGTTTTGCTGATATCACTTTCGCTTAAGCTAAAGCTTCCCTTATTTGTCTTGATTGAAAATGTATAATCTCTAGGATCTACTTTTTCATACTGTGAATTATTATTATCTAAAGCTTTGAATCTGACTCTGACCTTCTTGCTTTCAAGCTGCTTATTATCTGCATCCATTGCAACTGGTAAATACTTATTTACAAATTCAATTTTCTTCACTTCTCTGGCAGTAGCTGTAAATGATGCCTGATTACCATTTTCATCAATGCTTACATCGTTCTTTTCTGCTCTTACTTCAATTGTGTTCATACCAGCACTGATGGCTGAGCTGTTATTTACGACTACAGATGTTCCATTTGAAGCCCACTCTGCTTCTGTAATTTCGATCTCATTTCCGTCTGCACTCTTTAATAAGAATGTAAGTTTCTTCTGCTCTTCTGCTGTAACGGCACGACTGAAATTAACCTGAACTTTATTGTATTCTGTCTGTGCAGCACCTGTAACGCGGATTGCATTACTTGTGCTTGTTACTGTAACAGCACAAGTCTTTGAAATATTTGTTCCTTCTACTGTTGCTGTAATTGTTGTATTTCCACTCTTGATACCCTTAACGATACCTGTATTGTTCTCTCCTGCCTGAACAGATGCAACACTTGGATCACTTGATGTCCATGTAACCTTCTTTGATGAGCTCTGGCTTCCAACTAAGGCTGTGATTGTCTTTATACCATTCTCTGGAAGAACGATAGATGTATTATTAAGGCTTAATGTTGTATCTACCTTTTCTCTTACTGTAATACTGATTGATTCTGATACTTCATTTCCTTTTGCATCTCTTGCAGTAACCTTAATCGTTCCTGTTCCCGGCTTAACACCTGTTACCTTACCAGTTGCATCAACTGTTAAAATCTGCTCATTATCAGACTTGTATGTAACACCTGCAATTGCTACACCATCTGTTGCAGAAACGACCTTCAGCTGTGTCTGTCCTGTCGTATCGATTGTAGATAATTCAGAAGTTACTGTAATCTTAGATAACTTCTTTTCCTGCTCTGCAGCAGGCTGTGTTGGCTGCTGATTTGTAGATGGTTTTGTTGCTGGTTTTGTTACAGGATTCTTTACTGTAACATTTACATATGTTGTCTTTTTCTTATTATTCTTTCCCTTTACAGTTATTGTAATCTTAGCTTTTCCGGCTTTCTTTGCTGTAATCTTACCTTTTTTATTAACTGTTACAAACTTCTTTGCACTTGTCTTATAAGAGACTGACTTCTTTGCACTCTTTGGTGAAACAGCTACCTTAAGGCTTGCACTCTTTCCCTTAACAAGTGTAATCTTTTTCTTTGTTACGTTTTTCTTCCCAATTTTTACTGTTACCTTCTTAACAGCCTTGGCATTTGCAGCTTTTGCTACAACACCATTATTCGCAACCGTTGTAAGAACCATTGCTGATGCAAGGGCCATTGTCATCCAACGCTTCGAATCTTTGAAAATGTTTTTTCGCATTTCTTGTCCTCCATATATCTTTTTTGCTGCTTTCAGATTTATAAATAGTATGAACTATCATAAACGATTCCTTCTGCAACATTATTCATACGAATACATAAATATTCATACCATTCGTTAGTATATCATAAATTTCCATTTTGTTGTGAGAAAAAAGAGATTTTTGTTATTCTAAATAAATTTTCGTCTTTTCTCGTTGTTTATTTTTAATTTTAAACACTTCCTCCCTTTTATTTTTCCTATTTTTCACAGTGCATTATTATGTTCCACAGTTTTTGGAATATTTTTTGTGTAAACTTAATAATAAAATATTTATTTTTTCACAATCTTTTTTTCTACGCATATTCTAATACGACAAAAACCCTAAGGTGAATGATATGCGCACTTTTAATCCTTTCGAAGAGAAGCCACTCCCGATTGAAAAATTATTTATGGACTGGAATCAGATGAACCCCCGTCCTTATAATAAAGAAACGGTTCATCCTTATACAAAATGTCGTATTGTATTAATGAATGGAACTGAATTTGAGTCTCAATGGTTTACGCACCAGTTTTCTAGACATTGTGACCAGTTAAAGCTCCGCCAGAAACTTGCCCTGCTCCGTCGCAGTGAACAGCAGCAGCAAAAACGAATCAGTTGTCTGAAACCAAGGAATGAATCGATTCTCGAGCATACAATTTCCTATGAACAGCTTGCCGTCGACCTTACTGCTGCTCTTGCCATGCAGGAATCAGACTGCAATGTTAAAAATGCTCTTAATTTTGCACTTCTAGAAGATTTTGATCACTTATACCGTTATTCTAATTTATTAGATTATGAATATGGAATCTCACCGGAGAAATTAGTTGGTGGATATACGGAAATTACCCCTGCACGCCCGACTATTTCTGAGCATCGCTATCCAACGGACAGTATTTTCCCTTATGCTCCTAAAAAAGCATCTACCCTGACTAAAATGAATATCAATATTATTACTGCCGCTGAACAGCAGACGATGAATTTCTATATGAATGTAGCAAATCTCTATCAGAAATCAGATGTGGGACGCCGTCTCTATCAGGAAATCGGTATGATTGAAGAAGAACATGTAAGCCAGTATGAAAGTTTAAAATATCCAAATGCTACCTGGTTAGAAAATCTGTTATTGCAGGAATACACAGAATGTTATTTATATTATTCCTGCATGGAAACAGAATGCGATCCGAGAATCAAAAAAATATGGGAAGAATGTCTGTGTCAGGAAATTACTCATCTGCATATTGCCAAAGATCTGCTTGCCGAATGTGAATGTACTCCATGGGAAAAAGTAATTCCATGTGGCACATTTCCAAAACCACTCTGTCTGCATTCAAACATTGAATATGTACGGGAATTAATCCGCACTACAACCGGTAATACCCAATACGAAGACTGTGTTGTTCCTCTGATGCAACTGCCACAAAGTAATCGCTTTTACTTCTATCAAAATGTTGTCAATCATGATTTAAACTGTGTGGCCAGCCATAATGTAATTGATAACCGAATCAGCTGCAATGGTATCGACTATCGTGCAGAAAAAACAGCGAATCCACTGATGGTGCTTCGCAACCGGCGGGTTGACAATACCTGCCTTGCAAGAAGTGTTCCTGCTACTCCAATGGAAACGCAGGTCTGCGGAACTACGGAAGGAAATTGTCGCTGCAAAATCACACTTGACCATCAGACTACAACCTTCTAAGGATAAAAAAAGTGCTTCCGGTCACAGAATGAATCCTCATCCTGTGCGGAAGCACTTACTTTATTTTATAAGAAAATATCCCAAAATAATAATTCCTAATACAATCCGGTACCATCCAAACACTTTGAAGTCATGTTTTTTAATATAACTCATTAAAAATTTGATGACAAATACCGATACCAGAAATGCCACTGCCATTCCCAGAATCAAAATACTCATCTCTGCCCCACTAAAATGAAAACCAAATTTAATTAATTTAATGGCACTCAGTCCAAACATAACCGGAACTGCAAGGAAAAAAGTAAATTCTGCAGCTGCTACTCTTGATACTCCGATTAACAGTGCACCGATAATGGTTGCACCAGAACGTGAGGTTCCAGGAATAATCGATAAAACCTGAAATAATCCAATCAGCAAAGCTGTCTGATACGTAATATCCGATAACTGCGTGACCTTCGGTGTTCTTTTTTTATTCCAGTTTTCAATTACAATAAATGCAATACCATAAAAAATCAATGCAATGGCAATCACCACCGGTGTATGTAAATGTGCATCAATATAATCATCAAACAATAACGTGATAACTGCTCCTGGAATGCAGGCAACTACAACCTTAAACCACATCGAAAATGTATCTTTCCGGATCACAGAATCATGATTTTTTTTGCTTTGAAACGGCCACATTTTTTCCCAGAAAATTATGACTACCGCTAAAATCGCTCCTAGCTGAATCAAAACAAAAAACATGTCTTTAAACTCTGCACTTGCATTTAATTTTACAAATTCATCGACTAATAACATGTGTCCGGTACTACTAATCGGAAGCCACTCTGTGATTCCCTCAACAATTCCTAAAAAAATAACTTTTAATAACTCAATCAAATGAATTCCCATATTTTTTCTCTCTTTTTCTTATTTTTTACTTTTAAAACTTCTACGATATTCTAATGTTTTGCAATCCAGTCTTTATACCAGTAGGCTGAATCTTTCCAGATTCGTTTCTGCGTCTGATAGTCCACATAGATTAATCCAAAACGCTCTGAATATCCACATGCCCATTCAAAATTATCCATCAGTGACCATTCAAAATAGCCCCTGATATCCACTCCGTCCTCTGTTGCTTTTTCTAATTCACTCAGATAACGATGCAGAAAATCAATTCTGTTTGGATCATGTACCTTTCCATCTAAAGAAATAATATCATGGCAGGAAAGACCATTTTCTGTAATATAGATTGGTTTCTGATAACGCTCATATAAAAACTTTGGTCCCCAGTGCAGACATTCTGGTGTAATCGGCCAGTCCATTGCTGTTCTTGGAAATCCTTCCGGTCGTTCTACTACTTCCGGTTTCCCATCTGCTCCCATACGCACACATTTTCCATTGTAGATATTCTGTCCATAAAAATCGATTGGCTGTGACATCAGTTTTAAGTCTGCATCTGTAATCTTTGGAAGGTATTTTTCATATAAGCAAAGTCCCTCTTCCGGATACGCTCCAAGCAGTACCGGATCTGACCACCAGCTGACATTCCAGGTCCAGTTATCAAGACCCTGTAATTCAAACAAATGGGTTCTGGCTGCTTCAATGTCTTCTGGTTTTTCTGAAAATGGATAACTCATTGTTCCGGTTGGTGCATATCCAATCTGAACCGGCTGTTTTGCATGTGCACGAAGCTGCTGCACTGCACGCCCATGTGCTTTCATTGCATTATGTGCCATCAAAAATGTATCTTCTAATGGTGCTTTGACTCCCGGTGCATGTTCTCCATTCAAAAATCCCAAACCGACAAAACATTGCGGCTCATTCAACGTAAAGAAATTTGTGACGCGGTCGCTAAAACGTTCTGATACTAAGGCCGCATATTCCCCAAACCATTCCACAATTTCACTATTCATCCATCCGCCCTTTTTGTATAACTCATACGGAAGTTCCCAGTGATATAGTGTCACAAATGGTTCAATGCCTGCTTCTAACAAAGCATCAATCAGTTCACTGTAAAAAGCAATTCCCTTTTCATTTACCTTCCCTGTTCCTTCCGGCAATACACGTGACCAGTTGATAGAAAAACGGTACGCTTTCAATCCCATTTCCTTCATGATTGCTACATCTTCCCGAAAACGGTGATAATGGTCACAGGCTACTTCTCCGGTATGTCCTCCATAAATCTTTCCCGGCTGATTCGTAAAAATATCCCAGATGTCTTTCCCTTTTCCATCTTCTTTGGCTGCTCCCTCAATCTGATAAGAGCTTGTTGCAGCTCCCCACATAAAATCTTTTCTAAATGCCATGCTCTTCTCCTTTTTAACATCTTCTACATTGTATGATTTTTTTTCATTTACTTGCATAAATTTCTTTTATTCCCAAACCGGAATATCTAACTGTTCAATATATGCTGCCAGTTCATCTGACATCTCTTCTGCTTCCTGAATACGAATATGTCCAGCTGTTCCACATCCTGTTCGTTTATACATAAAATGTCTGATTCTGTCATCTGCAAGATCCTGACAGACTTCATCAATTGCAAGATCCCAGTTTTTATCATGATCTAAAATTGTTGTTGCTAAAATAATAACCGCACTTGGATATTTTTTTCGAATATTTAAAACAAATTCCTTATACTTTTCTTTCCACTGGCGTGCTTTTACACCCTTTGGCTCCTCTTTCATAACATCAAACGGATGACTGTCATTTTGTCCAATGGCAACCACAACGACCTGCGGTGTGTACTGTGAAAAATCCCATTCCACTGCCTCTCCATGTCTCTCTCTGTAATGTAATTTATCCCACATATATTCCATTCCAATATAAATTGGAGGATCTACCCATCCGGTTCCATTCAAAAGTGGAATTCCACCCTGAGCGATATCATGAATTCTTGCATGAAGCTTTCTTGCTGTCATCCATGCATAAGAATAATAACTGTTCGAATATTGTCCATGATGTACCGGATCTGGTTGTCCTGCAAACTTCACTGCTTCTGAGACTTCTCCTGCTGATACGGAATCCCCATAAAATTCTATACAACGTTCTGGCAGTTTGTCTGGTTCTAATAAGACCGCACCATCCGATAATTCCAAAGAACATAATTTCATCTCATGACATGCATCCATTCTCTTAAAGAATAAAACTTTATGATTTCTTTCCCTTGGCTCATCTACTAAATCTAATACAATCTGATCTTCTCTTGGAAGTTCCCATTTCTTTTCCACCCCATCTACAATGGCACCTGCATAGTTGACCCAGTCAATCCCATGATTTTGAATGGTAAGCTTTGCACTCTTTCCATAAAAATGAAATTCCATAGAAGTTGCTGGAAAAACAAATACAGGTTTTTCTTTTTCCTTCCAGTCAATTCTGCCTGTGTAATTTATTTTTTGATGATTTAATGAAACAAACATATCCTTCTCCTTTTTCTTTTTTTGTCACATTCTCTTCTATCTGCATATCCTAAATAAAAAAGGAATTTTATGCATTCAAATTCTTGTTTTCTTGATATTTTACAAAATGATCAACCCGAGGCTGTTGCATATATCCGCGGAAATGATACACATCCATATCTAAATGGAACGGTCAAATTCTATGTTGTGCCTCCTGGTTACACATTAGTGGAAGCCGAGCTATTTCAACTGCCCGATGATAAAGAATCTCCCCGTCCTTTTATTGCCATGCACATTCATGAATTCGGAGACTGTACTCCTCCATTTGATAAAAGCGGGATGCATTTTAATCCAGACAAGGAATCGCATCCATTTCATGCCGGAGATCTGATTCCTCTGCTCAATAACGACGGTTATGCCTGGTGTGCATTCTTTGATCAGCGTTTTACCATTTCTGATATTTTAGGACGTTCTGTTATCATTCATGCCAACCGCGATGATTTTACCAGCCAGCCTTCCGGAGATTCCGGAGAGAAAATCGGATGTGGTACCATTCGTCCCTGCTAAAAAGAAGTCCGATACTTATTCGGAGTCATCCCATATTTTTCTTTAAAGACTTTAATAAAATGACTACAGTCCGAAAACCCTGTCTCCTGGCTGATGCAGTTTAGATCCAAATTCGTAAAACGAAGCAAATCTTCTGCCTTGCACAATCGTACAAATTCAATGTACTTTTTGCAGGATTGCCCATACACTTCCCGAAATACCTTTGCAAAATACGAATAACTCATATGACATCTCTGCGCCAGTGCTTCTACTTTCAAATTCTCATGAATATTCGCATCAATATATTCTGTAATGGAATAAATGGTCTCCTCTTCTGACAGAAGTGCCAGAGACTTATTGGTATCAAATCCATTCATTCTCCACTGACGCAGAATAAATACGAGTAATGTACTAATATAAGACTGTACCACAACCGAATATCCATATTCCTGCTGTTGCATTTCTTTCGCCGTCTCTTGAAAGATTCTTTGAATCGGAAGTTCTTCTAACTCATTTTGGGTAAAATGAATCTTCGCACTCTTCTGTTCCTTTGCACTGCGAAGAAGTGACTGAAAATGAATTCCATTCACTGCTGTTTTTACTGTGCTTGTAGATGCTGCTAACTGGCTGACGTCAAATTTCATAACGTAGTATTTTAATGGCATGGCAGCAACAGCATAAATAGAGTGAATCTGATGAGGCAAAAAGAAAACTAATTCTCCCTCTTCTGCCACAAAAGCCTCTTCTCCACAATGCATCATAGCTTTTCCTTCTACCATATAAATTAATTCAGCAAAATAATGCCAGTGTGGCTGCACCAGAAAATTACCCGAATTCATATCAAATAAAAAACACTCATATGGTGTCTGTAGTCTGTCCGTATATTCAAACAAAGAATTCATTCTATAACCTCAATCGATTTTTACAATTTTTGCGACACTTTATTATATCAATACCAGAAAGAAAATGCTATATTCATTTACAAGATACATGAGATTTTTCTTACTTTTTACATAAGAAATATCATACAAGTAATAAAAGAATTTTTAGGAGGTTTTTACAATGAATTTAAAAAAATTAAACGGATTTACTTTTGCACCTTTTGCTCCCAAAGGACACTTTATGAAGGAGGAAGCAAAGCAAAGCCTTTTCCAGTTAAAAGAAAGAACAAATGCCAACTTTATCATTTTCGTTCCAAATGGTCTTCAGGATACTCCAAACTCTGAAACGATTGATTACCGTTCTGATGCAACCATGACGGATGATGAATTGAAATTCATGATTGATTATGCACACTCTCTTGGATTAGAGACTGCATTAAAGCCAACTGCAAACTGCAAAAATGGAACCTGGCGTGCACATATTAATTTCTTTGATGAAGATGTTCCTTGTGAACCAAAATGGGGAAACTGGTTTGCTTCTTACGAAGAATTCCAAAGACATTATGCAAAAATATCCGAAGAAATGGGATGTTATCTGCATATTGCAGGTTGCGAGATGGTAATGTCAGAACGACGTGATGCACAGTGGCGAAACATTATCGCTGCAATCAAAGAAGAATATCAGGGGCTTGTATCCTATAATACTGATAAATACCAGGAACACAATGTAAGCTGGTGGGATTGTGTCGATGTCATATCCTCTAGTGGATACTATCCAATTGATGACTGGGAAAACCAGTTAGACCGGATTGAAGCTGTTGTAAAGAAATTCCAGAAACCATTTTTCTTTGCAGAAGCCGGATGTATGTCTGTGGAAGGATCTAAAAATGTTCCAAACGACTGGACAATCCGGGGTGATTTAGACCTTCAGGGTCAGGCTGACTGGTTTGAAACAATGTTTTTGGCATGTCAGAAACGCGACTGGGTATCTGGATATGGTATCTGGTCATGGACGGACAAACTCTATCCACAAAACACAATTTCCCAGCACAAAGATTATGAAATCTATGCAAAGCCAGCAGAAGAGATCATTGCAAAATACTACGCTTAATTTTATAAAGCCAGGGACAAACTTTTGCCCCTGGCATCTTTTTATCTGAATTACTGATAAGAATCTGCAAGACTCCTCATTTGCAATTGATTTTCTACCTCTTTTGCATTCTCAAATTCACCATTTATAATATCTTTTTTCTCTAACCGCACACGATAGGAATCCGTATCCGTCAGATGGAAATAGTTATCACTAAAAATAACATCTGCATTTGCAAAATCTAATTCTACAAATGCTGCAAATGCATCGCTTTTGATATCAATGATGTAAGCATCCTTTTCTTCTGTAACTTTCGCCTGCAGCTGTGCCTTTGGAAGATTCATATATTTATACGGAAGCAATGTTTCTACATCTTTTTTTACCGTTCCATCTTCTAAAACTAACACTGCCTCTATAAAAATCTGTTCATCAAAGCTGTCACACTTCTGTGGTTGCTCTAACATTTCCCGGTATTCTTTCAGCTCTTTTAAATCAAACGATAAAACCATCTGTGAGGTAAATGCATCAACTCTGGCTCTGGTCTCTACATGTGAACAGACCTTGCAGTTCATATCTTTCACATAAATATGTGCACAAATATCCTGTGCTTTTTTCGTTTCATTTTCTACATACATATGAACCAGACTCGAATCCGTTGTCATACTAACAGCTACAGGGGCATAGAAATCACATGCCATATACTGCAACGCCTTCCATCTTCCAAAATAATCAATACTTGACCAGGATGGTGCCGGCCAGTTATCGTTAATCTGCCAGTAAAGAGAACCCATACATCTTCCTCTGTGTCGTCTCCAGTGATCTACGCCATACTTTACTGCCATTCCCTGTAAAATCTGCGTTGCATAGAGCAGACTCTGAAAATCTGCAGGATAACGCAGCTGTTCCGAAAGATAATATAGCATCTTTCCATTTGCCGAATCATTTTTCTGATGACTTTCCATAGTTTTAGAAAAAATATTCTGATCCTCTTGTCTTGCAAATGTCTCGACTGTTTTCATCCCAGGAAATGACTGGAATCCAAACTCTGAACAGAATCTAAAATAGTATTTCCGATAATCTGTAAATGGTTTCTGTCCATGCCAGACATCCCAATAATGTGTATCTCCATTATTTTCATCATCCGGATTATCAAAACTTCCCTCAGACGATGGAGAAGATCTCCAGTAAAATGTATCCGGATCTGCCAGTCGAACTGCTTTTGGCAGTACATCTTCGAATAACTTCAGATAATCCGCCCGCAACTGAGGGGTCTCTTTTTGGAAATCTCCCCAGTGATGCCATGCAGATTCAATTTCATTATTGCCACACCACATTCCAAGACACGCATGATGACGCAGACGTTTTACATTTTGTATTGCCTCGATTCTACAGTTTTGTGCAAAATCCTCTGTCACATCATATACATTGCAGGCATACATCAGATCCTGCCAGACAATCAGTCCCTTTTCATCACATAAGTCGTAGAATTCATCAGAAGGATAATATCCACCACCCCAGACACGCACACAGTTAAAATTCGCACGTCTGACTGACTCTAACAGATATTCCTGTCTTTCTTTTGTAATATGAGAGTAAATGCAGTCTTCCGGAATCCAGTTTCCACCCATAGTAAAAATCTTTGTTCCATTTACCATAAATGCAAATTCTTTTCCCCATTCATCTTTGTCTCTGCTTACTGTTAATTCACGCAGACCTATTGTTTTCTTTACTGTCTGAATGACCTGTCCATCCTGTTCTAATGTAACCACAACATCATACAACGGCTGTGCTCCATATCCATTTGGCCACCACAACTGTGGATGATTGATTTCTATTCTAGATACACTTGTAGTTCTTTTTACTTCTTCAAAGTTTTTCCCACTAAAAGGCTTAGTGTCTGTACCAGCCAGTTTTTTGCTTTCTTTCTCAGATACCTGAATATTCAGCTGATAGTTTCCCTGTCTTACTTTACTCTCCCAGTCTAAGGAAGTTGCAACCGTAAGTGTGACTTTTTCTTCTTCATGCTTTTGATGAAACGATACTTCTTCCACACGACATCCATTCCAGAATTTCAGATAAATATCCCGGAAAATCCCGGCATCGATTAACTGTGGACCCCAATCCCATCCAAACATCGAATGTGCTTTTCGAAGCAGATGATTGCCATACATACATCCACTTGGAATATACTGTACTTCTTTCTTTTCCTCATAAGAATATTGTTGAATATAACGAAGTACGGAACGAAATACGATACAGATCTGATTCTTTCCTTCCTGTAAATATTCTTTTACCGGAAAATGCCAGGTTCTGTGCATATTATTCGTTTTTGCAAGTAATTTACCATTGATAGAAATCTCAGCCAAAGTATCTAATCCTTCGCAAACCAGTTCTAAGTGCTCCTGCATCAGCACTTCTTTTTTTACTTCAAATTCTCTTTCAAACTGATAATCCTTCCAAAACATTTCTCTTGTTTCGTATTCATTCATTCTGTCATATGGATCTTTTATCATTCCTTTTTCTAAAAAAGCAGATAACACAGATCCAGGCACATGAGCTTCCACACTCTGTGCCTGTCCACACTCTTTTACCTGCCAGCTGCCATTTAAATACTGTCTGTTCATAAAGTTTTCCTTTCTGATCCTTTTATTCTTCCGTCTTTTCAATTACAAATAAACGTCCCATAACCTCTTTTTCTGTAACAATCACGAGGCAATGTCCTATTCTGTCATATTTAAATATCACATCATTTTCTTTTGGATAGATACAACGTACCCTAAGTGTTTCTCCCATTTTTTCTTTCCATCTATCCGGAAAATACAGCTTTTGTACAGATAAACAGTCCGATGCAAATGGCTCTTCTCCGCTCGCATTCAATTCCTTATCAGCAGTTCTTTTCCAGACGGCAAGATATGCCTTCTTTCCCTGTCGTGTTGGTTCTTCTAGTCCAAATGATACCCATTCATGCTGATAACTCACCATTCCCTGCAGCCAGAAAGGCAGAAACTTTGGAATATCTTTTCGAATCTGTTTATACACTTCAATTCCTTCTTTTACCAGTGCCTTTCTCGTCAAATCGAGCTGTGCAAGATTTCCACTTTGATGAATTCTTAAAAGCATGGCATTTACCATATTAAAAATAGTCTCTTCCCGAAGCAGTTCTTTGCTCTGCTTTGTTTCTTTTTTTCCTTCTAATTCTTCATGATACTTTGGATATGTCCAGACAGCTGCCTGTTCCGGTGTCACACCACTTGATGCATTTGCAGCAATTACCGCATATTTTAAATAATCATCCTGATCACTGGTAGACTGAATACTGCATCTTGAAAGCATGGCATAATCCATTCTCAGTCCACCACTAGAACAATTCTCAATAATCAGTTCCGGATGTCTTTCCCATAACCCATCTAACCATTTTAAATAGGCTCTTTCATGTTCTAACATGCCATCTCCATAACTGTCAGCATCTATCTCGGTTCCAATTCCCGGTTCAATATTATAATCCATTTTTATATATCCGACGCCATATTCCCGAACCAGACGGTCTACCACTTGATCCATATGTTCCCGGACTTCCCGGTTTCTGTAATCTAACTGAAATCTGCTCCGGTCATAGATTCTTTTCCCATGGCGTACAAAGAACCATTCATCCGGAAGCTTCTCTGCCAGTTCACAATGAATTCCCATAACTTCCGGCTCTAACCAGACGCCTGGAATCATACCTTTTTTTCGAATATAATCTGTAATTTCCCGTAATCCATTTGGAAACCGTTTTCTGCTTTCTTTCCATTCGCCAACCTGATCCCACCAGTCTCCATCTGCATACCATCCTGCATCAATGCAGTAATATTCACATCCTGCCTCTGCGGCTGCATCAATCAGTGGAAATTCTTCATCTCTGGTAGGTTTTCCCCACAGACAGTTCATATAGTCGTTAAATATCACCGGCAGCTTCTTGTTATCCTCATTCACTCTGCGGATTCTTCGACGATACTTTGTCAGACTCTGCAATGCTTCTTCTAATCCACCACCAGACACTCCGACAGCAGCTTTAACTGTTTCAAAGGATTCACCGTGCGCTAAGTCTTTACTCCAATGCGAATAAATCTCATTTGGTCCACCAAGTGCAAGATACAAATGACCATTCTGATCACCGATCTCCCAGTGCCAGGAACCATTCTGTTCAATCTGCCAGAATAACCCCGTTTTCGTATCTGTATTTTCCAAAAATCCCATTGGCAAATATTCTTTCGTAGACCAGTTTCCTGTATTTGAAACTCGAATCATACTTGAAGAACGCTGAATATCCGCAGGCTGAACCTGTTCCATTCCTAATTCACTCAATGTATATTGTTTCCAGTTCAGTTCCCTCTGCCAGCTGTTATGTGGAATGTACACCTTCATTTTCCGGTCTCTGGCCTGTGTCCCTTCCTTCTCAATGCCCTCATAATGAAAATTCGAAATATATTCAACAGTCTGTGTCTGTTCTCCTTCATTTTGGATTTTGTGATAAATCCTGACGATTGGAATTCCATCATAAAACTGCAGATAAGAATAAATATTCACATTCGTCTGCTCATCCCTTGTCTGAAAAGTCACAAATCTCCCTGTCTGATTCCTGGTATCCTCATGTTTTACATACTTCATACGATACCCCGGTGCAGTTACAATATATTTATTTCCATGACGCTCATAAGGGCGGTCAAATCCAGACATCTGAAATCCAAGAAAAGGAAATCCTTCCCGAATCGCTTCTTTTACAATTTCTTCTTCATGGAATGGTCTGACAGAAAAATGTAAAAATTTCAAATTCTCTTCTTCATCTACGAACCATTTCATGTATATGCCATTTTCTTTTATTTCAATATCCCTCATTGTGCCTGCTCTCCTCCTGTTTCTTTATAATTTTATTTTTTGAACCTTACTATTGCTGTGATATACTTTCTTTCCTTTTGTATTCACTGTATAGGTCCGAACTCTAAAATAATAGGTCTTTCCTTTTTTCAGTTTTGTTACCGTACAAGTTGATTTTTTTATAAATTTGACTTTTTTAGATTTAAAATTTGATTTTTCTGAATATTCCAGGCAATATTTTTTCGCTTTTGAATAATTGTTAATTTTAATCTTTACTTTCTGATTCTTAGCCTTTGCAGCTTTTATTGTTGCCTTTTTTTCTTTTGAAACTGTTGTTGTTGCTTTTGCGCTTACAACCTGCTTATCCTGACTTACTTCCTGTGTCGTAACATTGCCCGCCTGGTTTGCATCCGCAATCTCTTCTCTCTTTACCTCATGATCTGCCTTGGCGTAACCAAAAATCTGCACCCAGTAATTTCTTCCCTTATATGTAACACAGGCAATTCCTACGCTCTTATAACCTGGTCTTAAAATGTTCTCTCTGTGTCCCGGTGATGCCATCCAGCCACTCATTACCTTAGAAGCTGCTGAATATCCCAGGGCGATATTTTCTCCCATAGCCTTTTTCGATACAGAAAAACAAGAACTTCCATCCGGTCTCATATGACTAAATACCGTCGTAATCTCTTTTCCCCGGATCTGTGCACACTGCATCAGCTCTTCATCCATTGTAAGCTCATTCAAACCTGCTTTTTTTCTCTCCTGATTCACAAGATCTAATACATCAAACGCTTTACTATTTTGATTTACATAACCATTTTTTAATGAAACTGCACTCTCTGCCTGTACAGGAATTGCTTCAGATACAACCCCCGTCGTTGTAATTGCTGTCATAAGTAAGGCAGCTCCCAGACCTTTCAAACAGTATTCCATCTTTTTCATAAAAATCCACTCCTTTTCGATTTAAGCACTTTCCCATTTTGTGCCATCCAAAAATAAAAAATGTTCTCCTTTCTAACCAAACATCTTTTACCCTGAAACTATTTTTCACCAAAATACAACGAAAAAGAATCAATTTACTCCCTTGTCACTACATAAACTTATTATAACGCATCCCTGCCTATGTTACCACTTATTTTTCATTTTTCCAAAAAGATTTGTTTTTAAAATTAATATGTGACTTTTAATAAAATTTCTATATTACCAAAATCAAATGCCAGTAAAAAAAGAGCTGATACACAATGTACCAGCCCGCCTTTTTATTGTATACGAATCTTTTGTTTTATCACTTTTTTTCCACTCTTTGCTTTTACAACAATTGCTTTTTTAGTCTTCTTCTTTGCCGTAACAACACCATATTGACTAACAGTCGCATATTTTTTATCTTTTTTTGCAATCGAATATTTGACTGCAAGAGGATTGTTTCCATATACGAACTGCACTTTCTTCTTCGTTTTCATTTTTAGTGTTTTCTTTGCATTTGGTTTTTTTGTTGTTATCTTTGTCACATACACTTTTACCTGGAATACTCTTCCATCATTCATCGTAATGCGAACATTTGAAATTCCTGTTTTTGCTTTCTTTTTTGCATGAATCACACCATTTTTACTTACAGCTATCTTGTTCTTTGATGCTTTTGTAACTGCATAATTTTTTACAGAAAATCCATATGTGGCAAGTACAATCTTCCCTTTCTTTCCCGGTTTTAACACAAAGCTTTTTGTTTTTAAGACAGGAGTTTTTACAGTAATTCCAAATTTCTTTGCCATTGCTGCATTTTTACTAAAATCAATCTTCGTTAAATCCATTCCCGAAAAACTCGTATTATCAACATACTCTACATTTCTTGGAATGACCATATCATGAATGGTTCTACAGTCTTTGAATGCCTCTGAACCAATTTTCTTCAATGAATCTGGAAGTACGACTGTATCTAGATTCGTACAGCCGGAAAACGTTTTATTTTCAACTGCTTCTACACCTTCTGGAATATCGATCGTATGTAATGTGCGACAGTTATAAAATGCACCTTCCATTACCGTCTTCAATCCGTTCTGGAAATGGATCGTATCTAGATTGGTACACTCTGCAAAACAATACGCACCGACGGTTGTAACCGTTGCAGGAAGTGTCATTTCATGAATGACTTCATTCCCATAAAATGCCCGGTTTCCTAACACAACAGTCTTACAGTCTGCCGCAAATTTAATACTTCCAGCTAACTGATTAGCTTTTTCAAATGCATGATCTCCGATTACATAACAAGGACCATTGATTTCTAATCCTTTTCCACGAAATGTTACATTATGACAGGCGTAAGGATCTATCATCGATAAATTCTTCTGCATCGGATAAATGCCATTATGTATCTGAAACTCATCTTCTTTTAACTGTGCAGCCATCGGCCATCTGACTAAATGTACGGTTTCCGCATTCGGATCTGCAGCCACACCGGAATATTGTGACAAATCTTCTCCCTTATATCTTTGATAAAGTACACCAAACGAATCATTATATAACACAGGGTTATCTAAACTGACTTCAAATCTTTCTAACGAAGAACATTCATAAAAAGGTTTTGGTCCCACAGAAGTTAAATTTTTTCCAATAACAACCTTGGTAATGGAAGTACAGTAATCAAATGCACCATCTGCACCTGTTTCATCGGTGTCGCTTTTTACTCCCTGAATCTGTACCAGAGAATCTGGCAATGTTACAATATCTTCCGTTACCTTTTCCTTCTGTTCCCCCTCTGTTTCTATAACATAACCAATTGTTTTTAATGACTTACAGCCACTAAAAGTCTTTTCCCCGATGATATATAAAGTTCCAGGTAAAATAACACGTTTTAAATTTGTATGATTATAAAAAGTTCCTTGTAATTTTAAGACATTTTTCCCATTTATTTTCTGAGGAATCACTACATTCTCAGCACTTCCTTTATAACTGGTAATAGAAATACCCAACTCACCGGTACGCTGATCCTGAAAATCCTCATAAGTGAAATCAGCAACACTTGTCTCTTCTTCAAGATTTTTGATATCTCCCATGCTGATTGTTGTATTTCCTGCCTGTTCTGTCTGTGTCTGCGCATTCGCTGTTACAAACCCCGGCACCCCAGATAAAGAAAGCATACCCGCTAATGCTAAATAACTTCCTCGTTTTACACATTCCACATAAATGTTTTTCATAAAAAACTCCTTTCTCCTAATTCACTCTTCTCGTCATTTTTTTATTATTTAAGCGTAACTATTCAGAACCACCCTTATTCAAAGATGAAATTAGGGTGACCTGAGATCGCATTTTTGATTGCTTCGTAAG
>CAKRHW010000016.1 GCA_934339365.1 uncultured Lachnospiraceae bacterium | reverse complement strand
TTTGCTGAAAAACCATCACCAGAGCAGCCAACAGAGGAAGTAACAACAGTAGCACCAACAACAGAAGCACCAACAACAGCAGCACCAACAACAGAGGCAACAACAGCAGCACCTGCAACAACAGAAGCAACAACAACACCTGTGACAGAGCCAACAACAGTAACACCAGGCACAGGCAAGCAGGTTGTTTACGAATCAGATGCTACAATTACAAACAAAGTTGATAATGGAGACGGTACGATTACAGCACTTGTATATGCACCATTAAATGGTACAAATGCAGCAATTGATGCCCTGACATTAAGCTTAATTGGTAACCAGACTGATTTTGCTGGAGATGTATTAATTGATGACGTTATGTTATTTGATGATATCCCAACAATTCCAGATCAGCCAGAAACAAGTTCAAATCAGGAAACAACTGAACCAGCAACAGGTGAAACAACAACACCAGCAGCAGGTGAGACAACAACACCAGCAGCAGGTGAGACAACAACACCAGCGACAGGTGAGACAACAACACCAGCAACAGGTGAGACAACAACACCAGCAACAGGTGAGACAACAACACCAGCAGCAGGTGAAACAACAACACCAGCAGCAGGTGAGACAACAACACCAGCAACAGGTGAGACAACAACACCAGCAGCAGGTGAGACAACAACACCAGCGACAGGTGAGACAACAACACCAGCAACAGGTGAGACAACAACACCAGCAACAGGTGAGACAACAACACCAGCGACAGGTGAGACAACAACACCAGCAGCAGGTGAGACAACAACACCAGCAACAGGTGAGACAACAACATCGGGAACAGAGCCAATAAGCACTGAGCCAAAAACAACAGGAAACCAGCCAACAAGTGCAGAACCAGGAACAACAGGAACAGAAGTACCAACAACAGGTGCAGTAGAAATTCCGGTAGAAAGAGTAGAATTTGCTCAGAATGCAATTACAATTAAGAAAGGTGCATCACAGTATGCAGAAGCTACTGTTTCACCAGCAAATGCTACAAATAAAAAACTTACCTATTCTTCAAGTGATATTAATATTGCTTTCGTAACAGATGATGGAAGAATTTTCGGTCTTGCAGCAGGTACAGCAATTATTACAGCAAAAGCAAGCAATGGTAAGTCAGCAATGATTCTTGTAACTGTTACAGATAATGCAGACATTGTTCCTGTTACAGGAGTTGAAATTATTGGAGCATCTAATATTTCAATGAATGAAGGCGATGAGCAGCAGTTAACAGCAAAAGTAACACCAGAAAATGCAACAGACAAGAAGATTACATGGTCTTCTGCTGACAATACAGTTGCAACAGTAGATGAAAATGGTTTAGTAAAAGCCGTTGGAGTTGGAACAACAACAATTGCAGCAGTTGTAAATGGAATTAAGGCAACTGTAAAGGTTACAGTTAGCAAGAAACCGACAGTTGAGATTCCGGTAACATCTGTTACATTTGCAGCATCACCAATTGAAATGACAGTTGGTGAAAAGACATTGGTTAAGTACAGTGTTTTACCAGAAAATGCAACAAATACTGAAACAACATGGACTTCGTTAACACCAGGCATTGCAACAGTAGATGCTAAGACAGGTGAAATTACAGCTGTAGCGGAAGGAAAAGCATTTATCGTTATTCAGGTTGGAGCAAAAACAGCAACACTTGAAGTGAATGTAAAAGCAAAACCAGCAGATTATGTAGCAGTTGACGGTGTTCAGATTAATAAGACAAAATACACATTGAAGGAAAATGAAACAGTTCAGTTATCAGCAATTGTTACACCAAGTAATGCAACAGATAAGACATTGACATGGAAATCAAGCAATGATTCCGTAGCCAAGGTTGACGCTGCAACAGGTTTGGTAACAGCTGTAGCAGAAGGAAAAGCAACCATTACAGTAGTTGCAAAGAATGGCAAGTCAGCAATATGTGAGATTACTGTTGAAAAGAAAGCAACAGAACCTTCGACAGATGAAACGACAACACCAGCAACAGGTGATACAACAAAACCTTCGACAGATGAAACGACAACACCAGCAACAGGTGATACAACAAAACCTTCAACAGATCAGCCAACAAGCACAACACCAGCTGGAACACAGCCAACAACGCAGCCGACAACACAGCCAACTGTTTCACCTGTAACAGGAATTAAGATGAACAGAACAACTGCCAATGTTATTGTTGGTAAGACAAAGAAGGTAACAGTGAAACTTACACCATCCAATATTGTAGATACAGGTGTTAAATTTACAAGTGCAAATTCAAGTATTGCAACTGTAGATGCAAATGGTAACATTAAGGGTAGAAGACCTGGTAAGACAGTTGTTACAGCAATGACATCAAATGGATTAACAGCAACCGTAAAAGTAACTGTACGTCCGGCACAGGTAACAGGCCTTAAGAAGAAGAGCGTGAAGTCAACAAGTGTTAAGATTTCATGGAAGAAACAGAAGAATGTTACTGGTTACATCATTTATACAAATGTTGGTAAGTCAAACAAATACAAGTATTATAAGACAACTAAGAAGACAAATATCGTTGTTAAGAAGCTTAAGAAGAATACTTCATACAGATTTAAAGTTCGTGCATATAAGACAGTTTCTGGTTCAAAGATTACAGGAGCATGTTCAAATGCTGCAAAAGCAAAAACAAAAAGATAGATTTCTTTTTAGCAGGTTTTAAAACTTGATTGATCAGAATCTGCCGGTCAGATGGGTTATCCATCTGATCGGTGGATTTTTTTTCTAAATATTTTTCAAAATAAGAAATGGATATTTCTAAAAAATAATTGATAGTAAGGTGAAAAAATGTAATCGAATATTTAGAAATCATGACAAACGTCACAAAAATAACAAAATTCTTGAATAGAATAAAAAACATGATACAATAATAGAGTATGAGTATTTGAGGAAAATTTTATGCAATAGTTCAATTCGAGTGAGAAAAGAGTGATGGGAACACGCAGAAATGAGGACGAATATGGATACAAAAATTCAAAGCATTGAAGATGCAATGTATTTACTACAAAAGAGAAAGGAAAACACTTTTGTCAGTATTAGAGGAACCGAAAGAGTGGTATCTACAAGGGGAGCAATTTTGCCAATCATGGAGAGACTGGCATTAGACAGATACAGTTTTCGACAGGCATCGGTTGCTTCTTCTGTGATTGATAAGGCACAGGCAATGTTGCTTGTAAGATCACAGGTGAAGGAAGTATATGCAGATGTGATTAGTGAACCGGCGTTGATGTATTTGGGAGAATATCATACGAGATGCCTTTTTGAGAAAAGGGTACCGGTAATTGAAGCAGATGATATGGCAAAAGTAGAGAATGCACTGGAAGAAAAATTAGTGTTAGATATCGAAGACTATAATCAGGCATTTGATATCTTACAGGACGAGTACGACAGACAAAGAGGAGCAGAGCAGTGGGATGATTTTGAAGATGAAATCACAGAGACTGATGCCCTTAAAGAAGCAGAAAAGAATATGACAGCAGATGAAATAGGGGTTCAAACAGATGAGGCAGAGACACAGAAAAAGGGTAAGAGAGGACGAAAGAAAAAGGTCATCTCAGAAGCAGTATAAGAGGAATAAGTTCAGGCAATTGCGAAAATGATATTTTGCGATTGCCTGAACTTGTTGCTAGATAAAAAGATTCCAGAAAGGAAGAAGAAATGATGAGAAGAGAATTAACGAATATGATTGCCTGCATGAAGGAAAAAAACATTGATCTATATATCATACTAACATGTGATTACCATGATTCTGAATATGTCGGAGATTATTTTGGATTCCGAAAATATATCAGTGGATTTACCGGATCGGCAGGGACTTTGATTGTGACACAGAAAGAAGGATATCTTTTTACGGATGGCAGATATTTTATTCAGGCAGAACATCAGCTCAAAGATAGTGGAATCCATCTGATGAAAATGGGGGAAAAAGGAGTACCGGATATTCAGGATTTTATTGGGATGCAGCTGCAGAAAGGAAGTACATTTGCATGCGATGGCAGATGTATTTCTTATGCAATGGGAAAAGAACTGCAGCAGCTTGCAAGAAGAAAGCAGGCCAGATTTTTAATTAGTGAAGATGTTAGAGGGGATGTCTGGAAAGAATGTCCAAAACAAGAGTTTAAACCTGTCTGGTTATTGAAAGAATCAGAAGCGGGAGAGAGCCGGCAGGAAAAGATTCAAAAGATAAGAGCGGTTATGGAACGGTCTAATACGCAGTTTCATATCATGAATACATTAGATGATATTGCATGGTTATATAATATGCGGGGGGACGATGTTCCATGCAATCCGGTGTTTTATTCGTATACCATTTTGTCAAAGGAGCAGGCAATTTTATATATGAATCTTTCTAGCCTGAAACAAGAGGATCGGATAGCATTAGAAAAAGATGGAATTGAAGTACGTGAGTATGCACAGGTTTATGAGGATATTAAGAAGATAAAAAATATGCGTATTTTAGTGGAAAAGAAAAGAATCAATGCAATGCTGGGGAATATGTCTGAACAGGATAATATTCTGATTGATCATCAGAATCCGTCTACTTATTTTAAATCAATCAAAAATAAAACAGAGATTGAAAATACGAAACAGGTGCATATAGAGGATGGGGTAGCTGTTACAAAATTTATGCGCTACATCAAGGAAAATAGTCTGAAGAAAGAAATTCATGAAGAAGATGCAGCAAAATATCTAGATAATTTAAGAAGTCAGATTAAGGATTATATCGAACTTAGTTTTGATACCATCAGTGCGTTTGGAGCTAATGGGGCGATGATGCATTATAATGCAGAAGAAGGGAATAATGCTAAATTAGAGGCAGGAAGCTTTTTACTGGTAGATTCGGGTGGACAGTATAAGAGAGGAACAACGGATATTACACGAACATTTGCAATTGGAGAACTCAGTCATCAGCAGAAGAAAGACTTCACACTTGTTGCAAAGGCAATGCTGCGGCTGATGAATACCAGATTCTTAGAAGGATGCAGTGGAATTAATCTTGATATTATGGCACGTGGCGTACTGTGGCAGGAAGGGATAGATTATAAATGCGGAACCGGACATGGAGTAGGACATATTTTAAATGTTCATGAAGGTCCGAATGCGTTCCGATGGAAGATCAGGCAAAATGATGTTGTAGTTGCATTAAAAGAAGGGATGATTACAACGGATGAACCTGGAGTTTACCGGGAAGGAGAGTATGGAATCCGGACAGAAAATGAACTGTTGTGTACAAAATGGACAGAAAATGGGGATGGTACATTTTTGCAATTTGAACCAATTACATTTGCTCCGATTGATTTAGATGGAATTGATACAACATATCTCAATGAAGAGGATATTTCTGAATTAAATGCTTACCACAGACAGGTATATGAAAAATTGTCACCATATTTTGAAGGAGAAGATTTAGAATTTTTAAAGAAATATACAAGAGAGGTACAAAAATAGCATTGCGGGGTGGAAAAGAGTATGATATAATAAAGGATATTTTAAAAATAAATGTGTGTGAAGGCGGACTTGGGAAGATAGGAGAATACAGATGAAAAGATTGTTGTTTGTTTTTAATCCACATTCAGGAAAAGGATTAATTAAAAATCATTTATTAGCGATTATTGATACTTTTGTAAAAGCCGGATACAATGTGGAAGTATATCCAACGCAGAAACGCGAAGATGCCAGAGAGAAAGTAATTGAATTAAATGGAACGTATGATTTAGTAGTCTGTTCCGGAGGAGATGGAACAGTGAATGAAGTTGTGTCAGGAATGATTGCGTCAGAGACGAAGGTTCCAATCGGATATATTCCGGCAGGTTCTACGAATGACTTTGGAAGAGGAATCAAGATTCCTAAGAAGATGAAACGGGCAGCAGATATTGCTGTGAATGGCCAGCAGTTTCCAATTGATATGGGAAGATTTAATGATCGGACCTTTGTATATGTTGCAGCATTCGGGGCATTTACGCAGGTATCCTATGCGACATCTCAGAGCCTTAAGAACATGTTAGGACATCAGGCATACATTATAGAAGGTGCCAAACAGTTAACGAATATCAAATCCATACCGATGAAGTTTCAGATTAATGGAGAGAAGATTGAAGACGAATTTATTTTCGGGATGGTTACGAATGCGAAGTCTGTAGGTGGATTTAAAGGAATCGCAGGAAAGCATGTCAGGTTAGACGATGGACTGTTTGAGGTGACATTAATTAAGAAGATTCGGAACCCACTAGACCTGAACAGTGTTTTGGCCTGTTTAATGGGGAAGAATAAAAAAAGCGAGCGTGTCGTTACATATAGAACAGATTACGTTGAAGCTGAATCTGACGAAGCAGTTCCATGGGTTCTAGATGGTGAGTTTGGTGGTGACCAGACGAAGGTTCAGATTCAGAACCAGAAACAGATTGTAACATTTATGGTTGGCAAAACGACAAATAAACCTAAGGAATAAGACATAAAATTGCAATTTCTAACGAATTTTTGTTTATTTAAAATAGCCAGTTTACTCTGGCTGTTTTCGTGTGTATAATGTTCAATCGGAATCATATTTTTTGAGCAGATGAGAGTGCAGGTGGCAAAAGGCTTATGTCAAAAGACAAGAAAAGGAAGGTAAGAAACGTGGTAGAACATTCAGAAAAAGATAATATCTTAACCAGAATGAAAAAGTTGGTTGAACTGGGAAAGAGTAAGAAAAATGTACTTGAGATCACTGAAATAAATGATTTTTTTAAGGATACTCAATTAACGGTTGAGCAGATGGAGAATGTCTATGCTTATTTAGAGGATAACAATATTGATGTTCTTCGTATTATGAATGATGATACAGATTTTGATGACAAGCTTGTTCCAGAACCAACCGATGATGATTTTGCAGAGATTGAGGAAGAGAATGTAAATCTTGAAGCAATTGAATTATTAGAAGGTGTTGGCACAGAAGATCCGGTCAGAATGTATTTAAAAGAAATCGGTACAGTGCCTCTTTTGACTGCGGATGAAGAACTTTCTCTTGCAAAGAAAAAAGCAGAAGGAGATCCGATTGCAAAGCAGCGCCTGATTGAAGCCAATTTAAGACTGGTTGTCAGTATTGCGAAGAGATACACAGGACGAGGCATGAGCTTTTTGGATCTGGTTCAGGAAGGAAATTTAGGACTGATTAAAGGTGTTGAGAAGTTTGATTACACCAAGGGTTATAAGTTGAGTACGTATGCAACCTGGTGGATCAGACAGTCCGTTACCCGCGCACTGGCAGATCAGGCCAGAACCATTCGTGTACCGGTTCATATGGTAGAGACAATCAATCGAATGAGTAAGATGCAGAGAAAACTTACATTAGAGTTAGGATATGAACCTTCCACAGCAGAACTTGCGAATGCATTAGGAGTGACAGAAGAAAAAGTTCTTGAAATTATGCAGATTGCAAGAGAGCCGGCATCGTTAGAGACTCCGATTGGAGAAGAAGATGACTCTAATCTTGGAGATTTTGTGGCAGATAATAATACAGTGACACCAGAGGCGAATATAGAATCTGTGATGTTAAGAGAACACATTGATACATTATTAGAAGATTTAAAAGATCGTGAGAAACAGGTCATTATTTTACGTTTTGGTTTGCAGGATGGGCATCCAAGAACCTTAGAAGAAGTAGGTAAGGAATTTAATGTTACCAGGGAAAGAATTCGTCAGATTGAGGCGAAGGCTCTTCGTAAGCTTCGTAATCCGGTCAGAAGTAAGAAGATCAAAGACTTCCTGACCATGCAATAGAACAAAGATGACATCAAAGAAGATAGAAAACAAAGATTATGCATAGCCAGCAACAGATGGCTATGCATAATTTTCTCTATAAAAAGGAAGAAAGGATGGAGAAAATGGGAACGACAACAATGGAAAATCCATTAGGAACAGAAAAAATAGGTAAATTGTTAAAACAATTTTGTATTCCGTCGATTATTGCGATGGTAGTGAATTCGATTTACAATATTGCAGATCAGATATTTATTCAGCGTGGTGTGGGAACGAATGGAAATGCGGCAACAACAGTAGCGTTTCCGTTAATTACGTTTACCCTTGCGATTGCATTACTTGTTTGCAATGGAGCGGTTGCAAAGGCATCGATTAAGATGGGAGAACATAACAAAAAAGAAGCAGAACATATTTTAGGAAATGCATTTGTGCTTGTTATTTTAGTTTCCCTGGCGTTATGCCTTTTGGCATTTGCTTTCTTTCAGCCGATGCTTAAGATGCTTGGTGCATCGGATGCAGTTTTGCCTTATGCAGAGGACTATGTAAGCATTATTTTATGTGGTACTGTTTTTCAGGCAATCGGAAGTGGACTGTCTGGATTTGTAAGAGCAGATGGAGCACCGGTAACGAGTATGATGGGACTTGTCAGTGGATGTGCCGTAAATCTGATTTTAGATCCGATTTTTGTATTTGGATTTCACTGGGGAGTAAAGGGTGCGGCTTTTGCAACGATTATTTCGCAGCTCATTACGGCGATTATTACGATGTGGTATCTTTTGTGTAAAGGAAATATTCGCATCCATATCAAATATATGAAATTGAATCTGAAGATGTGTTTTGAATTTGTTGCATTAGGTCTTTCAAGTTTTGTAACACAGTTTGCAAATGCACTGGTGCAGATTTCAGCAAATCAGCTGTTGCAAAAATATGGAAACAATACGGACGGAGTAACCGGAGATATTGCCATGACGGCAATGGGACTGACGATGAAAACGAATATGCTGCTGATTGGAATCTGTGTTGGAATCGGAACCGGTGCTCAGCCAATTTTAGGATATAATAAAGGTGCTGCAAAATATAAAAGAGTAAAGCAGGCATATTTGTCGAGTGTAAAAGCTGCAACCATTGTTTCTCTTGTCGGATGGGCAATGGTGGAATTTATTCCGGGTGTTATCTTATCTATTTATGGCAGCAATGATCCACAGTTGTTTGGATTTTCGGAAAAGACAATGCGCATGTTTTTAGGAGGTGTATTCCTTGCCGGATTTAATATTGTATCTTCAAATTATTTTCAGGCAGTGGGAAAAGCGGGACAGGCATTTATTCTGTCGATGGCAAGGCAGGTATTTGCCCTGCTTCCACTGATGTATATTCTTCCGCTTTTTATTGGAATTGATGGAGTATTGATTTCGGGTGGAATTGCTGATTTTGTTTCCTTTGCAATCGGATTTTATTTTGTATGGAAGGAAATGAAATGGTTAAAGAAAACAATTGAATCATGTGATTAACAAGAAAAAGGTTTTGTAAAATGAAGTAAAAAAACATTTTACAAAACCTTTACTTTATTTGAAAGTGAACTTTACAGCTTAGGATTATTCTATGTTTTGTAATTAAGAGATGTCCAAAAAGGAGGAAATCATTCATGAAGAAATGGAACATAGGAATTAGTGAAAAGGCAAAGAAAAAAGTAAAAATCGCATTTGTATCAGCATTAGCAATCAGCATGTTTGCAATGACAGGATGTGGAAATGCAGATAACGGAAGTTCAGCAGGTTCTGATACAAAGTCTGGATCAGGAAGCACAAGCGGTACGATTACAGTAGTATCAAGAGAAGATGGTTCTGGTACAAGAGGAGCTTTCATTGAACTGTTTGGTGTAGAGACAAAAGATGCAGATGGAAATAAGACAGACAATACAACGACAGAAGCGGTTATTGCAAATAAAACAGATGTTATGATGACCAACGTTGCACAGGATCCACAGGCAATCGGATACATATCACTTGGTTCATTGAATGATACAGTAAAGGCAGTTAAGATTGATGGAGCAGAAGCAACAGCTGAAAATGTTTCAAAAGGAACTTATAAAGTATCTAGACCATTTAACATTGCAACAAAAGATAAGGTAAATGATCAGACACAGGATTTCATCAATTTTATTATGAGTAAAGAGGGACAGGATGTTGTCGGACAGAGTTATATTAAGATAGATGAAAATGCAAAAGAGTATACTTCAAATGGTGCTTCAGGAAAAGTTGTTGTTTCAGGTTCTTCTTCTGTATCACCAATTATGGAGAAGTTAATTGAAGCTTACAAAGACAAGAATAAAGATGTCACAGTTGAGTTAAATACTTCTGATTCTACAGCAGGTATGAAGAATACAATGGAAGGTACTTGTGATATTGGTATGGCAAGTCGTGAATTAAAGGATGAAGAAGTAAAAGAATTAAAGGCAACACAGATTGCAATTGATGGTATTGCAGTTGTAGTAAATAAGAACAACAGTGTAGATGCTCTTACAACAGATCAGGTAAAGGATATTTATACAGGAAAAATAAAAGACTGGTCAGAAGTAAAATAGCAGGAAAGAATCTCTTTGTGGAAACAAAAGTTTCCGCAAAGAGAAAATAGAAAAAAGAAAGTGGTGTTCATATGAGCAATGTAAAAGAGAGAGTAATGAAGGGCACATTATTTATAGCAGCCATGGCTTCCATTGGAGCGGTTATTGTAATATGTGTTTTTTTATTTGCAAATTGTTTTAGTTTATTTAAGGATGTAAGTGTTGCAGATTTCCTGTTTGGAACAAAATGGGCACCAACGAATGTGCCGGCATCTTATGGAATCTGGCCAATGATTGTAGGTAGTGTGTATGTTACAGCCGGAGCAATTATCATAGGTGTGCCAATTGGAATTTTAGCATCTGTATTTATGTCATATTATTGCCCGAAGGGAATTTATAAAGTATTAAAACCGGCAACCAATCTTATGGCCGGAATTCCATCGATTATTTATGGATTCTTTGGAATGGTTGTGATTGTTCCTTTTGTAAGAAATAATTTTGGAGGAACAGGAAACAGTATTTTAAGTGCGGCAATTTTGTTAGGAATTATGATTTTGCCAACGATTATCGGTGTCAGCGAATCATCTATTCGTGCAGTGCCAAGAAGTTATTATGAGGGAGCACTTGCACTTGGAGCAACAAAAGAGCGTGCAATTTTTCGTGCAGTTTTACCGGCAGCAAAGTCAGGAATTATTTCCGCTGTTGTGTTAGGAATTGGTCGTGCAATTGGGGAAACAATGGCAGTTATCATGGTTGTCGGAGGACAAACACGTGTACCGGACAGTCCATTGCAGGGAGTTCGTACTATGACTTCTCACATTGTTACAGAGATGGCATATGCATCAGGAACTCACAGAACAGCATTGATTGCAACGGCTGTGGTATTGTTTGTATTTGTATTAGTAATTAATATGACATTTTCTGCAATCAGTGGAAAAGATAAAAAATAGAAAGCTGAAGGAAACAGCGATAGGAGGAGATAGATATGGATGCTGTTATTGCAGTAGAAAAAGAAAAAGCCAAAAAAGTGGAAAAATCACAGATTCAGTATGCAAAAATAAAGTCATATATTATGAAGGTACTGATTTATGGAGCTGCGATTTTAACATTTGGTGCTTTGATTTATATCATTGTATATATTATTATAAATGGAATTTCATATATCAAGCCATCTCTTTTTGCCTGGACATATACCAGTGATAATGCATCATTGACACCAGCATTGATTAATACGATATCTATGACATTGTTATCACTTGCTATTTCCATTCCATTTGGAATTGGTTCTGCAATTTATTTGTCTGAATATGCAAAAAGAGGTTCGAAATTCGTAAAGGTTGTTCGTATGACAACAGAAACATTAGCCGGAATTCCATCCATTGTATATGGTTTGTTTGGTTCTATTTTCTTTGTTACATTTTTGAAAATGAGATTATCTCTTGCAGCAGGTGCATGTACTCTTGCGATTATGATCTTACCATTAATTATGAGAACAACGGAAGAAGCACTCCGCTCTGTTCCTGATTTGTACAGAGAAGCAAGTTTTGGACTCGGTGCCGGAAAAGTCCGTACCATTTTTAAAGTAATCCTTCCGGCAGCAGCACCTGGTATTTTATCCGGAATTATTTTAGCAATCGGAAGAATTGTCGGAGAAACGGCAGCACTTCTTTATACAGCAGGAAGTGTTACAAAAGTAGCAGGACTGACAGATGCTGCGAGAACATTATCAACACATATGTATTTACTTTCTTCAGAATCTTTCCATACAGGAGAAGCATATGGAACGGCGGTTGTGTTATTGATTGTAGTAATTGGAATTAATGCATTAGCATCTCTTGCAGCCAGAAAATTTGGCAATCAGGGTTCAGAAAAGTAAAAGGAAAAAGGAGCATATATATGGGAAATTTAGCATTTAAGGTAGAAAATTTAAACTTATATTTCAATGATTACCATGCATTAAAAGATATCAATGTCTCAATTCCAAAAAAGGAAATTGTATCAATCATTGGTCCGAGTGGATGTGGAAAATCAACATTTTTAAGATGCCTGAACCGAATGAATGATTTGGTAGAAGGATGTAAGATTACAGGAAAGATTTTATATCAGCCTCAGGATGGAGGAAAAGACGGTTCTGTTGATGAAGGAAGTGATATTTATCACAAGTATGATGTGAATACATTGAGAAAAAAAGTTGGAATGGTATTCCAGAAAGCAAATCCATTTCCAATGAGCATCTATGATAATATTGCTTATGGACCAAGAACGCATGGAATTACAAAAAAATCGGAATTAGATGAGATTGTAGAATCTTCGTTAAGAGATGCAGCAATTTGGGATGAGACAAAAGATCGTCTGAAAAAAAGTGCATTAGGAATGTCTGGTGGACAGCAGCAGAGACTTTGTATCGCAAGAGCATTAGCGGTTAAGCCGGATGTATTGCTTATGGATGAGCCGACTTCTGCCCTCGATCCGATTTCAACTTCAAAGATTGAAGATCTGGCACTGAAATTAAAAGATAAATATACCATTGTTATTGTCACTCATAACATGCAGCAGGCAGCACGTATTTCGGATAAAACAGCATTTTTCTTAATGGGAGATCTGATTGAAATTGATGATACGAAAAAATTATTTTCTAAGCCGGGTGATAAACGGACGGAAGATTATATTACCGGACGTTTTGGCTGATTTCGAAGAGAGAGGAGAAGAAGGATGCGAGAATTATATCATGGACAATTAGAAAAACTAAATCGTGGGTTAGTGGAAATGGGCCAGATTCTGGTTGGCCAGATTCAGGATGCTTTATCGAGCCTGGAAAAGAGAGACAGTAAAATGGCAAAAAAGGTCATCGAGAGGGATAAACAGGTCAATGATTTAGAAAAAGAAATTGAACATTTGTGCTTATCGTTGCTGTTATTGCAACAGCCGGTTGCAGATGATTTGAGAAATGTTTCTTCAGGACTGAAAATGATTACAGATATGGAAAGAATCGGAGATCAGGCAGCAGATATTGCAGATCTTGTGTTAGATTTGCAGGGAGAGGCAATTAAAGAACTTGATGCAAAGGTTCATGCAATGTATGAAGAAGTTCTGACAATGGTTATCAATGTAATTGATGCTTTTGAAAAGAAAAACAGTAATGAGGTCTTAGATGTCATTCAACAGGATGACAAAGTTGATCAAATGTTAGAAGATTTAAAAAATACGGTTATCGCTTTGATTCAGGGACATTCTGAACTGAGTCATGGAGCACTCGATTATTTTATGGTTGCAAAACATTTAGAAAAAATTGGAGACTATGCAGTGAATGCAGCCAGATGGATTAATTATTATTTAAATGGCGAAGTTATGGAAAAAGAATAAATGTTTTGTAGGGAAAAAGGCAGGTGCGCAGACAATCATTCCAAAGAGAAATTGTCTGCGTATTTTTTTATCGGAAAAAATTTTAAAAATATAAAAATGTACTTGACATGGTAGAATGTTAAGGATATAATACAGCTATCGATAAAACATAGTAAATCAGTAGGAAATATAGGAGGTAAAGAATATGGGTAACATTTATAAGGGAGTTTTAGGATTAATCGGGAATACACCATTAGTAGAATTAACAAATATTGAGAAAGAATTAGGATTAGAGGCTACAATTCTTGCGAAGTTAGAATATTTTAATCCGGCAGGAAGCGTAAAAGACAGAGTAGCAAAGGCTATGATTGAAGATGCAGAAGCGAAGGGAATTCTGAAGGAAGGAACTGTAATCATTGAGCCAACTTCCGGTAATACAGGAATTGGTCTTGCTTCCATTGCTGCAATTAAGGGATATCGTATTATTCTGACAATGCCGGAGACAATGAGTATTGAAAGAAGAAATATTTTAAAGGCATATGGTGCAGAGATTGTTTTAACAGAAGGTTCTAAGGGAATGAAGGGAGCAATCGAGAAAGCAAATGAACTTGCAAAAGAGATTCCAAACAGCTTTATTCCGGGACAATTCGTGAATCCGGCAAATCCTGAGATTCATAGAAATACAACAGGTCCTGAGATCTGGAATGATACAGACGGCAAGGTAGATTATTTTGTAGCCGGTGTTGGTACAGGTGGAACATTAACCGGAGTTGGAGAATATCTGAAGTCAAAGAATCCAGAAGTTAAGGTTGTTGCAATTGAACCTGCAAGCTCACCGGTATTATCAGAAGGCAAAGGTGGACCACATAAGATTCAGGGAATCGGTGCCGGATTTGTTCCAGATGTGTTAAATACAAAAGTTTATGATGAAATTATTACAATTAAGAATGAAGATGCATTTACCATTGGTAAGCTGGTTGCAAAAAAAGAAGGAGTTTTAGTTGGAATTTCTTCCGGAGCAGCATTAGAGGCAGCAATTGAGATTGCAAAACGTCCGGAAAACAAGGGTAAGACAATTGTTGTATTACTTCCGGATACTGGAGACAGATATTATTCTACACCTTTATTTACAGAGTAGATGAGTGGTTGCAGGATAAAGAATCTATGTTATAATAAAAAAATGTCAGGAATACAGAAAGTCTGAATCTGACAGAGAGCCCGGAGAGGCTTGGAAGAAAAGAACGTGAAGATAGATATTTTTAGAATATTATGAGTGAAAGAAAGAGAGGTTTTTATGAGCAAGATTACAAGAGAGCAGAGAAAGTTCAAGTTTGAGACATTACAATTACATGTGGGACAGGAAAATCCTGATCCAGTAACAGATGCAAGAGCAGTTCCGATTTACCAGACATCATCTTATGTATTCCGTAACTGCGATCATGCAGCAGCAAGATTTGGATTAACAGATGCAGGTAATATTTATGGACGTTTAACAAACCCTACAGAAGATGTATTCGAGAAAAGAATTGCAGCTTTAGAGGGTGGTGTGGCAGCATTAGCAGTTGCTTCCGGTGCAGCAGCTGTTACTTATACCATTGAGAACCTTGCTCAGAAGGGAGATCATATTGTTTCTGCAAAGAATATTTATGGCGGATCATTCAATCTGTTAGAGCATACACTTCCACAATACGGAATTTCTACCACATTTGTTGATATTTTCAATGAAAAAGAGATTGAAGATGCAATTCAGGAAAATACAAAAGCAATCTATATCGAGACTTTAGGAAATCCTAATTCAGATGTTGTTGATATTGAGGCTGTTGCAAAGATTGCACATGCACATAAGATTCCATTGGTAGTTGATAATACATTTGCAACTCCTTATCTGGTTCGCCCAATTGAATATGGTGCAGATATTGTGGTACATTCTGCTACAAAGTTTATCGGTGGACATGGAACAACCATCGGTGGTGTGATTGTTGACAGTGGTAAGTTTGACTGGGAAGGATCTGGTAAGTTTGCTTCTTTAACAGAGCCAAATCCAAGTTATCATGGAATCAGCTTTACTAAGGCAGTTGGCCCGGCAGCGTTTGTAACAAAGATTCGTGCCATCTTACTGAGAGATACAGGAGCTACGATTTCTCCATTCCATTCATTTATTTTCTTACAGGGATTAGAGACATTGTCATTACGTGTTGAGAGACATGTAGAGAATGCATTAAAGGTTGTTCAGTATTTAAACAATCATCCACAGGTAGAGAAGGTACATCATCCATCTGTTTCTGATGATGCAACTCAGAGAGAATTATACAAGAAGTATTTCCCTAATGGCGGTGGATCTATCTTTACATTTGAGATTAAGGGAGATGCACAGACAGCAAAAGATTTCATTGATAATCTGGAATTGTTCTCACTTCTTGCCAATGTTGCAGATGTGAAGTCACTAGTCATTCATCCTGCAACAACAACACACAGCCAGTGCACAGAGGAAGAATTAGCAGATCAGGGAATTAAGCCAAATACAATTCGTCTGTCTATTGGAACAGAAAATATTGATGATATTATTCAGGACTTAGATGAAGCATTTAAAGCAATCAAATAAGAAACGATAAAATTATAATTAGGGTCTGGGTACTTTGATACTTGGAGCTATATGAAAAAAGACTGCAAACAGTTTGAGTTGCGGTCTTTTTTTGTGGAAAAATTTTCTGATAGGATTGTTGGAATTTTAGGAAGATAATGCTATAATAGCGTGACGATAATTAGTAGCAACATAAAGGAGGAAAAAATGTTTCGAGCTGGAATTGATCTTGGCGGAACGAATATAAAAGCAGGAATTGTTGATGAAAATCAAACAATCATCATAGATGGATCTGTCCCGACGAAGAGGGAGCGGGATAGTCGTGAAGTAATCAGGGATATGGCAGAACTTGTAAAGGATCTGTTACGACAGAAGAATAAAAACATAGAGGAACTTGCCGGAATTGGAATCGGATGTCCGGGAACGGTTGATGCAAAAGAGGGAATGGTTTTATATTCAAATAATATTGAATGGAAACAGGTACCGGTTAGAAAAGAAATGCAGCAATATTTTTCCTGTCCGATTGCAGTTTCTAATGACGCAAACTGTGCAGCACTTGGAGAAGTGAAGGCGGGCACAGCAAAGGAAACAGAGAATGCAATTCTTCTCACCTTAGGAACCGGTGTTGGAGGAGGCATTGTCATCGATGGAAAAATATATGAAGGCGGACATGCCGGAGGTGCTGAATTGGGACATACAAGTCTGATTTTAGGTGGGAAACCATGTACCTGCGGAAGAAAAGGATGCGTAGAAGCTTATGTATCTGCGAGTGCATTGATTAGGGATGCACAGGAGGCAATGCAACAGAATCATCAGTCTCTTCTGTATGAGTTATGCGGGGGAAAGACAGAACGAATGAATGGAAAGATTCCCTTTGATGCAGCGAAAGCTGGAGATTTATCTGCAAAGAGAATTGTAGAAACTTATCTTTCGTACTTAGGAGAATCCATTGTGAATTTTGTAAATATCTTTCGCCCGGATGTGGTATTGCTTTCCGGTGGAATCTGTAATCAGGGAGAATACTTAACAGCTCCTCTTCGGAAAATCGTAGAAGAAAAGAGTTTTGGCGGGGATATCGCATATCTTCCTAAGATACGTTGTGCTGTGCTTGGGAATCGTGCAGGAATTATTGGAGCAGCGAATCTGATAGAGTGGAAGGAAGTATGAGATAAAATAAAATCAGGAGAAAACAGGATGTGGCCACCAGAAACCGGTGGCTGTCATTCTGTATAGAAATTCAGTTATAATCTTAGATACAGTGCTTTTTTTGTGAAGAGGAAAGGGCTGATTTCTTGCAATAGATAGAGAAAAATGTTATAATAAAAAAGAATAGGGGAATTCTATATTTCAAAATTATTATTCTGTAAATGATATAGTTTGTTTTCGCAAATTTTTCATTTACAATGAATTTTCTTAAGATTCCAGGAGAAGGAATCATCATGAATCAATCAAATTTTACCTACAATTACAATTAGATATATGTTTTAAGCTTTATACGGAGGAATTATTATGAACAGAGAACATAAGGATGAAAAGCGGAATTTACTATGGAGGGTACTTAGCATTTTCCTTTCCATCGTAATGATTATGACTTCAGGGGACTTGTCGCAGCTAACAGGTCTGAAAGAAGTATTTGCTGCGGATGACGGAGCAAAAGATGTTTCAGTAGAATTTTCTACAGTGTTAGGAGAGAATACAGGAGAGATTCCAAAACAGACGGGTGATAATGGTGTCTTTTATATGATCTCCAAATCAGAGATGATTACAGTACAGGCGAATATTAAGCCACAGATGAATTCAGGTGTGATTAAGAAAAATAAATTGACAATCACACTGCCTTACTTCTATTTTGATGATAAGGGAACGATGTGTACGGTATATGATTATAAACAGATTCCGGCAGATAAAAGAGCAAAGGGAGAGTATATGGGAATCCGGGCCCGGTTGAATGATGATGGTAAATTTGGTGATTCAAGACAGATTTATACGATTGATCCGAATACCGGCGACGAAAAATCCATTACTGAAAATGATTATGTAGAAGGAAAGATTATTTTAAAGAATAATTATGAAGGAATCAATAGTGATGGTGCAACACCAAAGTTTCAGGTAGAATTTTTTGATGGCAAAAATGGAGCAGACAATCAGCCAAGTGTTGTTGTTCCAGAAAATGCAACCGGAATTTTATATCTTGATTTCTCGTATGATGAGTATTGGGAAAGTGCAAACAATGAAGCAACAAAGAAAGTGTATAATTGGTCAACAAAGAGTGATAATTTTGAAAATTATGAAGAAAACCGAAGATTACAACTTGTGAATTCAAATTTAAAATGGGAAACAACGATAGAGAGTATTCCACCGATGACATTAGAAGATGGAACAAAACAACAGAATGTCATCTGGCAGAAATACAACTATATGTTCTATAAAGTAAATATTAAAAATACATCAACAGATAAGGATAGTGCTTTAGAGAACTTCCATATGTTTATGGATTTACAATATAATGTACAGGGTAGAAATTCTATTTCAGAACCAGATATCCTACAGTGGATTTATCATAAAGATGGCAGTCCGACGGAGAACTCGGATATTTCAGATAAGACTTATCGAAACAATGACTTTATCGGGAAACCATATGGTGGTGGTGTTTTAATTTATGATGTAACAGATAATGATCATTGGGAATCAACATGGGATTTAGAGAATTTTGAAGGAATCGATGAAGAGACACTTCCATATGTATATTCTGGAAGTGGTCAGATTATGATAGATTCAAGAGATAATGTAAAGAAAATTTACAGTGAAGAAAAGAAAAAAGAACTCGATCAGGAAGAGGCAGATGAAAAACATTATTCGGAATACAGTTATGTGGTAGCTGTACCATATCCGAATAATTTCCAAAGTCCTTATAAGAATACAGCAACTCTTAGAACAACCATTTCTTTTGGTGTAGGTGGAAGTATTTCATGGACGAAGCAAAATAAAGATGTAAGTAACTTTGTTAAGCCAACAAGAAATAATATGAACCAAAAGAAGTATGTATTAGATGAAGAAGGAGAAGAAGCTGATTCTGTTGAGGGAAATATTGGAAAAACAGCGGAGTATTATTTAACAGGATTTGATAATAATGGAAATGTGCCTGTATTTGATACAGTCATACATGATTCTGTTCCAAAGTATTTTGACTTGCAGGAAATTGAATTTTCTTTAGATAATACGAAAAAATTTCCAAAACCGGAACTAGAGAACTGGTTTAAGATTAAGGATGGAAACCTGAATCAGTTTTTGGTATTCGGATTCGACGATGCAGATGGAAAGAAAGTATATAAGACATTAGAAGAACTTGGTGGAAAAGTTGAATTCGTAAAGGATACAACAGAAGAACAGGAAAACGAAGAAGGGTTCAAAGATGGAAAACGAATCTGGAAAGTCGTTTTAGGAAAAGCATTAACTTCCCAAAAGGGACTTACCTTTAATGGAGATATGCAGATTCAGATGAAGGAAAGAATTCCACGTTATACGAAATTTAACGGACTGATTACTGTCCGGGGAATTTGTCCATATCTCTGGACTTATACGAACAAGATTGATACAACATATAGTTATCATTATTATCAAAGTAAGACAGAGACATTAGAGGAAGGCTGGATTGAAGAAGATCATCATGTAAAGGAATATTTTCCAGATTCAGCAGATACAGCGAAGATTATAACGACAAAACCAGAGTTGGAATTAACAGCAAATGGTGTATTTTATGATTCATATTTAAAAAAAGAAGAAGTAGGGAATCCACAAAACGTAGCTGTCAATTCTGAATCTGCAGCAGCACGTTTTTCATTACAGAATGAAAGTGATTCAGAAGTAAATCCTTCGACTTTTGAAATTAAGAATCTTTATACAAATAATAATTATGCACAGGGTGGATTAAATACAACAAAGTTAATCTTAAGCAAAGAACTCTTATTAAAGACACAGATTGATTCGATTACGATCAAGGGAAGAGGAACAAAAAATGGAGTGTCTGGAACGAGTGACAGTATTGAGAAGGTATTAACATTTTCAGACTATGCAAAAATTGACAAAGACAAGAAGTCAATTACTGTAGACAATGGTGCGACTCTGGATAGTGATGGAAATCTGGTTCTTACCAAATCTGTATGGGGAACCGGAACGGAAAAAATTTCAACGGTATATGAAGTACTGATTCATTTTAAACAGATGGATTCTAATATGCTTCTTGATGCAGAGGATAAAACAAAAAATTCTTATATTGAAATATTTGGAACTCCGACAACAAGTAAAACAATTCCTGTAAAAGGAACCTGGAAGACGGATTTTAGTTTCGATGGTCATGACCAGACAGAAGAGGACATTACCAAGGAAGAAGATGCGGTATTGACTGTATTAGATATTAATCCGATTATTGACAGTGCAGTTTACTGGAATGAAGATGGTACCATTCATTCAAAAGAGATTCAAAGAACAACCAATCCAAAAACAGGAGCTTTGATTACAACTTATCCAGCATTAAGTGTGCCGAATAAGAGCAAAACAGATGAAACTTGGTATCAGTTTACATTAAAGAATAAGTCTAAGTCTACAGCATTTACTTCCTATATGGATATTCAGATGGAAGGAGTTGGAAATGAACCAACAGATTGTCTGAAAGACTTAGAAGGATTTGATACAAGAAAGATTGAAATTACAAATGCAACAGAACAGGCAGATAAGCAAAATGGAGCAGTGGAGAAAGTTCTGTTTTATGACTGGAATAATGATCTTTCAGATTTAGATCAGGCAGATGCTACAGTAGAAGCAGATGGCTGGAAAGTGGAATCAGATGGAAAAATTACAGTAAACGTACCAGATCAAATTGCCAGAGTAAAAATGGTACGAATTGTATTTTCAAGAATCAATGCAAATCAGGATTTAGATCATTTAGGAGAAATCAAAGTTAATCTTTATGGATCAACGGACTGGATTGGAAATTTAAAGGCAAATTTAAACTTTAGTGTGCTTGGAAGTGAAAAAGCGAAGACAACCGGAGAGGCAACTATGAATGTGATTGCTTCTAAGCCGGTAATTACAGCAAGTGCTAACCGCATTGGAACGAATGAGAGTGGAAGTTCTATTGCAGTACCAGCCAGACAGGATGATTTATTTTATCAGTTTACGGTTGAAAATGACAGTGTGTCTAAAATTGGAGATACGAATGTATTACTTACTTTAGACAGTGTTGGGGAAAAAGCCTTAGATAAAGATCAGAAACCATTAATTCAGGGATTTTTGACAAATAAAGTGACAATCGGAAAAGATTATGAAAAATCAGGAACGATTGACCGGATTGATTTCTTTGAATATGGAACCGACCCTGAAAAGGACACTGCAAAGCTTTCTTATACAGCAGATCAGTTTGAACAGGTAAAAGAAGCAGATGGAAATCTGGTCTTTGATCTTTCAGACTGGGCATCGAAAGATGTTTATTTAAAATATGCCAGAATTCATTACAAAGATTTTGACAGAAATATCACAATAAAAAATAAGAAAGCACTTTCTGTACGTGTAGATGGAAACAGTAATTGGTATGATGCGTTGACAGCAACCATGAAAGTACAGCCAAATCATACATTAATGGCTAATCAGGAAACGAGTAAGAGTGCAACATTTCGTGTAGTTCGTCCGACAGTAGATCTGAATGCAGAAATATTCTATAACAATATCAAGGAAACTACAGAGAGCAATACGGGAAATACGGATAAGAATAGAAATATCTTAGGTATTCCATATGACAGAGATTTTAAATACCGGTTAGAAGTATCTAACAATGGAGTTTCTACGGTAGATGATGCACAGATTCTTGCAGAACTTCCTTATGAAAAACAGGATGAAGAAAAAACAGGTTTCCATACAACAAAGGTATTTATCTATAAGGATGTATTAGAACAGTATCAGACAGTTGAAAATATCATCTTACGTGGTAAATCAAGTGATAATACAACAGAGAAGAAAGCAGTTTTATTACAAAAGAAAGATGAAAATGGACGAGTTTCTTCCTATTATATAGAGGGAGATGAATCAAAAGAATATACCTATCGGACGGAGGACGGCAATGAAGTAATTTCAATTGATCGTGAAACGTTAAAAAATGATTTTGGAATTGAGAACCTGACACAAGTAGAAATTAATGCACAGAATGGAAAAATTACAACCAAGGACAATACCAAAAGATATATCGAATTCTTTGGATATGATGATTCTCTCTTTGGCAAGACCGATGAATTTGTGGCAACAGCTAAGAACTATTTGATGGGATGGAGAGAGAGCAGAGATTATAGTGTTGCATCGTATGATACAGACAAATATATTGTCAATACAAAAGATACGTCAGCAACCTATATTACAAAGATGTATTTTGATACAGTAGTCTCAGCATTTTATAATGATGGTTCTAAGCAGGACAAGAGATATACCAAAGCATCTTCTGCAACAGAGCATTTAAGAATTGATTATGGAATTGATTCAGCGGCTGAGAGAGTGTGGGGAGATAATGCGGGTATACCATTTACCAGCTCCAGCTGGGGGTTGAATGCAGATAATGCAAAGCTTGAAATCGGTTATAAAGCATTAGGTTCTTATGCAATTGATTTCAGACAGTATGTAAATACAGGAACGCATTATCCAGATTCATTGCCAAAGACTTACAAACAGAGCAATGAAGGATATGCATACGTACATGATGAGTCTTTAAATACAGCTGCAACGGTTAATCTTACAGTGGATGTTCCATCTGACAGTTTTGATGCATATTACATGAAAGTGCATCCAAATGCAAAAAATTATATCAATTACTTAACTGTGGAATATAAAGATGGAACAAGCTATACCTTACAAAAAGAGGATCTTCAGTATTCAGCAGTGGAACAGGATGAAAAGGGAAATGCATTTGCAAGAATTAATCTTTTACAGGTAGATGGTAAATCAACAACCTTATTTTCAAATAATAAAAAATACTACTACAAAGACCCTGTTTCATACGGATCAGAAGCTCCGGAAAATCCAATTACGAAAGTAATTATTAATTTAGATATTAATCAGAAACAGGAAGAAAACGGAAAAGCAAACGTACCGGATTATGGAACCTGGTATAACCTGTTAGATGAAAATTCACAGGGAATGTTTGAACTGAGTGGTAGATTCTACACCATAGGGGATGCAAAATTAAAAGCATCAGCAGAAGTGACAGTCGGTAAATCAACCAATGGAAGAAGTAAGGTTCGTACCGATCGTGGTACCGAGGAACATCCAAAATCTGACTGGTCTTATGTAGATTATTACCGCCAGTGGACACGACATTCAAATGGCTGGGGTTCTTATTATTGGGATTATGTGAATCGTGAATATACAGCACGCCATCTGTATACAGAGACATGTGCCAATGTTGTAAGCCATAATGACACAGTCATAAAAGGTGTAACAGGTGATCCGACAAAGGCAACAGATCGTGAGGTTGATTTCTCCGCCGAAAATAATTATGCCATTAGTTTTACACGTCCGGGTCTTTCATCAGGAGACTGGGCAAATAAAAATGCATATACAGACAAGGTTGTGATACAAGATGACCTGCCAAAGATTTATCCAAATGCAGTATATGATTATCAGGGATTTTTAACGACAGGATTAGAAATAAAACCTGAGATGTATCAGTACATGAAGGATAATGACGTCATTAAGTTAAAACTTGAGGCAAGAGGAACAGATCATAAAGCACTTGATGCAGAAAAAGAAGTTTCCATAAAAGTATCAGATTTAAAGAATTTTTATGGAACAGATAAAAACTGGAAGATTGCATTTGATTATTCTAATAATAAAAAAGATGACAGCAGTGATAATGAAATTAAATATCCAGATCCGAGTCCGACAGCAAAGCCGACAATCGTAATGGCAAAAGTTCAGTCTGATTTTGGAGAAGAGGTTGCAGGTGTAAAATATGGTCTGTACCAGAATGAAACAGATACTACTCCGGCTTATACCGCTACATCAGATGAAAAAGGATTTTTAGAATTTGATGAGGTAGCCAATGGAACCTATTGGTTAAAACAGGCAGAAAGTAAAGATGGATATAAAGACTCAATAGATACAAGACAGATTGTGATTGATGGTAATACGACAGTTGTGACATTAGAAACTGCAGTCACAATTCCGATTGAGCCAGATTATATCAATAAAGCGGATTATCCAGATTACGAAGAAAGTCATGAACCGGTTGTGCAGGGAAAAGTAGTCGGAAATGATGGCAAAGGATTAAAGAATGTAAATGTTGGATTATATAAGAAGACAGATGACCAGACATCAGAGGGTGAACAACAGCCAGTGTTTACAACACAGACAGATGATAAAGGATATTTTACATTCCGGAATGTTCCAAATGGAAAGTATTATGTAGCTCAGATTGGAAGTGCAGAAGGTTATCAAAAATCAGAAACTACTTATGATGTAACATTAGATAATGTAGTGGATGCAGATACAAAAGTTACATATCCGACAGAAGAAGTACCGGCTGCAGATAAAACTGTTGTAATGGGAAAGGTAATAGATAATGAAGGAAATCCTTTAAAGGGAATTCTGTTTGCATTATATCCGGAAGAAGGAGTAACAGGAACACCATTAACAACAGAAACTGATGCAGATGGATTCTTCCGTTTCAAACAGATTCCAGATGGAAAGTATATTGTAAAACAATATACCTCACTTGCCGGCTATCAGATGAATACAACGGAATATCATGTTCAGGTTGGTAAAACTTCAGAATCGACATCAACAGCTGCAAATGTTACTACAAGTAAAAATGAGTCTGCAACAGAAAATCAGGCAGAAAGAATTGTTACGATTGGTGATGAAGCTGTTGTAAACAGAAGAGATACACCAAGCAAACCATATATTGGATGTGTACAATTAAAGCACCCATTTATCAATCAGCTGATTCAGTCATCTACCGGTGGAGACAGTGGGGATAAAACATATTCCACAGGATGTACGGTGGATACTTCAAAGAGTGAATACACACTGGTTATGAATGAAAATACATTTGTCACTCATTATGAAATGACAATGGAAAATATTAACGGTGATGGAGATTACACAAAAGAAATTACAGATGGTGTAAAATCAGATAAGCATGGTACAAGTAAAGAATGGGATATTCTTGTTCATGGATGTCCATATGCAATTAACCAGGTAGATCCTGATGAGTACGGAACAAATAAAGTAACTGCTCAGACTTATACACATTATGATACAGACAAAGTCATTGCATCTACAAGTGATACAGCACTTATGATGGGTTATCTGATTTCTTTCCGAGGAGGTTATACTTTAACGGCGAGAAATAAAAAAGTAGATGGTGGAACAATCAATGAATTTGTTCAGAAAAAAGCAGATGGTGATTATGATAATCTGACACCAAACAGAGGTTTGTATCGTGTCAATGTATATAACCAGAATCGAAATAACGGAACAGGAAAAGAGGCTGCTGCAAAAATTGATACAGCATATACCAAAAATACCATGGATCGTTATTTCCGATTAGAGCATATTTATATTCCTACATTCCTGATTGATGGAAACTGGTTTAAGATTTCGACATTCGTATTAAGAGCAAATGGAAAAGAAATCCCTGTATCTGTTCAGAAAGGAACAGGAGTCAATGGATGGAATGAAGATAAAAGTGCATATCAGGTTTATGTAGATCAGCCGAAAACAGTAGAGAACGATTCAGTCTATGAGATTGATGTAGAAAATATTTTACGAGACTTATATAAAAATGGTTCCAAAGATTATGTGACAAGTTATGTAAATACTTCAAATAACAAAACATATCTGAAAGCTTATGTGTCAGATTTTGACTTGAAGTTTGAGGCGGTAAAACCAGACAGAATGAATGCAGAGACTGTTTTAGGCGATGGTCAGTACTTATCTACGAACAAAGACAGTCAGAGTGCAACGTATTTCTATGATGGTGTATATGCAGACCGTACAGAGGATACCTTTGTAAAAGACCTTTGGGATGAATCGTCAAATCCAACTTTTGGTAAAGATGTGAACCATTATCCAACGTATACATCTACCAACCGTTTGTCTACCGTATTTACTTCATGTGATCCAAATGCCAATGTATTCCAATATAGCAATGTAGATGGTTCCTCAAAGGGAAGTATTAAGGAGTCATACTATTATCTGAAGAATTTAGTTGGTACATTAGAGACAAAGATCAAACGTAGTGCAATCTATGATTCTTCTAATAAGAAAGGAAAGACTACAAGCAATGATTATCTGCATTTAGCTCCATATGATTATATTGAATATACATTTTCAGCCGGAGCAAAAAGTGATTCTCTGCTTCCGGTAGAACACATAGATACCAACTTTACAGTGCCGGAAGGACAAAGAATTATAAGCTGGAATGTAATAGACAAAGATGGAAATGTTGTTTCAGATTCTAAGGTAACGAAAAATATTATCCTAGATAAAATTACAGCAAAATTATCGCAGGAAGATGGAACATCCATTGATGCGAAAAAGGGAATTGATTACACCGTTTCTAAGAATCAGAATCAGGATGATGAAGAAACCTATTATCGTACCTTACAACTTCACATTGGAGATGGCGGGGATGATACGAATCAGTTTGATGAGCTGTATCCTGACGAAAAAGTGTATATTAAAATTGTAACACAGGCTACGGATAAGATTATCTATGATGATGAAAAGACAGTTGCCAATGCGGTTGCAGAAGTGACAGCAGCACCGAAACATAGTTATCCACAGTACATGATTAATGATGGAAATTTATTAAATGGTGCAGGAACCGGAAGTGTAAATCGCTTTGCTTATGAGTCAGACATAGCAGGAATTCAGAATTATCACAGAGTTTTGTATACAGATGAGCAAAAACAGCAGCAATACAAGGCAACCATTGATAGTGCATTAAAATTCCAGAAGTTTGAACCAGTATCTATTTCTTATGATTTTGCTAATCAGAAAAAGAAATATGATGGACAGAAGGCGACGATTACAATTTCGAATATAAAAAATGAAACCGGTCATTTTGGAAATGAATATGAAATCTATACTTCATTTTTAGAGAAAAAGATTAAGGATGACAAGAATTATTATTACAGAGGATTTGAATTAACAGAGCCTTATGATGTCAAGAAACCAGACAGTGCAAAACGTGTGGAAGTACTTTATGCAGTGGCAACAGTAGATACAGATGCTGCTAATAAAGCAGGAGATGCCGTTAATATTCATTATCAGTTAGATAAAGATAACAACGTAAAAGTTGACTGGAAGTCGTATACCTATCAGGCAGATGAAGCAGCAAGTGTTAAGCATGCGGCAACTGCACAGATGACAGATGAACAGTTAAAAGATGTTGTAGCTGTAAAATGGATTTATTATGATGTGGATCGTTTTGATTCTAATCAGAATTACAGTGGAACATCGAAAAAATCAGTTCCATTTGAGAATGTTGTTTTAACAGGTGTAGCACGCTATCAGGATTTAACAGACCATACAGCAAAGAAGGCATATCAGTATGCTGCACATGTAACGGCTGTCAATACTTATCGTTACAACTATAAAGAAGATAAGAATACAACAGATGCTTCTGGTAATCAGGAAACAGCAACAAAAGAAATTTCACATGATATTGAATGGACGGATGAGAATGAGATTACCAAAGATGTATATCGTGAGAATCCAAAAACTACATTGCATACACAGGTATTTTCAGATGCAGATGATGCGAAAAAGGAATACAATGCAGATGCAAAACAAAAAACAGGATATCGTCCAAATGAAACCTTCTATCAGAAAGTGACTTTGATTAACCATGAAGCAAAATTAAGCAGTGGTGTACAGGCAGGAGAAGAAGGAAGATTAATTCAACCGGTATTCTATGATAAAGTGCCGGAATATTTTGCAAAAACAGATTATGATGGTGTTTTAGCAGATCAGGCATTAGATCCATCTAAATTCAATCCGGTTTATGTGGAAGGCAATACCAGAAAAACATTCGATGAATTAGGATTAGAATTATATCTGGTGGCAGATGATGGTAAGCCTTACGTAGAAGTAACAGATTATGATTACGCCGGAAAGATGACTTACAAAGATGGATATCAAAAAGCAAATGCAAATCAGAAAGCATTTGCAGATATCAAGGCGGATAAAGATCAGACATATCAGATTAAGTTTAAGGTGTATAAGATTTCTGTTCGCTATAAGAATGATCCAGATAAGAAATTTGTAATGCCGGTAGGAAGTCAGATAGAATTTTCATACGCAGAAACAGTAAGAGATACAGACCTTCCGATGGTATATACAGCATCTACATATGATCAGAATACGGCAGAGTCAACAACAGCATCGACAGCATTACATCCGGCTTATTTCCCAAGAATTGGTGAATATTATCAACAACGGTTCTCAAGAAGCTGGTACTATTATTCAGAAAATGGATGCTTATATCCATTCTTAGAGGGTGGATTTACAGATACATCGGATACGAGTGTCAACAATAAGCAGGTTACGAATAGTGCAACGATGATGGATATGGATTATCTGATTCACGATATCGGATTTAGTGCTGATAAGAATGAACAGGTAGATATGTGGGAATTCTTAAATCAAAGTAATACCTATATTCCAGGAACAGATTCTACAAACGCAAATCTTGGTGGACAGAATAATGTATTAGCTGATTTAGATATGAAACCGGATAATTATAAGCAAAAAGTTGTTTATACAACGGAGACAGAAAATACAGCAGAACGATTAGATCAATTATCAGATACGATTACCTATCGTTCCTCTAATCAGAATCGTGACTGGTTTAAGCTTGCAATGAGTAAAAGAAATACGGATTATGTAAGCTGGGATAAAAATCAGTACAAAAAGAATGATGCAAAGAAGGAAAATACACCGGTAATCTGGAGTGAGACAAGACTGCATTTGCAAAAGGCATGGCTTGCAACTAGTTCTGAACTTCTCTCAAAGGAGAAGAACCTTCAGTATGATGCAACAGCAGGAGATTATACAGATAAAGTTCTTGTAAATCCAACTTATGGTTACTTTGGAACCTGGTATACGAGTGGAAATGTCTATATGAATTCTACAAATACAGTAACGGATTATGCAGGATCGGTTTCGTTAGAATACAATGAAGATACAACGGTACGGTTACAGGCTTATAATTACGGTGACTGGGATTTAGATGGTGTGACATTTACCTATGTATATGCATATGGAATGGAACCGGTATTTAAAGAAGATGGAACAATTGATACAAAGGCATTTACCAATACGGGATTGAGTAATTCAGATCAATTTGATGCCATTGATGATTCTCTGATTGAGACAGAGGTCATTCAGACACCGGAGACGAAAAATCCAGCTTATCTGGCACCAAAGAGTATGCGTGATCCGGCAAGAAATACCAAGATTACCGATGAGGAAAGTGGTTACTATAAAAACTATTCTCCATGGGTTGTAAAGGTTACAGTAAAGAATCCATTAAAGAAATGGTTTAATCGTGGAGCAGAATTTGGTTATATTACCAGAGTGGAATTACCGGCACATATTTACAGTACAACCAAACAGGGAGACTGGTATGATCGTGTCCTGACTGCACCTTATGTAGAAAAGAACAGTATCAATCATTATTTCTATCAGATTTATGATATTGACCACTGGGATGGAGCAACCAGAGAAAAGATGCAGAATAACCAGTTAAAAGGAATGGACTTTTTATGGGCTCCTTATGCAGGAGATTCTAGTTCGTTATGGATTATCGAAAACCTGCGCTATGGTGCATCTTCTCCAAATATGCCATCTGTAAATGGATATAATATTCAGAATAAAGAGACGCGGGTTACAAAGGCAAATCCATCCGGAAGCTTTACAAAGAATCAGGCAAAAGATGAGACAGGTAACATTTCGGAATATGCAGAAGGTACACATGATGCAGACTTATATGCAGAGACTGGTACCAAAGCCGTTATGAGAAAACCTCTGGTACGTACCTGGACAACTATGAGTAAAGAAGAGATTCAGGAACCACAGGAAGACACAGCATCGAAAAATAAATACGAGCAGAATATGTATGGTACAACTGTGGAACAGTATTATACGAATACACAGGGAGAATTAAATTATTTAAATATCCATGTGGAAAATAAATACTGGTGGGATCAGTACGGATTTACTAATACTGGTTTTTATGGTTTTACACCAGAAAAAGTGTTGCATAATTATGGCACTGATGGTGGACAAAAGGGTACATTATTATTGCCGGTTATTACGGATGTACTTCCTTATGGTATTGTACCGGTAGCAACAGATGGAAGCCGGTTTACGAAAGATAATACAAAGAATGCAACGAAAGAAGCACAATATACATTATTTGACCGGGATGGAAAACGATTATCAGAAGAAGAAAGTTTGTACCGTACTGCAGTTTATTATGATGAAGAGACAAAACGATATGTGGTACAGATTTTCGCAAAAGAAGATAACGATGAGACAAAGAAAAAGACACAGGATACCATTGAAGCAAAGAGAAAGAAAGAAGCTAAGATTGCCAATAATGAACTCTATAATTTCTCATTAAAGACATTTACATATGACAATCCAGATAACACGTTAGATGATGGAACGAAGGTTGCAGATTTAAGAGAAAATTATTTAAGCAACTATGCATATGTATCAAGTAAGATCAATGCTTATCAGTTTATTACAGATAATGATATTGAAGGTAATCCATATACCGTAGGTTCTGATGCACAGGTACAGCCACAGTATAACAATTATTATCAGTCTTATTTGAGAGGAAATGGTCAAGACGACAGAAAAGATGCTGTAAAGAGAATTTATCAGTTTACCTGGTATCATAGTTCAACTTCTTCAATTGTAGAAGGCGGTCTGATGCCGGCAAAACAGAAAGCACCGGATCCAGATTACTATAAGAGAGTGACCGGTAAAACAGATCCTTATGATTCACAGGTATTATTAAATCATAAATATGAAAAGGGAACTTACATGGTTGGCAGCATGAAGCGATACCAGGAAAGTGACCCGATGGATTTAGACGATTATACAGCGATTCGTCATAAGAATCAGATTCTTTCTGATAAAATAAAGGCATGTTTAAATGGTAATTTATATAAGGAAAATGCAGATGGAAGTTTTACCGGACAGTTAAATGCAGTAGATCAGGTAAATAAGGCAGATCATGGTGTCGGAGTCAATAAAGAAAATGCATGGTATTACACAGATGCAGGAGAAGAAGAACAGGTAAATGGTGGTGTTTACAATACATTAAAGATTCGAACAAAAGAGCCGGTGGTTCAGACGGATCATTATGTAACAGCACAGAAAGAAAAAGATGGACTTCGAGGCGGTACAGATGATTTAGAGGAAACAGAAGATCGTAACAAATATCAATATCAGGAACAAGCAGATGCCGAAGCAGAGAATTTTGATTATGGCGATGTATTATGGTATGGTGCAAAGATTGGTTTATATAATCAGAAACTATATAAATACAGAGGAGATGTTTATCATTCAAAATTCGAAGTTACATTTAAGCTTCCGGAAACAGTATCATACTGGGATGATGATGACATCTTAGATGATTATTATATTGAATATTATAAAAACGGTGATAAGACAAAACCTCAGAAATTAACAGTACAGGAAGCCAGAGAAAAAGGCTGGGGTGTAGAACTTGTAAAACGTTATTTTGATCAGAATATTGCAACAGCAGATGCAACTCTTAATACGGGTACACTGACACGTGCAGATTCTCTGACAAAACGTGGACAGGAAACATTAGTCTTCGAGATTACCACACCAAAATCAGACGGATTTAACGATAAGGATGATAACAGTTATGTTGCAGGAGAAAAAGGTGCAGGTTCTTTAGGATATGGAGAGTACTTCCAGTTTAAGATTAAAACGAGAGTTGATAATCTTGAAGTAATGGCAGATACTGCAAATACCAATGCATGGGATCAGTATTATTCAAAAGTGTTTGTTACCATGAAGAATACAAATGGTAAGTTTGCAATTGCAAAAGATGGAACATTTGTAGAATATGATGAAGCAGCTCACCAGTATTACACAAGAGGTGGCTGTCTGATTCCAAAAACAACAGCAGATGGAAAAATCTGTTATAACGACTATGGAAATATCATTTATACTGAAAAGGAAAGAAAAGACCTTACACAGGCACAGTTACAGTATGATACGTATCAGTTTGAATTTAGTGATCAGCCGGTAGAAAATATGCATTTTGAAAGACAGATTGCGGATTCAAAAGCTGAGAATAAGGATTACAATTTAGATGGCGATTATGACAATGTTTATATGTCAGATTCGTCAGCAAAGGTTGAAATTGTGAAACCGGCTAATACGATTCGTGCTGATTTAAGCAGACAGCGTGTACGTGTAAATGATCCAGATGCAACGCTTATTATTGCAGAAGATCCACATATTAAACAGGCAGATAATATATCTGCTTATATGGATCAGGTATCGAATGATACAACGTCAATCAATGAATTTGTTATGAACTATAATTTGCCACATCGTGCAACACAAAGAGGTACAGCAGAAGAGGCACCAATGGATGCAGATGTAATACATCCGGATGTGAATATTGTCACAACCGGTAAATGGGCAGTTCCGGAAAAAGATAAATTATGGGGACAATACATCATTGATGATAAGGAACAGATCTGTAATATCTTAAAGAAACATTTGAAAGTAAGTATGTATGCATACATCAGTGATGAACCGGAAAATGAAACTTCTTATATTTATCCGGAATCTGCGGACGATAATGCATTATACGACAATCTGTATGTGGAAAATAAGAAAAAAGCACAGGATGGAGATGTAGTATCTGGATGGATTCCGCTTACAAAAGATGGACAGGATGCTTTTGCAATTGATGAAAATGCAGAAATTGAAATAAATAAGCAGACGGTGGAAGGATTCCCGGCAGGAGAAAGTTTGTCGAAACATATTCGACAGATTCGCTGGGTAATTAAAACAGAAGGATTTACAGACACCATGAATGGTGTAGAACATACCTTTACGAAGGAAGAAGCACCAAAATACTTCCCGGTACCAACCGGATTCCGTATGGATGTAGATGCTGATTCGAATACTAAGGACATTGAAAATATGAATGATATCGACCCGGATCATAACAATCTGAATCCATTAGACCAGTCGGTGAAAGAGAACAGTGCAAGAGTTTCTTATTCTACGACAGTTGTTAGAAATGATATCAGTTATGCAGTGCATGCAAATCATTTTGCTTCACTGATTCCACGCTACGATGATTATAAATATGCAACAATTTCGCAGCGTACACGTGTCGGTTATTATATTGATCCACAGCTCCCTTGGGCAATGATTAATATTAAAGGTAAATACTTTAAGGGATCAGCGGTTACAGAATATAAGTGGGATGATCGTATTAATGCAATCTCTAATTCAAGTAAGATGTTAAAATATACGGTTACTTACAGTAACCTGAGTAATGATGAACTGCATCAGAATACAGATTATGAGAGTGCAGAAGCAGATGTGCTTTCTAATCCAAATATTTCATTAGCACTTCCATACTTAGAGTCTTTGCAGGAAGAGCGGTTAAAATATGTAACTTATCAGGATGATTCAAATGGAATGATTGATGGTTATTACATTGGAGACAGCTATAATACAAAGGCAAATAAGGATAAGAACGGAAATGTTATTACAGGAGAAGAAGCGAAGAATCTTGATGAGAAGGCTCCACTATGGACCTGGCATGTTGTAAATGAAGACGGAAGCATTGCAGAAAATACCAGTCTGGAAAATAATAAACTTGATATTAAATTGAATCCAGACAAATCAACAAAGGTTATAGACGGAGAGGATACATTCTATAATCCGACCTTTACAACAAAACCGATTTCCATGAGTAATTATAACCGTAAGGTAATGAATTTCTATTATGATGGAATTTTACATCCGGGACAAAAGATTGTCATTGAGGTAATGGTACCGCTAGATATTGATAATAACTATGCAACTGCAACAGAATTATTGCAGGCAAAGACTTATGGATTTAAGGCCGGAAGTTTTAAACCATATATTCCTGTTACAACTTCAGGAAATAATCCAGTCGCTTATGAAGTAGACAGTCGTGATGTAAATGTGAATGGAAGTACCAGAGATATGGCAGTCACGCATTCGTCAGAAGCATTGGCATTAGCTACGATTTCAAATATTGTTACAAGTAAAATGGCAACTTCGGTTTACGATACGTTATATTCAAAATTACCTGCGAAGGTTCCAGAAGGTGGACAATATAATTATGCATCTGCAGCATGGAATAAACGTGCTACGATGGCAAGAAATTATTATCAGAAACTGGCATATTACGATATTCTTCCATATGTCGATGATGAAAATATTACCAACAATGGAAAGCGAAGCAGTAAGTGGAGAGGAACGTTACAATATGACAGTATCCATCTGAGAACCGTAGATGAAAAAGGTGACAAATCACAGATTGATCCAAAAGATTATACAGTATGGATTGGTCCTGTTGTAAAAGAAAATGATACTTATAAACTGAAAAAGGTCGGTGATCTTCCAAGAACGACAAGTGAAGGAGATACTACTCTGTATGAATCACTTTATAATAATGATGCAGAGAAAGAAAAATATTTTGTAAAACTAGATGAGTTCTTAAAAGATTATGAGGACGGAAAAGTAACAGATGAGCAGTATCTGAAGATTCAAAATGGTACCGTTGCCATCTGGGCAGAATTAAATGATCCAGCCTATACGATTCCGGCGAAGAGCCAGTTAGAACTGACTTATGATATGAATTCAGCAGTCAACGCACCAAAATTTGTAGGTATCCCATCTTCAGAAGAAGGAAATGCAGAAGCTTACAATAGCGATATTATTTCGCAGGTAAATGATTATGCACAGTGGAATACATTCATGGTAGCTTATGAAGACAGTTCGACGAACTTAATTATTAACAAGCAAAATGAAAGTGTAAAAGCAGGTGCTTATATCAGTGCAGTTGATGGAAGAGGATATATCGGAAGTTATGTATGGTCCGACTTTAACTATAACGGTAAAAAAGATGAAGCAGAATACGAAGATATTACTTTATCAAAAGGCGATAAGAATGGAAAGAATGCTTATAGCAGAAATCTGTTATCAAAACGTACAACAGATGTCGACTTTGATGGAAAAGCAGATGATCCTGGTGTAAACGGTGTAAAAGTAGAACTGTTAAGCAAATCAGGTTATCCGGTAAACAGAGAAGGAAAAGCAGTTATGGATGATACGGATCCAAGTACAAATCCAAATCCAGAACAAAAACGTTACATTGTTGTAGATGAGACAACAGGACAGCCTAAATATGCAGATGAAGTAAACCATATTTATGAATATACACAGTATGGTCCAATCGAATATACAACCAATGCAGATTATCAGGATCGAAATGGTTACTTTATCTTATCAGATATTAAACCGGGAGATTATTATTTAAGATATACCTTCCCGAAAAAATACAGCCAGTATTCTGTTACAACCAGAGAATTAGGTGATACCAAAACAGGTATCCTGGTATTTAGAGATGGAAAAATCGTTTACGATGGTACAAAGAATACAACATCTGCCGTAACAAATGATGCTTTAAATAAGACGAAAGAAATTTCAAAGGGCACAGGAAACAAAGATGCCAAGCTTGTTGTTCAGACGGCACAGACAATTCATATTGATGCGGTGGCAGATGAAAATGAAGCATCATCCTTATCGAAGAAGTATCCAGATCATCAAAGTTATGATCAGGCAATGACTTCGTATGAGTTAGGTATTTCAAGAGCTTATACGTATGGCGGATATTCATGGTTAGACGAAAGCTATACGAAACAGGATGGAACAAAGTTTATTCCGACAGATTTAGATGATGCCATGAATACAACATTAGATTCAAACTGGGATGGCAGTATCAATAGTAATGGTGTGATTGATGAAGATGAATTAAAACTTGCCAATACACATATTGAACTTCATGAAGTAGACGAAAACGGAAATATTTCTGCAGATGTTGCACTTGATGGAGATGGAAATAAGGCAGAATTTGATACCGGCAAGGATGGTTATTATAAATTCCGGTTATGTCAGGGTAAAACCTATGTAGCATATGGAAAAGTGAATTCACAGACACCATTAAAACCAACTCCATTCACTCTGCACAATGATCCATTAGAGGCAGGGGATGATAATGATTTAATTAAAATGAATGGCATTTATCGAACCAGACCATTTACCGTTACTGTTCCTTATGAAGAGTATACAGAAGATGGTGTAACGAAAACAAAACCAAAATTTGAAACAGAGGGAGAAGAAGCCGGACAGAGTTTTGCTTATAACAACAATGTTTCCCTTGGATTTGTAAATGGTACACGTGGATTTATCGGTTCATGGGTTTGGAACGATGAAAATTATAATGGTTTAATGGATACCTATGAAAAAGGTATTGGTGATATTACCGTTAGCCTTGAGGCATCTTATTATGATGGAACCAAATGGAATGCACTTCCAGATAGAAACCAGACCAAAGTAACAACAGCGTCAGGATCTTATGTATTCCAGAATTTGAGTTCTTATTATGAAAAAGATGGACAGAATTATCTGATGGGATACGAGCTTAAGATAGATCCAGAAAGCTCAGATAATAACCGTAAGCTTTATCAGAAGTATGCGATTACAAAATACAAACAATACACAAAATCTCATTCTACAGAAAACAGTGACTTATATTATAAAGGCGAACAAAAGTACTATTTCGTTGGAGATGACTGGAAGGATCAAAAAGATGATGGAAGTCAGGAAGTATTAAGACACAACTATGTAGGAGATAGTAAAAAGATCATTTTAGCAAAGGATGTATCAGAAGAAGCTGCTGCAGGTACAGCAGGAAATACTCTTGCATATACAGACGGTTCAAAGACATATCAATATGATATTACCGAAGCACAAAGACTACTTGACTACAATGCCGGATTTACAGAGATTCAGACATCTACAGTCAAAGGTTACGTATGGGATGATAATGGTAAGTTTGTAGATACGAAAGATAAAACAAAAACAAAATATATCGAAGAGAAAGACTATAATGGTCTGTTTGATACAGTTACTGAGATTACCAGTGACGGACAGGAAGAAGATGGAACACCATCTACCGATCATGAGATAACAACAGTCTGGAAAGAACAGGGAATTGAAGATGCAAGAATTCAGTTAGAGATGTACATTAAGGTAAATGGCAAGTACTTAGCTGTTGAAAAAGGCAAGCAGGTAGAAGGACTGAATGTAACACCGGGAAATGAATTTGATTTCCCAAGACAGGTTGCAACGGATGCAGATGGTCAGTATGTATTCCAGGATGTGCCAACATATGTGGAATTAAGTGGCAAGAAGTATGTTGCACACTACAGAATCAGATTACAGTCATTGCCAGCACCAGATGATGATCCAGAGAAATATCGTGATTATGCAGTAACAAGATACAGACAGGCAAAAGATGATTATCAGTTAATTGACAGTCATTTAATTGCAGAAAATAGTCAGAAAGGTGCAGGTTATCAGGATTTACCGGCAGATGGAAAATATGACATCAAAGATTACCTGACATCTCCAAAAGAGGGTGATTTCTTTATCACCGCGGAGGCATCAAAAGAAGAGGCAGAAGAAAGTGCAGAAAACAGTAAGTATTTTGATGAATACATCATGTATGATGACGATGCACAAAATCATGGAAACGATCAATTTGCATATGACCTGATAAAAGCAAAGGATTATAGTGGATTTGATGGTGGATTAAAACAGATTGAAAAGGGCAGCATTTCCGGAGTTTTATGGGATGACAAGAATTACAATGGTGTGTTTGAAAATAAAACAGAAGATGGAACTGCACAAGAATCAGAATATGTAAGCAGTAATAATGCTGTTACTGTATTGCTTTACCAGTACTATTATGATTCTCGAAAGAAAGAATGGATTTTAAGTCCGAATAATCAGAATCAGCAGGCATTTCGAACATTTACTACAACAACATCCGGATCTTATTCCTTTGATTCACTGCCAACTTATGTTGACATAGATCAGAATAAAGATGGCAATATAGATAAAAAAGAAGAAAGATTCTTAACAGCATATAAAGTTGCAATTAAGCAGCTTCCAGATCAGTATATTGCTACCAAGTATTGGAGAGATGGTGATAAAGATCATGCAGTCTATAGTAAATTATATGTAACAGATTTAAATGGTCTAGAAGACAGTCAGAGAAGAGAAAATCTTCCGATTACATTGAATCAGGGAGATGATGAATTCCTGATTATTGCCAGACCGGCAGAAAAAGGAACGAATGCAAAGACGTCTGAGAATGATTACAATGATTACTATATTAAAGAAACACAGATTGCAACAAATGATAACAAAGACGGTGGTACATTTGCATATGATATCATCAAGGAAAGAAATTATGAGAATATGAATGCCGGATTCAAACAGGTGGAAACCTCTAAGATTACCGGTATGGTCTGGGATGATACTGATTACGATGGAATCAAATCAGATGCAGAAACAGGAATTGCCGGTGTTACAATCACATTAGAACAGTACTATAAAAAAGATGGTAAATATGTTCTTTATGAGGCAGGAACAACATCTGTACAAACCAAAACAAATCCAAGAGGACAGTATGAGTTTGATCAGGTTCCAACTCATGTTGTAATCGATGGAACAGATTATCTGACCTATTACCGCTTAAAAGGTACGTTACCAGATGGATATGCAGTTACCAGATACAAACAATCTGTAAATGGTATGCAGACAGATAGTGACTGGATTTCTGATGATAATCAGAGAAATACAGGACGGACAAAGGATGGTGAAAGCGTAGCAAACTATCTGACAAGTCCGGCAGATGGAGATTATTTCCTTACAGCAAAAAGGGCAGATGCAAAAGATTTAAATACACCATATATCTTATATGATCAAACGGATGAAGGTAAGATTCCTTACGACATCGTTTTACATGTAGACAAAAAAAATCAGTATAATGGTGGATTGAAGCAGTACGAGACAGGCGAAATAAAAGGATATATCTGGAGTGATGTAAATACAAAACATACAGATACAACGGTAGAAGATTACAATGGTTTATTAGATTCGAATGAAGGATACGCAAATATTACCGTTTATTTAGACCAGTATGAGCGTAAAGATAATCAGTGGATTTATGTTAAAACAACATCTGCGAAAACGAATCGAAAAGGATTGTATCAGTTTAATACTCTTTCTACCTATGTGGAAGAAGGAGAAGAAAAGTATCTTGCAGGATACCGTTTAAGAATGCAGAAGCTCCCAGAGGGTACTGCGGTAACAAAGTACCAGGTAAAGGATGCAACAGGCAGTCGAATCAATAGTGATTTAATTGCAGTAACGCAAGACGAAGAACGGAGCAATGGTATGGAAAAGGGAACGATTGATTTCCTTGTAAAAGATAAATATATCATTACAGCTGCTGTAGCACAAAAGGGTGCAAAGGGAAGCAAAGATGATGGTTATAATCAGTATTATGTCCGTACCGATGTACAAAATAAAAAGACAGGTGTTTCTGTTTCAGATACAGATGAAAACAAAGAAGAAGTCTTTTACGATATCGTAGTAGCAAGACCGGCTGTTACGGACTACAATGGTGGAATTGTTCCTTATAATGAGTCAGTAATCAGTGGATCTGTGTGGTTAGATGAAAACTATAATGGTATTCTTGATGGAAAAGAAAAAGTTTATACAGCATCAAAGTTAACGTATTACTTAGATCAGTATTACTTAGACCAGAATGGAAACTGGAACTATGAGGCCACAGCTGCTTTAGAAAATAATACAGGCAAATATCAATTCGATCATGTATCTACATTTGTAGAAAAAGATGGAAAGAAATATTTAGCAGGATATCGTTTGAGAATGAAGGAAGTTCCGGAAGGATGTAAGATTACACAGTATAAAGCCGGAACAGATCAGCAGATTGACAATGATTTAATCGCACAGCCGATTGTATCAGGACAATTTGCAGGAACCTATGATTTCAATCGCGAAAGTGAATATATCATTGCAGCGAAAGAAGCATTACCAGCTTATGTTGGAGAAGAAACAGCAAGTACAGAAGCAGATCAGAATAACACATATTATGTAAGAGATTACAACCAGAATGGTGTAACAAACCAGTATGATCTGATTACAGCAACAGATACAAAAGATCAGTATATCGGCGGTCTGACAAAACAACAGGCAGCAAGTATTGAAGGTATCATCTGGAATGATAAAAATTATGATGGTATCATGGATGCTACAGAAAAGGGATTTGAGAATCAGAAAGTTTACTTAAAACAGTACTATTATGATGGTAAGAAATGGGTAGAAAATTCAAACTACCAGAATACAGTTACAACAGACCAGAATGGTATTTATAAATTTGAAAATCTTCCAACTTATGTAGATATTGATACCAATCAGGATGGAACCATTGATACTTATGAAGAAAGATATTTAACAAGTTATAAGATCTTCCTTGAGAAACTGCCAGACCAGTATGCTGTAACAAAATACAGAGTTGCCAAAGTAACTGGTGACCAGGAAAAAGATAGTGATTTATGGGTATCAAAAGCAGAACAGATTACCGATATTGCATTAACAGAGCCGGAAGAATATTTAATAGCAGCAGGAACCATCGATGCTCATACTTCTGCATATTATATCCGCATGGTAAATAATGAAGCATACGATATTGTAACATCAACCAATTATAAAGATTTTGATGGTGGATTAAAAGAAATTGAGACAGCAACCGTCAAAGGATTTGTATGGAAAGATGATGGATATGATAAAAATGGAACGCTTCATCAAAACTATGATAATAACGGAATCCGCGATAAAGATGAAAATGGAGAATTTGTAGAAGCCGGAATGCCAGATATTAAAGTACAGCTTGAAAAGTACTATTATGATGGTACAAAGGCAGAGGGACAAAGATTTGTCAGAGTTTATGAAGACCAGGATGGTAAGATTACAGATGAGGCAAACGATGTTCCGGTTATTTCTATGACAGGTACGGATGGACAGTATCAGTTTGATTCCGTTCCAACTTATATAAACATAGAAGGAACTTACAGAATCTGTTATTATCGCCTGAAGGTAGTCAGCGAAGATCCAGAAGGATATGCAGTTGCTAAATATCAGCAGGATATAGATCACCATCAGAATGACAGTGATTATGAATACATCACAAAGTATTTGACATGTGATGAAAATGAATATTTTGCAGCAGCGAAGAAGATTCCGGAATCTGTAGATATTGAAACCGACAGAAAGTATAACAAGCCATATATCAAAGAAGATCTTACAGCAGATGAAAATCAGAATAATGATTCTTATGCAGGAAGATATGATATTGTTCAGGCAACAGATGTCAGTGGATATGATGCAGGTTATGCGAAACTTGAAAATGGAAAGATTACCGGAAGAGTCTGGGTTGACGGAAATTACAATGGAATCCAGGATCAGGATGAAAATATAAACGGCAATTATACAGATAGTGATAAGCAGGCAGTCAAAGGATTGCAGCTTCAGATTCTTCAATATGCATATACAGAAGATGAGAATGGAACGAAAAAATGGATGGAAGCAACAGATGATGATGGAAATCCAATTGTTTATTATGTCACTACAAATGATGATGGAACATACGAGAAAGAGTTACCAACCTGGACGAAGGTAAAAAATGGCGAGAATAGTAAGGTTGCATTAGCCGGATATCGCGTCATACTACAGGATTATCCAAATGGATATGCAGCAACGAAATATCACATGGATGCAGAAAGCTCAAATGGATACAGCTTAAAAGATAGTGATTTAGTTGCATCATCAAAAGAATTATTTGCAAGAAATGCAGATGCAAACAAATATCCATATCTTGTAGTTGCAGGAAATGTACAGGAAACACAAAGACCAAATAATTACAATGGTGCAACAACTGAACTGGTAACCATTCATACCGGAGAAAAATTAAGAGTCGATATGACAGAAAAGAGAACAGTTTCTGGATTAGATGCCGGTTTGAAACAATATGAAGGTGCCAAGATCAGTGGTCAGGTTTGGAATGATGCAGACTACAATGGAAGATACGATCATAACGAATCTGGATTTACAGTTGCAGATCCTGATACAGGAGATGACAAGGGAATTACAGTTGAATTAAAGAGATATATTTACAATCAGGGAACAAAAACCTGGGATTATGATACTGTAATTAAAAAACAAACCAGTCAGGGTTACTATGAATTCGTAGATTTACCAACACATGTAGATGGTGATAAGACAAAAATTTATGGTTATCGTGTTTCGATTGATTTAAATAGTATTCCAAAAGAATATGCAGTTACGAGATATCATGTAACAGATCAGGATGGAATCATCTACAGTGATTTAGATGCAGCAACAGGAAATCTCATGAAAGAAAATGAGTATTATATTGCAGCAGCGAAAGTAGATGAAGGCAGCAGAGGACAATATGATGTTCAAATTGGTGATCAGGTTTATGATCCGATGACGGTAAGACAGGAAGCAAAATATTATGCAGGACTGACCCTTTATCAGAAGGGAACCATTACAGGAACTATTTGGAATGATGGAGGATTCCTTGCAAATCAGACACTTCCAAACACATTCAATGGTCGTTACGATGGTATTTACCAGAGTGAAGAAGCAGGGCTTGCGGATGTACCGGTCATTCTTGAACGTTATGTTCAGACATTTACAAAAGATGGAAAAGAAAAAGGCTATGTTCTTGATACAGAATTTGAGAAACAGGCAATTTCAAAACGGAAGGTAACAACAGATGAAAATGGTATTTACAAATTCAGTGATTTAGAGTTGTACACAATGGATAGCAGTGCAGATGAACCATTAGAAAATGGACAGACTCAGCCAGAAAGAATTCATTTATACAGCTATCGCATGAAAGTAGATCTTCAGGCGTTACCGGAAAAATACAAAGGATATACAGTTACGAAATATCATCAGAATACAAATAAAGAGGTAGACAGTGACTTAAGAGCAGAAAATGGATATCTTACAATGGATGATGAATATCTGATTTTAGCATCAAGCGACAGACAACATGTATCAGAGGTTTATCAGACAAGTGATACCTTAGAAAATGAGTCTACAAAGGGAACATACAACATTGTAAAGGCAGAGACAGAGGATACACATAGTGGTGGAATGATTCAGACAAATCAGGCCGAGATCACAGGTAAATTCTTTATTGATGCAAATGATAATGGTATTCAGGATCAGGAAGAAGGTTTGTATGATGGAAATGAAATTCATGTTACCGCTGAGTATTATTATTACAAGGACGGAACATGGATGGCTGTTTTAGATGATACAGGTAAGCAGACAAGTAAAGAAGTGCCTGTTGAAAATGGTAGATACCATTTTGAAAATATGCCAACAAGTTATCAGATTGGAAGCAAATATTATCCAATGGGTTATCGGTTAAAAGCAGATGTGATTCCAGAAGAATATGCAGCAGCGCCATACCGAAAAGGCCAGGATAAGACAAAAGACAGTGATTTGATTCAAAAGACCTTGTATTTGACAAAAGAAAATGAATACATTCTTACGGCAAAACAGTACAATGTATTAGATCCGGTAGACAATGCAGGAAGTACCTTTGAAGTTTCGATTAGAGATGGAGAAGAGAACAAGACAATTAAAGTAGATATCATCGATGGACAGAATGAAGACAGTTATGATGCAGGATTAACGCCATATGAAAATGGAACCATAACCGGAAAGATTTGGAATGATAAAAATTATAACGGACAGCAGGATGGTGAAGAGACAGGAATTCCAAATGTTAAGGTAACATTGAAGAGACTGGTATATCAGGCAGGAATCGGATCAGAGGAAGGAAGCTGGAAAGAAGATGATACCTTTACAGAAACCGTTGTTACAGATGAACAGGGTATTTACCGGTTCGAAAATCTGTTAACACATGATCACAGTGATTACAGAAAGATTTACAGTTATCAGTTATATGTAGATAAGACCGATAATCAGGCAATTACAGATAAGGCTGTTACGAAGTATCAGGCAACGAATGTAGATGATAGCAGAAATAGTGATTTGAAGTCAGATACCTTTGAATTAACTGAGAATATGCAGATTATTCTTGCAAAAGAAGCGGATGCAGATATTTTCACAGACCAGGATGCTTATATCGTCAAAGTAGATGGAAAAGATTACAATGTGGTAAAAGCAGATCATTATTCCGGAAGAGATGCAGGATTCAAAGATTATGAGCATGCATCCATTACCGGCTCTGTCTGGGAAGATGAAAATTACAATGGAATTCGTGAAGATTCAGAGAATCAAATGGCAGATGTTCCGATTGTAATCACAAGATATGTATATCAGCCAGATACAGATACATGGGAAAGAGATCAAAACTTCCGGTATCAGGAAGATGGAAATACAATCTATACCGATGCAGATGGCAAATATACATTCCATGATTTATTGACACATGATAAAACCGATTACCGTAAGGTATACGGATACAAATTACAGGTAGATAAAACAGCAAATGTTCCAGATCAGAATGTTTATGCAGTTACAAAGTATCAGGTAAAAGATGCAGATGGAAATCCAATCGAAAAAGATAGTGATTTACAGGCTGAAACTTATGATCTTAATAAAGATTCTGAGTATATCATAGTAGCATCACCGGTAACAGAAACTGCACAGGAACAGACATATCATGGAAAAGATAATTACTATATTGCTACAGTAGAAGGTAAGAAATATGATGTTGTATCAGCCACAGATTATAGCGGAAAAGATGCTGGATTTGTAAAATATCAGGATGCATCCATTACCGGTTATGTCTGGGAAGATACCGATTATGATGGTATGCAGGAGGAAGGCGAACAAGGATTAAAAGACGTAGAGGTTGTATTGTCAAGAGAGATTTATGAGAAATCTTCAGAAGAGGCAGTTGGCCACTGGGTAAAAGATAACAGCTTTGAAGAACAGACAGTTAAGACGGATGAAAATGGAAAATATCAGTTTGAACATTTAAAGACACATGTTTCAGGTGATTATCATCAGTTATATGGCTATCGGTTAAGAGTTGTAAAATCTAGTACGAAGCTGGAAATATATGCAGTAACCAAATATCGTATGACAGATGTAGCAGAAGATAAAAACAGCGATTTAAGTGCAAAAGACTATACGCTGACAAAAGAAAATGAACATATTATTTTAGCAAAGAAAACAGAAGAAAATCATGGTGAAGATTCTTACTACATTGCAAATATTACAGATGATGCAAATCCAGAAATCAATGGAAATTATGATGCAGTCTTAGGAAAGTCCCATAGTGGAAATGATGCAGGATTTAAGAAATACGAAACAGCATCGATTCGCGGAATTGCATGGGAAGATGGAAATTACAATGGAGAAAGAGAAGAAAACGAACCTGCAATGGCAGAAGTAAAAGTGATTCTTTCGAGATTTGTATACAATGCAGATACAAAACAATGGGAGAAAGATAATTATGAGAAGACAGCACAGACCGATCAAAATGGTCAGTATGAATTTGAAAATCTTGAAACCCATGAAAAAGATAACTATCGAAAGATTTACAGTTATCAGTTACGCATTGATAAAGCAAGTACCAGACCAGACACTTATGCAGTAACGAAATATCAGGTAACAGGAGTATCAGGTAATAGAAACAGTGATTTGATTGCAGAAACGTATCACCTGACGAAAAATCAGGAATACATCATTCTTGCAGACAAGGCAAAGGAAGAAATTCTTCATGGAAGTGATGATTATTACATTGCTAAAGTTGAAACAGGTGCACAAGCAGGTATTTATGATGTAGTAACTGCTAAGGATCACAGTGGAAATGATGCAGGATTTAAGAAATATGAGACTGCAGCTATCCGCGGAATTGTCTGGGAAGATGATAATTATAATGGTAGAAGAGATGATGCAGAACCTGGCAGAGCCGGAGTAGAAGTAATCTTAAGCAGATACATTTACGAAGGAAAACAATGGAAGAAAGAGGAAGGATATGAAGAAAAGGCAGTCACAGATGGAGACGGCAGATATGTATTCGAAAATCTAGAAACCCATGAAAAGGATCATTATCAGAAGATTTACAGCTACCGGTTAAGAATCAATAAAGAAACCACAGATCCAAAAGAATATGCGGTTACAAAATACCAGGCACAGGGAGTAGAAGAGGATCGAAACAGTGATCTGATTGCAAAGACATATGAACTTACGAAAGAAAGTGAGTATCTGATTCTTGCAGGAAAAGCAACGGAAATGCTTCATGGAAACGATGCATACTATATTGCAAACGTTGAGACAGGAGATGAGACAGAAAGTTATGATGTAGTAACAGCAGTCGATCATAGTGGAAATGATGCAGGATTTAAGTCTTATGAGTCAGGTATGATCAAAGGATTTGTCTGGGATGATAAAAACTATGATGGAATCAGACAAACAGAAGACTATGAAGAAGATGGTCAGACAATTCAGAAGGAGTCCGGTATTGCAGGTGTCAAAGTCAGACTGACAAGGTTTGTATATGATGCAGAGACAGAAAAATGGACAAGAGATGAAAGCTTTGATACAGAAAAAAATTCTGATGGAAACTTAAGAAGTGAAGCAGTTACTGATGAAAATGGACAGTACATATTTAAGGAACTTGCCACACATGAAAAAGGCAATTACCAGAAGATGTACAGTTATCAGTTAGCTGTAGACAAAGACAGTACGAAACCAGATACTTATGCGGTCACAAAATATCAGGTAAACGGAGCAGGACAGGCAAATGATAGTGATCTGAATGCAAAAGATTATTGTCTGACAAAAGAAGATGAATATATTCTTCTTGCAGGACTTGCAGATGATAATGATGATGACAGCAAATATTACATGGTAAAATACAATGGAAAGGTCTACGATGTTACAAAAGCAGTCAATAACAGTGAGAAGAGTGCCGGACTTAAGAAATATGAAACAGCACAAATCGAAGGTTATGTCTGGGATGATGAAAATTATGATGGAATCAGACAGACAGAAGAAAGAGGAATTTCCAATGTAAAGGTAATCCTTTCAAGATATGTTTATGATTCTGATGAAAAGACATGGAAGGAAGATGAAACATTTGCACAGGAAAAGGATGAGGAAGGTCATTTGATTCGTGAAGCAGTGACAGATGAAAATGGACAATACCGATTCAAAGAACTTGCAACACATAAAAATGATAAGTATCAGCAAATTTACAGTTATCAGATCTCAATTGAGAAAGACAGCACCAATCCAGATCAGTATGCTGCAACAAAATATCAGGTAAAAGATGCGAAAGGTCAGGCAGTAGAAAATGACAGTGATCTGCGTGGAGAAAATTATAAACTGACAAAAGAGAATGAATATATTATTCTTGCAAAAAAAGCAGATCAGAAAGTACTCCATGGAAATGACGATTATTATATTGCCAAAGTAGAAACAAAGACGGATGAAGCAGGTATTTATGATGTGGTAACAGCAAAGGATCATAGTGGAAATGATGCAGGACTTGTGGCTTATCGTCTGGGTACAATAGAAGGCTATTTATGGGACGATGAAAATTACGATGGAATTCGTCAGACAACAGGAGAAGAAAAAGAACCTGGAATTGCAAATGCGAAGGTAATCCTGGAACGTTATATTTATGATACGGATGAGGATGGAAATAAGAAGTGGACAAGAGATGAAAGCTTCGATAAAGAAACAAATGCAGACGGTTCCTTAAAGTGCGAGGCAGTTACAGATGAGGATGGAAAGTATACATTTACAAAACTTCCAACACATCAAAATGGTGATGCACAGAAATTATATAGCTACAAATTGAGAGTTGATCAAGAAAGTACCAGTCCAAAAACCTATGCAGTTACAAAATATCATGTATTAGATTCAGATGGAAAAGCAGTAGAAAATGATAGTGATTTGCGGGCAGAGGATTACACATTGATGGAGAAAGATGAGTACCTGATTCTTGCAGAAGAAGCGGATGAAAATGAACATGGAGAAGATAAAAATTATATCGTTTCATGTGCCGGTAAAACATATGATGTAGTAAAGGCAATTCATTACAGTGGAAAAGATGCAGGATTTAAGGTTTACGAAACAGCATCCATTTCTGGAAATGTCTGGGAAGACAAAAACTACAATGGAGAACGGGAAGAGGATGAGCCGGTAATGGCAGGAATCAAAGTTCTCTTAACAAGATATGCATATGATGCACAGAAGAAACAATGGGTAAAAGATGAGACATACGAAAACAGTACACAGACCGATTCACAGGGACAGTACGAATTTAGAAATCTTGAGACCCACGAAAACGGTAACTATCACAAGATTTACAGTTATCGGTTAAGCATTGATAAAGAAAGCACAAATCCAGCTACTTATGCTGTTACAAAATATCAGGCAGAAGGAGTTGCAGAAGACAGAAACAGTGATTTAATTGCCAAAACTTATGACCTGACGAAGGAAGATGAATATATCATTCTTGCAAAGAAGGCAACAGAAGTACAACATGGAAGTGATGATTACTACATTGCAAAAGTAGAGACAGGAGATGAGACAGAAAGTTACGATGTAGTAACCGCAGAAAATCACAGTGGAAACGATGCAGGATTTAAGGCTTACGAAAAAGGAAGCATCAAGG
>CAKRHW010000015.1 GCA_934339365.1 uncultured Lachnospiraceae bacterium | reverse complement strand
TTTTATTCAATCATCTGGAAGTATTTAAGTGCATCTATAATAGCTTCCCTTTTTTCAGCTGTTACTTGTGGCACTTTTGCCTTGCCTTCACCTGTGTTATAGTTTTCTCTTTCTATAATTCCAAATTCGCGTTTTACTTGCGCTATATATAAATTTGTTACATGCAGGTCATATTTATTTTTTACATATTCCTGTATTTCTTTATATGTTGCTTTGCTTTCTGCACTTGTTATGTCTAATTCCGACATATCCAATCTTACCTTAATTTCGGCATCTGGAGCCTTTCGGGACAACAAAATTACAGTTTCCACATGCACCGTCCCTGGAAACTGATCTACTGCACATGCCTTTTCTACCTGATATCCATTTTCTTTAAATACCGCTAAATCTCTTGCAAGACTGGTTGGCTTACAGGAAATATAAATGATTTTATCAACCTGAAAATCAATAATTTTACGCAATGCCTTAGGATGAATGCCATCTCTTGGTGGATCTAACACAATAAAATCTGGCTTATCTTCTAACTCATCTATAACCTTTAACACATCCCCGGCAATAAATTCACAATTGGTCAATCCATTTAATGCCGCATTCTCTGCCGCTGCCTGAACTGCCTCCTCAATAATTTCCACTCCCACTACTTTTTGTGCTACCGGCGAGAGCATTTGTGCAATGGTTCCTGTGCCGCTATACAAATCATAAATGACATTATATTCTTTTTCCTTCTGTTCTTTCATTGCCTCAAGCACATATTCTCTTGCTTTCTGGTATAAAACCTCTGCTCCTAACGAATTGGTCTGGAAAAAAGAGAAAGTTGACACTTTAAATTTTAAGCCTAACAGTTCTTCATAGAGATAATCCTGTCCAAACAGAATCTCAGTTCTGTCGCTTTGTACCACATCGGAGAGACTGTCATTATAAATATGCGTAATGCCTACGATTTTTCCTTCTAATGGCAATTCTTTTAACTGCTCTACCCATGGAGTCAGATCAATATTCTTTCCATCTCGAGTGTGCTCTTGTGTTGATGTTACTAAATTAACGGTAATCTCCTTACTTTTCACACCTCTTCGGATTAATAAATGTCTTAAGTAACCCTGATGTGTCATTTTATGGTAAAAATCAACCTGCAACTCCCGAAAATATTCAAGAGTCATCTTAAGAATCTGATTATAATCTTCCTGTACAATCTTACACTGATTCGTTGTAAGAATATCGTAAAAGCTTCCTTTTTTATGAAGTCCTAATTCTAGAGGACCATCCTTATATCCATCTCCAAACGAAAATTCCATTTTATTCCGGTATCCCCACTGGCATGGACTCCCCAAGATTCCCTCAAATACAGAAAGATCACAGACATCCTCTAAAAGCTTCCTTACTTGCGATTCCTTGAGCTGTAACTGATGTTCATAGCTCAAGGTCTGGTATGTACATCCACCACAGCTTCCAAATAATGCACAAACCGGCTCTGCATCTTCCATCGGTGACTTGCATAAAACCTCTTCTAATCTTGCCTCACATTTGCCACCTTTTTTCTTATTAATCATTCCACGTACCTTTTGTCCCGGAAGTGTACCTTTTACCGTTATTTTATGCTTTCTCTCAACCTTTTTTCCATTTTCATCTACCGTCTCTGTTACGGTCATTTTTCCTTTGTTTGGAAATGCAATCTCCTCTATAACGCCCTCTACAAATTGCCCCTTTTTCATTGATTTATCGGTCCTCCATTCACTTATTCTTCTCGCTTTACATTTTCCCTGAATCGGAAAAGGACGCAGCACTTTGCTGTGTCCCTTTCTATCCTAATTCCTATGTTGTGTTCTTAATTTGTCATTAAAATTATCTGACATCACTTTCTTCGAAATCTTCTTCCTTTGCAGAACCTTCTGGTATATCTTCATCCTCAAAGAAATCATCATCGAAGTCGTCTTCAAAATCATCCTCAAAATCATCTTCATACTTAGGTGTTAAAAGCTTATAAATACCATAAGCAACTGCTGCTACTGCAACCACTGCACCTACAATTGCAAGGCCACATAAAACCTTATTATTTTTCTCGTCGTCTTTTTCCTTTTTATGAAGCAATTCATTGAGCTTTACTGCATTCACTAATTCTTCCATTTTGTTCATAAGCATTCTTCCTTTCCTAAATTTTTCTATCATCTTTACTACTATAATAACACATTTTTAAAATTTTACTACACTTTTTTTAGTTTTGCAAAAGCCGCAAACATCTTTTTGACTCCTACTTTGTCAAAATCAACGGTTACCTCATAATCTCTGCCACCTGCAGCGATTTTAAGCACTTTTCCGGTGCCAAATTTGATATGGGAAACCGTATCTCCTTCCTGGTATTCCAAGGTTCCACCAGCACCGGCCAGGTCCTTGCCTTTGCTGATTCCTGCAAATGAATTCCTGCTTTTATTTCCTGCAAATGGATTTGCACTCGTCTGTGCTGCTTTAGAAAAGGTATTTTTTACTGTACCTCCCATGCCAAATGGTTTCCGAAGCATTGCCTCTCTTGACATCTGGGATTTTGGCTTTTCTACATTCTTATCTGTATTTTTCTCTATCGCTTTTCCAAATCCTGAAGTGTCTAATAAATCGAGCGGTATCTCTTCTACAAATCTTGAAATCTTATTATACTGTGTCTCTCCCCGCACCATTCGCATTCTCGCCGATGTAATCGTCAGGGATTCCATTGCTCTGGTAATTGCCACATAGCATAATCTCCGCTCCTCTTCTAAATCATCTGGATCATCTGATGTAATTGACATATAACCCGGGAAAAGTCCATCTTCCATACCACAAAGATATACCTTCGGAAATTCAAGTCCCTTCGCCGCATGTATTGTCATAAGAGTAACATAATCACTGTCTTCCTCTAACCGGTCAATATCTGCCACTAATGCTACTTCCTCTAAAAATCCACTCAGTGTAGGTGCTTCATCCTCGCAGGATTCTTCGTAATCTACAACCTTAGAAATAAATTCATTGATATTTTGTATCCTGTCTTCTGCTTCTTCCGTTCCTTCTAGCTTTAATTCTTCTAGATATCCTGTATCTTCTAGAATATCATCCACTAATTCTTTGATACTGTAAAAATTAGATTTCCCTCTTAAATTCTGAATCAAATCTACAAATTTGTTAATCTTTTCTGCCGCTCTTCCTGCTCCTGCGTATTCTGCATGTTTCAATCCATCATAAAAATTCATTGCATGATGATACGCATAATCCGTAATCTTTCCAACTGTTGTTGCACCAATTCCACGCTTTGGAACATTAAGAATTCTCTTCACTGCCAGATCATCCTGTGCATTATCAATCGTCTTCAAATATGCCAGAATATCTTTGATTTCCTTTCTCTGATAGAAATTCACACCGCCGACAATCTTATATGGAATATTCAAGAATAACAAACGTTCTTCTAATGCACGTGACTGCGCATTCGTCCGATAGAGACAGGCGATCTCACTGTAATCAAATCTTCCCTGTTCTTCCACCAGATTCTTAATATCATGTGCAACATAATTAGCCTCTTCATATCCATCATTCAGCTGCAAAAAACGAATCTTATCTCCTAAATCGTTATCCGTCCACAAAGTCTTTGACTTTCGTCCGGAATTATTCCGGATCACAGCATTCGCTGCATCTAAAATCCGCTTCGTCGACCGGTAATTCTGCTCTAGCTTGATTACCTTCGCATGCTCAAATACCCGCTCAAAATTCAAAATATTCCCGATATTCGCTCCACGAAACTTATAAATGGACTGATCGTCATCTCCTACAACACAAAGATTCTTATATCTGCCAGCCAGTGTACTTACCAGCTTAAACTGTGCTGTATTCGTATCCTGATATTCATCCACCATAATATAGCGAAAACGTTCCTGATAATACTGAAGCACTTCTGCATCTGTCTGAAAAAGCTCTACCGTCTTCATAATCAGGTCATCAAAGTCTAGTGCATTATTGTCCTTCAGACTCTTCTGATATTCCTTATAAATCTCCGCAACTCTCTGCATATAAAAATCGCCATGCACACTCTTTGCTAAATCGCCCGGTGTCATAAGTTCGTTCTTTGCATTAGAAATATGATTCAGAATCGCCCTTTCCTTATACATCTTCGTATCAATATTCATTCTCTTAAGAACATCTTTCATAAGAGTCTTAGAATCATCGGTATCATAGATAGTAAAATTATTTTGATATCCTAATCGCTCAATATATCTTCTTAAAATTCTGACACACATAGAATGAAATGTGCTTACCCAGATACTCTCCGAACCAAATCCAACAATCTGATCTACACGTTCACGCATCTCTTTCGCTGCCTTATTCGTAAATGTAATGGCAAGAATATGATATGGATTCACATCCATCTCTTCTATTAAATATGCAATTCTGTGAGTTAAAACCCTTGTCTTACCTGAACCGGCTCCGGCTAGTATTAACAGTGGCCCATCTGTATGATACACTGCCTGTTGCTGCATATCATTCAATGAATCATATATGCTCATATTATTTTCCTCTCTCTTTCTAACAGCCTCTCTCCAAAATACTAAAGCGTATTATAACACATACGTTCGATTTCGTCATCCCCAAACTTCATCTTGCTATATAGTTTTAAATATCGTATAATGTAGTTAAGATTTTTACATTTTAAGAGGAGTAATATTATGGAATTGATATCTTTAATCATTCCTTGCTATAATGAACAAGAATCATTGCCTTTACTATATCCCGAACTTGTAAAGGTTGCCACGCAGATGTCCGCACAGACATTCGAATTTCTTTTTGTGAATGATGGTTCTAAGGATCATACATTACAGATTCTAAAAGACCTTGCTGCCAAAGACGATCGTGTGAAATATATTTCATTTTCAAGGAATTTTGGAAAAGAATCTGCAATGTATGCCGGACTAGAACATGCTAAGGGAAATTATGTTGCATTTTTAGACGCAGACATGCAGGATCCCCCATCTCTTTTACCGGAGATGTTTCGTGCAGTAACAGAAGAAGGCTATGATTCTGCTGCAACCCGCAGAGTATCCCGCAAGGGCGAACCTGCAATCCGTTCTTTTTTTGCACGTATGTTTTACAAGATTATGAATCACATTTCTGATACAGATATTGTAGATGGTGCAAGAGATTTTCGTTTAATGAACCGCCAGTTTGTGGATGCATTATTAGAATTAAAAGAATACAATCGTTTCTCCAAAGGCCTGTTTGGATGGGTTGGATATAAGACGAAGTGGATTGAATTCGAGAATGTAGAACGTGTTGCCGGTGAGACTAAATGGTCTTTCTGGTCATTGTTTAAATACAGCATCGAAGGCATTTTAGCTTTTACCACAGCACCTTTAGTCCTTGCATCTATCTTAGGGGTTTTCCTTTGTTTCGTTGCATTTGTCTTTATTTTATTTATTATCATCCGCAAGCTTTGTTTTAATAACTCTGTCAATGGCTGGGCTTCCACCGTATGTATTATTTCTCTTTTAGGAGGAATTCAGTTATTCTCCATTGGTGTGTTAGGACAATATCTTGCAAAGCTTTATTCCGAGGTTAAGAATCGTCCTATTTATCTGGTTCGGGAAACCAACATTGACGATATTTGATTTAAAAATATAGAATGAGGGAACTTTATGAACACGAATATTACTGCATTGTTAAAGGATATCATTGATCAGTTTCACTTAATTGATTCTTCCGAAATACCGAATATACCGCTTTATATGGATCAGGTTACCACGTTTATGGATGAACACTTATATACCTCAAAGCGGACAGATCAGGAAAAAGGAAAAGACAATGACAAGATTCTTACGAAGACCATGATTAATAATTATGCAAAGAATCATCTTCTACCTTCTCCTGAGAAGAAGCGTTATACCAAAGAACATATTATTTTACTTACATTTATCTATTATTTTAAGAATGTAATGGCCATTAATGATATCAAAACAATTCTTCCAGAGCTTTCTGACCAATATTTTTCTAATATCAAAGGAACAACTCTAGAAGAGATTTACGATGAGATTTCAAGACTCCAGCAAAAGGATTTAGATTTTATCTATAAAGATATTTCTGTTAAGATGGAACTCTCAAGAGAAGCTTTCGATTTTGCCAAACCAGAAGAACAGGATTTTCTTCAGATTTTTGCTCTCATCTGTATGCTCAGTTTTGATGTCTATGTCAAAAAACAATTAATTGAAAGTATTATTGATACCCTGAAATAAAATCCAGAAGACTGTCACATTTTCTTTTTGAGAATATGGCAGTCTTTTTTATAATCAAAAAATCCAACTTGCAATGATGCCACATTTGCGTTACCATAATTGCGGTAAGCTACATTAGATTAAGATACAAAGATTAAGAATTAAAGGAGTTTTTATGAAGTATAAAATACTTGTTTTAGACATTGATGGTACTGTTACCAATAACAAAAAAGAAATTACCAGACGGACCAGGGATGCCATTTTTCAACTTGCCCAAAAAGGTGTGACAATTGTGATTGCATCAGGACGTCCGACTTATGGAATTATGCCAATTGCAAGAGAACTTGAATTAGAGACTCATGGCGGATATATTTTATCTTATAATGGTGGAAAGATTATGGACTGTAAAACAAAGAAGGTGATTTATGAAAAGACCCTTCCTTTGCACGTAATCAGCAAAATTGCAGACCTTGCCAAAGAACATGGATGTAATCTGATGAGTTATGATGGCGACTGTGTCATTACAACGAATCCGAATGACCCTTATATCGAATTAGAATCAAGAATCAACCAGTTGCCGGTCCGCCAAATTACAAGTTTTTCAGAATATGATAATCAGAACATGAATAAATGTATTGCAACCGCAGACGGAGACAAATTAGAATTGGTGGAACCGATATTTGCTAAGGCATTTCAGGACCTGAATGTATTCCGTTCAGAACCATTTTTCTTAGAAATTGTCCCGAAAGGAATTGATAAAGCACAGTCTCTGGGTGTTTTATTAGAATATTTAGGACTCACAAAGGAAGAAATGGTCGCAATGGGCGACGGATTTAATGATTTGTCCATGATTCAGTATGCCGGACTTGGCATAGCGATGGCAAATGCACAACAGGTTGTAAAAGACCATGCAGATTTTGTTACAAAGTCAAATGAAGAAGACGGTGTTGCATATGCAATTGACCGATTTTTTATAGAATAACAGGAGAAAAAGATGGATTATATTTTAGATACACACACGCATACCTTAGCAAGCGGACATGCTTATAATACAATTTTAGAAATGGCACAGGCAGCTGCCAAAAAAGGATTAAAATTCTTAGGCATTACAGATCATGCAAAAATGATGCCGGAAAGTTGTGGAGATTTCTATTTCAACAATCTGAAAGTGGTTCCAAGAGAAATGTTTGGCATCCAGATTGGCTTAGGAGTGGAACTGAATATTTGTGATTATAACGGACATGTAGATATGAGCAGAGATTTGCTGGAAAAAATGGATATTACAATTGCAAGCTTTCATACTCCATGTATTGACCCTGCAACCAAAGAACTGCATACCCAGGCACTCTTACAAGTATTGCAAAATCCTTATATCAATATCATCGGTCACCCTGACGACGGAAGATATCTCGTCGATTATGATGCAATTGTCAAAGGAGCAAAAGAATATCATAAATTATTAGAATTAAATAATAACTCTTTAAATCCGAAAGGATTTCGTCTGAACACACGAGAAAATGATGCCGAAATCTTAAGAAAATGTATGGAATATGACCAGCCGGTCATCATTGGTTCAGATGCCCACTGGATGGATGATATCGCCCGACACGATTTTGCCGATGAAGTCATTGAGGAAGTAGGTTTTCCGAAACGACTGATTGTCAATTACGATTTAGATTTATTTTATTCTTATTGTCCGAAACTAAGAAAATAATGTTTAAAAAAACACCTGACATTTTGAGATTTCTACATCCTCTCATTTTGTCAGGTGTTTTTTCCACATTTTCACGCTTAATATAACCGGTCATCAGAATCCTTCAGTAACGCTGCTATTGATTTTTTCTTATTAGAAATATAAATCCACACTCTGCAGATATAAGTAATAATCACAACTGCCACAATCGCTATCACAATCTGCCAGATCTTCAATTCTCCATCTGGAAATGCCCTGTTTCCAATTAAAATGGCAACGAGTGCTGCAATCACCATGCTATTACTATACTGAACAAATAATTTATGCTGTAACCTCGAATAACTCATTCCAAAACTTTGCAAAACACCATACTCATGTCTGTTTTTTTCCCAATCAATGAAACTATTCAAAAGAATATAAATACAAATGGTAAACATTGCAAATACAAATACTGTTTTGCTAATCAGTGTTGTATATTTTCCTAATAATATATCGTTCTCGGTTTCCTGTACCGAAGAATCTAATCTGCCTCCCTGTATGGATGCTGTAATTAACCCAATCTTACTTTCGATTTCTTTTTGAATTTCCTTTGGGCAATCCTTTTTCACTGTAATATGAATTACATCGTACCCATGAAAAAACTTACTTTTTTTTGCCATTTCATCGCTCATAACAAAACAAATATTTTCACTGTCATCTTCTTTTGACGCAATTAATTTTTCCACTGTAAATGAATGTTTCTGAAATACAAATCTGCCTTCCTTCTGCTCAATTCTGGCTAATTGAACAGAACTTTTTTCTTTGATACAAGAATTCTTATCCGAAACCGGATAGCCTGGTAAGATGAGAATACAAGAACCTTCTTTTTGTTTTTCTAAATTTTCATTTTCAATCTTATTTTCTTTTAAAAATTCTTCATATTCTTTCTTAGGTAAAATCTCTAGATTGATAAACATATTAGAAATCACCTTATATTTCTTTGCTTCTTCCGGCATCCGTTTCTTTAATTTTTCTAAATGCATATTTTCTTTTGTGAATTGTAGTCGCATTCATTGTTTCCATAACGGATGTTTCTTGTTTCTGACCCAAATCAGAGAAAGCAATTACTAAAACAATTAGAACAATTACTACGATTTCAATAATTGCGCATTTCTTAAAAGCACTAAAATAATACCCATTGTATCCTTCAAACATCCGATTAAAAAATAGTTTTCCAGTCTGAACTGTTATAATTGCACTTATAAGAAACGAACACAATAGATTACTTCCTATGAATCCTGCCATACAATATTTTTTTTGAATTTCAGATAATCCAAAAGCCTGAAATAACGAAAATATCTTCTTATTTTTAAGCAGAAAATAACGAATTACCATAATCTGTGCTAATACAAGTAACACATTTAAAATAATCTGATATGCTATTTTCAAATATATCATATCTGCATTATCCATATATCCTTTGCCATATAATTTTTCATTTATACTTATATTTTCAACTGTAGGTTCCATATCTATAAGCTTTCCGGCAAGAGACAGACTCTCTTCATTGGCTGTCCTGTAATTTATTTTTTTCTGCTTGATTACTAAGGATATATTTCCTTCGTTTGTTACCTTTTTACCAGAAATAATAGATGGATAAACACTCGTATCAATGGTCAGTTCTTCTCCTACTGACAACATCGAAGAATAATTTGAAATAACACCTGTTATGGTATAATCTTTCTTCTGTCCATTTACCTGTAAAGAAACTGTACAAGGTAATTTCTTAATATATAAGTTGTTATTACAATTCATCTTATGATATAGTAACATACTACATCAAAAGCACAATATATTTTCAAGATAAAACATTTCATTTTCTCTAGCAAGGGATCAATTTTTATTATCCTAAAGTCAGTCCCTTATTTGACAATTTAGCATGATTCCTTTAAACTTGTATATAATACATGATGCATTGTTTGCATGAAATGAATTTTTGAATTGGAGGAAGTATTTTTTATGGATGAAAGAATTAAAACATTAGCACATAATCTTGTAAATTATTCAATGAAAGTACAACCTGGTGAGAAGGTTTATATCCATCACTTTGGAGCTTCTACCAGAGATCTTGCCCGACAACTTGTCAAGGAAGTATATGCTGCTCAGGGATTACCTTTTGTACATTATACGGATACACAGCTACAACGTGAATTACTTTTAAACTGCACAGAAGAGCAATTAAAAATGATGGCAAAGTTTGATGCCGAGGAAATGTCTGCAATGGACTGTTATGTTGGTGTTCGTGGTGCCGACAACATTTCTGAGCTTTCTGATGTACCTGCTGAAAAAATGCAGATGTATGAAAATCTGTATTCCACACCGGTTCACCATGACATTCGTGTTCCAAAGACCAAATGGGTCGTTCTCCGTTACCCAAATGATTCTATGGCACAGCTGAACGGAACAAGTGTTGAATCATTTCAGGATTTTTATTTTAATGTATGCAATTTGGATTACTCTAAAATGGCCGATGCTATGCAGCCATTAGTAGACTTAATGAACCGTACCGATAAAGTTCAGATTAAAGGACCTGGTACTGACCTTACTTTTTCTATTAAGAATATTCCAGCCATTCCTTGTGCCGGAAGCTGTAACATTCCTGATGGAGAAGTATATACTGCACCTGTTCGTACTTCTATTAATGGAACACTTACTTATAATACACCTTCTGTTATGCAGGGATTTACTTTTGAAAATATTAGTCTGACTTTCAAAGACGGAAAGATTATAGATGCCGTTGCAAATGATACAGACCGAATCAATCAAATTTTTGATACAGACGAAGGGGCCCGTTATGTAGGCGAATTTGCTCTGGGTGTAAACCCTTATATTTTAACACCTATGAAAGATATCTTATTTGATGAAAAGATTTCCGGCTCTTTCCATTTCACACCTGGTATGTGTTACAAAGAAGCTCCAAATGGAAATAGTTCTTCTATTCACTGGGATTTAGTATGCATCCAGCGCCCAGAATATGGCGGTGGAGAAATTTATTTTGATGATGTTCTAATTCGTAAAGACGGAAGATTTGTACTTCAGGAATTAGAAGGACTCAATCCTGAAAATTTAAAATAATAATTGGAAGGCGAGATTTCTCGCCTTTCTCTTTTATTAGCAATTGATTTTCGTAAATAAATATGTTATTTTAAAATTGTAACATAAAATATGTTACAATTTTAAAAAGGTGATATTATGAAGGATTTTTTAGAAAAAACATTACGCCAGAATATTTCGATGGAAGAAACTGAATACCTGAATGAAAAGAGACAGTTCCCTGATTACCCAGGGAACTGTCTCTTTTTTAGCTATTCCAACATACCTGATTTCTTCCATTTTGTTTTGCCAGATATAGCCGGTCATCTGCCTGTACAAATACATCTTTTCCTTTTTGGCAATTCTGATTACTTTCTGCCACACCTACGCTAATGGCAAAACTCTTATCTCCCTCTTGTGTCTCAAAAATCTCCTGCTCAAATGCAGCCCTGATTTCTTCTGCAAGTTCTGCTGCCTGCCTGATTTCCATATCATGAAGGATAATTGCAAATTCTTCCCCTCCATATCTGGCACAAAAACAAGATTGTTCTAATCCTTTCATAATCTCTGCCACTTTACAGATTACTTCATCTCCAAATGCATGTCCGTATGTATCATTAATCTTCTTAAAGAAATCAATATCCATAACAATCAATGAAAATGTTTTTTTATTCTTTTTACACCATGCATATTCCTCTTCTAGTTCCTCATAAAAAACCTTATGATTGTACAAACCTGTCATGGAATCTCTATTTGCCCTTTTCTCCATAATTCCCACATAATCTTGTACATGTTGAATCAAAAATAATTCTACAAAAATACTTCCACAAAATATAGTTACATTAATAAAACTGTTCAATGGCGGAAAATATGGGGTATGCGGATAAAAATACAATTCTTTTAATGCATAAATCATAACACAAATCAAAAGCTGCAGCCAGGTAAGTGTCTTGTCCTTGTACAAGGTTGTAATAATCAATGGCAACATCAAAAGCATCGACATCAACTGTACACTGGTATGAATCCATATTGCGGAAGCGGCAAAAATGCTGATTAAAATAATGGTCCCTAAAAACATCTCTCTTTTATAATAAACCTTCCGTTCTATCTTAGTGATTCCTAGTACAATCAGTAAGGCGATTTCCTGCATTCCACTTGGTTTGATAATAAATAACCAGAAATATCTTAACCTTCCACATTCTGCATTGGGTTTAAAGAATAAAAATAAAAATACTTCAATTACAAAGACTACTATCCATATCTTATAAAATGCTTTAAATGTAATCTGGTTCCATTCATCATACTCTGTTTTTGTAACCCGGTTCAATACATTATTATTTTTTTGCGTTTTCACTAACCTCTCCTTATCCTATCCTTTTTTACTCGTTACAACTCCCATTTTTCTCTTTATCTGTTAAATTTTTCCTCATATCCATATATTCGTATTCCCTTGCCATCGGTCACAACACCCTTCTTTTCCACTGCTAAATCCTTTGCCTTTGCCTGACTAGAATAAATTCCTAAAAGAGACTGCTCTGCATACACATAATAATTTTGATCTTCCCGGTCTTCATTTTTAATGCTTAATGCATTGCCTGCATCGGTCCGGATTTCCTCTGGTTTTACAAGTTTGGTTGCATCTTCACTAATCACATTCGATGCATAGAAAATAACCATTTGTGTCTGTTTCAAATCTGTCACCAAAGTTCCTGTCGTAACAGCTGCCTGTTTTGTCTCAATATTATTTAATACCTGATCATGTCCGGTTACTTTATATCCAATGCCATTTACAGATTTACTTACCTTTTTACACAATGTAATATCTAACATTGCATCAGAAACAGCAACATCTACAATGTAAGAACCCTTTTTCTGATAAGTCTTCGATGTCTTCATCTCTTTTGTATTTACAATTTTAACATTATCCATCAGTATTGTTTCATCACCATACCGGTCTAAATATACGTTTTTCTGACTGGCTGTTCCATATACGATATCTTCTCCAATAAACCCTAATGGAACTAACCGCTTGCCTTTACTTGCCGGCACGCTTCCTTCGCTTCCATCATCTAAATTCAGAATACGTATGGTATCATTTTGAATCCAGGCAATATTTTTTCCATCGGAACTAATTGCAAAATCCTGTTTTTTCAGATTGCCTACTACTTCCACATATTCCTTTCCTGCCAGATCTACAGAGTAAATACTATTATCCATATAGAGATACATAATCTGCCGTTTTGAAATATAGCATAATTTTCCAATTACTTCTTTTAATACCTCATACGGTTTCGTAGATGGAATATAAATCTTTTCTTCTACAATATTCTGACTCTTATTATAATGATATAATGTCACACCGGATTTGCCTTCATGTTCTCCCCGGTTCATATATCCATACACAAGAAAATCGATATCTCCTGTATCACTTACGCTGATAATCTTGATTCCATGCTGATCATAATTTTCCCGTATTCCATCTGTTTCATCTGCTTCAAATGTAAAAGCTTCCGTAACTTCATTATCATGAATATCCATCATATACAGGTTCTGATTATTTACAAATGCAATATAATTATTACTCTCGCTCGTTAAATAATCTACCTGTAAATCACTGTCAATTCCTAAATTCATTTTTTTGGTATTGGTATTTGCGGTATCTGGATTATATCTCTGATCCATGGTTCGATGGTAAGAAGTTAAATACGTTCCGCCATTATGAATTGCAACCCGGTAATATTCTGCAATCTGATATTCTTCTTCCGTATCGTATTCATTCTTTGCTTTCACACGATATTTCATTACAACACAAGTGGCCTCTTTTGTCATCTCAGAAATAGAAACGGATGGTTCTGTTACTCTGCTGACGTCGAGTCCCTGATAAGTCAGCTGACGAAGAGAAGAAGTAATATCCACATTTCCTAAATTGGTATTTGGATTATCTGCCTTCGGTTCGATATACGGAATTACAAAATTCGCTGCTTTCTCATAATCTAATGTCGATTTTGAATATTCCTTTGTAAATGCCAGTACTTTCTCTATATTCTGATTATCTTCTCTTTTTAAAAGGGAATCATACTGAATCTTTGTCTGTTCTTCTGTTGTCAATATTAACTTTAATGCATATTCCTTATCTGCCTTTAACCCTGACATAGAAACCTTTGCCTTTAAATTATTTTTTTTCTTCTCCCAGTTCTCAATCTTTTCATTCGCCAATATCTTCTGTGTCTGGTAATCATATACCTCATATTCCATTCCAATAATATTGCACTGGTACGGTGTCACATCAAATTCCACCATTCCATCTTCTGCCACAGGAGTGACGATTTCTCTCATAAATGCCCGATCCATATCCATAGTATATCCATGCAGTTCATTAATCGCATACCCATCAATAACATTATGTACCACAGGCAATGTGGATGTTCCCATCAGCTTGCTTTCTTTTTCGCTGATTCGAACATTATCTTTGTAAACTGTGAATCCGTAAACACCTAACACGAGTATAAATATCCCGAACAATACGGCTGCTTTCCCCAAATAACGCTTCATTCACTTTTTCCTTCCTGATCCTCTCTCCATATGGTTGGCTGAATCTGCATCTCATCCATCATGGCATGGACCTTTCTGATGTCCTCTTCTTTTTATCATTTTTTACTGCACGAATCAGCAGATTCTTCGGTGTATGTTCCATATCCACAAATTCTAAAATCTGTGTATCATATCCACTTGCTTCTAACTTTTTAGCACGAAGTCCGTCTGTAATCAATGCTGCCATTCTTTCCTTCAAAATACCATAATCGGTAACCGGAGATAACAGTTCGCTGTGCAACTGCTTATTTACTTCATGCTGGCAACATGGAACCGACAAAATAACCTTTGCTCCCCAGCGGACTGCTTTCATCAGTGCATAATCCGTTGCCGTATCACAGGCATGCAGTGTTACCACCATATCTACCTGTGTTTCGCCCTCAAAGTGTGCAATATCACCCATAAGAAATTTTAATTTCCTGTAACCATATTTTTGTGCTAACTGATTACAATGTATAATCACATCTTCTTTTAAGTCTAATCCAATAATGCGGACATCTAACTTTTGTTTTTCATGCAGATAATAATACATCGCAAATGTCAGGTAAGATTTGCCGCAGCCAAAATCAATAATCGTAAGTTCCCGGTCTCTGTCTAGTTTTGGTACGATATCCTCTATAAACTCTAAAAACCGGTTCATCTGGCGATACTTATCATATCTGGTCCGAACAATCTTTCCTTCCTTCGTCATAACCCCTAAATCCTGCAAAAATGGAACGGCATCTCCTTCTTCTAGCAAATATTTTTTCTTTCGGTTATGCAACAGACGTTCTTTTGCATCTATCCCATTTTTTCCACCCAAAAGAGCTGTTCCCTTTCCCTTTTTCGCAGAAATAGTAATCTTTCCCTTCTTGCTGACTAAAACAGAATAGTTCTTGTCTACACACTGAATCTGGCATTGTTTAAAATCCTGTGTGATCCATTTTCTAACTGCATCGATTATCTGTTCTCTAGACAAATTCTCATGAAATACTTTCGTCCCTATGTATTCTGTTCTTTGAAACAGCAATCTGTTTTTCGTAAAAACCGGACGAATCTTAATCTTAGTAATCTCTCCATTTTTAGGTCCACTAAGAATCATCTGTATCAAATTCTCATCAAATATTGTCTGAAGTAATTCTTCTAAATTCATTCTATTTTTATTTTCCTTCCTGAATGTTCCCGCTCAAAAAGAATCCTGCAGGCAGGATTCTCTTTTTTTCTATTATACCATTTCCGTCGTTTTTAGCAATCGTATCTTTCGTTTCTCTTGCGTCTTTTTCGCACCTTTTTTCCTTCTATGTTTCGCTTACAAACGATGCATAATTTACCAGTATGGTTAATCTTTCCGGCAAAACTTCTGCAAATCCATTTCCAACATCTGCTGTCCTTTTCTCCCTGTCTTCTAAAAAGGAAATTCTTCCTTTCGTTACCCGGTAGATTTGTGGCAGATGTCCCGCATAAATTCCAACCTGCCCGTCTCTTGTATTCATTTCTAAGAATTGAATGTTTCCCTCAAATAAAATTCCCTCACTCGAAATTACCCGTAATAAAAACACTTTTTCCATTATTTTACATTCTCCCTGTATCTTTGCACGACTTCTTCTATATTCCCGACATTTAAAAAATAACTCTCTGGAATTTCATCATACGTTCCTTGTAAAATATCTGCAAATCCATTTACATTATCCTCGACGGAAACGTATCTTCCTTCTAATCCACTAAACTGTGTTGCAACAAAAAAAGGCTGTGAAAGAAATCTTTGTACCTTTCTTGCACGCTCTACAATTTTTTTATCTTCATCGGACAATTCATCCATACCCAGGATAGCAATAATATCCTGTAATTCCCGATATTTTTGCAGAATTTCCTGTACACCTCTTGCCGTTTCGTAATGTTTTTTCCCTACAATCTGTGGCTCAAGAATCCGCGAAGTAGACTCTAGTGGATCTACTGCCGGATAAATTCCAAGCTCTACAATATTTCTAGATAATACCGTTGTTGCATCGAGATGTGCAAATGTCGTTGCAGGGGCCGGATCTGTTAAATCATCTGCTGGAACATAAACCGCCTGAACAGATGTAATTGACCCGTTTTTTGTAGATGTAATTCGTTCCTGAAGTGCACCCATTTCTGTCTGGAGTGTGGGCTGATATCCGACTGCGGATGGCATTCTTCCTAATAATGCAGAAACCTCCGCTCCTGCCTGGGTAAAACGAAAAATGTTATCAATAAAAAGCAATACATCTTTTCCTGCCTGGTCTCTGAAATATTCTGCCATAGTAAGTCCGGTAAGTGCTACTCTCATTCTGGCTCCCGGCGGCTCATTCATCTGACCGAAAACCATCGTTGTTTTTTCTAATACACCTGATGTTTGCATTTCATGATAAAGATCATTCCCTTCTCTGGTCCGTTCTCCCACACCGGTAAATACCGAATATCCACCATGTTCCGTTGCAATATTTCGGATTAATTCCTGTATCAGGACCGTTTTTCCCACTCCGGCTCCACCGAATAATCCGATTTTTCCGCCCTTTTGATAAGGACACAACAAATCAATGACCTTAATTCCTGTCTCAAGCATTTCTGTAGAAGAAGATTGTTCTTCGAGTGGAACTGCCTCCCTGTGAATCGGCATCTCTTTCTTTCCAAAAACTTCTCCCTTTCCGTCTAATGGCTTTCCTAAAACATTAAAAATTCTTCCAAGTGTCTGCTCTCCAACCGGAACTGAAATATATTTTCCTAAAGCAACTGCCTTCTGTCCTCTTTTTAACCCGTCGGTTGCTCCCATGGCAATACATCTTACCACGCGGTCTCCTAAATGCTGTGCGACCTCTGCCGTCAGTTCGTTCTCTCCTTTGATTTCTACTGCTTCGTAAATTTGTGGCAAATCTCCCTCATCAAACCGGATATCTAAAACAGCTCCGATAATCTGTGTTATTTTTCCCTCGTTCACACGATTCCTCCTATACTCCCAATCATTTCTGTAAGTTCCTGGGTGATAATTCTCTGTCTTGCCTGATGATATTCTAGTGATAACTGTTCTAATAAATCTTGTGCATTTTTAGACGCAGCATCCATCGCTGTCAGTCTTGCACCATTCTCACTTGCAGCTGCTTCTAAGACAGCTCCGTATAACATTTCCTGCAAATAGTCCACGAAAAAATCTGCAAATTCCTGTTCCTCTAAACATTCAAATTCTTCTATCTTCTGATACAAAATTCTACTCATATCCGGTAACACCTCACAGATTCGTGGTACCTGCTTTACCGGATGATAAAATTCCATATAAGACAGATAGATTGCATCCACTTCTTTGTTTAGAAAAGCTGCTACCAGCTCTTTTGCCAGGATTTTTGCATCTTTTCTATCAAATGTTTTTAATTGTTCCGACAAATCTTCTTTTATCTGGTACCCTTTTGCCTTTAATGCATCTCTGCCCTTTGTTCCAATGACATAAAGCTGCGTATACTCTTTTTGAAATCCTTTTTCCATCAATTGTTTTACAAGCCGGAAATGATATCCGCCTGCCAGTCCCCGGTTTGATGTAAAAAATACCACTGCTTTTTTTCTATCCTGTTTGTTTTCATCCTCCTGCAAATGCATTCTTTCTATCAGTCCCTGCATCATCTCAAATAATGCCGTCTGATATGGTTTGTACTGTTCTGCTTTCTCCCGCACTTTCTGTAGTCGAACCGTAGAAACTAATTTCATAGCTTTTGTTATCTGAAAGATATTCCGGATACTTTCCTGTCTGCTTTTAATTTCTTTTACTGCTGCCATACTGCTTCCTTCCTTTGCTCTTTTAATACCTGTATCAGTTTTTCTTCTGTTACCTTTTCAAGCGTTCCATTTTTTCTGATTGATTCTAGTATTTCTGGATGTTTTTCTTTTAAAACTTCTAAAAATGTCTCTTCAAACGCTTGTATTTTTTCTGTTGGAATTTTAAGCAGATACTGGTTCATGACTGCATACAAAATAACAATCTGCTCCTCTACCGGCACCGGCTGATAGCGTGGTTGTTTTAGAATTTCCTTCATCCGCACTCCCTGTTCAAGTTTCTGCTTTGTTTTGGGATCGAGCTCTGAACCAAACTGGGCAAATGTTTCTAACTCCCGATATTGTGCCAATTCCATTCGGATTGGTGCTGCAATTTTTTTCATGGCTTTTATCTGTGCTGCACCACCCACTCTAGACACCGATAATCCTGCATTTACAGCCGGGCGGAATCCTTCGTGAAACATTTCTGTATCTAAATAAATCTGCCCATCTGTAATAGAAATTACATTGGTAGGAATATAAGCGGAAACATCTCCCGCCTGGGTTTCAATAATCGGAAGTGCCGTAAGGGAACCGCCTCCTGCTTCTTTTGACAGTTTTGCCGCCCTTTCTAACAAACGGGAATGCAAATAAAATACATCTCCCGGATAAGCTTCTCTTCCTGGTGGCCGACGTAACAACAAAGACAGGGTCCGATACGCTGCCGCATGCTTTGTTAAATCATCATATACAATCAGCACATCTTCTCCCCGTTCCATCCACTCTTCTCCCATCGTACATCCTGCATAAGGTGCTAAATACTGCATGGGAGATAATTCACTTGCCATTGCAGCTACAACAGTTGTATATTCCATAGCACCATTTTCTTCTAAGGTACGCACAATTTGTGCAACTGTCGATGCTTTTTGCCCGATTGCAACATAAATGCAGTGAACCTTCTGCCCCTTCTGATTCAGAATTGTGTCCATTGCGATTGCTGTTTTTCCTGTCTGCCTGTCCCCAATAATCAGCTCTCTTTGTCCACGTCCAATAGGAACCATTGCATCAATTGCCTTAATTCCTGTCTGCAAAGGTGTATCAATGGGATGTCTCTCCATCACGCCCGACGCAATTCTTTCCACCGGCCGTTCTTTTTCACAGGTAATCGTGCCTTTTCCATCAATGGCCTGGCCTAATGCGTTGACTACCCGTCCTGTCAGTCCATCTCCCACAGGAACCTGTACAATTTTTCCACTACAGCTTGCACGTTCTCCTTCCCGAATTTCATTTGCATTTCCAAATAAAACAACCCCCACTTTATCTTCTTCTAAATTCATTGCCATTCCAGTTCCTTTACCGGAAAATTCAATTAATTCTCCCTGCATGGCATCTGATAGTCCATACACCTGGGCAATTCCATCTGCAACCTGCACAACTGTTCCCACATTTTTCTTCTGGGTCTGATGTTCATATTTTTCAAGTTCTGCTTTAATTACTGCACTGATATCATCTGCCTTCAAATTTCTATTCCCTCCTTTCTACTGCTTCTGTCAGATTTTCTCTTAACATTTGTAATTTATTTAAAATGCTGTCATCATAAACGGTATCCTTGCTTTGCACTATCATTCCTCCGATGATGGCAGAATCCACACAATAATGAATTTCTATTTTATTTCCATGAAACTGCCTGCGTAATTTCTGTTCTATCTCTTCTTTTTCTTCCCTGCTCAAAGCATAGCTTGTTGTAATCTTTACTTTTTCTTCTTTATCCTTTTCCCGAATTACTTCCTGTACCTGTTCCATAATCTCTGTTACCAGATCAATCTGTTTTTTTCGAACTAATAACCTTAAAAAAGAAAAAAGTGTTTCCTCTGTTTTCTTTCTAAAAACTGCTTCTAGCACCTGCTCTTTTTCTGCCTCTTTTCTATCCGGCTCAAGAAAAAATCTCACTAATTCCGTATGCTCTCTAAAAACGTTCTCTAACCACTTTGCATTTTCGCGCAATTCTTTTCGTATTCCTTTTTCTTCTCCTATTTCAAATAAGGCTTTTGCATACCTCTTAGCTGCTAATTTTTCCAATGAAAGCCCTCCATTCCTGTCAAAGAATGTTTTAAGATTTCTCTTTGCATTTCTTGCGAAAGATTTCCCTGTAACACTTTTAATGCCATTTTTGCTGCTTCTTCCACATACTGTTTCCGCATTTGTTCTTCTGCTTTCGCTCTTTCTGTCACAATTGACTCGTGAGCCTGTCTCAGAAGACGTTCTGCTTTTTCTTTTGCTTCTGCAAGCAACTCATCCTCCTTTTTTTCGGCTCTTGCTTTTGCTTCCTGAAGAATTTCCTGTGCTCTTTGTTGTGCATGCGTTAATTTTTCTTCGTATTCTTTTTTCTGTATGGCTGCAGCTTCTCTTTGTTCCTTTGCCGACTCTAAATCTGTCATTACTTTTTCCTGTCTGTCCTGCAAAAAATTTTTCACAGGTTCAAACAAAAAATGTGCTAATACCCAGAACAAAATAAGAATATTAATTCCTGTAATTGCTGCATCAAAGATTAACTGTGCATCTAATCCAAACAAACGCTCCCACGTATCCATGCTGCCTCCTTTTTAAAACGGCTTTACAAACATTAAAATAATCGCTACTGCAAATCCATATAATCCCGTTGTCTCCGCAACCGCCTGTCCAAGTAACATCGTTGACATAACATCTGCCTTTGCTCCCGGATTTCTTCCAACTGCTGCTGCCGCCTGTCCTGCCGCATATCCCTGTCCAATTCCAGGTCCAAGTCCTGCAATCATGGATAAACCGGCTCCAACCGCTGACATCGCATAAATAAATTCCTGTCCACTCATTTCATCTTCCTCCATTAAAATTTTTTCTTCTTAATTTTCCTCTTAATTTTCTTGTGAACGATACACCATTGTTAACATACAAAAGACATATGCCTGTATACACCCTGCAAATAAATCAAAATAAAAATGAAGCACTGCAGGAATCCCAATTTTAAATATAATTGGAAATAACCCATATACCAGTCCCATCATAACCGTTCCGGATAACATATTTCCGAACAAACGTAATGATAACGAGACCGGAACTGCCAATTCTCCAATCAGATTGATGGGAAATAAAAATGGTACTGGTTCAAATAATTTTCGAAAATGTTTTCCTTTTGCATGCCTGATTCCATGAATCTGTATGATAAAAAAAGAGATCAGTGCCAGCATAAGTGTTACCCCAAAATCAGCTGTCGGGGGACGAATGCCAATTAGTCCTGACAGATTGCTCACAATTAAAAACAGAAACAATGTCCCGATATAATAAAAAAATGGCTGACTGTCCATTGCCTGATTTTGCTGTGCCATTTCCGATAGTTTTTCCACTATGATTTCTACTATATTCTGAAACATCCCCGGTCTGTCAGTAATCTTTGCTCGATGAATACACTTCCTTGCACTTACTGCAAACACAAGCAAAATAGCGGATACAACGAGCAAACTGATATGAGTTGTCGTAATATGGATTTCATGTCCAAACAGCTCAAATTCTCCAAAGCTTTTTATCATAAAATCCGCTTGTTTCTCATCCATTCTTTCCTCCTCCCAAACCTGCACGAAGAAAAATACCATGTAGCATAGGTTGCAGATATGCAGAAACCTTTAATGCAAACACGCCTAAAAAAAATGCAATTACATTTCCTATTCTGAGTACAGAAACGGTAACAAACATCAGTACGAAAAATCCCCATCTCATAAAACTTGCTTTTCTGATTGCAATGAGTGCCTCTTTTTCTTCTAACATCATAGAAACTTCTATTGTATGACGAATATGCATCACCCATAAACACGAAAAACAAATGCCAAGGAAAAACCATAAGGAAAAACTCCACTTATGGTTCGCCATAAGAAGAATTATCCCCTCACCTAAAAGAAAAACCAATAGATTTCCACATAATAACTCTCTTAACATATCTTGTCCTGCTTTTTTCTGATTCATAATTCCCTCCGTTTTCCTTCCTCACTAGTATGTCCCTTTTTTGCTAAAACATTCCTTTAGAAAAAAATAAAAGCCGACAACCTTAAGAAAAACTCTTATGGTTATCGACTCTATATTCCTAATCATTCAAAACTATTCAGAACTATTATAACTGTATAGAAATCTCCCGATTTGTTTTTTGATATTTTTGGACAGTCACACCTGCTGCCTCTAGCATTTTCTTTGATGCAATCACTGCCGGTGTACTCGCATATTTATCACTATCATAGACTATGGTCTTAATTCCACATTGAATAATCGCTTTCGCACATTCATTACATGGAAACAAGGTCACATAAATCTTGCATCCCTCAAGGCTTCCGCCCCGATAATTTAAGATTGCATTCAATTCCCCATGTGTTGAATAAAAATATTTGTTTAACAATGGATCTTCATTCGTCTTTCCCCATGGAAAATCATCATCGGAACATCCAATTGGGAATCCGTTATATCCCATGGAAAGAATCTTATTCGAAGGACTTACAATACATGCACCAACTTGCGTACCGGGATCTTTCGAACGCATGGCTGACAAATAGGCCACTCCCATGAAATATTCATCCCAGGATATATAATCTGTTCGTTTCTCATTCATGATCTTACCTCCGGTTTCTATCAAATCATCTGATCTCAGATTCCACATTCTTCCTAATAAGACCTGCGAATTCTTTTGAACAAAGCTTCCTTAAATTAATCTTCTATAAATTAATCTTCTATCTGACTAATTCTGCGAATATGTCTCTCTTCCTTTGAGAAAGGTGTGTCTAAAAATGTATCTACAATCTTTAATGCAAGTCCAGGACCTACTACTCTTTCACCAAATGCTAAAATGTTCGCATCATTGTGTAATCTTGTTGCTTCTGCACTAAAGCAGTCTGAACATAATGCACAACGAATTCCTTTTACTTTATTCGCTGTAATAGAAACTCCGATTCCTGTTCCACAGATTAAAATTCCCTTCTCTGCTTCTCCTGATGCAACTGCATTAGCAACAGCCTTCGCATATTGTGGATAATCACATGACTGCTCATCATAACATCCATAATCTTTGAATTCTAATCCTCTGTCCTTTAAGTGTTTCATTACCTCCTGCTTTAATGAAAATCCGCCATGGTCACTTCCGATTGCTATCATTGTGCTGCTTCCTCCTTTAATATTTTATCAATTACTTTTTTAATATTTTCTTCCAGGTTCTCGAAAAATTCTCCATATTCCTGTAGTTCTCCACCATACGGATCTCCGATATCCCCTGCTTCTTCTGTAAATTCTTTCATGGTATATACATTCACAGCGCTTTTATAATCATTATATATAGCTGCTTTCATTTTCTCAGACATCACTAATGCTAGAACATCATCCCCAAAATCGTCATTTTCTAATTGTCTGCTTCGGAAATTCTCTAAATCTATCCCCTGACTCTTCGCAATTGCAACTGCCTTCGCATTCCCCGGTTCCGGAAATAAAACTACTAAGCCACGTGCCTCTGCCTGAATTGACTTATCCGGAATATCCCGATTAAAGATTGCAGCTGCTAACAAAGACTTGCAATTTCCACTTTCGCACACAAATACAACTCTCTTGTATTTCAGCATTATATTATGTTCCTTCCTTTCTGAGTACACAAGTGTTTTATCATGAAAAGTCATTCTGAAATGAAATCTGTCTGCTTTTTATTCCACATGCTCAATCTGATATGCTGCTGCCTTATTCAGCCTGTTCATAATCGCCTGACCAAAATTATTTTCACTAAATGCTTCTCCTAAAATATATTCTACACCTGCTTCATCAAAATCTCGTAATACTCGATAAAGATTATGTGCTATAGAATTTTCATCTACACGTTTTCCTATGGATAATACTTTTCCATATTGATATTTTGAAATTGTCTCATCGGTTGCAATAATTCCCACTTTGCATCCTGCTTCTACCTTCTGACGTGCCAATTCATTAATTCTTGAAACCACCCGGTCGATTTCTCCTGAAAATAAATGTAAATCGCCTTTTGGTGCATAATGCTTATACTTCATTCCCGGTGCCTTCGGTCTGATTCCCGGATCTGGCTTCTTTAAAACTGCCTGATCCACAGCAATGTCTCCTAAGGTGTCTGATAACATCTCCTTTGTGATATAACCCGGACGTAAAATCATCGGTGGTTCTACCGTCATATCCACGATTGTGGATTCAATTCCTATTCCGACTTCGCCTCCATCAATAATCATGTCAATCTTGCCGTCTAAATCTGCTTCAACATGCTCTGCCTTCGTCGGACTTGGTCTTCCGGATGTGTTCGCACTTGGTGCAGCAACTGCAATATTACTTTCAAGTAATATTGCTCTTGCAACCGGATGATCCGGCATACGAATTGCTACTGTCTCTAATCCTCCGGTCGTTCCATATGGTACTATCTCTGACTTTTCAAAAATCATTGTCAGCGGGCCAGGCCAATATTTTTCAATTAAAATCTTTGCTTTCTTTGGAACAGATTTTACTAACTGTGATAACTGTTCTTCTCTGGCAATATGCAAAATCAAAGGGTTATCAGATGGTCTTCCTTTTGCCGCATAAATCTTCTCTGCAGCCTTCTCATTCAATCCATCTGCTCCTAATCCATATACCGTCTCTGTAGGAAATGCAACCAGCTTTCCTTCCCGCAAAAATTCTGTGGCCTTCTGAATGATTTCTTTCCCCTCTTCTTGATTCAGATTCTCTTTGTTTAGTTTTTTAATAATTGTTCTCATCTGCCTCTTTTTCTCCATTCAACCGCGCCTTCAAGCAACGAAATCAGAACTCCTTTCGTTTTCCTTCGTCGCTCTATATCAAACTTAATATACCACCGATATGTCCTTTTTACAACTCTATCACTGTGTTGTTAATACTTTTGAAATAATTCCTTTACAAACTGCCTCCGCTATCTCTTCCTGATACCTGTCTGATTTTAGCAGTTCTGCTTCCTCTGGATTACTTAAGAATCCACATTCTACGATAACACTTGGACAGTCTGTATGAAGTAATATATAATAACTTTTATTTTCTTTTGCTTTTCTTTTATTATTCTTATCTAAACAATCTACCAATTCTTCCTGTAAGGTCTCTGCTAAATTTTTTGCATCCTCTGACTTCGCATAATAAAATACCTGTGCACCTTTTACACCTGCTGTACTGTAACTGTTCTGATGAATGCTAACTGCATAATCCGCATGACTGTCATTCATAATCTTACATCTCTGCTGCAGGTCTGCAACTTTCTTGTTCCGGTCTGTCTCAGCATAAAGTCCACAGTCCTTTTCCCTGGTCATAACAACATGAATTCCTTTTTTTTCAAGCTTTTCTTTTAGTTTTAAACTAATTGAGAGATTAATATCCTTTTCTAATGTCCCATCGCCTGCCTGTTTGCCACCATCAATTCCTCCATGTCCCGGATCAATCACAATCGTTTTTGTTTTTTCCTGTTCTAAATTCTTAGATGCAGACTCACTAATATTCCTTGTAGCCAGATAAAAGATGGTTAAAAGTGTAACTGCCATAATTTTTTCTATTACCGTTGAAATATTTTTTACTCTTTTCTTTGCATCAGTTTGACAATTTTTCACTTCTTCACAGCCCTGTTTTTCTCATTTGTATTATTTTATTTGTGTGGAAAAAATTTATTCCTTTTCTTCTGCCAAAAGATCACTTAGTTTTGCAAATTGTTCCAAGGTTAAAGTTTCACCTCTTACGTTTTCCGGTAAATTCATTTTCTTTAAGGCCTCTGCCACCTGTTCCTTGCTAAATTGCAGTTCAGAAGAATTCTTAATCCCATTCTGAAGTGTTTTTCGCCTCTGATTAAAGGATGCACGTATCAGACGAAACATAAGCTTTTCATCCGTTACTGCAACTCTTGGCTCTGTATGTCTTGTCAGTCGTATGACTGCTGATCCAACATTGGGTCTTGGAATAAAACAATTTGGAGGAACATTTGCTACAATCTCCGGCTTGGCATAATACTGAACCGCTAAAGATAATGCCCCATATTCTTTCGTTCCCGGTCCAACCTGCATTCTCTGTGCTACCTCTTTTTGAACCATAATCGTAATAGAATCGATTGGTACCTGACTCTCAAATAGTCCCATAATAATAGGCGTTGTAATGTAATATGGCAGATTTGCCACTACTTTGATCGGTCGTCCATCATTTTCCTCTTCTGCTAACTTTCGAATATCGACCTTCAAAATATCCTCCTGTATGATGCGGACATTCGAATATTCAGATAATGTATCCTGCAGGATTGGAATCAGATTCTTATCAATCTCAACTGCCACTACCTTTCGTGCCTGTTCACATAGATACTGTGTCAATGTACCAATTCCAGGTCCAATCTCTAAAACCATATCATCCTTCTTAATCTGGGCAGATGACACGATTTTCTCTAATACGTGTGTATCAATCAAAAAATTCTGACCAAACTTTTTTTGAAAATTAAAATTATACTTTTGCAATACATCTATTGTATTCTGTGGTATTCCAAGTATCGCCATTCTATTCCTGCTGTTGTACTCTTGTACAACATTTCCTTTCTATTCTTTCCTGCCTATTTCTACATTCATTAAGGTGTCAAAACACTAAATGCTTAATGAAACGGATTGTTCCATGCTTTGCACTCCCACAATCCTGTTGTGAACAAAAGGGCTGAACAATGTCAGCCCTTTTCTAATTCAAATCAAATAATTGCTTTGCATTCTGTCTTGTAATCTCAATAATATCATTCGGATCCATTCCTTTGATCTCCGCAATAGCTGTAACAACATATGGAAGATACAAAGAAGAATTCCTGCTTCCGCGATATGGTTCCGGGGTAAGATATGGGCAATCTGTCTCAAGAACTAACTGTTCAATTGGTGCATATTCTACCACTTCTTTGATAAGCTTCGAATTCTTAAACGTAACAACTCCGCCAACACCTAAATATAATCCCATATTCAGATATTCTCTTGCCATATCAATGCCATAAGAAAAGCAATGAATCACGCCTCCAAAGCTTCCTGCATCCTGTGCTTTCATAATATCTAAAGTATCCTTTGCAGCATCTCTGCTATGGACACATACCGGCAAATCAGAAATTCTTGCAAGCTCTAATTGCTTCTCAAACCAGTCCTTTTGCTGCTTCTTCGTCTCCTCATTCTTCTGCCAGTAATAATCTAATCCAATTTCTCCTACTGCCACTACCTTCGGTGTGAAAATATTCTTCTTTAACCACTGGTAATCTTCTTCCTTAATATCTTCTAATTCTGTAGGATGAAAACCTAATGCTCCATAAACAAATGGGAAGCGCTTAATCATTCCTAATGTCTCACGACATGACTCCATGTTCGTTCCAACATTAACGATATACCCTATTCCTCTTGCTTCCATGGAATCTAACAGTGTTTCTCTATCTTCATCAAACATCTCATCATCATAATGTGCATGAGTATCAAATATCATATTCTGCCTCCTTGTCATTTGTCATCCACGATTATCCTTTATTTTAGTTTATCATCTGTGGATTTGCAACTTAGAAAGTGAATCATTCCCTGATTCACTTTCTAGACTTCTCTTTGAATCTTTAACAAATTTCTGATCCTGCAATGATATCTTTATCTACTGTCATAACGGATAGATTTCCTTTGTCGTCTCCTGCTGCAAGAATCATTCCCTGTGATTCAATTCCACATAATTTTGCTGGTTTAAGATTGGTAATAACAGCAACTTTCTTACCTACCATCTCTTCTGGTGTATAATACTGTGAAATACCTGACACAATCTGACGTACTTCATCTCCTACGCAAATCTGTGAAACTAATAACTTCTTTGATTTCTTGACCTTCTCGCAATGAAGTACTTCACCAACACGAATCTGAACCTTATCAAAGTCATCAATTGTAATCTCTTCTTTTGGTTCAACCTGTGGATATTTTACAGGTGCATTTTTCGCTTTTAGTTTTTCAACTTCTTCCATTACCTCTTCTAGCTTTAATCTTGCAAATAAGATTTCCGGCTGGTCTGTTACCTTATTGCCTGATGGATACTGACCATATTCTTGTAATTCATCTAAATTACGAAGACTTGTATTTAACTGTTTTGCAATCTTTTGAGCTGTCTCTGGCATAAATGCATGAAGAAGACTTGCACCAATTGTAATGCTCTCTATTAAATTGTAAAGTACTGTGGCAAGTCTTGGTTTTGTTGCATCTTCTTTTGCAAGAATCCAAGGCTCTGTTTCATCAATATATTTATTGCATCTCTTAAATAATGCAAAAATCTCTGTCATTGCATCTGCAACACGAATCTTATTCATCTTCTCTGTTGCCTTTTCTACTGTCTCTAATGTAACCTTCTTAAGATCTTCATCCACTGCATCCACTACATTGGTATTCTCTACAACACCATCAAAATATTTGTTTGTCATGGAAATAGTACGATTTACAAGGTTACCTAGCGTATTGGCTAATTCAGAATTAATTCTTTCTACCATTAACTCCCATGAAATCACTCCGTCATTTTCAAATGGCATCTCATGCAACAGGAAATAACGAACGGCATCTACTCCAAACATATCTACTATATCATCTGCGTAAATAACGTTTCCCTTTGACTTACTCATCTTTCCATCATTCTGTAAAAGCCATGGATGTCCAAATACCTGTTTTGGAAGTGGAAGATCTAATGCCATTAACATAATTGGCCAGTAAATCGTATGGAATCTCAAAATATCTTTTCCAATCAGATGTAAATCTGCAGGCCAGTATTTTTCAAACATTGGATCATAATTTCCATCTACATCATAACCTAATCCTGTAATATAGTTGGTTAATGCATCAATCCATACATATATGACATGTTTTGGATCAAATGTAACAGGAATTCCCCAGTTAAAAGAGGTTCTTGATACACATAAATCCTGTAATCCCTTCAACAGGAAGTTATTCATCATTTCATTCTTTCTTGATTCCGGCTGAATAAATTCCGGATGTGTATTGATATATTCAATCAGACGGTCTGCATACTTACTCATTTTAAAGAAATATGCTTCTTCCTTGGCAGGCTGAACTTCTCGTCCACAATCCGGACATTTTCCATCTACTAACTGACTCTCTGTAAAGAATGACTCACATGGAGTACAATATAATCCTTCATATTCTCCTTTGTAAATATCACCCTTGTCATACAATTTCTTGAATATCTTCTGTACCATTTTTTCATGGTCTTCATTTGTTGTTCGGATAAATTTATCATAGGATGTATCCATAAGATCCCATATTCTTTTAATCTCTCCAGCTACGTCATCTACGAATTCCTTTGGTGTTACGCCTTTTTCTTCTGCCTTTAACTCAATCTTTTGTCCATGTTCATCTGTTCCTGTCTGAAATCTGACATCATATCCTTCAAATCTTTTATATCTGGCAATACTGTCAGCTAAAACGATCTCGTATGTATTTCCAATATGTGGCTTACCAGATGTGTAAGCAATTGCTGTTGTAATATAATATGGTTTCTTTTCCATTGCTAAACAATCCTTTCTATCTTTCCCATGAAATGGTTTTATTCTTTCCTTAACTGAATTTAGTTTATATGGTTTTCAGATATTTGTCAAGCAACGCTAAGCTTTGATTTCCTCTAAAACATGCCGATTCTCACCTTAAACAGACTCTTCCCTATCTGTAGTAAATCTCCATCACAAATCTTAGTTTCCGTATATGGCAGCAATTCTTCTTCATTTAACTTTGTCCCATTCGTGGAATTCAGATCCTGTACATAATATTGCTGCTCTTTTTCGGAAAATTTTGCATGCACTCTGCTTACCGCAGAATCATCCTCTATGACTAAATCACACTCCTGCCTCTCACTTCCAAGTATTTTCGGAAACGGATGGTCTACTACCATCTGTATATTCTGCTTCGCATGTATATTTAATAACACCAGTTGTTCTGTTTCCTTTCGCAATACTTCTGTTTTACAGTTTTTCTCCATTTTCTTTTCCTGTTCTTCTTTTCGGACCTGTATTTCCGGTATTCCTGATTTTTCCTCTTGCCTTCCTTTCTCTTTCTTTTCCTTTCCTATTTTTATTTTAAAAATCTCATTCAATTTTTGCCGCAATGTTTCTTTTATTTTTCCAAAACTCTCTTCTTCAATCCATGGATTTTTTCCACTGTTCTTTTTCTCCTGTAAATACGAATCATAGCTCTCTTCTTTTATTTTCAGACTTTCATATTCTTCTTCATATGGATTATTTTCTAGCTTTTCTACACAATCTTCTAACTTCTTTTTTTCCTCTGCCTCATTCCGGTTCCATCCCATTGCTTCCTGAATCTTATCCATATGAAAATCATCCTGAACTGCTAACTTTTCTAATTGGTATGCCAGCTTTACTCCCTGTTCATCCCCATAATCTATAATTCCAATTAATTCTTTATAAAAATGTTTTGAAGAATCAAAAAAATCATATGTCTCATCTGGAATATAACAAAAATACGGCATTTTTGTTTTATGATCTAAGAATATAAATCTGCTTTCTAATACGACATGATTTAACTTTAACAGATATTTTTTTATGTTCCACATCATTTGAAACATCCCCTGATGCAGTTCACAAATCTGCTGATACGTTACATTTCCCTTCATCCAGTAAATATCTAAACTACTTTTTGAAGTAATATCATATGCTAATTCTATATGATCATCTACAAAAGTAACTGTAACATCTAACAATCCCGGAATCTGATTATTCTGTAACATTTTCAATCGATAATCGTCCTCTGAAATACTTTGTTTTTCAAGTATGGCTATCATATAACTTTTTTGTCCATCCCGTTTAAATACAACATCCATCCTTCCTACTTCCCTTCTATTCCATCTGCTATTATTTTTACTTTTCTGATATATCCCTGCATATTACTTTTCTTTGCATCGTATCTGCTAGAATATCCCTCTCCTTTTACCTCTAAACATTCCTGTTTTTCGCTATATTTTATCTGTATTTTTCTCTTTTTTATTGTCTGTTTTTGTATTTTTCTTTGTATCTGATCTGCCTTCCATTCCTCTTGACTCATTTCATTTCTTACCACACTTCGAATCGTCGTTATGTCATATAAATAAATGCAGAAATAAATACTCGAACACAGAATCATAAATACCATTGGCATAAGTATCGCAGCCTCCATGGTTGTGCTGCCTTTTTGATTTTTCCGTAAGCGATTGTCTTCTATCATAAAATCACCTGCAAAAGATAAGCTGCTAAAATAAAAGGTGCCATTGGAATTCGTTTTATTCTTTTTCTAAGAAATAACAGACTCCCCACAACAGAAGCTAAAAATGCTGATAAAAGCATGATAATAATTCCTTTTTCTCCACCTACAAGTAAAAAAATCACTCCATACATCCACACATCTCCCACTCCAATTGCTTCTTTCGTTAAATATGCAATTCCTCCTAATAAGCAGACAATAATGGTTGCCCATGTCATATTCTCAAATTCATGACTGACAATAAAAAGCCATAATATAGCGGCTCCAAATCCTATTACCGTCGGCCATACATAGATTTTTCTACTGCGGATATCTGTAACTGTACATATTCCTAAATAACATAATCCAGCTGCAATTCCCATATTCATCCCTCTTTTCTTTCATGATTCTATATTTCCACATTTTTTACATTCTGGTATTCCTTTGACCTGCGACCTTAACAAGGTCCGGATGGTTCTTTTCAATCTGCTGCATGATAATGTTCCATGATACCGGTCCCCATCTTCTGTGATGTAATATTGTGCCGTATCTCCTTTTAAACAGAACCGGCATGGATAATACTTTCCACCTTTTTCATTTCTCTGAAAAGAAATTGCTGATTTTTCTATACTTTTAATACTTAATTTTAAAGAACTGCATTGCAATGAATTATGAAATACGGTTCCTTCCTCTGTCATATATACCTTTTGTGAATCCTGATTTTCTTTTAAACTTTTTCCTTTCCACAGACAAACAGCTGACTTTCTTGCCATTGGTATGGATAGTTTTTCTCCGACTGTTCCCCGAAGTTTTACCTGATAGCGAATTGTTGTCTCAATTTGATTTGGCAATTCTTTTTCTACCATTACTCTGATTGCTCCACTTCCATATTTTATTTCCGGCAGTTCGAAAAAATCCTTTCCCAGCTCATTTTGCAGCTGCATCTGAAGATAAATTCCTGTAATTCTATTTTCTACTTCTTCTTTCACAGGAGAGGACTCACTTTTTTCTTTCTTGTCTTCCTTCTGCAGAAATTGTTTTGTCCGATATATGGTATACTGATTTTTTACAGTCTCCCTGACTACCTCGTCATACGTTGCATGTATCTTATTGACCTCAGCTATAATCTGAAATAAATTCATAACCATGAAAATAATCCATAAAAATGCTGCCATGCTGATTGCAGCCTCTAACGTCATGCTTCCTTTCGAGGAGGCAAAAAAGTATGCCTGGCTATTTCCCTTTGAGTTATTACTTTTCTTATTTTGTTGTTTTTTATGTAATTGTTTTTTTATATTAACCAAAAAAAGTTTTTTATGTAGCTGTTGTCCTTGGAGAGTAGACCGCGTCATTTCGATCTTTTTGGTTAGTCTTTTATTTTGTTGTTTTATCGTTCCAGGCATACTTTTTCACCTCCTCAAAATCCATATTGTTGTTTAAAGTGATACGGAAATAAATCTTGTGAAAATAACTTCTTGCACTGATAGGTACAAATATATTTTCCATTTTTTACGCAATGCTCAAAGCGGAATTTCACACGATATCGTTTTTCTAAATCCATTTGAATCAAATCCATACTCCGCATGGTTACCTGTTCCACATTTTCTTTGCAAAGAAGTATCTGCAAATAATCTAGATATGTGAATCCTTTTTTTCCTTTTTTACTTTCTTTTTTTTCATTCAATTTTGTAAGACCACTTAACTGTGTCTGCCAGTCTTCCCTTCCCTTTTTTAATGGTACTTTTCCCCCTTTCAAAAGATTTTTTACATCTACAATCGATTCTCCTAATGCCCAGGCTGCCATTACAAGACCTTTTGTTACAGTAATCATTGCCGGAATCCCTGTCCAGCCTGCAATTGCAATTGCCATCTCCTGACATTCCATTCTTTTTTTTCCATCTGCTATAATCTCAGCTAAATTACATGCTTCTCTTAATAAAATCAACTGATCTACAACCTTTGACAAATTATCTTTATCTGATTTTTTTCCTGCAATCAGATATTCTAATTCGTATTTCAAATGTGTATCTTTCTCCGCCGTATAATTTCCAAAATGCCGTTTGCAAAATTCACTAAACAAGACCTTTTCTTCTGATGAAATGGATTTTTTTCGTTTTTGATATGCATGCGATGGAAGTTCTGTTTTGACCTCTCTCTTTGAAATCACAGTTCCCTTTGGAATTACTAATGACAATTTCCCATCCTTTATCAGATTCTTCATATCATCAATCACAGATTCCTTTTTCTCTTTTTGAGGCAATTCTAGCTGATCAATCCGATATCTTTTCTGATCTAATTTTAATTTTTTCTGTTCTTCCTCAATCTGTCTGCACTCTTCTAACGCATCTTCTAATATTTTTTTATCTCTGGTAATATAAGATTCACCTTCTAACTTTCCATTTATCGCCTGTTCAAATTCTGTGATTGCCTGAAGTGCCTCCTGAATTGCCTTCTCCATAACCTCTTTGAATTTCTTTGGTGATTTTTTCAGACTCTTTTTTTTATTCTTTTTTATTACTTTTTTAATTGTCTTCTGTACTTTTTTTAACTCTTTTTCTGGTGCATATGCTTCTTGTTTTTCTACTTTTTCTTCAAAACTTTCTGTTTTCTCCTCCTTTACCGTCTGATTTCTTTTTTTCCAGTCATTCACCCATTCTTTTGGCAATGATTCCTTCATATAAGTAACGGCCTGTTTTCGAAAATCTTCTCCATTTTCCTCTGTAGCATTCTGTATTTCCTGTAATTCTAATGTTTCTACTCTTGCACCAAACATACCATTCGAGATGAGATTTTTCTCCATACTTTCTTGCAATGTCTCCTGCAGCTCCATTTCTGTTCCATGGTAATAAAAAATTCCATAATCCTCAAATAACTCCAGACAATAAGAAGCTGCTATATTTTCCCTGGTAATACCTGCTGCCACACTTACTTCCGCTTTTGTTTCTTTTACTCTTGCACCTTCAATCAATGCTGTAATTAGAGATAAAATAACTACGAAAATCAATAACAGATAAATAGTTACACTCCCATCCCCACTTCTGTCTATCCATTTTCTCTTAGAATTTCTTAAGCTCATTTTTTACCTTTCGAAGCAGTGAATTTGCGATCTCCGAAATCTGTTTCTTAAAAATCAATGCCAGTCCAACTAATACAATTATAATTAATACTACTTCAACCACGCCCATTGCGTCTTCTTCCTTCCATAACGCTTTTAAATAATTCATATGCTCCACCTTCCCTTTCTTTTTAAAACTGCATACTTAAAAATGCCGGAATAATCACAATCATCATTACTACAATTAACAGTAACATCATTGGAAATAACATTTTTGTTGCAGCCTCTTCACCTCTTTTTAGCAGAAAGGCTTTTTTCTCTTCCATTCCATTTAGTACCTCTTCATGTAGTAAATCTGCCATTTCCCGATTTCCTTTTCTCAAACTCTGTGTCATGAGATTCGCCAATTTTAAATAACTCTTTAAATTACAACGGTTTCCTAATTGGGCAAATGCTTCTACCTGAGCGACTCCATGATGAATCTTATTTAAAACAAGCTTAATTTCTTCATATGCATAACGAAATCTTTTTCTTTTCTCATATTCTTCTATCATCCTGCCCATGCTTTTTTCTACACTTAAACCTGCCTGCATATATAACAGAAGTGTGCTCACAAGATCTGCATAATCCTCCTGCAATTGCTGATTTCTCTCTTCTGCTTTCTGCATCAGTTTCTGATCCTGTACATATGCAAAACCTATACTCAGCAAAATGGATACAAACATCACATATAAAAAACGACGGTCACTCTTTTTACCTGCTGTAATTTTTATTCCATCTACTTCTTTAGGCAGCCGAACGTCTAGGTTATAGGGATCTTCATTTAGTGCACTTTCAAAATCTCTTTGAAATTTCTGTTCCCATGTTTCCGGCATAATTTTTAATGGAATTTCAACTGTTTCCTCTTCATTTTCCAATTTTAAACGTGCAAGCAATGTTACAATTTCTCCACCATCCTGAATTCCTTTCTGATGAATTGTTCCATCTGCTTCCACTCTTTCACTATCTGGAAGTTCCCAATATACCGTTGTACCATACGAACCAATTTCTTTCATAAGATTCAAAGGGCCTGTAATTTCATCTGCACTTTTATTTTCAGCAAGTATTTCCTTTTGAATTTTCTCTTTATTCTTTAAAAGTTCCTGTCGAATTTCTTCTTTTGTCCACTTCACAGCTTCTAATTTTGCCTCTAAAACAGTGTCGATCTCTTCCTTCCCCTTCTCTATTTTGACAGATATTTTTTCTTCTTTTTCTGCCATTCCATACTCTGCCCTGTGCATCTGATCTTCTGTCTTACTCTCTCTTTTTCCCCATAAAATTCCGCTAAGAATCAGTCCACAAATCAAAATAAGCAAACATTTTTTCTTTTTTTGTTTCAAGTATTGATGCTTTATTTCTTTCACGTCATCTTTTACATATAACATCTTTAAACTTTCGTCTATCTTCATACACAGTCCTCAATCCCATATTTCTCTACGCTTCAATCTGCATAATTTTTTTCGATAACAATACTGCTGCAATATAGATGCTGAAACAAATTGTCATGACTATCATTCCTGTCAGAGTTTCATATAATACTCCAAACATCTCATACGAGGTCGTTTTTACGTACAGAATCATCCCCAATGGAACCAGATTCATGACCTGCTGTTCATATCTTCTTCCATTTAAAAATTTTTCAATCTCTCTTCGATTTTCTATTTTCCCACTAATTTCTAATGCACAGCTTCTTATCAGTTCTTTCAAATTGCCACCAGACTTCTTTGTCTCAGCAATCATCCTCGCAAAGGAACGAATTTCCTCCACTTTTGTCTCTTCTCCGAGTTCTGTCATTGCCTCTGAAAAAGACTGATTTAACTTAATCTGTTGAATCACGTATCGTATTTTCCCGCCAAGTTCACACTCCTTCCCGTACAGATACTGCAATTCCTTATACCCTTCTATCGTTGCATTTTCTAATGAATATCCTGCTGACAATGCACCAGATAAAGCATTGATAAAATTCTTAAATTCCTCTAGTAACCGCAATTTTCTCTCTTTTTTTCTCTGTTCTTTTTTACTCTTATAAACGAAAATACCAAGCGGCAATAACACAAGTCCTACCCAGAACCGATTATAAAAGATATATCCAAGTCCAAAACAAATCCCCAGAGAATACAAAATGGTTCCCCATTCTCCTTTATTTATTTTTCTTTTGTTCATTCACCCGAATCAATCCTCCTTCCTGTTTCAAATTTGATTTTTTATCCTCAGAAGTTTTCTCTGTTTCCACATATCGAAATAACGGATTTAATAAAATCTGCCCGTTTTGCATTCCACATACCTCTGTAATCTCTAATACTTTTCTGCTTTTATCTCTCATTCTTCCTAAATGTACAATCACATCTAGTGCTGATGCAATTTGATTCCGAATTGCCTCGATTGGCATATCCACAGCCATTAAAACCATAGTCTCTAATCTTGTAAGCATATCTTTTGCACTGTTACTATGTCCGGTAGACAAAGATCCATCATGCCCGGTATTCATTGCCTGAAGCATATCTAATGCCTCCTCACCACGTACTTCACCAACGATTATTCTTGACGGCCTCATACGAAGACTCGACTTAATTAAATCTTTCATCGATACAGCATTTTCTCCTTCCGTATTTGCCTCCCTGCTTTCTAACCGCACAAGATTCTTCACTCCCTGAATCTGTAATTCTGCCGAATCTTCAATTGTAATAATTCTTTCATCCTTTGGAACATAATTTGATAATGCATTTAAAAATGTTGTCTTTCCAGATCCAGTTCCACCACTGATAAAAATGTTATATCTCCTTTTTACCAGATTTTCTAAAAATTCTGCTGCTTCTCTTGTAATCGATCCCCATGAAATTAATTTTTCCATAGAGACAGGTTCTCTGGAAAATTTACGGATGGTAATAATCGGCCCGTCTAATGCAATTGGTGATAATACAATATTCACACGAGAACCATCTGCTAATCTTGCATCCACAATGGGAGTACTCTCGTTCACTCTTCGGTTCACTTTTGCTACAATCTGTTGAATCACATTCTCAAGTCTTTCCTTAGAACCAAACTGCTTTTTCGTCTCTTGAAGCTTCCCATCCTTTTCTACAAAAATAGGCTGCATACCATTCACCATAATCTCTGTCACTTCGTCATCGTCTAGAATTCCCTGCAGAATGTCTAGTCCACAAATAGATGAATACAAATCTCTCCTTAAATTCCGTTTCTCACTAATTGACAAATATTGTTTTTTCCCTTCTTCTAGTACAAACCGGTCGATTAATTCATAGATCTCTGCATCCTCTATCTGTGTGGACATATCAATCTGTTCTAATACCCTCTGTCTCAATACTTCAAAATCATACTTCATCATTTGCCCCTTTTTCTAAACTTACGCTCTACTTTTGCACCCTTCTCCTGTCAGATAATATTGTGCCATACTCTTTAACTCGCCCCAGAAAATCTGTCTTAGCTCAACCATTCCCAAACAGCTTTCCTTCGGTACATGAATCTTCAAAATCCTGTCATATAATTCCTCCCTTCCGCTTTGCAGCAAAAACTCTTCAAATTCCATTACCTTTCCATCCTCATCTTCTAAACAAGGCATTAAAATACAGTCACAGACAGAAAGCATCTCCCAGATTTTCTCTATTCCGGTTCCAAAATCTATCACAAGATACTGGTTCTTCGATGCATCTATCAGATTTATAAATAACGTCTCCCACTGTTTTTGATCTAATTCACTGAAAACATTCGCACCACTTGCCGGCAAGATATACTGCATTCCTTCCATCTCATTGATACATTTCTTACACTGACGGTAAATCTCTTCCCGTCCCTGCAAGGCAAAATACATCAAATCTGATAAATCCATTCCTGTCTGATTCGGTAATACTTTCTTCAAAACAGAAAATGTGTCCATGGAAAGAAACAACGCTGAATCTTGTTCTGACAATTGCTTTGCAAGTGCTAATGCAAAAGAAGTCTTCCCACATCTGCCTGTTGGTGCATACACTCCGTAAATCTGATTCTCTTCTTTTTTCTTTAAAAATTCTTTTTCTTCTCTTCTCGTGTCTGTCACAATTCTTAAAATCTTCTCAGCTGACTGATACTTATACACCTTCCCCTCTTCTTCTAAATTTACTTCTGTTAAAAATAATTTCTTCTTCGCCTGAACCATCTCAAACTGCTTTTGTTCTTCTTCTGAAACCGGTTCAGATAAAAGTAAAATATCTGTCTGCTGCTTCCCGCAGTATTCAAGCAGTGCAGAAACTTCTGTAAATAAATGAACGGAAAAACGTTCCCTATGACTCTTCTTTCCTACACTCTCATTCAGATATTCTGCCAGTTCTCTGGCGTATTCTTCATTCTTATCAAATATAACTAATCTCTTCATTCCTATCACCCCTGACCTGTCTTCAAAATCTGCAGGATCATCACCACAAGATATCCACAAAAGATTGCTCCTGCAAATGGAATGACATTCGCCTGCTGATCCTGTGCATAATTCTCATAACGGGTAAGCCCCATAATATAAATCCTATTCACATTCCGATATAAATTCTTCATACGTGCAAAAAGTTCCCGTCTCCTTACCATCTTCACAAAACTTCCGATTGCACCTGCTAAAAAAGCTGCCAGTACAACACGAAAGAAAAAAGACAGATTCCCAAGACATGCAATCATGACAAAAAGCTTAATATCTCCACCACCCAATACTTTCATCTGAAATAGCGGATAAAACAGAATCAATGGAATCGTCATTCCAATCAGTGACATTCCAAGTCCCTTCCATCCATAGACATTCCAATGAATCAGGCATGTACACATAATTCCACTAATAATCAAATGATTCGAAACCTTGCCCCTTTTATAATCCATACACATAGCCCCTAGCAAATGGATTGCTACTACCATTAACTCCAACCATTCATTCACACCATCTCCCTTCCTTTCAAACAGGAACTCATTTATTAATTCCCGTTTTCAATGTACTCACATTATATATAGTTTGATTCATTTTGTCTAGTCTTTTCACAAAATAGTGGAACTTCCTCTAAAGACGAAAAAAAATGCTATGACACAAGCAGATAAAAATCTGCTTATGCATAGCACTTTCTAACCTAAAAAGATATTATTTTCTCTTAGTTTTTACTTTTACTGCGTCTGAACAAGCACCTGTTATTTTTCCTGAAGCACTCTTATAAGCTCTTACTTTGAATCGATAAGAAGTATTTTTCTTTAACTTCTTCACAATCATAGAAGTTTTCTTCGTTGTCTTGTAATATTTATATTTCTTTGATGTTCCTACATTTCTGTAAATAATATAACCTGTTACATTTTTCTGCTTCTTCCATGTTAACTTTACACTTGTTGCTTTTACGCTCTTTTTCTTCAAACCTTTTACCTGTGCAGGTCTGACAGTTACCTTAACTATTGCACTCTTGCCGTTCGTTGTACAAATTGTTACAACAGCTTTTCCAGGTTTCTTACCTGTCATAACACCATTTGCATCCACCGTAACAATATTGCTGTCAGAACTTAAGAATACAATCGTCTTATTTGTTGCATTTGCAGGCTCAACACTTGCTTTTACAGCTTTTTTCTTACCTACAATAATGTTTGCTGTTGTTCTGTTTGCTCTAATACCTGTAGCATCTACATTCGGCTGTGATGCACCTGCATTTGGTGTTGTTTCCTGTGCTCTGGTTGCAGGCTGTGCGGTTGTCACAGGCTGTGTTGTTGCAGGTTGTTCGGTTGTTGGCTGTTCTGTTGTTGGCTGTTCCGTTGCTGTTGGTACCTCTGGTTCCCCTGTTGTTGGCTGCTCACCTGTTGTTGGTACTTCCGGCTCACCTGTCGTTGATTCTACTCCAGTTGTTGGCTGACTTCCTGTTGTTGGCTGGCTTCCTGTCGTTGGCTGTACTCCTGTTGTTGGCTGGCTTCCTGTCGTCGGCTGTACTCCTGTTGTTGGCTGACTTCCTGTCGTCTGCTGTACTCCTGTCGTTGGCTGTACTCCTGTTGTTGGCTGCACTCCCGTCGTTGGCTGTACTCCTGTCGTTGGCTGGCTTCCTGTTGTCGGCTGGCTTCCTGTTGTTGGCTGTACTCCTGTTGTCGGCTGGCTTCCTGTTGTCGGTACTTCAGGTTCCCCTGTTGTTGGCTGCTCTGTTGCTGTTGGTACCTCTGGTTCCCCTGTTGTTGGTTCTACTTCTGTTGTTGGCTGTACTTCCGTTGTTGGTTCTACTTCTGTTGTTGGCTGTACTTCTGTTGTCGACTGTACTCCTGTTGTTGGCTGTACTCCTGTTGTTGGCTGTACTCCTGTTGTCGGCTGTACTCCTGTTGTTGGCTGTACTCCTGTTGTTGGCTGCTCCGTTGTCGGTGTTTCTGTTGTTGGTGCTTCGGTTTCTTTTGTTACGATAATCTCTATCGTATCTGTACATCCACCATCTTTTGTGATAACCGTAATCTGAGCAGTTCCTTCGCTTACACCAGTTACTACACCTTTTTCATTAACAGTTGCAACTGATTCGTCTGAACTAATCCAGCTGACTGCATCATTACTTGCATCTTCCGGTGTAATCTTAGCATACAGTCTTACAGAGTCTCCTGCTGAAATACTTGTCTGATCTGCTACAATCTGAACTCCTGTTACCTTTACTTCTGGTCTGTCCTCATCCTTTTCACCATCAAGCTGTGTATCAGATAAAACATATCCTCCTAATGGAACATTTGCAATCTTTGTAGCATCTGCCTTAATTGCTTTAATCTTATCTAAATAAATCGCTGATTCTACATTATATGGATCACTTCCATAAATCGAATTACAGTAGAAATACATCTGTGTAATGTTGCCTGGATCAAATACTTTTCCAGTTACTTTTGGTTTTAATGCTGAGAACGGAATTGTCACATACTGTGGCTCTGTTCCTTTCATGAAATCAGTTAAAAATGCTTCGAATTCAAATCCATTTGATACAACCTGGAATACAAATTTCTGTCCCTCTCCATCTGGAACTACCCACATAGAAATGGCATTTGTTGCATTTCCTTCACTGTCTTTTGAATAATCTGTTACTTCTAATGCTCTTCCCACACCAGTCCAGCTTTCGCTTCCTGTGTGTGCAAGTGAATAACTGAATTTTCCTGCATATGTGCCATCTTTTGCACCTTTCTTGCTTAATGCAAGACTACTGCTACATCCACCAGAAGAGTTTGAACCACAATATTTGCTCTCTAAATATTCAGCATCACCATAGTAATAATCAAAATTGTCAATGGTTCCTGCTGGTGCAACTGCCTTCTTTGTTCCAAAGCTTACATATTTTGCAAGAGCAATCTGCGTATCATCTCCTACTAATGCAACATTTGCAATTTCTACCTTGCCAATCTTTTCTAAGACATCTGCTGTAATCTGAGCTTCATACATTCCTGATGATGTATTTTTCTTTGCTTCTACAATAACAGGATCTGTATCATTGCTATCTCTGTAAATCTTATATTCTACCTTCTGTGCATTCTTTGCACTTGCAAGGAATGTCGTAGGTTCTGTAATTTCCTGGAAGTTTACAGGATCAACCATATATCCGCAAACCCCACTATAACTTGTTGCCTTTACTTCTTTTTCTAATGCTTCCTTATAATTTGTTCCATCTGCAAATACAGAAGTGTCATTATCATAGAACTTCACGAAATCCGGTCCTAATTCCTGACATTTACCCTTATCCACTAAATATGGAACATAGAAGTTCTGGTTACTAAAGTTGGCCCATAATAAGAAATAAGCCATTCCATTTTCTGCTGCCACGTTATTTACTTTGTTGTACCAGTCAAGTCCCTTAATTGGGTTATCTTCCTCTAATAAACCATTGCTGTCTCCAGATGCCTTTGTTACACGCACACCTGCTTCTGCAATTACAGCAACTTTTCCCTTCTTGTCTGCAAGATTTTTAATTACCTTACAGCTTGTATCTAAGTTCTTAAAGAATGATTCATTTAATGTTGTTGCACCTTCATTGTAATCATCATAATAATCAAATGCTAATACATCAACATATTCATCTCCCGGATATCTTGACAGGAACTGCTCTTCTGTCATGATTGGTCCATTTGGAGAATACTCATAAATAAAGTTATGTACCCCTTTACTCTGTAAATAATCTACAGTGTAACGGTATAATGCTTTGTATGTTTCTGCTGTACAACTGCTTCCCCACCAGAACCATCCACCATTGTTCTCATGTAATGGTCTGAAGATGATTGGTGTTCCTTCCATTGCTTTTGCATAATCTACAATAATATCAAGATATTTATTGTAGAGATCGTTGCATGGTTTCCCAGGAAGAATATTTGCTGCACAATCTCCTGTTAAATCTTTGCTTGACTCAAATCCATATTTTGAGAAATCACTTGAGCCTTCTTTTTTCATTGTGACAAAGTTTGGCATATGTGTCGAAATAGAAATAATTGATCCTGCTGCAGCTGCTTCTTTCGAAGATGCTACAGTCTTTGCCAGACCTTCTGCTGTTGTTACTCCAAGTTCTGAACCGGTAATTGCTAAAGAATCGTATGCAACCACACCACTAAATGAACCTGTGATATCCTTTGTATCTGACTGACCGCCTGCAACTGTTCTGCTGTTGTCATTCTGGTGTCCAAATAAGACTTTACCATCATTTACAACACCCTTTAAATAAGCATAAGCTGCTGCTGCCTCTTTTGTAATATCTCCATCTGCCATCTGAACAGACTCTGGCATCTTACTTGTATCAACACTTGTAACTTTTCCGCTTGTTGCAGGAAGATCTACTCCTACATTAACTGCCCAGATTTCTGCATTATCTACATAAATAGAACCCTTAAAATCTGAATACTTTCCTACAAATCCAATACAAATAGAATTTAATGGTGTTGTAATTCCCTTCATATATCCAACTTTTACTGTTGCTGTAATTGTTCCATCACCATTATCTACTTTATCTTTGTCTTTAATAGATGCTTCTGCTTCAATTAAAGCTGCTCCATTATTTACCTGATAGTTATTTGCAAAAATTTTAACACCAAATCCATCGAATTCCTTTGGATAAGTAACGTCAAAACGTAACTGATTGGTCTGGCTGATATCAAGTTCTTTTCCCTGATCCATCCAGGTATTAATCTTTGCTTCACTCCAGCTCTTATCGGAATCCTTTGTATAGTCAAGCTGTACCTCTAATGCCTGTCTCTGCTTGTCATACTTGATAACTGTTGGTTCCTGTCCATTACTTCCTGTTTTACCGGCACTATACTGCCATCCCTGTAATGGTTTCCAGTTATTGATATAACCCTGCTGTACTTTATTTGGATCACATTTGCTGAAATCGTCAAGCAGATAAATTAATCCCTCTGTTGGTGGAACATATACCGGCATTTCATCAAATGCACGAATGTCTTTGATATAAATGTCTCCCTTAAAATCTGTATTGCTTCCTACCAGACTAATATACATTCTGTTAAATGTAACTGCCTCTTTTAAAGGTACATAAGCAAGTACTGTATACATTCCGGTTGCTTTATTGTAGATCTTACACTTCTCGTAAATCTTACCTTCCTGTGTAAATACATCTTTTTCTGAATCACCTTCTGCATTCATTAAAGCAATCTTTGTTTTATAACATCCGTCTAATGCTGCAGGATATGTGATGGTATAACCTAAATATTTCTTAGAAACCTTAAGGTCTGTTCCATATGTTTTTCCAATTCTGGCTTCACTCCAGCTCTGTGCTGCATTAGCAGAATAATCTAATGCTACTTCTAGTGCTTTCTTATCTGTACTGTAGTCTACACTAACAGATGCATTACTATCGCTTCCGCCATTACTGTAACTAAATCCTCTGACACCGGTCCATCCATTAACACCTTCCATATTTTCTGAATGTGTTGCAAATGAATCAATGATTTCTACATCTTCTGCTGTTGGAATTTCATCCTCTGTCGCAGATGTTGGATTTTCCTTTGTTGGTTTCTCTGTTGCTGGTGTTGTTTCTTCTGTTGCCTTTGTTGTCTCTTCTGTTGTTGTTTCTGCTGCTGTTGTTGCTGCTGCTGTTGTCTCTTCTTCTGTTGTTGCTTCCGCTGTTGTTTCTGCTACTGTTGTCTCTTCCGCTGTTGTTGCTTCCACTGTTGTCTCTGCTACTGTTGTCGTCTCTGGAATATCTGGACCAGGTATATAATCAGAATCTGATGCGTAGAATTTAATATCATCAAAATATAACGATCCTTTTCCATTGAAATTCTCTACTTTATTTACATAAATTGCAAATGATTTCATAACAGATTTTGCAATGGAATCGCCTTCTGTGTAATTTCCTTCTTTTCCCTTAAATTCTGAAAATGGAATCTTAACAACCTTTCCTTCTGTTCCTGTGATTGTCATATGTGCTTCCCAGACATTCTTTGCACTGTCCTTAATCTGAATAATCAGATCCTGTGCACTGTTATCTGGCTTGTAGTAGAACTGAACTCCTTCAAAAGATTCTGCTTCTACACTGTCAAGTGTCTTAGATAATCCACAGTAATTTCCAAGTTCATAATCATACTTCATGGCTTTCGAATCTGTTACATCGGTTACTAACTCACCTACTGCGTGAGAACCGTAATTATCCTTCTGCCATTTTTCATTTAATGCATCAGAATCCGCATAGCTTTCAAAATCATCTACGATATCTAAACCTGTTGTGTTCTTTAAACGGATTGTCTTGCAAGGATCTGTTCCCTTTGTGTAGTCTAACTCAAATGTAGCTGAGTCTCCTGCTAATTTTACTAAATAATTTGCAAGAATTGTTACAATACCCTGGCCATTTTCTTCTGTGTAAGTGTACTCCGTTCCTTCTTTCAAATCTGTACGATTCGAACCTTCTCCACGAAGTTTTACTCCTTTTAACTTCCCGCCATCGTTTACCTTTACCGCAATTTTTAAGTTTTTCGCTACGTTTGGATTCTTGTCAAAGAAATCTGCACTTACTCCACTAACTTCTGCATTTTTTACTCTGGAATCTGTAACATTAATTTCTAATTCAAGATTCTTTCCCTGAGAAAATTCAAATGTTACATAATGATATCCGTCTTCTAAGCCTGATAAAAATACAGAACTAAAGGTTACCTTATTATCTGTTACTGTATAATCACTTGTTGTAAGTGGTTTTCCATTCATAGTAATCTGCTGAAGCTTTGCACCTGTCTGTAACTTGACATTTACATCCTGGGCAGTTGGCTTTGCAAGATCTGTTGTAATGCTAGCTGGTGATATTCCATTGTTATCTACCTTTGCAGCCATCTTTTCACATTGTTCTTTAATGATTGCATTGGCCGGAAGTCTTTCTTCTACCATTTTAATTTTTTCTTCACTGGTAACTCCGGCTGCTGCTAAATCTTCTAAAGTACAACTATAAATATTAAATCCATCATAGTTCTTATATGGAACATTGGTCTCCTGTCCGTCACCTTCTACAAGATCTGCTAACATCCAGAAGTTTGTTCCGCCGTAATCATACTTGTCTGTCTCTCCATACATCCAGGTAAAGAACCCATCAATGGTAGGGAAAGTAACACCTTCTTTTTCTTTGTTATAACCAAATTCCTCTAAGATGATTGGTTTGTCGTTGTTGTGTGTAACAGTTGCATGATGACGTACCCATGCATCTACATCACTTTCTACGCCAACATCTCCACCATTTCCACCCATGTTCCAGTCCTTGATATAAAGATGTGGTGTTCCAAAATCAATATCCGGAATCGTAATTAATTTGTCATAATCAACTCCGTTGCTTCCATGCCAGATATATCCATTGGCATCTGCTCCTTCTGGTACGTCAGAAGAATTATATTCATAATTAAAAAATCCTTCATCTCCGGACGCAACCATATGATTGGAATCAATACTCTTTACATAAGCTGACATTTCTTTTTCCCAGTTATACAGAATATCATTTTTACAATAAGAATCTGTATCACATCTTGGTTCATTACAAAGCTCCCATGCAAAAATAGTTGGATCATCTTTGTACTTTTCACCCGTAAAAACATTTTCATGGTTTAATAATGTTTTTACATAATCCTTATACCATCCTTTGATTGTTTCATCGGTATAAAAATCATCTTTTTTCGTTAATCCTGCCCACTTTACATATTGTTCCTGTCCACCAAAATCCTTCCAGTTGTTTGTAAATGTGATGATTAACTTTACATTGTGTTTTTTTGCCTGTGCAATTACATAATCTAGATGCTGAATTCCTGTTTCTGTTTCATTTACCACTGGCTTATTCAAATCCGGATCCCAATATTGATAATAGACACCATCTTTTTCTCCGGATCCGTCTGCACTGTCTGTAAAGACTTGCTTTCCATTATTTGTCTGGCCTTTCTGAATGGTACCTGCATCTAGATGTCCCCAGGTACGCAGCACAGTGATTCCCATTTCCTCTGCGCCTTCAAATACTTTTTCTACATCTTTTTTTGATTTGAAATTGATGTAGTAATTATTTGTACCACAGTAATAAAACTCTCCACCCTGGTACCAGAATTTGGTTCCATTTGTTGAAACAAATTCAGATGCGTCTTTTGTTGCTGTTGTCTGGACTGTTTTCTGACTGTCATCAGCAGAGTCCTGTGCAGCAAAAGATGTCATTGGCATGATGCTTGAAACCATCATAGTAACTGCGGTCACTACTGCAAGTGTCCGTCTTTTCCTGTTTTGTCTCATGTTCTCCTCCTCTTAATAAATGTATAAAAAAAACCATCAGCAGAAGGAAGAGTTCTGAATTCTCTTCCCCCTACCAACAGTTTTCTTTCTAACAAATCATTGTTTTGCTATTTTTTATCTTTTTGTTTTAGCCTTTGCAGCATTTGAACATGCTCCTGTAATCTTTGATCCAGAAACTGTCTTATATGCTCTAACCTTGAATCTGTATGAAGTATTCTTCTTAAGACCCTTGATTACAATGTTTGTCTTCTTAGTTGTTCCGTAGTACTTATATTTCTTTGACTTTCCTACGTTTGTGTAAATCATGTATCCTGTAACATTCTTCTGTTTCTTCCATGTAAGTTTTACACTTGTAGACTTCACGTTCTTAGCCTTAACACCCTTAATCATAGCTGGACGAACTGTAACTTTTACTTTTACAATCTTTCCATTTGATGTCATTGCTGTAACAACTGTCTTACCTGGTTTCTTACCTCTGATGTTACCCTTTGCATCTACTGTTGCAACCTTAGTATTTGCACTGATAAATGTTACCTTGTTATCTGTTACATTAGAAGGTGTAATTGTTACTGTTACCTTCTTTGTCTTTCCAACGACAACATTTGCTGTTGTTCTGTTCACTCTGATTCCTGTTGCCGGAACAACTGGTGCTGTTGGCTGTGTTCCTGCTCCTGGTGTTGTTGGCTGTGCTGTTGTTGGCTGTGTTCCTGCCGGTGTTGTTGTTTCACCTGTTGCTGATGTTGTTGTCTCACTTGTTGCTGGTGTTGTTGTCTCTCCTGTTGCTGGTGTTGTTGTCTCTCCTGCTCCTGGTGTTGTTGTCTCACCTGCTCCTGGTGTTGTTGTTTCACCTGCTCCTGGTGTTGTTGTTTCACCTGCTCCTGGTGTTGTTGTCTCTCCTGTTGCTGGTGTTGTTGTTTCACCTGTTGCTGGTGTTGTTGTTTCACCTGTTGCTGGTGTTGTTGTTTCACCTGCTCCTGGTGTTGTTGTCTCTCCTGCTCCTGGTGTTGTTGTTTCACCCGCTCCTGGTGTTGTTGTCTCATCTGTTGAAGGTTCTGGTATCTTTACTTTTTCAACATTAATTGCACACATTGCTGTCTTACCATTTGATGATGCTACAGTAATAAATGCTGTTCCTTCTGCAACTGCTGTTACCATTCCGGTCTTTTCATCTACTGTTGCAACACCTGGGTTATTAGACTTCCATGTTAATGTCTTGTCTGTTGCATTGCTTGGTGTAATAATTGCTGATAACTGAAGTGTTTCCTTTTCCTTCAATGTGTATTCTGTCTTATTAATCTGTACACCAGTTACTGGTACAAAATCTGCTGCTTTCTTCTTAACAGATACAGCAACTTCTGCTGATTTTACTCCAACCTGAACTCTGATGACTGCTGTTCCTTCTGCAACTGCAGTAATCTCACCTGTCTTTGCATCTACTGTTGCAATCTCTGGTGCTAAAGATGTCCATGTTGTCTCTGTATTTGTTGCATTTTCTGGTAAAATGCTGTACTTAACAGTTGTCTTTTCTCCAACTGTCATTTCAATCAATGTTGTTGCTAAAGTGATAGATGTTACCGGAATCTCAACTACTGGTTTCTTGCTAACTGTAACTTTTACAGTTGCCTTAATTCCATTTACAACTGCTGCAATTGTTGTTGTTCCAGTTCCAATGGCCTTTACCAAACCATTTTCATCTACTGTTGCAACTGTGCTGTCAGTAGAAGACCATGTAATCTTCTTATCTGTTGCATTTTCCGGTGTTACTTTTGCTGTTAACTGATGCTCATCTCCTTCAATCATTGAAATATTAGATGAACCAATAATTTCAACACCTGTAACTGGAACTTCAGTTGCATTATCTGTTACATTTACTGTCACAGATGCTGTCTTTCCGTTCTTTGTTGTTACAGTAATAACAGCTTGACCTACACCAATTCCTACTACCTGTCCGTTTGAATCTACTAATGCAACATCTGGATTGCTTGATGAATAAGTTAATTCTGCATCTGTAGCATTCTGTGGAGTAACCTTTGCTTCTAAGAAGATGCTGATGCCTTTCTTAAGAACGATAGGTCCTTCTGGCAATTCTACTTTTTCAACCGGTATAACTTCTACTGGTGAAGTTGTTGGCTGTGTAGCTCCTGGTGTCGTTGTCTCACCTGTTGCCGGTATTGTTGTCTCACCTGTTGCTGGTGTTGTTGTCTCACCTGTTGCCGGTATTGTTGTCTCACCTGTTGCTGGTGTTGTTGTCTCACTTGCTCCTGGTGTTGTTGTTTCACCTGTTGCTGGTGTTGTTGTCTCACCTGCTCCTGGTGTTGTTGTTTCACCTGTTGCTGGTTCTGTTGTCTCACCTGCTCCTGGTGTTGTTGTTTCACCTGTTGCTGGTGTTGTTGTCTCACCTGTTGCTGGTGTTGTTGTTTCACCTGCTCCTGGTGTTGTTGTTTCACCTGTTACAGGTTCTGTTGTCTCACCTGTTGCTGGTTCTGTTGTTGCTGGTTCTGTTGTTGCTGGTTCTGTTGTTGGCTCTGTTGGGATTTCATCAAATAATCTTACATTATCGACAAATACATCTCCCTTAAAGTCTGTCTTATTACCAATAAAGCTTAATACTAAGGAATCAATCTTTTCATTTGTTCCATTCAATGGTGCATATACAAGTGCTGTAATTGAACCATCTGCATTTTTCACTTTATTTGTAATAATTGCATTTTCTTCGTATACAACTTTTTCACCCTTTGTACCTGTTGTTGTTTCTTCTGTAGGTGCTACTGTTGTTACTTCTTCTGTTGTTGTTTCTTTTGTTACATCTTCTGTTGTTGCTTCAACGGTTGTTGTAGGTGCTTCTGTTGTTGTAGGAGCTTCTGTCGTTGGAGCTACAGTTGTTGGTGCTTCTGTTGTTGGTGCTACTGTTGTTACTTCCTCTGTTGGCTGCTCTGGTGATGGTTTTTCAGCAAA
>CAKRHW010000014.1 GCA_934339365.1 uncultured Lachnospiraceae bacterium | reverse complement strand
ACATTTGCACCACGCATTACAACTTCTGTACCATTTGCTGTGTAAAGTTTTGAACCACTTACATGTAAACCACTTCCAGTGTTTCCACTTGTTGTTGTCTCTTCTGTTGTTGGTGCTTCTGTTGTTGTCTCTTCTGTTGTTGTCTCTTCTGTTGTTGTCTCTTCTGTTGTTGCCTCTTCTGTTGTTGCCTCTTCTGTTGTTGTCTCTTCTGTTGTTGTCTCTGTTGCAGGTTCTGCTGTTGTAGGTTCTGCGATTGTGGTTGGTTCCTCTGTTGTTGTTTCTTCTTCGTCTGTCTTTACCTTACCTACAATCTTTGATGAGAACTTACCATCAAGTTCTTCTGGATATGTAATTTCATATCCAACATACTTACTTCCTGCTAAACTAAATGCCTGTGCAAATTCTTTTACGATTCTGGCTTCACTAGCTTCCTGTAATGCATTTGCTACATAATTTAATCCAACACGTAATGCCTGTCTTACTTCATTATATTCTACTTCTGGTTCTGCATCAGATACTTCTTTCGAACCATGTCCATAGTTATTACCCTTTGCACCTTTCCATCCTTCCTGATCCTTGTCGAATGTAGAAATAATCTTTCCACTAAGAACAGTTGTAGGTGCTTCTGTTGTCTCTTCTGTTGTTGTCTCTGTTGCAGGCTCTGCTGTTGTTTCTTCTGTCACAGGTTCTGCTGTTGTTGTTTCTGTTGCTGATTCTGTTTCAGAAGCTGGTTCTGTTGTAACAGGTTCATCGATTTCCTTATATCCCTGAATATCATCAAAGTATAAGTCACCGCTTTCTTTAGTGCCTGTCTTGTCAACATAAATTGAGAATTCTGTAAATGGAGAAGAACCCATTGTTGCAGATGCATTTCCATAGCCTTCTTTTACTTTGAACTGGCTGTATGGAAGTCTTACCTTCTGTGGTTCTGTTCCATCTAATGTAATATAAGATTCCCAATAATTTTTGCTTGAATCACAGACCTGAATTGTTAATTTATTTCCAGATCCATCTGGCTGATACCAGAATTCAATTCCATCAAAGCCTGTTAAATCCTTACCACTTAAGCTCTTTGTAAGTCCTGCATAATTACTTGTTGAATAAGAATATTTCATTGCTTTGCTAGATGTTACATCTGAAACGATGGATGCTGAAACCTGTCCACCATTTGTATTTCTTGACCATGCTGCATTAACTGCTGCATCATCCTTGTAATTTTCAAAGTCATCTACAACATCTTGTCCTGTTGTATCTTTGATTGTTACAGTAATAACAGGATCTGTACCCTTTGTATAATCAAGTTCAAATACTGCAGAAGCCTGATCTAATTTTGATAAATATCCTGTTTTTAATGTTACAGTTGCTGTCTTACCATTTTCAGAATAAGTATAATCTGTTCCTTCTTTTAACTCTGTTCTTTCAGAACCTGTTCCACGAAGTTTTACAGATTTTAACTTTCCACCATCATTAATGGTTACTGGAATTACGATATTCTGTGCACATTTTACATTCTTATCGTAGGTATATTCTGTCTTTGATGCCTCTGCACCTGTAATACTTGAATCGATTACATTAATAACAAGCTGTGGATTCTTTCCTTTTGAGAATGTGAAATCAATATAGTTCTGACCTTCTTCTAAAGTCTTTAAAAATGATTCTGCAAAAGTAATCTTTGTTCCTGTTAATGTATAATCAGTTCCTTCTTTTAAGGCAGTTCCATTATAAGAAACACTGCTTAAAGTTGATCCTGTCTGATATGCTATGGTTGCATCTACAGATGTATCTTTTGAAAGATCAAATGTTGCAGAAGAAGGATTTACTGAGTTGTTATCTCCCTTTGCAGCCTGTCTCTTACAGTGATCCATAACAATCTGACGAATTGGATCTCTTGTAACGACATCCTCTTCTACCTGCCATCCTTCTTTTGCCGATCTCGCCTGAATGTCATCTAATGTATTCGCATATACATTATAACCATCATAGTTGTGGTATGGTCCGCCATTTCCACCTGTCTTAACATATGATGCTAACATCCATACGTTTGTTCCGGCATAATCGTTATCTTCACATTGCTTGTAAATATTCTCATAATATTCTAGCATGTCCGGATAAACCTGGCTCTCTTTCGAACCTGCCCATCCAAACTCTTCAAGAATAACTGGTTTCTTTAATTCCTTTGCAACCTTTGCATGTTGCTTAATCCATAAGTCTACTTGTTTTGAATCCTTTAAATTCCAGTCTCCAATGTATAAGTGAGGTGTACCGAAATCAATTGTGTCAAGAGACAACATCTTTTCGTAATCACAACCTTCACCACCATGCCAGATAAAGCAGCTTGGATCAGCTTCTGGATTTTCCTGATAGAATTCATCATTCTTATCATTATAATTAAAGAATCCTTCATCACCAACTGATACCATGTGATTTTTATCAATTGATTTTACATAAGCTGACATTTCCTTAACCCAGTTGTAAAGAACGTCATCTTTACATTTTTCATCTGATTTTGCTCTTGGTTCATTTGCTAATTCCCATGAGAAAATCGTTGGGTCATCTTTGTACTTCACACCGGTTACTGTGTTTGTACGATTTAATAATGCACTTACATATTCTTTGTACCATTCTTTGCACTTTTCATTTCTATAGAACTGATCATGTGCATTTTTTTCTCCCTGAGTACTGTCATTTGCATTGGCATTGGCATAACCTGCCCATTTTGCATACTGAGTCATACCACCAAATGCTTCCCACTGGTTTGTAAATGTAAGAATTAATTTGACATTATGCTTCTGTGCCTGAGCAATTACCTTATCCAAAACCTGAAGTCCATTTGCTCCTTCATTAATAACAGGTTTATTTAAATCTGGATCCCAATACTGATAATAAGTTCCATCTTTTTCACCTGTTCCATCTGCATTTTCCTGGAATGAACCATCTGCCTGTTTGGTTCCACAATCCAGGTGCGCCCATGTACGGATAACAGAAATTCCCATATCTTCTGCACCTTCCATAAGGGCCGCAGTATCTTCTTCTGATTTGAATGTTAAATAATAACAGTTCGCACCACCATAGTAGTACTCGCCACCATTCAACCAGAACTTTCCGTCACTGCTCGTAACGAAATCCGACGATGATGCTGTCGCACTGGCATTTGCCGTTGTCTGAACCTTTGTTGTCTCTGCTGCATCAGCTTCCACTTTACCGCTAAACCAGTTAGGTGAAATATTCGATGCAATCAGCGAAAAGGCTGTCATCACCGTAAGAGCACGTTTTTTACAACTATGCATTCCTTTTTCCTCCTATAAAATATGATTTCTTTTTCCAAGGGAACTCACTCTTTCCCTTTCTCCCACTTCTGTCTCGTCATGCTGTCATTGCCTTACCGGCTTCTGTCCCTCCTGCTGTCACATTTTGTCTCATCTTAGCTGTCAATTCATTCACTTGTTTATAAGAAGGAAGAAATTCTCCCTTTCACAAATGAATGCCGAAGAATGCTTATTTTATTTTGAAAGCTAATTTCTTCGAACATGCTCCTGTTAAAGTTATCCGGGATATTTTTTTGTATGCCCTGACTTTCACTTTATAGCAAGTCTTCTTTTTTAGCTTCTTTATATATAAGCTGTTCTTCTTTGTTGTTTTGAAGTATGTGAATCTTCTGGTCTTCGCATGATACAGGTAAATCTTATAGCCGCTGACACCTTTCTGCTTTTTCCATACCAGTGTGGCATGTCTGCCCGAAATGCGTTTTGCCTTTAAGCCTGTTACTTTTGATGGCTTCTTTCCCTTTCTCGTGCTTACAACCTTCTGATTCTCATCCTTTGTCTGTACTGTATCAACGGAACTCTTATCTGCCTGTGCTGTTGTATCGCCTGATGTCTGCTGCTCCTGCCTCGTCGTTGCTATCGGTTCTGTCTGTGTCTCCCGCGGGGTTACACTTACCGTACAACTTGCTGTTACATTTGACGAAGGATTCGTCACCGTAACAATGGCAGTCCCTGCTTTTAATGCAGTTACTGTTCCATTTTCAACCTTTACCACATCCGGATGATTGGTCTTCCATACTAAAACTTTGTTGGTTGCCTGTTCAGGTACAATTGTGGCTTTTAAAACTCCACTTTTTCCTTCTTCTAATCTGAAATTCTCATCTAGAAGAATTCGGGTAACCGGAACTACCGTATCAGGCTGACTGCCTGTGGTATCCGTCTCACCTGCCGGTGTTGTTACCTCGTTCGAAGACGGTTCCTGGCTTGTTGTAGGTTCTGTTACTAACTGTGCAGTAACATTTACGATACATTTTGCCTCAAATTTTCCATCTTCGGTCATTGCAGTAATCACTGCTGTACCCTTTGTCTTACCTGTTACAATTCCAGTTTCACTTACTGTCGCTACTTTAGGATCTGAGCTTGTCCAGTTGATCTTCTTATTCGAAGCGTTGGCAGGAGTAATGGTAGCCTGTACCAACTTTGAATCCCCTGCTGCCAGACTTATCTCTGTCTGATCCGTTGTAACTCCTGTAACCGCAACAGGAACAGGATTTGATGTATTATGATAGAATTCCTCTATAGTAATACCGTTATTACCTAATGCTTTCTGATGATCAAGTCCTACAAACCTGCCATTTTGGTCTTTCCAGAGTGTCTTCTCAACAAGAGCGTACTTCTCTTCATCCCAGTTGCTGTAGGTATTGTCCCACAAACCTCCGGTATCTCCGGAATTGGCATTCAAACACCAGAAAGTATGGCTGATATTTTTCTTATTCATATAATCAGCAAGAAGGTTCAGCCATTTCTCATTCTTGCCTTTATCCATATATCCACCCCACTCTCCCATGAGAAGTGGTGCCTTATTTTCTTCTACTAAATATGCCCATGCATCTCTCCAGTAATCATCTAACAAAGTCTGTTCTGTAAAATCTTTGTCAAACCATTTCTGTGCATAAACTGCCGGGCCATAATCATGTGGTGAATATACCACCTGATTCCCCAGCCGGACCGGATACTTTCCTGCCATACGCAGATTCCCGCCCCACCAGGCTCCTTCAAAGTTCACATATTCACTATTCACGTTTTTAATCGGCACGTCCTGATAGGTCACGCCTTCTTTGGGGTTCATCTCAACCCCTTCCACCATAATCAACATGTTCGGATTAATCTCTAAAATAGCCTTGCCACATTTCTCAGCTGCGGCTCTCCAGTTGTTCTCGTCATCCGAATCATCCCATTTTGCATAATTCTTTTCATCCACCTTGCCATGAGGTTCGTTCTTCAGATCACAGGCAATGAAAGTATCATCGTTCTTAAAATAAGAAACTAAAAACTTCCATCCTTCTATCCACATATCTGTAGTGACATTCTTTCCTTCTGAAGTCTCCTTGCCATACCATAATGGATAATTATGTCCTGAATTATTTGCATCCGGGCTATGTACATCAACCATGACCTTCACGCCATATTCCTTACAAAACTCCATCATCTTCTTAAAAACCTGCCAAGGGTTCATAGAAGTTCCATCTGGATTTACTAAATCCGGATTAAAGGAATAATCCTTTGAATTCGAAAAGTTCGTCTTCTGTCCTAATGCCGGTGTACTTGGATCCTTCTCCATAGCTTCCCAGTTCAGTAACAATTCTGTAGAAATGGGGATTCGCAAAAGATTGAATCCACGATCTGCAATAGACTTAATATTCTGCTTTAAGTCCGCTGACCACAAACCATGTAACATACATTCGCTACAGTTAAATCCAAACCAGTTTGCTCCTGTCAATCGTACGACATTTCCATTCTGATCTACAATATCAGAACCATTCGTATGTAACCAGTCATCATTGCATGTATCATCTAATTGTTGAGGTGCTGCCTCTGCATCCATTGCTTCAGCTCTTCCTTTTTCCTCCGTCACTGCCGGGAAAATTCCCATTGCAACTGCACACGATAAAAGAAAGGCAGACGTCTTCTTCCAAGTCTTTTTCCATCCCTGTTTCTTCCTATGTAATTGCTCACTCTTTCTCATTTTCTCCGTTATCACCTCCATGTTTCGTACCAAAAGACAGTCTCTCCCTTTTGTCTTTTGATACTATTTCTATTCTAATCTATTATGTTTCTTTTTTCAAATGTTTTTTATAAATACGTCATATTTTTGACACATTTTAATTTTTTATGTTTTTATCGTCCTATGAAAATGCACTTTCCAGAAAAGGACATTGAAAAAAAGGTTCATCTCTTTTTCGAGATAAACCTTTTCTTCCATAAATTTTATAATGCTAAGCTTCCCATCGGATCCCATGGTTTTAATACAATTGGTTCCGTATCAAACATTTGCTTTTGTTTTTCACTTAAATAGTTGCGTTCAAGCAGAATCTGGAATGCAAATTCTCCAAACCAGGCATCATCCATAACCATAAATCCCTTTTGTCCAATGTCATCTCCCCAGCTGTTTTCCACTTTCCAGCGAACCGGCTTTCCATTTTCATCAAGATCCACACCCGTAATAACCATTGCATGTGTCATACAGCTATCTTTGTATTCTAGCCGTTCTTCCTTCGTCATGGTAAATTCTGTCTGGAATAACTCACCAATTTCTAATGCATCGCTTGTTAAAAATCCTGCTTTTCGATTTGAAAATTGTGCCACATCGCTTCCAAACCATACCGGTTTTCCATCCTTTAACTGTTGAATGGTCAATGTTCTCAATTCATCCATTGGCAGATTCAAATATTTCACCGGATACTTTCCATCCCGTACATTTCCCAAAAACTGTACCGTATAGGTCTTTTCGTATGGTTTATCCTTCGTAGGTGCATTAATAACCGTCACATACTCATCAAGGTTCCATCCTACATATTGTTTGAAAAATTCCTGCGGTGTTATTTCTCCGATTTTGATAAATTTTCCATCCTTATCCTTTGTCTCCCAGGTAAAACGAACCGGCGGTTTTCCTAAAGAAATACAAAGCATCCGGTAAATAACCGCAAGCATTTCTTCTTTTTTGTTTCTCAGTTCTGCCATATCACTTCCACTCTGATACATTTTACGAAGTGTACATGCAAATTCTCTTAATTTTGTTGTTAAATAGGTATCTAGCTCTCTTGTATTCGAAGAACATGCGGTTTCCGGCATAACATCCTTTGGCACAACACCATATTTTTCTGTCAGGCTGCGGAACATATCCCATTGTCCGCCATCTCCAACCGGATCCTGAAGCAAAAACGATACTACTCTGCTTTCAAGTGGTTCTTCTATGACTTCTAGCATATTCTCAAGAAAATAATTTGATTTCTCAAGCTTATCATAAAATAGTGGATAATTCTGACTGAGCTCCATATTTTTTAAATTCAGTTTCTTCATCACTTCTAAACGCATAACATTATAGGAAGCAAACATCCAGCATCTTCCGGACTGTTTTTGGTTACAGACTTCTCCGGCATCTACTTCTATCGAAAATCCAAACTGATTTTTACCTGCTGCCTCTGCATTTTTGGCAGCATTCACAATCCCATTGGCAGTAACCGCATTCATTGCAATTTTATTTACCTTATTTTCTGAAAATGTCTGATTGTATTTTTCTAACAAATCCTTTGTAATTACCTGTTCCATTTTTATTCCTCCTAGATTCCATCTAAAATCCTTTTTCTTTTCACAACATTCAATATAGCACACCGGGCTTTTTCTTTCAAGTTCTATATAACTAACTCTTTTTAATTAAACCCCATCATTGAAAAAGCGCATATTCACAATGTCTCCATTGCAAATATACGCTCTCTTTTCTAACTATAAATTTTCATGATTCATGCAATGTCGATTTGCATTTCGCATTGCTTTTAGTTCTCTGGAGCTGCCGGAGTTGCAACTGGCTGTGCATCCTCATCTACAGGCTCTTCATAGAAAACTTCTGTAACCGTTACAACAACCTGATCTAAATCAGTCTGAAGTGTAACATTTTTATTCTTAGCGATATCCAAATCTCCAACCTTAACTGTATCACCAACTTTTAACTTAGATGCATCAATTTCAATCTTATCTGTTAATGCATCCGGAGTAGCTTTGAAAGCAACCTCTGTCAAATGCTGTTCTACAACACCTGGAACCTTGTCGAAGTTCTTCAAAATAATCTCAGCAACAGAATGAACTTTTTCACCCTTTACTAATGCCTGAAAATCAATCTCAATAGTTTCACGTTTCAGTGGATCATAATCAACTTCCTTAACCAGAACAACCATCTTCTGACCGTCAAGCTCTAGCTCTGCTTCACTACCCTTGTTATTGGTTGAAAGAAATTTTTGTGCTTCTTTCTTTTCAATCTTGATGGGAATGGATTCCTTTAATTCTCTTCCGAAAACAATTCCGGTAACAAATCCTTCTCTTCTTAGTTTCTTTGCTTTTACATCCATGCTTCTCTTTTCAGCTTTTAAAGTATTCATTTATCTTTTCCTCCAAAAATCTGATTTGCTTAGCAGTATTTAACTAAGAAACGCTGTTAAGTATCTATTTCCTTGTTACAAGTGTATTATAGTCCTTTTTTCAAAAACAGATTAACCAATAATTATTTATTTTTATGCTTTTATTTTAAAAAATGACCACACTTTATTGCAAAGTGCAGTCATTTTCTTAAAATGTGCTATAAATTTACTTTGTTCGTACAGTTACCCTCTTCGACCAGGTACTCATCAGATTCGAACGGTATGCACGTACTTTAAATTGATATGTGGTACGACGTTTTAATTTCTTTAACTGAATTGTATTTTTCTTTGTTTTCTTATAAAGACGATACTTTCTCGTCTTTTTATCATACTTGTAAATCTTATAACCACTAATTCCTTTTTGTTTTTTCCATGTCAGTTTTGCTGTCTTCTGGGTCACATTCTTTTTCTTTAAGCCCTTTACAGCTGCAGGTTTTACTGTCACCTTAACATTCTTGATAATACCATTTGCAGATATTACCTGAATGATTGCTTTTCCGGCACGTTTTGCCTGAATCGTTCCATTTGCATTTACTGTTGCGATATTTGTATTTTTGCTGACAAAACGAACTGTTTTATTTGTTGCGTCCACCGGAAATACAACAGCCTGAATTGTCTGTTTCTTACCTGCTACAAGGCTGATGCTGTCTTGTGCCAAAACAATATCTGTGACGTTCTTTTCTGTTGCATTGTTGCCTGTCTGTGTTGTATCTCCTGTTGCCGGTTTTGTTGTTCCCTGCTGAGCAGGCTGAGTGGTTGTTTCTGCCGGCTGGGCTGTCGTCTCACCTGGTTGTGTGGTTGTCTCAACTGGCTGTGTCGTTGTTTCAACTGGTCTTGTTGTTACTTCACCACCTGGCTGCGTTGTTGTCTCAACCGGTCTTGTTGTTGCCTCTCCCGGCTGCGTCGTTGTCTCAACCGGTCTTGTTGTTGCCTCTCCCGGCTGTGTCGTTGTCTCAACTGGTCTTGTTGTTGCTTCACCCGGTTGTGTTGTCTGCTCTTGTTGTGTGGTAGTCGGATTCTCATGAATAGATTTTCCAACTGTTACGACACAACTTGAAATCTCTCCATCTGCAACTAATGTAATAGTTACTGTTCCTTCTTTGAATGCTGTTACAACACCACTTTCCGAAACCTTTGCAACACTATCATCACTTGATACCCAAATGTAGTGAATACCTTGTACATCTTTTGGTGAATATGGAATCTGAATAGTGTCACCAACTAACATTGCAATAGAATCCGTACTGATTCTTGGCTTATCTGTCTGTGCTGTTGTCTGCTGTTCTCTCGTTGTTTCCTCTGTTCCTGTCTGTGTATCAGACTGTGTAGTCTGCTCCGTTCCTGATTCTGTAGAAGACTGTGTAGTTTCTTCTGTTCCTGATTCTGTTACATTCTGAGTCGTCTCATCAAAATCCGTAACTGGTATTGTATTATCTCCTGTAATAATCTCTGTTGTTGTCTGCTCTGTTGTAGTCTGTGTTGGCACTTCCTGTGTGGTCTGTGCAGTTGTTTCATCAAAATCTGTAACCGGAACTGTATTATCTCCTGTAATAACCTCCGTTGTTGGTGCCTCTGTTGCAGGCTCTGTTGTTGTCACCTGCTCTGTCGTAGGTATCACTGTCGGTTCTGCTGTTGTTACCTGCTCTGTCGTTGGTGCCTCTGTTGTAGTCTCTACTGTTGTAGGTGCTACTGTCGTAGTATTTTCTGTTGTTTCGTCTACTTTTGTTGTAGGCTGACTTGGATCTGGTTTCGTTCCATCTGGTTCCTGTCCATAAACAAGCACATCTCCATCATACAATGCCATGTTTTCTGCTTTTACCATATCATTGTTTGATGTTCCTTCTAATCCTATTACTGATGGACTCGAACTATAATCCCATTTTCCCGGTGCAGAAATTCTAAACTGAATCTCACTTCTCGACTGGCTTTGTCCACCTGGATAAATCGGCTCCTTTGTATCTGAGAAGTCAACTTCTGTATAATAAATTCCCTTTGCTGCATCATATGGCTTCAATTCTGATGGCTCAACACCACTCTGGCTATAATTACTCTGAACTGTGAATTCACTTGCAGCTGCATTGGCAGAACTGATATCTACATAACATCTTAATTTTAAATTCTTTGCTACTCTGGCCGGCCATGCAGTGTGATTGTATACAATTACTTTAAATTCTACAAAGTTTTTAGCATTTGTATTATCAAATGCATTGATTGCTGCATTTGCAAAATACTCTTCTCCCTGTGGAACGGTTTCTACTGCATTTACGTTTGGATCAACGGCAGATGGATAATCCTTATATAAAGCTGCCATTAATCCGGTAAATCCTGCGTTATAATCACATGCAACTTCATTGGAGTAATAATTTCCGCGGTCATCCTCATAACTGCTGTCATCTGCACTCTGTGGTCCTCCCACTACAGCTCCTACTAATACGTGTCTTGTTTTATCAGGATCTGTCTTCAGACTGTCGCCCCAAGGTCCATGTGCCGTACGGTGATGTGGACTTTGTGGGTAATCTTTTCCAAATCCAATCTGGAAACTTCTTCCTGTACTTCCTAAGGCATAGTCAGCCTGCTGTTTTGCAAATTTCTTACATTTTGTTCCTCTTTCGCTATCGGTGTCTCCCCACCATTTTGCATAAAGAGATGCCATAAATGCTGCTGTGGTTGCATAACGAATGGAACCCCACTGGGACATCCATGCTAATCCACCCTCTGTATATTTAACCTGATCTGAACCTTTTCCTTTTAATTCACCAAACCAGAAATCCATATTGTTCTCTAATAACTTTTTATATCTGGTTTTTGCAGCTTCTGATGCTTCTGCACAGTGCTCAATCAAAAATGCAGCACCAATATGTACATCATCCCAACACTGTGTATAAGAATATTTCAATTCATCTGATCCCTGTGATTCAGAGCCAAAATTCATTGCATATTCCTCTGCCTTCTCTAAATATGTCTTATCACCGGTTGCCTTATAGATCCACATTCCGGCCCATGCAAGTTCATCATAAAAACCACTCCATGAATTATAAAATCCATTGGCTGCCGTATAGCCCTTATCGCTCTTGGCATCTTCCGCCATTTTGTAAAGAGATTTCGCATACTTGATACATTTTTCAGCATAAGCGGTATCTTTATATGGTGTATCCTTGCTAAATGCAACTGCACAAGATGCAAGTGCTGCCGCTGTCTCTCCACAAACAGCAGAACCACCATCTGCCTCTGTATTACCTACTTTAAAAGATGGTCTTTCCATTCTGGTCTCTACAACTTCCGCTGCTCCCCAGAATGCATGATCCTTTGTTCCATCTCCAACCTGATAATAATATACATCATCTTCCGGATGACACTTGATGAAATAATCATTCGCCCATTTCAATTCATTCATCAAATACTTCGTCTGTCCTGACTGATCATATGCATCCTGATATTCATCAAATGACCAGGCAAGCATCGCTGCCGTATAAGACATTGGAAGATTAAACTTCGCATTGTCTCCGGCATCAAACCATCCGCCTGTCAAATCAACACCATTGTCTTTTCCGTCATTCAGACAAGAATCTGCTCTCCAGTTATTACGATTAAATTCTGCTCCGTCTAATTTTCCTGATTTTTGTAATTCATAAAAAATTAATGACTTCTGCAGTGCTTCTCCATAATTAAACTGCTCATCTGCAGCCTTTGCCTCTACGGTTCCCGGCAGTTCTGGCATCATACCTACTGCAAGAACTCCAGACAAAAGAATCATGGATGTCTTTTTCCCAGTTCCCTTCATTCGTTTTCTCATGTAAAGCCTCCATTTTATTACTAATTTTCCCAAATAACTGTTCTGATATTTTCCAGTATTTCGATTTTAATCTTCTAGATTTTGGTGTTTTGGCACTGCAATCTATTCTATTATTTTAATACATTTTCCTTTATTTGGAAACCTCTGAAAAGCAAAAATTCCTTTCAAAGAAGTATCCACATATTTCTAAATACGAACTTTTACTTTTTTGGAATACCTGCCCACAACTTCTTTCCCATTTATTTTCTGACATGCTCTGACTTTAAACTGATACGTTGTTTTTTTCTTTAATTTTTTCAATGCCAGATAGTTTTTCTTCGTAGCCTTGTAATACTGATATTTTTTTGTTTTCTTATTATAGCGGTATACGCGGTAACGTATTGCACCCTTTTGTTTCTTCCAACTCAATTTCCCTGCTGTTGCCTTTTGACGTTTATACTTCAGCCCTTTGACTGCTGCAACCTTAACTATTTTCGCTGATTTCTGTACCATCTCACCGGAACCTGAAATATTATTCTGTGCCGGTGCTGTCGATGTTGGTTGTGTTGCATCCGTCTGCTTTGTTGTTGGCTCGGTTGCCGGTTCCTGCTTTGTTGTCGGTTGTGTCTCTGGCTCTTGTTTTGTTGTTGTCTCTGTCACAGGTTCCTGCTTCGTTGTTGTCGGTTCACTTGTCTCTGTAACACGCTGTGTTGGCTGCTCAGTAACTCTTTGTGTCGGTTCCTGTGTGGATGCATCCGTAACTCTCTCTGAGGTTGCCTGTGTTGGCTCTTCCGTCGTTGGTTGTGTAACTCTTTGCGTAGTTTCCTGTGTCGTTGTGTTCTGGCTTGTTGTAACCTGGCTGGTTGTAGTCTCTCTATTTTCTGTCGTTTCTGGCTGTTTCACCGGCTTAACACTTACCACACATGCATACATTTCATCATCCACATGGAAAAGAACAACTGCTTCCCCTTCTTTTACACCTGTAATTTTCCCATCGTCTGTTACTGTAACAATATCTGGATTCGTTGACTCCCATCTTAATACTGCTCCTGCCGTATTGTCCGGTGAATAGGTCAACTGCAGACTATCACCAACTAAAACTGCCGCTGATGCCTGGTCTAACTTTGGTTTCTCAATTAGAACCGTTGTTTCCTCTGGAGTTGTCTGTTCTGTTGTAGTTTCCGTAACTCTTTGCGTAGGTGCATCCGTTGTTGGAATATCTATTATCGTTGTCTCTGTTGTAACTGTTTCTGTTGGTGCCTCACTTGTTGTTTCTCTTGTTGTATCCTGTGTTGGTACCTCACTTGTGATTACTTCCGTTGTACTCTGCGTTGGCGCCTCACTCGTTGTTTCTCTTGTTGTATTCTGTGTTGGTACCTCACTCGTTGTTTCTTCTGTTGCTGGCTGTGTTGGTACCTCACTTGTAATTACTTCCGTTGTACTCTGTGTTGGTGCCTCACTCGTTGTTTCTTCCGTTGTACTCTGTGTTGGTGCCTCACTCGTGATTACTTCCGTTGTACTCTGTGTTGGTGCCTCACTCGTGATTACTTCCGTTGTACTCTGTGTCGGTGCCTCGCTCGTTGTTTCTTCTGTTGCCGGCTGTGTTGGTTTCTGCGGATTTCCATAATATTCATCAATTGTAATTCCATTTTTGCCTAACGCCTTCTGATGATCTAATCCTACAAATTTACCATCTGCACTCTGCCACAATGTCTTCTTCAACAATGCATATTTCTTCTCATCCCAGGTCTTCCAGTCATCATTGATTAATCCGCCTGTATCACCGGAATTTGGATTAATACACCAGAAAGTATGACTGATATTTTTCTTATTCATGTAATCAGCAATGGTGTTCATCCACTCTTCATTGCCGGCTCCATCCATGAATCCTCCCCATTCTCCAATCAAAAGAGGAGCACGATTTTCTTCTACCAGATATGCCCATGAATCATACCAGTATTCTTTCAATAATGATTCTTCGGTAAAATGCGTATTATTGTCTGCATCCGGATGGAACCAGTCCTGCATATATACCTTAGGGCCATAATCATGTGGAGAATATACAATCTGCTTATTTCTCTGTGCATCCTTAAAATCTACCGGGTGGTCTTTTGCCATTCGCAAATTACCTCCCCACCATCCGCCATCATAATTAGTGTATACCTGATATTTTCCAATCTCTGTAATCGGTGCATCTGCATAGGTATAACCGGCTTTTGGACTAGACTCAATTCCTTCTATCATAATCAACATATTTGGATTTACATCTAAAATAGCATTTCCACATTTTTCTGCTGCATATTTCCAGTTATTTTCATCCTCTGAATCATCCCATTTTGCAGCTTTATCTCCTTCATCTGGCTTTCCATGTGGTTCATTTTTCAAATCACATGCAATCAAAGTATCATCATCTTTATACTGTGTGACAAGCCATACCCATCCATCAATCCAATCCTGTGTAGTAAAGGTATAACCACTATTTCCTGCCATAGAAGAAGACATTCCATACCACAGATTAAAATTATGTCCTGCATTATTTGCCGCGGCACTATGAACATCTACCATCACTTTGATTCCGTAATCTTTGCACCATTTCATTAACTGGTCAAAAACCTCAAAGTTTGTCATAACTTCTCCATTATCCTTTACAAGATCTGGATTATCATCATACTGTCCATTGACACCATTTTTTACAAACTGTGGATCATTTCCTATTTTTTTGCCATTTTTCCATGCAAGTAATAACTCGGTAGAAACCGGAATACGGAGTAAATTAATTCCTCTGTCCGCAATTTCTTTTAAGGTCGCATGCAGATCTGCTCCCCATCCGAGTCCATGTAACATACATTCACAACAGTTAAATCCAAACCAGTTTGCTCCTGTAAGTCGCACAATATTCCCATTTTTATCTAAGATATTGGCTCCATCTGTATGTAGCCAGTCATCTCCGGTATCATTTACCGCCTGAGTTTTTACAGTATTCCCTGCAGACTGCTGTTCAACCGCAGCCTGTGCAGGAAATGGCAGTAATGTAGTGATAACAGAAAGGGACAATACTGCCGCTATTGTCCTCTTTCTTGTTTCTGTTTGTTTTTTTCTCATATTTCCTCCTGGTCTTTTCCTTTCTTTCTAATTCACTCTTGCCTGACATCTCCCAAATGTCTTATTTTTTCGTTGTGTGCTTGCTCACACGCTTTAATGCACGAGTTCTGGTCTTACTTCCTTTTTTTGTCGTACCTGCTGCTTTTTCCGCAGATTCTGTTTTCTTCTCTTCTGTATTGGTTTTTCTGACCGTTTTTGTAGAAACCTTCTTGGTAACATGTTTCTTCTCCGTCGGGAATTCTACAATCACAGACTCTAAAGGTTTTAACGGAATGGCAATTCGATATGGTTTTCCATCGCATTCCCCTTTTTGAGCCTTATAAACAGCCGTCTTCTTTTGGTCATCCGAAGACAGAATCAAACGATAATTCCCTTCTACCGGAACTCCGACAATATAATCAGAACGTTCCATCGGTGTAAAATTATGTACAAATAAAAGTGCGTGATTTAAGGTATCTGGTTCCTTCCTGATATAACTGAAAATACTTCTCTCTGCATCATTTGCATTGATCCATTCAAATGTGGCATATCCCTTAGAATCCTGATATAATGCCGGATACTTCTTATAAATATGAAGCAGTTGTTTCACAAAATATTGTACATCTCTATGTGGCTGTTCCTCTAACAAATACCAGTCGAGTTCTCTCGCCTCGCTCCATTCATTAACCTGTGCAAATTCCTGCCCCATGAAAAGTAATTTCTTTCCCGGATGTCCAAACATAAATGCATACGCTGTTTTCAGGTTCTTATATTTATCCTCCGGATACCCCGGCATCTTCTTTAACATTGAACACTTCAAATGTACCACTTCATCGTGAGAAATTACTAAAATAAAATTCTCACTAAAACAATACGTCAGTCCAAAGGTCATCTTATTATGATTTCCTTTTTTGAATAATGGATCTAACTTTACATACTCTAAGAAATCATTCATCCAGCCCATGTTCCATTTGTATGTAAATCCCAGGCCACCTTTGTCCGGACGCTTTGTAATATCCGGCCATGTTGTTGATTCTTCTGCAATCACATATGTCTGTGGATCTCTCTGCTCTAAAACATTGCTTAAATGCTTAAAGAATTCAATTGCTTCGAGATTCTTATTCTCTCCATATTTATTCGGAACCCATTCGCCCCCTCTTCTTCCATAATCTAAGTATAGCATAGAGGCTACTGCATCTACACGCAGACCGTCAATGTGGTATTTTTCAACCCAGAACAACGCATTCGCAATCAGGAAATTGCTTACTTCATTCTTGCTGTAATCAAATACCTTCGTTCCCCAGTCCGGGTGTTCTCCCTTTCTCGTATCTGCATATTCATAAGTTGCAGTACCATCATACATAGAAAGGCCATGCTCGTCTCTTGGAAAATGTGCCGGTACCCAGTCAAGAATAACACCAATTCCCTTCTTATGCAAATAATCTACAAAATACATAAAGTCTTCCGGTGTTCCATATCTTGATGTCGGTGCATAGTATCCGGTTACCTGATATCCCCAGGAGCCATCAAATGGATGTTCCGCAATTCCCATCAGTTCAACATGCGTATAACCCATGTCTAAAACATATTCACTTAATTCCTCTGCCGCTCTTCGGTAATTATAAAATCCATCTCCTCCAAGAGAATAATCCCTCTTCCATGAACCAAGATGTACCTCATAAATAGACATCGGATCCGATAGTCCCTCATCATGATGCGGTCTGCGGTGACTGCAATACTCTTCGTCTGACCACTGATATCCATCAATGTCCACAATCTTAGATGCATTCCCCGGTCTTAATTCCGCTGTAAATGCATAAGGATCCGCCTTATAATGTCCTTCTCCATTCTGTCCTACGATATAATATTTGTATAGCTGTCCTTCCTGGGCAAATGGTACAAATAATTCCCAGATTCCTCCTGGTCCAATCTTATCCATATGACTGGCATCAATATTCCATCCATTAAATTCCCCAACGACACTTACAGAAACAGCATGTGGTGCCCATGTTGCAAACCAAACACCCTTCTGTCCATTCTGTTCTCCTAAATGTGCCCCTAGTTTATTATATATCTCATAATGTGTACCTTCTCCAAAAAGATACTGATCAACTTCTGTTATTCTTCCCATATTCATATACCCATACCTTTCTGTAATCATTCCATTCTCGCCTGTGGAAATGAATGCGAGATGTAATTTCTGTTATGTTCATTCTACCACTGAATAGAGTATAAGGGCAAGTATTTTCATGCCTGCCCTTATCTTTTTTTAGTTAATTTGATACACTTTAATGTTTTTTGTTTATTATTCCCCATCAAATTCCACATTCGACAAAAGTTATCAATTTCTATCATTAAAGAAGATTGTATATATTTTTTACTTCAATTGTAATATTTGCAAATCTCTTTGCAAATCATCGACTGCAATCTGTCCCGGCGCCGATGCTTTTTCTCTCGCCCCAAAGGTCATGGATGAGCCAAAAAGTTCTCCTGCTAACCGGCTTACCGTTCCTAATTTTCCCATGGACATCGTAACAACCGGACGGTTTGCGTACTTTTCTTTCATTTCCAAAGTTGCATCTAACAGAGTGAAAACATCCCGTTCCACCTTAGGCATTGCTGCCAGTTTCACAATATCTGCACCATATTCCTGCATGATACATAATCTTCGGATGATCTCTTCTTTATCCGGAGTCTTGTTAAAATCATGGTTAGAAGCAATAACTTTTCCTTCCTGGCTGTGAATAAAAGCAATTAATTTTTTCACAGAATCCTCTCCTGTAAATGCTTCTACATCTATCAGATCGGCAAGTTTCATTTCCGCTACTGCCTGATTTAACTGAACGTATTCTGATACCGAAATCTCTTGTTCTCCGCCTTCCTTTTTGGTACGGAAGGTAAATAAAACCGGACGGTCTGCAAGAATCTTTCTCATATTCGAAAGAACCTCCTGCACCTTATCTATTTCAAAAACATCCTCAAACCAGTCGGCTCTCCATTCTACAAGATCTGCCTTTGTCTCTTTTACCGCTTTCGCCTCTTCTAAAATCTTATCCTGCGTTTTTTCAACAATCGGAACACATATTTTAGGAATTCCTTCCCCAATCCGGCAGCCACGTATCTCTACAATATTCATAAATTCTGTCTCCTAATTCTGAAAGTATAACTTTTTGATTTCTTCTGTAGGCATTTCTTTTCCTGTCCAGATCTTGAAGCTTCCTGCACCCTGATACAATAACATATACATTCCATTAAAGGTTGCACATCCTGCCTCTTTTGCCTGCTTTAAAAGCTTCGTTTCTCTTGGATTATAAATGACATCTGAGACAACCAGCTCTGGTTTAAAAATTGATGCATCCTGAAACCATTCATCTTTGATAATACAGGCATCTGTCTTAGGTGCCATTCCAACTGATGTTCCATTTGTTAAAATATCACTATTCGAAATAGTTTCTGCAAACAGCTTCTCATCCGTAAAATCATGTAAAGTAACCTTACACTCTGTTCTGTCATTCAATTTTTCCACGATTGCTGCTGCTCTGTCAAAAAACTGATCCCGAATACTAAATACTGATATCTCTTTTACACCATCTAGTGCTGCCTGTACTAAAATAGCAGTAGCTGCACCACCGGCTCCAAGAAGTGTCATCTTCTTTCCTGTCAAATCATGCCCTGCATCCTTTGCAGCACGCATATATCCAATTCCATCTGTTGTATGTCCGATGAGCTTTCCATCTTCAATTAAAACAGTATTCACCGCTCCTGAAATCTCAGCGGCCGGTGACAATTCATCGCACAATTCACACATCAGATTTTTATTTGGCATTGTAAGATTAAATCCTCTTGCTCCTAATGTTTTTAACGCTTTTACAGCCTCAGACAGATTCGTGGTATCTGCCTCAAAACATAAATATGCATAATCTAATCCTAATCTGGCAAATGCTTCGTTATGCATAAGCGGTGAAATGCTATGGCGCACCGGACTTCCTAACAGTCCTGTTAAAATTGTATTTCCTGTAATTTGTCTGTTCATATTCCTCATTTCCTGTAAACCACCTCAGGCTCTCTGTGGCAGTCTATCCGTTTCCTTTCCAAATATTCGAAAGATTGTCAAAACAGCTTAGCTGCCAGACAATCCGCATCATCACGTCAGGGGCAGATTTTTTCTGACCCCGACATCATTTTACCATCATACAGACTATATTTTCAAGTTCTATATTTTCACTGGATTTAGAGATGTCAATTCAAACAATCTAGTTTTTTCCTTTTCATAAAAACTTCGTTTGTCCGGGTCTGAAGTCGTCAACAATTCGCAATAATGCGACCACGACAATTTTCCAGACAGTGTCTGGCAAATTGGATATGCAAGATACAATGCCCTTATATTGCCTGACTCTGTACTTTATCTACATACCAGTCCTCATCATTTTTCCCTAACAGTCTGTCTCTTTTCCCGCCAAACGCTTTCGTAACAATTCCTAAATTTATTCCAACTAAAAATGCTGCAATGACAGTTCCAATTCCAACACTTCCTAATCCACGAATCATTATGATACATGTAATTGCCGAAACCTCAACCATTGTACAGTCGAATCCTACTTTTACCTTTGGAAATTCTATTTTTGTCACATCCGAAACTGCCTGCATCACTCCTTCTCCCGCAAGAGGAATGAGGTCTGCCGGAAGATATAGAAAAATTCCTACTGCAATAATTCCTGTACTAATGAGCATCATACAGATTCTGACTGCCAGATTGTCAATCGTCGGCAAAAATGAAACGCAATAATTACAAAAAGTAGTAAAGTAACCAAATACAATTCCCACAACCACTTGTAAAAGATTCACTGCTTTAAATTTCTTCCGTAACAGCAGAATCTGAATCAATACTAATACCGCATGAAACAGAATGGTAGCCTTACCCATTTCAATTCCCCATACACAAGTCATCGTATATGGAATCGAACTGACCGGAGAAACTCCAAGGTTGGATTTCACCGAAATTGCAATGCCAATTGTCATGATAAAAAGTCCAATAAAATACATTGGAACTCTCACTTTTAAATTCTTCATTTTTATTTTTCCTCTTTTCCTTTTCCAATCATATTCCCATATACCCTTGTAAGATATTCCTGCAATCGCTCTTTTTCCGCATCATTAAAATTTTGCAGTGCTATCCCTTCTATCTTTTCAAATTCCTGATTTAACCGTTTCACATACTCCCGCCCCTTTTCTGTCAAAAAGACAAAAACCGAACGTCGGTCTCCCTTTTGCATTTTCCTTTCGATATATCCCTTGTTCTCCATGCCATTTAAAATAACCGTCAGCGATGCCGGTTCAATATGACACCCTGCTGCAATGTCTTTTTGAACCGATCCGTCATGATCCTTTAAATAATCAAGAATCTTTGGCTGTCCTGAAGTTAATCCGGTATCCTTTACCGCATTGATAAGTGATTTCTGAAAAAGAAAATGATCTGACATCAATAGATAATGTATCGATTCTTTCATCATTCCTCCTTTTTTTGTTAGAACTCTAACTGTTTGAATTCTAATATATTTTAAGCCAGAATGCCTTGGTTGTCAATCTTTTTTACGAGTTATTCTCTCTCATTCTTTACTTCCCTGATGAACATAGATATAATAGTCTTATTAGATTTGACCGGAGGTTTTTTCATGGATATTGTTATGACAGGCATTGACTTTAACAAAGCACCGATTGAAGTGCGGGAAAAATATGCCTTTTCAGATTCTAAAATTGCACAGCTTTCTGCTTCCTTTCTATCAACCGAAGGTATCGAAGGTGTAATTTTTCTTGCTACCTGTAATCGAACGGAAATATATGTAAGTTCTTCTCTTTCCGCTTATGAAATAGCACGTTTATGTGGAGTTTCTGAATACGATTTTGACCGGTATTTTACCAGCCGGAGCGGAATGGAACTTGTGACTTATCTTATGGAAGTTGCCTGTGGAATTCATTCCCAGATATTCGGAGAAGACCAGATTTTAACACAGTTAAAAAGTGCTCTTTCTTTCGCACGCAAATCTTCCTCTACGGATGCTGTATTAGAAACTTTATTTCGTATGGCAATTACGAACGGAAAGGAAGTAAAAACAACTTGTAACCTTGCAATTTATGACTCTTCCGTTCCCGCTTTTGCCATTTCTGTACTGAAACAGGACTTACCGAGTTTAAAAAATAAAAACTGTCTGATTATCGGGAATGGACAAATGGGACTTTTAACCGCCAGACTTCTTATCCGGGAGGGGGCAAATGTTTCTATGACACTCCGCCAGTACAAAACCAAAGAAGCCATTATTCCAGAAGGATGTCACGTTGTTTTATATGAGAACCGCTATCTTGCCATGAAAAATGCAGATATTATTGTGAGTGCTACAAAAAGTCCACACCATACCATCTACAAAGACGAATTTGAGCAGATTTATGATAAAACAAAGTCCTATCACCTGATTGATTTAGCAATTCCAAGGGATATTTCTAGTGATTTATCCACCTTAAAAAATGTTACTTTATACGATATGGACCATTTTCATCTTTCCGCCAGGGATGTCTTCAATCATGAACATATGAAAAAGGCCCGCAAATTAATTTCCCATGCTGCTGACGAATATTATCAATGGTACACTTTCCGGGGATTAGTTCCTGCCATAAAGGACATCAGCAGTCAGGTTGCCAGCCTGACAGTTGCCAAATTAACCAAACCATTACAACAGCTTCCTCTGAACGGACAGGAATTACAGCACTTAAAAGAAGATATCCAGGATGCTTCTTTTAAGTCCGTTTCGAAGCTTTTATATGATATTAAAGAGATTGAAGATACAGATATGCAGGATGATATTATTGATGCATTAGTACAAAGTGCATCGAAATTATAAAAAGGAGACTGAAATGAAGAAAATAATTGTTGGAAGTCGTGATAGTATATTAGCGGTAGCACAGACAAATTTAGTGATTGATGCACTAAAAAAGCACTACCCTTCTCTTTCCATTGAATTAGTGACATTAAAAACGACCGGAGATAAGATTTTAAATCGTCCATTAGATAAAATCGGAGGAAAAGGACTGTTTGTAAAAGAATTAGATGTTGCCCTTTTAGAGGGACGCATTGACCTTGCCGTACATAGCCTGAAGGATCTGCCTATGGAAGAAAATCCTGATTTACCAATCGCAGCCTTCGTAAAACGTGGTGATCCGAGGGACTGTCTGGTTCTGCCTTCCACTACTTCATGGATGGATTCCTGCTCTTTTTCTAACCCGGATGCCTATACTGCAAAGCTCTTACAAAAAGTAGGATCCTCAAGTCTTCGCCGGCAGATCCAGCTAAAGGCACTTTGTTCCCAGGCAAATGTTTTTTCTGTGCGTGGAAATATTCACACACGTTTGAAAAAATTAGATCAGGGAGACTTCTCTTCTTTAATTTTAGCTGCCAGCGGACTTTCACGTGCCAGATTGTCTTCTCGCATCAGCCGCTATTTTTCAACGGATGAAATGATTCCGGCTGCCGGTCAGGGAATTTTATGCGTGCAATGCCGCAAAGATTTTGACACATCCATTCTTTCCTGCATTCATGATACGGAAACTGCACTAGCTGCTGCTGCAGAACGAAGCTTTGTCCGCACATTAAACGGAGGATGTTCTGCGCCTATTGCTGCTTATGCCAGCCTTTCGCAGGAGCATTTGACATTACGGGGAATGTTCTATCATGAAGAACGAAAAGAATTATATCGAAAAACCATCGAAGGACACTTCTCTGATGGTTCCAGATTAGGAAACGAACTTGCAAAATCTATGCTGATATAGAAAAATAAGGAGATCATAATGAAAAAATTTTCTACTATAAAAGACTCTGTTATCACTGCTATCCCACCTTCTTTTGAACCCCAAAAGAAAAAAAGTGGAAAAGTATTTCTGGTTGGTGCCGGCCCTGGAGATCTTGGTCTTTTGACTTTGCGTGGATATCAGTTATTACAAGAGGCCGATGTTGTTGTATATGACCAGCTTGTAGGAACCTCTGTTTTTTCCTTAATTCCACCGGGAACAGAACTGATATCCGTTGGAAAATATGCCGGAAATCACACCATGGAACAGGATAAAATCAACCAGTTACTTCTGATGCAGGCACAGCTTGGGAAAACGGTCGTCCGTCTAAAAGGTGGAGATCCTTTTTTATTCGGACGCGGTGGCGAAGAACTAGAACTTCTGACAGAACATGAGATTCCTTTTGAAATTGTGCCAGGAATTACTTCTGCACTGTCTGTTCCTGCTTATGCCGGAATTCCGGTCACTCACCGGGACTATTCTCCGTCCGTCCATATCATCACTGCACATCGCAAACGTGGCAGTCAGGAAGAAATCAATTTTTCCTCCCTTGTCGCTCTCGGCGATGTCACACTGGTATTTCTGATGGGGGTTGGCAAACTCGAAACTATCTGTCAGGGACTTACAGATGCTGGAAAATCACCGGATACACCTGCCGCAATTGTCCAAAACGGAACCCGTTCTAATCAAAAAACAGTGTGTGCCACACTGAAAACTTTACCGGATGAAGCAAAAAAAATGCAAATTGCGACTCCCGGCATTATTATTGTAGGACAGGTCTGTTCCCTTTCCCAGCGTTTTCACTGGATAGAAAACCGGCCTCTGTTTAAAAAACGTGTCATTGTAACACGACCGCAAAACAAACCCTCCTCTTTTGCAAAAAAGCTTCGCAGTCAGGGTGCCGAGGTCCTAGAATGTCCTTTGACATCTATCCACACACTGTCTGATTTTTCAGACTTTTATCACCATCTTTCAGACTTTGATGTGATTGTTTTCACCAGTGTAGCAGGAGTAGAGGCATTTTTCCAGGATATCAGTCAAAATAACCGCGACATTCGCTCCTTTGCCAGTCATTTATTTGCCGTTGTAGGCAGTGGAACTCAAAAGGCTTTAAAAAATCATGGTATCATTGCTGATTTTATCCCCTCGACACATACCGGTGCTGCTCTCGGAACGCTTCTTGCAGATTCTGGCATAAAAAAAGCAGCACTGTTTACTCCGAAGGAATCTGTCAGCGACTGCGAAGAAGCACTGAAGCAGAAGCCTATTCCATATACCGTTTTTCCGGCTTATGAGACACTTCCGCTTCCAGTTCCCCCTGTCACCTTTACACCACAGGATATTTTAACTTTTACCAGTGCCAATGCAGTAAAATACTTTTCCGATGCATTTCTGCCAGACTACAAAGAATTATTGCTTCGCCTGCCTGCAGTCTGTATCGGTCCAAAAACCAAAAAGGCAGCTGACCTCTATGGTTATCAGACACAAATGTCCCATGATGCAAGCTTTGATTCCATGATAGATACCATCCGACATTTATAAAATGGATCACCTTGAAATTTCACTAAAAAGTGTTACAGTTAAATACATGATGCAAGCTAAAACAATGTTGTGCAGCAAAACACAACGAATTCAGAAAGGAAATACTATGGAAAAGAAAATAGATTTAACCAGTCGTCCCCGTAGATTACGGACAAACCCTCTCATTCGAAATATGGTAAAAGAAACACTCGTTTCGGCAGATTCTCTTATTTACCCTATGTTTGTAATGGATGGAACGAATCGCAAAGAAGAAATTCCCTCTATGCCAGGTCAATATCGTTATACAACCGATTTGTTACCATTTGCGTTAGAAGAAGTCGCAAATGCCGGTGTTCCTTCGGTTATGCTTTTTGGCATTCCGGAACACAAAGATGCCTGCGGCTCACAGGCATATGCGGAGGACGGAATTATTCAACGTGCCTTAAGAGTTGCCAAACAGACCCATCCGGAACTTTATTACATTACGGATGTCTGCATGTGTGAGTATACTTCTCATGGACATTGTGGCATCTTAAACGGAACGGAAGTTGATAATGACCAGACGATTCCTATGATTGCCAGAATCGCCCTGTCTCAGGTACAGGCAGGTGCAGATATGGTAGCTCCATCCGATATGATGGATGGCCGCGTTGCTGCAATCCGAAATTTATTAGATGAAAAACAATATACCAATATCCCGATTATGTCCTATGCTGTAAAATATGCTTCTGCATTTTATGGACCATTTCGTGATGCAGCCGGTTCTGCCCCGTCTTTTGGAGACCGGAAAAGCTACCAGATGGATTATCACAACCGCAGAGAAGCAAAAAAAGAAGCACTGAGTGATATAAAAGAAGGTGCAGATATTATTATGGTTAAGCCGGCTCTTTCTTATCTGGATATTATTCGTGAAATCAAAGATCTGACCAATGTACCAATTGCCAGTTATTCTGTAAGCGGAGAATATGCAATGATAAAAGCAGCCGCAAAACTCGGCTATATCGAAGAAGAAAAAATGATCTGCGAAACAACTACCAGTATCTATCGTGCCGGGTGCCAGATTCTTTTAACTTATTACGCAAAAGAAATTGCCGATTTGATCCACCGCGGATTACTTTAGAAAGAAGGTACTTTTATGAATGAATGTATAGAAAAATCAAAAGAATTATTTGAACGTGCAGTAAAACATATGCCGGGTGGTGTAAACAGTCCTGTACGTGCCTGCCAGTCTGTTGGCTGCATTCCCCGCTTTATCTCACGTGCCGAAGGTACAAAAGTATACGATGCAGATGGCAACTGCTATACCGACTATATCGGCTCCTGGGGACCAATGCTTCTAGGACACAATCACCCTGCTATCTTAAAAGCGGTTACAGATGCCTGCCAAAACGGACTGAGTTTTGGTGCAGCTACGGAAATCGAAGTAGAAATGGCAGAACTGCTCTGCTCTCTTGTTCCTAATCTTCAGATGCTTCGTATGGTTAATTCCGGTACAGAAGCCGTTATGAGTGCTGTCCGCGTTTCAAGAGGATTTACCGGACGGAACAAAATTATAAAATTTGCAGGCTGCTATCATGGACACAGTGATGCCATGCTGGTAAAAGCCGGCTCCGGACTTATGACTTCCGGTATTCCGGGAAGTAGTGGTGTTCCAGGCGGTTGTGTACAAGATACCCTTACTGCAATTTATAATGATTTGTCAAGTGTGGAAGAACTCTTCCGCTTATACCCTGATGAAATTGCCGCAATTATCGTAGAACCTGTCGCTGCAAACATGGGTGTTGTCCCTCCGGAAGATGGATTTTTACAGGGATTACGTACCATCTGTAATCAATATGGTGCTCTTTTAATCTTTGATGAAGTAATTACCGGATTCCGATTAGGTATCGACGGTGCTGCCGGATACTATCATGTTACCCCCGATTTATACACATTTGGAAAAATCGTTGGTGGTGGTATGCCTGTCGGCTGTTATGGTGGCCGCCTGGATATCATGCAGCAGGTCTCTCCATTAGGAAGTGTATATCAGGCCGGTACCCTGAGCGGAAATCCGGTTGCAATGGCTGCCGGAATTACCCAGCTTCGTATTTTAAAAGAACACCCGGAATACTATACCCACATCAATCAGCTAGGGGACTATTTCCGCACACAGGCAAAAGAGCTCTTTGCAAGAAAAAACATTCCTTATCAGGTAAATGGTGTTGGCTCATTAAGCAGCATTTTCTTCACGAGCCAAAAAGTTACAAACTACGAAACATCGAACAGTTCCGATACACAAATGTTTGCAAAATATTATCGTTATATGCAAAAAAATGGAATCAATCTAGGACCATCTCAGTTTGAATCCATGTTCTTTAGTAATACTCATACCAAAGAGGACATTGATTACTTCTTAGACTGCCTGGAAAGATTCCTATGTGAATCTGCTAATGGTGCACTGGTTTAATACCAGCGTACCATTGGTATTTCATTATTAATTCCTTTTGACATCAGAATCTGATGCAAATCTATAATTCCATTGTGGAAAGTTGCCGCACATGCTGACAAATATAAATCCCACATACGGATGAATTTCTCATCAAACATCTTTTCTACTTCTGGCAAATGCTCTTTAAAATTCTTTTCCCAGCAACGTAATGTTTTATTATAATGCAAACGAAGATTTTCAATATCTAATGTATGGAAATTCCGTTCTGCCATACAAGAAACCATTTCCCGAAGACTTGGAATCACTCCACCTGGGAAAATGTACTTCTTGGTCCATGCATCTCCCGGATGCTCCTTTAATGCACTGATAAAATGCAATAAGAATAATCCGCCCGGCTTTAATACTTCACTGGCACAATCTAAGAATAACTGATAATTCTCACGTCCAACATGTTCTACCATTCCGACACTGACAATTCGGTCAAACTGCATGCCACTCTTAGCCAGATCACGATAGTCCATTAACTTCACTGTCAGAAGGTCTTCTAATCCCTCTGCCTTAATTCTTCTTGAAAATTCCTTATACTGTTCTTCACTTAATGTGATTCCAGTTCCATGAATCTTATACTTCTTCGCAGCTTCAATCAGCAAAAATCCCCAGCCACATCCGATATCAAGCAGTGACATTCCTTCTTTTAAATATAGCTTCTGCAAAATATAATCTACTTTATTGACCTGTGCCTGATATAAACTGTCATCTGCATTTTTAAAATATCCACAAGAATAACTCATTGTTTTATCTAGCCACAATTGATAAAAGTCATTTCCAATATCATAATGACTTTGTACCTCCTGTTTCTGTGTCTTCTTTGTATTAGAAGGGAAGATCAATTTCTTCAATGCCTTCTGATCTGTTGAAAACTTGCCCATCTGTCCAAGGAAATGATCGAGTGCTTCATATAAATCTCCTTCAATCTCTAAATCCTTATTCATATAGGCTTCTCCTAATGCAAGACTGGTACTCTTCAATAACTCCGTAATCGGGATCATCTTATTAAATCGAACAGTAAAGGTAGGTTCTCCTTCTCCAATAAGGTATTCTTTTCCATCCATCTTTACCAAAAAAGGATAATCATCAAACTTACGTAAAAACTTAATCATTGCATTTTCTTCTAACATAGCTGTCTCTCTCCTTTTCTTCTCACATTTTGCCATTTTATCGGCCTTATCAATTGTATTTAGAAATCCCCCATTCATTCATCTGAATGAACCGGGGGATTGATCTATCTTATAATCTTTTTAATAATGCTTCTCTTTGTTCCTCAAAACCTGGTTTACCAAGTAATGCAAACATATTCTTCTTATAGCTTTCTACTCCTGGCTGATTAAATGGATTCACACCTAAAAGATATCCGCTGATACCACATGCGAACTCATAAAAATAGAATAACTGTCCTAAATAGAACTCATTCTGTTCTGGAATATTCACTAAAAGGTTTGGTACCTGACCATCTGTATGTGCAAGAATTGTTCCATTCATAGCACTCTTGTTAACAAAATCAACTGTCTTTCCTGCAAGATAATTCAGTCCGTCTAAGTCAACAGGTTCTTCCTGGATAGTTACTTCACATCTGCTCTTCTCTACATTCATAACAGTCTCGAACATAATTCTGGCTCCGTCCTGAATAAACTGACCCATAGAATGTAAATCTGTTGTAAGATCAACAGCTGCCGGGAATAATCCCTTCTGATCCTTTCCTTCACTCTCTCCAAATAACTGCTTCCACCATTCAGAAACATAATGAAGACTTGGTTCATAATTTGCAACAATCTCAACCTGCTTACCCTTGCGAAGTAAAATATTTCTTACAGCTGCATAAAGTAATGCATCATTTTCCTTATATCTCTGGTTCAGAGCATACTCTCTTCCAGATGCAGCACCCTTCATCAACTGGTCAATATCTGCACCACTGACAGCAATTGGTAATAAACCAACAGCAGTAAGAACAGAGAAACGTCCTCCAATGTCATCTGGTACTACAAATGACTCATATCCTTCCTCTGTTGCTAAATTCTTTAATGCACCCTTTTCTCTGTCTGTTGTAGCATAAATTCTCTTAGCTGCTTCTTCCTTACCATACTTCTTCTCTAATAATTCCTTGAAAATACGGAAAGCAATTGCTGGTTCTGTTGTTGTTCCAGACTTTGAAATGATATTAATTGAAAAATCTCTGTCTCCAACAACATCCATCAGATTCTTCACATAAGTTGAACTAATGTTATTCCCACAGAAATAAATCTCTGGTGTCTTACGGATTTCTTTTGAAACACTATTATAGAAATTATGACGTAAAAATTCAATTGCAGCTCTTGCACCTAAATAAGAACCACCAATTCCGATTACAAGAAGAACATCTGAGTCCTCCTGAATCTTCTTTGCAGACTTCTTAATTCTGGCAAATTCTTCTTTGTCATAATTCTCCGGCAAATCAATCCATCCAAGGAAATCATTCCCTGCTCCCTTTCTCTCTAATAGTTTTTCCTTTGCTGCTAAAACTTCATCCTCCATGTATTCAATCTCATGGGCAGCAATAAAATCAGTTGTCTTTGAATAATCAAATGTTACTCTTTTCATAATATCAATCTCCTTCTTATGTAAAGATCTCTTTTTTCATAATTTTATCATCGCCCCTTAGTATACACCCATTACGTAAAAAAATTCAAGTTTTTTACAAATAATCATTTACTATGTCCGTTAATATTTCTTCCTCATTTTTTTCCTTTTCTGTACAATCTGCCAAGTTTTCATTCGGCATTGGAATCTGTCCGTAACACAGTCGATTTCCGTTGATTTCTGATGCTATTTTTGCACTCTGTTTATTTCTTAAAACATTTTCTAAATAGTCTACCAGAATCAGTTCTAATTGTTTCTGCTTCTCTTTTACATCAATAACCCGCTCAAATAACGTCAGAAGCAGAATACAGTAAATACCAAATCCGGCATCCATCAGTACCCGGTCTGTAACTCCCTCTGTCAGGTAATGTACAATTGCACTGACCGCCGAAAAGATAATTGCAAGTAATTTACAAAGTTCTGAACAATGCATAAATGCACTGACTTTCATTCCGGCAATTCTTGTCCCTAAAAAAGAGCGCTTTACAAATGCTTCTACATTCCGGATACTTCCTTTTATTTCTAAATTATTTTCATAAACCACACAGATTTTTTTTAACAGTTTATCACTCGAATGGGCCATGTTCTTTGCCTGCTCTAACTTGTTAATATAAAATCCATTTACAATACATTTTGATATAATCCCCATCGCAAATAAGAAAGCCATCGCATACTGATATACCTCCTCATTCATAAAAATTTCTGCTATTTGTCTTAATACAGCCACTTTTTTACAACTCCTCTCCTGCTTTCCCCTTATCCTTATCTTTTTTGATAAGAGCTATTTCTTTTTCACAGGATTCATTATAAATCGTATGCCTGTCCTCTTCAAATAGAACCCATCCAATAATTATTACAGTTTTTGGCAAATTGCCTCTACCAGATTCACACAATGTCTGGCTGCTTTTGCTTCAAATTCCGGATAATCCATATGTGCACTGTCATCTGCTTTATCAGAAATTGCACGTATAATTAAAAATGGAATCTGGTTCAGATAAGCAGCCTGTGCAATTGCTGCACCTTCCATCTCTGTACAATATCCACCATATGTCTGAATTAAAAATTCCTTCTTTTCCTTATCTGAGATAAACTGATCTCCGGATACGACTCTTCCTTCAAATACCTCAATATCAGGATTTACCTCTTTACAACATTCCTTTGCAATTGCCCGTAATTTCTCATCTGCTGCAAAAACAGACTCCTTCATCTGTGGAATCACACCCCAGTCATAACCAAAGTGTCTGCAATCCATATCGTGCTGCAATGCATCCTTGGATAATACAATATCTCCTATATTAATCTCATTCTTAAGAGAACCGGCAATTCCTGTATTGATTACAGCTTCTACCTGATAAACATCTGCTAAAATCTGTGTACAGATTCCTGCATTCACCTTACCGATTCCACTTCTTACAATGACTACTTCTTTTCCTTCTAATGTTCCCTGATAAAATTCCATGGAAGCCTTTTCCATAATTTTGACATTCTGCATCTTTGCTTTCAATGCTTCTACTTCAACTTCCATTGCTCCAATAATTCCAATCATTGTTCTCCTCTTTCCTGTGCTCTTGCACGATGTTTTCTTATTTTACGCAAAAAACTGATAGATTTCGCATGCTGCACAAATATTTGCTGCAAAAACAAATACGAGATAAATTCGCATCAGAGTATCTTTTTTGATATTTGTCTTTACACATTTTCCGATAAATGGTAATCCTAATAATAAAGGAATAAAATATCGTCCCTGTATTCCCTCAATTCTATTTTTTGCAACCGGTGTCCATTGCACATACAGACTTGCAAATGTTAATCCGATTACTGCTATTATAATAAAGGTTAATAAGTATTTTGTAAACTTATCTGTCCGGCATGTTTCCTCATCTTTACAAATCACAACTGTTTCTACAATTAATGCAAATAAAAAGATTAGCACAATTATTTCATTAATTTGTAAATTCAGCCATGAAAGCTTTCCGACCATCATCATACACCACTCATAAGAGGACTGGTATACCGTAGCTACTGCTGTATAAATAAATCTCGGAATATGCGTCAGAACATATTTTACCTGCTCTACAGAATTTACGCCCGGACGAACTTCCCCTAAATATCCAAAACCTATTACCAACCAGCCCAGATTTGCAATAACTGCTGTAACGGTTGTTGTAATTTTATATATCCATGCCTTTTTCTTTGAAGAAAAACTTTCGTTCTTTAATAAAAATACAAGCAACACAAATGGCAGATATACGATTTTACACATGGAAACAATAATCATCATAATCCATATAAATACCAGGTTTTTCTTCTTTAATTTTTTCTCCCGCCGCATATTGAGCAGATATGCCAATATGAAAATAGATAAAGCATTAATAACTGCATCCGTAGAATAAGAAATCATTTCCTGTAAAAATACAGGCATTGCAACAATCAGCAAAATCATCCGTTTCTCATATGGGATCCATTTTACAGCAAAATAAATTAACAAAAGCGAAGCGAGAAAAGTGGCAAAACGCCCTGCATAAAATACAATAAATAAATTATTCGTAAATAGTTTTGCGATAAAAATTCCTATACTTTGCGGAATATAGGATAGCGGAGAATACAGTGCCTGATTTGAATTCGGAAATATAATCGTTTTCTCTGGATTCATCTGCGTATGAAGCATGTCTGCTTCTTTTCCATACACACCATTTTGTGTTGGACGAACTAAATTATTCGATACAGACGGAATAGAATTCTCAGGTAAATAAGATTCTCCTGCTCCGTTTTCTCCATGCGGTGTCAGGAAATACCCATTCGCTATCTCAAAACTTCTTGCATAATGTCCATGCTCATCCGGTACTGCTGTTGCCGGAATTAACACAAAATAAACAAGCCCGACTGTACAAAGAAATACTAATACAATTACTTCTGTTTTTATATTCTTACGCATAAGCAGAAGAACCACTGCCATGCCACCTGTCAAAAATATTACAACAGCAAATCCAAATAATCTTGACGGTGTATAATATTCTGAATACGCCAGACTACTATTTTCTATTTTTTCCCCGTCTATCTGTAGCTGCCCCGGATTCTTTCCATCCTGCTTATTTTCTGACAGCATTGTAATTTTTTGATTCCCGGAATTTGTTTTAATCCGGACATCTAAGTAATAAGTTTCTCCTCTTTTTAAGGTTTTTTCTTTTAACGTGAATTTATATGGATTCTGATTTTTTAACTTCTGGATTCGAATCCTCCAGCTTTGAATAACACCATCTGAATCTTTGAGAGCTACTTCAACCGTCCCATTTGCTTTGCCAATGGATGCAAAATTCAATCCTATTGCATGCACCCGCGCATTCTCACACTGAAATTCCTGTAAAATCTGTGCCTGTGATACCATCCCTATATTGGCATTATTTTCTGTGATGTCTGCTTCTTTTTCATGTACACTATAAACCAAATAGGAACAGCTAAATAAAAACACAACAAGTAACAAAATCATATACTTATAATTTCGTTTTAAAAAATTCATTCTCTCCTTTTTCCTTTCTCCATTTATTAAATTTCATCACTCTTTTTCACATATTTTTTTGACAAAATCATCTATACCTTAATACGTATCCCTGTTTTTGTCAATTGAAAAAGCCAACTTCTTCCTTATAATTTTTCTAAATTCTATTTCATATTATCTCTATTAATGTTATACTATTTTGGTATGCGTATTTTTATAAAAATCAAAGGAGGATTTTATGTCAATTGCAGTATTAATTCCTTGCTACAATGAATCAAAAACCATTGAAAAAGTAGTAAAGGATTTCAAGAGAGAATTACCAGATGCTGACATATATGTTTATGATAATAATTCATCTGACGGAACAAGCGAAATTGCCCGCAATGCCGGAGCGATTGTCCGTCACGAATATCGCCAGGGAAAAGGAAATGTAATCCGCAGTATGTTTCAGGATATTGATGCAGACTGCTATCTTATGATTGATGGAGATGATACCTACCCTGCCGAACACGCTAAGGAAATGTGCAATCTAGTACTAGAAAACCAGGTAGATATGGTAATTGGTGACCGTTTATCTTCTACATATTTTACAGAGAATAAACGTCCTTTTCATAACTTTGGAAATGTACTGGTTCGTAAATTAATAAATGGACTTTTTAAAAGCAATGTAAAAGATATCATGACCGGTTATCGTGCATTCAGTAAAAAATTTGTCAAATCATTTCCTGTTCTTTCAAAAGGATTTGAAATTGAAACTGAGATGACAATCCATGCATTAGATAAAAACTTCTATTTAAAAGAGATTCCGGTAAACTATCGTGACCGTCCGGAAGGTTCCGAATCTAAATTAAATACATTCAGTGATGGCTTCAAGGTTTTAAAAACAATTGCAACCTTATTTAAAGATTACAAACCTATGATCTTTTTTGGTCTGTTTGCTTTCTTATTCCTTGTAGTTTCCGCTATTTTATTTATTCCGATTTTTGCAACCTACCTGCATTCCGGTCTGGTACCTAAATTCCCAACACTTATCGTTGCCTGCATTTTTGCTTTGATAGGTATTTTACTCTGGGTCTGCGGTATTATTCTAGAAGTAATTGTAAAAAAACACAAACAACTCTTTGAATTATATTTATATCGTATTTCCGGTAAATCCAGAGACGATAAATAGGATTGAAACTTTACTATCCAATGATGCTATGTTAAAATACAGTTTAAGATATTGTTTTTTATTTTTGCAATATCAGAAAAGAGGTTCTTATGAATTATAAACCACGTGGCGTTTGTTCTATGAACATTTCCTTTGATGTCGTTGATGATAAGGTTACAAATGTTCAGTTTTTAGGTGGATGCAGCGGTAATACACAGGGCATCAGCAAACTGATTGAAGGCATGGATATTCATGAAGCAATCAAAAGACTTGAGGGTATCAAATGTGGATACAAAGATACCTCTTGTCCGGACCAGCTTGCACAGGCACTGAGATCTTATCTTGCTTCTAACTAAAACAAAAGATATCATACAGACTGAATGACTCAGTTGTATGATATCTTTTTTATTATCCAAGATTTAAAGTTTCTTTCGTATCTACAATCTTTCCATGTAGTTTAAGATAAATCTTATATTCTCCCGTTGCAATTTTTTCTCTTGCAAAATTCGTCTGAAATCCCGCAAAACAAAGAGATTTATGATTGCCATTTACTGCTTTTACATCCGGTCGGAAAACTTCCTCCGTTGTAACTTCATACTGTCTTTGTGTTCCAACTAACAATATTTTTACTTTTCCGGCTTTATATCCTTTTTTCACAAATGCCCATCCTGCAATTCGAATCTCATTAGTACAATGTTTTTCATCAATTGAGAATTTTACTTCTGCATTCTGTGGTTCTATTCTTTCTGAAACTTCAGATACCGTCTGTGGTTTACTACATTTAGAAAGTTCAAATGAAAAATCTCCTCTTGTCTGTGTTAAGTTTGGATTATAACATGGATCATATCCCTTGAACTTCGGATGCAGCTCATAGAGATGCTGCATTTCTCTTCTCTGACGTTCTGCCTTTTCTGGTGTCATAGCATCATATCCACGACTGATTGATTCATGATGAATCAGTTTTACATCATTTCTAAGCACATTATAATATCCTGCTTCAATCAGTTTAAAGCATAATTCTACATCATTATAAGCTACCGGTAATGTCTCATCGAACCCTTTCACCTGATCAAATTTTTCTTTCTTGACCATAAGACATGCACCTGTTACGACTGCAAAATTATAATCTAAAATATTTCTTCCATAATAATAATTCATATCATCATCATATCCATGGAAAGCATGTCCCGGTCCAATCTCAAGATTCAGGACACCTACATGCTGAATACGGTTCGTTCCAGGATACATCAGCTTACATCCTACCGCTCCGGTATATGGAACCTGTGCCTGTCCTAACATGATAGACATCCACTGTTCTCCACGAATCTCAATATCATCATTTAAAAATAACAGATATTCACCTGTTGCAAGAGCAGCACCAATATTACACATTTTTGAAAAATTAAACTGCATTGGCTCATAATGATATTGTACCTGATTATCTGCACAAAGCTGTTCATACTTTGCCTTATTCTCTGCATTACTTCCATTGTCTACTACAATAATTTCATAATTCGTGTAAGAAGTTGTACTGCGAATGGATTCGATACATTGTTTTAAAACCTGATAATTATCCTTCGAAGGAATTACAATACTTACTTTTGGATCATTTTGTGGAATATAAGTTACTCTGAACATAACAATCGGTTTAATATAACTTAAAGTTCCCTTTAATCCTCTTCGTTCTAAAGCATCTAATTTTGCCTTCTTTGTTGACTCAATAATGTAAGGTTTTGCTCCCATATTATTTGCCGTAGACTCTTTTCGTTCTCTCCAGTGATATAAAATCTTTGGAATATGTCCAATCTGATTCGTTTTTTCCATCACACGAAGTACCAGATCATAATCCTGCGAACCTTCTAATCCGATTCTCATTCCACCTAATTCATCAATCAGGGATTTTCGAAACATTGCAAAGTGGCAGGTATACATCAATGACATAAATGTATCCGGCGACCAGTCCGGCTTAAAAAATGGATCTTTTCTCTTTGTTCCATCTTCTGTTATCTTATCCTCATCGCTATACACAAAATCATACTTTGGATTCTCATTTAGTTTCTTCGCCATTTCATATAAAGCATTTTCTGCTAACAAATCATCACAGTCTAATAATGCTACAAATTCACCATCTGCAATTTCAAATCCTGAATTTGTTGCTCTTGAAATATGTCCGTTTTTCTCTCTGTACTTAATCTTAATCTTAGGATCTCCCTGATATTTTTCAAGTGTTTCCCTTACTTCCGGCATCGTAGAACAATCATCTACCAGACACAGCTGCCAGTTTTTATAGGTTTGATTGCGAACAGATTCAATACATTCGATTAATTGTGAAGATAAAACATTGTATACAGGAACAATCACAGAGATAAGTGGTTCGTAATCTAGTTTTTCTACATAGGAAGTATCCTTCTCATTCTGCTCTAACCATATATCATATTGATTTTTGTTATTTGAATAACACTTCATTTTAAATAAAGTTGCTCTTACACCATCCGTCATAAGACTATATAATCCCATCTGAACAAGTGGTGGCAACACCTTTTTTCCAATCTTCTTCATAAGTAAATACCCCGCATAAAATGGATTTCTTGTTGCTCTTCGTAAAATACGTATATACTCTGCCTGATGCCCCATTTGTTCCTGAAGCTGTCCAATCTGAGTCTGAAGTCTTGTATTTTCTGCCTTGTTACTTGAAATAATGTCATTCAGGATTTTTTCATTTGCCTGATAATCCGAAATATTGTGATCCTTCATCCTGATTAAATTATCCTGAGAAGAAATGGTTTCTCCTATATTGGAATAGAGATTTAATACCTGATAAATATCATACGTATTCTTTCTATAGTTATTGGTATAAATATATTGTCTGTCTTTTCCATGCGCATATTGCTGAAAATGGTCCTCTAGTTCCATCCACTCTTTTTGCTCATTTTCTCCAAACCCAAAGAACTTCATATATTCATCCATGGAAATGATGTGCTGAATATATGCGTTATTATTTACATAAAAATAAAGCAGAGTGCGGAAACGAATATATGCGACAGGAACCGGAAAATCAAAGACCCATTCATAGTCAATCAAATAACAGTTTCCATCTTTTAAAACCAGATTATCAAAGATTTCATCAATATTGGCAATCTTCACAGCCTGACAGTTTTTCGAATATTCTCCGAATACCTTTTGAAATTCGTCTGTCTGTTCGAAATTGCAGAGTACTTCCGGTTCATACTGAAAATACAAATCCAAATACTTTTTCATCTCATTTAAAAGTTTTTCCTTATCATTCAGACACGCTGATAAAACAGATGCAATTGTCTGACCGTCTATATATTCAAATCTGGCACTGTTTTCTGTCAAGGTAACAGCAACCGGCTCTACATTTTGATATAATTGTTTGATGAATTGATACTTCTTTTGAAAAGACTGAATATGTTCTAGTGCCTCTTCGTTCATCGCCTCTTTTACAATTGTTTTTTTACCATTTTCTTTTTCTAAAATTGTCTTTGTCTGAAATTTCGGTGCTCTTGTCCGATTATATTTCGCATAACATATTTCCGTCATGTCCTCTATTCCTTTCACGATGTTCCCGTTTTGTATCTACCTTTCCTCTATAGCGAACTTATCACTAAATATGAATTTGCAAATTCCGGAAACATTCCATCTTCACAAACACTGTCAAATGCTGCACTTTCTTCAAAAAGTTCATATCTGTCTCTATCATAAGAAATATTGGTATTTCTTAAAGCCCCCCTCTGAGGAAGGTAATCATCTGAATAAATCTCCGTTGGCAATTTGTAATCCGGCATCGGATAATAAAATTCATTTTTGGAAAATCCTGCGTTTGTAAGTAATTTCGTTAATGTATTTTTAGAAAAAGTACGCACTCTTTCTACATTAATATAATTCTGTAAGCCATCGAAATACTTTCCTGTATGATCCTCTCTTGCACCACACCAGTACTTCATTCCATATTTATTCTCAATTGCCATGATTACTTTTCCTCCAGGTTTTAAAAATCCCTTAATTTTCTCTAACATTTTCTCAAAAGGATGTTCATCATTAATATAGCAAATGGAATATTCAAATACACCAATCAGTGTCACATAATCAAACTTTTCTTCTAATTTGATATCTTCAAAATTTCCCACCATAATCTTTAGATTATCATGCTGTTTATTCCTTGTAGCATTAATCATAGAACGACGTTTCGATAAATCAATCGCAGTTACAGAACCTGTCTTTTTACAAAACAGACCTGTCAATGCTCCACATCCTGCTCCAATCTCTAAAAGAGACGCATCCTTCTCAAACGGGTACCATTCCAAAATATTTTCTCTGATGGGTGATAAATGATATAACAATGCCCAATCATTACTCTTCATAAGTATCTCTGGTACCTTCGACATATCCTGAACAATTTCTAGCAGACGATCTTCAATATCGCCATCTGAATATACATCTTTTCCTTCATAAAATGTCAAATCTAATTTATCTTCTATCATTTCTGCTCCTCCGTAGAAACTAACTGAATGGATACCTCTGAATCGGCATCAAACACACCGACTGTGTCCTGTTCTGAGATAACTGCTATATTCGTGATATCGTATAATCTGTGAAATACCACAAATTCTCCGTTCTCAAATCCTGTACATCCAAAAGACAACAGATATTCCCCACCTTGCAACAATAATCTCTGTTTAAAAGAGATTTCATAGACTTCTCCTTTGTGTGCCTTTGGAATATCCTTTCGTTCAAACATGGTATTGGTTCCTGTAATCTCTGCTCCATGTACATTCTTAATCGTATATGCAAAGATTGGATTCTCAATATCCTGATGGAATAAAACCTTCATCTTAATTGTACAGTCTTTCTTTTTCATTAACATGTTGGTTAATTTTCCATTGTGATCAAAAATTCCAAAATCTATAATATCCGCCTTACTATTTCCATAGTCTAACCGTTCTTCACTATACTTCAGCTGATGTTTCCAGTCTCCGTCCTGTTCTGGTATTACCTTTTTGGTATTCTTTTTTACATCCTTTTTATCATCAGCAGCTTGTTCCTCATTCTCATCATATTGATTGACCAATAATTTCTTATAGATATCAACCATTTCTTTTGGATTTCCTTCTTTTAAGTACTTTCCTTTATTCAGGACCACAACCTTATCACAATATTTAATGACACTACTCATATCATGTGTAACCAATAGTATGGTTGTTCCATTTGCTTTGATTTCATTCATTTTATTAAAGCACTTCGACTGAAAGTAAATATCGCCTACAGATAATGCCTCATCTACAATTAAAATATCAGGCTCTACATTAATTGCAACAGCAAATGCAAGTCTTGCAAACATACCACTTGAATAAGTCTTTACCGGCTGATTAATAAAATCACCAATTCCTGCAAAATCAATAATTGACTGAACCTTCTTGTCCATCTGCTCTTCTGTAAATCCCATCATTGAACCATTCAGATAGATATTCTGAATTCCGGTATATTCCTGGTTAAATCCTGCACCAAGTTCTAGTAAGGCTGCAACCTTTCCATTCACAGTTACCTCTCCCGATGTCGGTGTAAGAACGCCTGTTACAATCTTTAGCAAAGTAGACTTACCTGCACCATTCGTTCCGATCAGACCAACGGTACTTCCTTTTTCCACATCAAAACTAATCTGATCTAGTGCATAATATTCTGTATATTTTTTCTTCTTTGTCAGATTAAGTGCTTCTTTTAAACGATCCATCGGATTGTCATACAGCTTATATACTTTACTTATATTCCTAATCTGAATTACTTTTTCACCCATATTCTATCCTTTCCGTTTTTAGTTCCCACCAATATCAAACTATAAAACATCCGCAAAGTGAGGACGTAAGCGTTTAAATACAGATGTTCCAAGCCTTAACAGTAATGTGATTAATATCCAGAAGTAAGCGGTGTATGCCAAGTGCTGAAATACGCTTACACGATAAATCAAAGCATCTCTGTATCCCTGAACAATGTAGTATACCGGATTTAACATAAAAATCCATCTGAATGGAGCAAGCCACTGTGGAAGCTGACTGCTTAAATTCCACATAATCGGTGTCATCCACATAAATACCTGCATAAATACATTGATAAATTGTCCTAAATCTCTAAAGAATAATACAATGGCACTCGTTGCATAAGTCAATGCCATTAAAAGTACAATCATGCAAATAAAATAATAAAATACCTGTAACGTATAAAGGGAAGGATAATATCCCATACAGCTACTGATAATTAAAATAATTACCAAAAATACAAAATGTACGAAAGATGCGGATATAATCTTTACCATTGGTAAAATATCAACCTGAAATACTACCTTCTTTACCAGATATGCATATTCCAGCAACGCATTTGTCGCATTCGTTAATCCCTCTGAAAATATAAACCAGGTAATCAGACCAGAAGAGAACCATAATACATATGGATAACCATCCACAGGTCCGGAACCAAAAAAGCTCTGAAATACAAACCAGTAAAGTAAAATGGTTACAATCGGATTGACAAATGCCCAGAATACTCCAAGGTAAGAGCCTACAAACCGGGATTTAAAATCATTCTTTGATAAATTCCATAAAATATTTTTACATTTTACCAAATCATATATCACATCAAAATTCCTGCGTAATAACAGATACATTCCTATAAATATACAATCAAATATAGCCATCCATACCAGCTTACTATTCATCTTTGAAAAATATGTTCCTCTATCAAATACATTCGGAAATGGTGCTGTATTGACTAAAAGCAACAAAATATCCAGGAACACAATTCCCAGAAGTATGATTGAAATTCTTTTTTTCATCTTTTTCTCCATATCGTCTGTTTTTTCGCGTCTTTGACAAGACAATCCATGTTAGATTATAATCTCTGCCTCATGAAAAATCAACCTTTTACCAAAAGTCTCTTCTATGCGTTTACCGAAAATGTAACATTCTCTTTACATTCACCGACTCCCACACCAGCTTAAGAAATCCTCTGGTATCCCGGAAACACAGTGGCAGAATCAATGCAACCACAATTTCTGTAATGAGTGTGGCCGTTGCTGCTCCTGCTGCTCCCCATCTTCCAATCCAGCAGGCATTTAATATCACATTTACAACTGCTCCACCGCCTACAAACCATTTTACATATTTCTGTTTTTCCTCACAAATCAGCCAGATAGTCCGCACTGTTCCGATCAGTGAAAAAAGTCTAGACCAGATTAAAATAATCAGCACTCCGGTTGCTGCCATAAAATCTTTTCCATACAAAATATAAATGCAGATTTTAGGAAATACCGTAAAGAAAATACCGGCTGCAACACTAACCCACATCACCGCACTCATTAATTGTACATATCTTATGTGATATCTCTTGTCTCCTCTGTTTTTCAAATCCATAATAATCGGGCGTGCAGAATCCATGAGTGCATTTGGTATAAACACCCACATATTTGCAATATTCATTGCCGCCGTATAAATCCCCACTTCTGCCTCATTAGAAATGGAACCAACCATAATTTTATCCATCTGTGTATAAATGATTACCATCATATTTGCAAGAATAAATGGAGATGCATTTTTTAAAAGATAGTGGGCCGTATCCATTCGGAAACGAAACCCACCTCCCATTTTCTGATAAAAATATAAAAGCATAATGCCAATTACCAGTGCATCAATTACCGTTGCAATGGCAAACCACGTTACATCTAATTTTAAAACAACAAAAATAATCCGTACCAGACATACAAAGGTATATGCCACACTTTTGCTGATTGCGGAATACTTTGATGCAAGCTGCGACTGAAAATAAAAATCAATCGTATCAAATGCTGTAAAAAGCAGAGACAAGGCCTGAATCACCGATACAATCAGCATGACGGTATTTCCCGGCTTTAAAATCAATACAAATAAAGTAGTAATCATGATTCCTAACAAACCAGAAGCCATCCGAAGTACAATGGTTGTTCCGATATATTCATTCCTTTTTTCTGGCTGTTTTACTAACTCAGCAACAAGAATGGAATCGATTCCCAGTTTGCAGACTGTCACAAAAATATTGACAAATGATAGTCCATAATTTAAGATTCCATAATTTGAAGTTCCTAAATATCTTGAAGTAATGGACATGATGACTAACGATAGAAACATGGTAAAAACTTTATCTAATACCAGCCATCCGGTATTGGCAAAAAAACGTTTTTTCCCTTCATCCTTCTTTGCATCATCTTCTTTTCTCTGTTCTTCTATTTCTTTCGGTTCCTGTGTCTTATCACAAGTTTCTTTTGTTCCTGTTTTTTCTTTCATAGATACATAACAAACAGACAGCCCCATAAGAATCCAGAAAATCATATAATTTACATTTACTTCATATAGAATTCTAGCTTCAAACAATTCCATCATGAAATACATCAATAAAACAAAAACTGCACCATAAAATGTCAGATGCGAATCTGTTCTTTTCCATGCAAAACGAAAGATGCTCCAGACTGCCATTGCAAAGAACAGAACCATTGGGATTGTTCCTAACAATCCAGAGGAAACTAAAATGGTAAGATAGGTATTGTGCAGACCACCTCTCTGAAATGCACGCTGGAAAGTCGGTTCACTGATATATCCTACACCCTTTTCATATAGATTCTCTCTGGTTACACCTAATAATTTTGATGTCGAAAATACCTGGAGTCCTGCCTTCCAGATATACTGACGGCCATTTAGGAATCCACCCTTGCTGTCTTTTCCGGTATCATTCCGGTTCAGACTGGCACGTTTCTCCCTCGCCTGTTCCCTTCTTGCTTCCTTCTTTGCTGCTTTTTTGGATGCCTTGATACTTTCCTTCTTTACTGCCTTTTTAGAAGCTTTGATACTGGCTTTCTTCGCTGCTTTCTTGGAAGCACGAATACTTTCCTTCTTTGCCGCTTTATCTAATGTTGTTCCATTTTGAGACTCTTCTTTTGGTGCTTCACTCTGTGCAGACTGTTCCGCATTCTGTCTGGTTATCTGCTCTGTCATCTGCTGTGTTTCTTCCTGCTTTGTTCCCTCTGGTTCAGCCACACTTGTTTCTATTTCTGTCGTCGTCTCAGGAACCGTTGTCTCCTGTGTTACTTCCTGTGTTGTCGTCTCCTGTGTTGCTTTTGGAAGTTCAATTCGAAATGGATCTAATAGCTTTGGTATTTTTTCAACAACCGGTGCCCCAAGTACCGTTCCTCCGACAAATACAATCCCTGCCAAAACGGCTGTAATCAGCCGAACAGCCACTTGTTTTTTCCGGTAAAAAACTGCGATAAAAATTACAATTCCAAGACCGGCTCCGTAAATAACGGTTCTTGATCCGGTAAGAATGATCATCAAAAACTGTATCACACAGTTTCCTATCAATAAAATATTTGCCACTTTCTTTTTCTTATTTTCCTTTCGCAAAGAAAACAGGAAAAAAAGGCTCAGTGCAAATGATACCAGTGCCAGCATAGCTCCAACATTCGGATTATACAGCCCCCATAAACGATTATCATACATTCCAATATATACTTCAATTCCCTCTGCCTCATAAGAAGTATTCATTTGAAAACAATACGTAAAGATACAAATAAAATTTAAGATTGCTGTACAGGAAACAATGGTTGTTAAAATAATTTTTAACTCTTTTTCTAATTCCTTCCGGTTCTTCGCATCAGAAACAAAAAGAACCGTAAATGTAATAAACATGTACAGCCATGATTTCACACTATCTCCTCGATGTGTTGTTGCCTTTGCCAGAATCGTAATTCCGTAACAGGCAAGAAAAGCCAGTAATGTCAATACATAACGGTTCCAATAAATTTTTCCCTTCGTCTTTATGACATCCTTACATACGAAAAGGAGGCCCCATGCCAGCAAAAGCTTCACATAAGCGCCTGTTTTTTCATGCATATAAGGAACAATTGTAATCATCACAGTAATTAAAAAAATTACTTTATATAAAATTCTGTTAAAAACAGTCTTTTCTCCAACTCTTTTGATCTGCTCCATCCTACTACCTCTGTCCTTTATTTTTCTTTGCCTGCTCCTTTTCCATTCCCATTAGTTCATATACTTTTTAATCTTTAAAAATAAGCCTTTGCAGTTTCCTTTCATCCAGACTTTGAATTTCACCAGAAGACGCATTGGCACATACCATCCAAGGTCAAAGAAAACCATGACAAACCGGACATAACGTGCAACATATTTTTTTCGCATCAGCATATATCTGACCCGGTCGTTTTCCTTCAATTCATGGAAGTATTCTTTTCTTTGCTGTCTTGATAACTGATAATTCTTAACCACAACATTTTCAAAACAGACTTCTAATTCATTCAAACCGAATTTGATGACTTCTCCCTCGACCTCTTCTGGCTGATATCCCCATTCTTCAATCGTTTCATAATAATGGTCCATCAGTCGGATAATCAGATCCGCATAATTTTGCGGTGACTTTCTATAAAGTTCTGACAGATCATTTAATTTATAATGGTATGTCATTGCCGGAATCACTTTACATTTGTGTACATGTGTAAAAAAATCTACATTAAAAAAACCATCTTCTAACCGCTGCATCGCCGGAAACTTCACTCCGAAATGCCGGATAATGTCTGCTTTATATATCTTATTCCAGATATATCCTGCCTCACCATTTGGATAGACACTGACAAAATAATCTCTGACTTCCTTTTCGGAAACAAATTCCCGTTCCTCTAAAACTACATCATTTTGAATCAGTCCATCCTCACTGAAGTTATGATATCCGGCAATGACTACATCATAATCCATAGAAATAATTTCACTGTACATGGTTTCTAATGCATTTTCTGCCAGATAATCATCTGCATCCAGGAACATGATATAATCCCCTTTTGCTATTTCTAACCCTTTATTTCGTGGTTCTCCCGCACCACCGGAATTTTTTTCTTTTTGCACATATACAATTCGTCCATCCTGATCCGCATATGCTGCACAAACCTTTGCAGAATCATCTAAGGAACCATTGTTTACTAAAATGATCTCAAAATCCTGAAAAGACTGATGCAAGACGGAATCTAAGCATTTCTCTAAATATTTTTCACAGTTAAAAACCGGTATAATGATAGAAATCTTCATCTTTTTCCTCCAATCAGTGCATGTCTCATCAATTGCAATGCATGATAATTCACTCCTAAGAAATGCATCATACAGTCTAACCGATACCGCATGGCTGTCATCTTTGCCATGTCCGGATATTCTTTTTGCAGCAGCCTGTAAAGCATTTTTCCTCTCTGTCTTCCACGTTTTCTGTCTGTATCATAAATCAATGCAATATAATATTCTGTCAGAACAACGGTTCTGCATCTGCGTGTCATATACTGCTGCACTTGTTGTGAAGAAATTTTTCTCTTATTCTCTTTTTCATAAGCTAACATTTCACACGTTACTTTATGAAAATGTTCAAATCGTTTGACAAAATTTTCTGTACTGACACTTTGATTTACATTTCCTATCATATACTGATAAATCTCTAAATCAACAAACGTAATTGTTTTACAAATGGAAGTTGCCTTTAATACATACTCACTATCCTCATAAAAGACCCCCTCTAATACCGTTACCTTATGTGCACGCAGTAATTCTGTCTTCACACTAAAATTATGAATCATAAAATAACGCGATACAGCCTCCATGCTGCATAAATGTTCAAAAGGATAAGCAACATTCTGCAGCAATGTCTGTCCTTCTAACTCATGAACCGGAAGTGGAATATGATTCTTTTCTCCTGTTACCATATGCACTTCACACCGTTTGTCAACCACCAGATCAGCATGTATCTTTAAAAGTCGTTCCAGCAATTCTCCTAACTGTTCCGTCAAAACCCAGTCATCTCCATCGAGTATCCGAAAATATTTTCCTTTTGCCTGTCGGATTCCTTCGTTAATGGCAGAGCCATGTCCACCATTTTCCTTTTGCACCAGTCGGAAAATCTTTGGATATTCCTGCACATATTTACTTGCAATCTCCGCCGTACGGTCTGTGGAGCCATCATCAATAATCAGAACCTCTAATGCATCCTCAAACTTCTTAGATGCCAAAGTTGACAGTCCTTTATTCAGATAAGCTTCCACATTATAACATGGCATCATAATGGTTAATAACTTCATATTTACCTCCGTCGCAATTTTGCAAATACCCCTGGCAGCTTATGCTTTGCCAAATAAGCAGCTCTTCCAATCGCCATTAACCGGAATGTAGATTTGCTTTTGACTGCATCTATAATTGTTCCCATAACTCCCGTTTCCGTATCTCCATATACGATCAGTTCGTCATATAAAGGATCGGTATATAACTGTTTCATCCACTCTTTTCGGTCTTTATGCGTCATATTTGCTGCCTGCTCACAATTTCTCTCCAGTGCAGAGCAGATATAACGGGCATAAATAGCTGCAAGCTCTCTTCTGCATTTCTCATCTGCCAGATTCCAGGATTCCTGCTGATGTAGCAGACGTTCTACATGATTCCGGTGAATCTGATAATATTCCTGATACCATCCAGATGTCAGACTGATCTCACTCCGTTTGCAATAATGATAATAAGCACAGCCTACGATATTCATGCTTGAAATCTCCTGTGCATAATCTATGTTAAACTCTGCATCCTCTAACATTCTCTGCTCTCGAAATGCAGCCAGATGCTCCTTTAAATATTCTGTATCATAGAACTTATTCCAGTAATAGCCATACAATGTATGTGTTTCTAACGACAGAATCGCCTCTCTGCATTCTGTTTTTTCTTTACAAAACTGCACACGAATTCCATTACTATTTTCACTAGAACTTGCATATACACTCATTTTGTCCTTCTTACAAACTGGTGTAATCGCTTTTTTCCCTGAACAGATTCCATTTTTGTCATAATATTCTTCGATTGCACCTGATACGGTAAGCTGTGCCGGATGTGCATTCAGAACAGAAAAAATATCTGCATACATAATATCTTCTATGTAATCATCTGCATCCATAAAGGTCACATACTTCCCATGAATAAGCTCTAACCCTCTTTTTCTGGCTGCATTTGCTCCCTGGTTTTTTTCCTGTCTTACTGCAAAGATTCTCTGATCTTTTTTCGTATACGCTTCACAGATTTCCCAGGATCTATCTTTCGACCCATCATCCACAAGCACCAACTCCCAGGACTCAAATGTCTGCATTCGAATACTGTCCACAGCTTTTCTCAAATAATTTTCTGCCTGATATACTGGTATTATGACACTAAAAAATGGTTGTTCCATTACTATCGTCTCGCTTTCAATGTTGCAAATACTTTTGTATTTCTACTCTTTACAAATGTAATGCATTTCCCTTCTAATAACGTCAATGTTACATTCTGCCACTTAATTGGAAGAATCATTATCTTCATAAATGCGGAACGTGGCTTCATCTTATTCACGCATTTCTTTACATGAGGCTTTGCCAACATCTTTTTAATTTCTTCTTTTTTCCCTTTTGTTGACAGCTCACATTTTTTATTCGTCAGATTTTCAATACATCCAATCAGACGCTCAATATATCTTCTTGCAATCATTTCCTTTGATTTTTCATCCTTCACTCCCCAGTGACGATACAAATCCATCATCCACCGGTGTTCTTCTTCCCTCTTCTCATACATATTCGGACGATATGCAGCTGTCTCCGACTCTGCTCTTGCCCGGATAAAATGGTAATACATCGCATCCGTTACGCTCACACGTTCAATATCCCGGATAACGGATAGTACAAATGGAAAATCATCCCAGAATGTACTTGGAAATCGAAGTTGATTTTCATTGATATATGCGGTCTCAAATAATTTATTCCATGGAGAATACAACTGGTTATTATCAAATAAATCGTAAGCATTTCTGTGAAATTCCTCTTTATTTTTATAAGTACCGGCCTGTCCTTTTTTCTCGTCTCTTATAAAGTTTTCTCCATCATAAAAAGTATCAATATAAAATCCGGCAATCACAAGTTGTGCCTGATCTCTCTTCGCAATCTGATACATTTCTTCAAGCATATCAGGTTCTGCCCAATCATCTGAGTCCATAAAATACAGATACTCTCCCTGTGCAAGATCCATTGCAACATTTCTTGCACTTGGAGCACCTCCATTTTCCTTATGAATGACACGAATTCTGCTATCTTTCTCTGCATATGCATCACAAATCTCACCACTTTTGTCGGGTGTTCCATCATCTACAATCAGAAATTCCCATTCCTGCAGCGTCTGTGCCTGCACACTTTCGATTGCTTTTGCTACATAATTCTCCACATTATAAACGGGCATAATAATCGAAATCTTCGGTTTATTCATCGTAAAAATCTCCTTCAATTCCACTGTTTTTGTGTTCTTTAAAGCCTTCTGTACTGTCTTCTGACTTCAATAACACAATCAGGGTCTGAAATAATAACTGTAAATCCTTCCAAAAAGAATAACTCTCAATATACATCAGATCTAAGATTAGTTTATCCTTTGGTGAGGTATTATATTTTCCCAATATCTGTGCATAACCGGTTAGTCCGGCTTTTACACGAAGACGATACTGGAACTCTGGAAGTTCTTGTGTATATTCATAAATATTTGATAACATCTCTGGACGTGGTCCCACAAAGCTCATATCTCCTTTTAAGATATTGATTAATTGTGGCAATTCATCAATCCGGTATTTTCTTAAGAAATGTCCCACTTTCGTAATTCTGTCATCATCTGTCGTTGCTGAATAATTATCTACATTTTCTTTCATTGTCCGAAATTTATATAATTCGAACACTCTTCCATTCTTCGTTGCCCTTTGCTGTTTGAAAATAACTTTTCCTTTATCATCTAGCTTTACTGCAATTGCACAAGCTAACATAATTGGGCTCGTAACAATCAGGCACACCAATGACAATACCAGATCCATCGTACGTTTTACCAGTTTCTGTTCCGGTGTCAAGTCACGAAAATCACTTCCAATGAGTGATACATCATCTACCATCACATGTTTGGAATTAATCTCAACAACATCGGCAATCTCTGGATTATAATATACATTTCTGGTATTCTGGTAACAGAAATCTACAATCTCTGTTCTTTCTTTTACCGGAACATCATAAATAAATACCGTCTGTGCCGCTAAGATATGCTTATATAATCCCGGACGACGATAATCTGCAACATCAACAATCTGATACTGTTTCTTAAATCTGCATACACCTCTTGCTACTTCATCTAAGCTTTTTTGCGAAGATGTAATGATAATACAACGTTCCGGTGGATTTATCACAAAAAACACATAATTACCGAAATACGTAAATAATATAATAAATAGAATCTGTACTAAAATAACCAGAAATAAAATCCATAAATATTCTAACTTAAACGATGTATTATTGTTCGGATTCGTATTCATAATCTGTAACAAAAGATATGTGAATATATCTGTAATAATCGTTGCTAACGAAATCGAATAAATAATTGGTTTACTTTTTCTCTTCCCGATATCAAATCTTCCATAGATTGCAGTTAACACAATCCCCACAAAGATATATGTGACTGTCGTTACAGCCATCGTTCTTGACATGACTAATAACGGTCGGTTCTTAATAGAAAACAGAAGAAAAAAAGTTGCAAACAATGACAAATATAATCCCGCTTTTATTGTCAGGACAATTGTCATTTCAAACTTCTTTAATATTCTCTTCATATGCATCCTTTCCTAAAATTGAATGCTAAAATTCTTACAACTTAACCTTCTACGATGCCTGCGAATTGCTCCGCAGCCTCACATCTCAGCGTTCCACGATGCCTACGAATTGCTTCGCAGCTTCGCGCTCCCGCAATTCTACAAACATTCGAAATTCGTTTGCGTTGCTTCGCAACTTAACTCTTTCTCATGTTTGGCGGGTCCCAAGGTCAAATGTGTGTTCATGCAAGCATGACCACCTTTGACTTTTGGTTTCCTTCTCTTTCACGATGCCTACGAATTGCTTCGCAGCTTCGCGCTCCCGCAATTCTACAAACATTCGAAATTCGTTTGCGTTGCTTC
>CAKRHW010000013.1 GCA_934339365.1 uncultured Lachnospiraceae bacterium | reverse complement strand
TTTATTAAACTTATCTGAAAATCTCTTTTGGAAATCTTCGGGATGGTTTAAATATTGTTCAGTTTTCAATGTTCTAACTTGTTTTGTTTGGTTCGTTGTGAACCGCTCGACTATTATATCAAAGTGTTTTGTTTTTGTCAAGCACTTTTTTATTTTATTTTTAGTCGTTAGTGCTTCGCATCATCTTTCGTAAGAATCAGTTCCTACCTATTATAAAGACGTGATTGCAATTCCTTGTCTCTTGTATCAATCAAGTACTATACGAGACATTTCCCTGCATCTTGCTTAGCAAACGGAGAGGGTGGGATTCGAACCCACGCGCCCTTGCGGACAAACGGTTTTCAAGACCGCCTCGTTATGACCACTTCGATACCTCTCCATGTGTTTTGTTGTTCTTGCTCTCGCTGAGCGCTTATATATAATACTACGTTCATTTCCTTTTGTCAAGAACTTTTTTAATTTATTTTTTATCTTTGTCGTCTCATAGCAACTGACTTCCTGTCCTGTATTTTGCCGACTTGAATATTCTACTCTATCTTTCTGAATTTTGCAAGCACTTTTTTTATTTTTTTTGATTTTTTTCTTTTTCCCTCATATTGGCTTTGAAAATCCTTGTTTTTTCAAGGGTTATGCCTTATTTCCAAAAAGAAAAAGACAGAAAATACTGCACTGCTCTGTTGGTATTTTCTGTCCTCTGGCTGAATTATCTTTTATCTGTCTTCTGATTGCGTCAGAAATGCTTCTGCAATCAGCATATCTTCCGGTGTCGTAATTTTAATATTATGATAATCTCCCTCTACGAGCCTGATCCTGCTTGTCGTATAGTTTTCTACTACCATTGCATCATCTGTAATCTGCTGTTTTTCTTCGTCTTCTATGCATTTATGGTATGCCTGTGCAATCAGAGAATACGCAAATACCTGCGGAGTCTGTATCTGATATGTATTCTTCCGCTCAGGCGTTGCAATAATCTGTTTGTTACTATCTCCAATTTTAATCGTATCCTTTACCGGTACTGCTGCTACACATGCCTTGCTTTTTTGCACTTCTTTGTCTAATCTTTCAAGCATTGCTTCATTTAAAAACGGTCTTGCCCCGTCATGAATATAGATATAGTCCGGCTGTGTTCTTTTTTGTTCTTCTATCCCGATCTGTATTGCCTGAATAGCATGATAGACGGAATGATAACGTTCTTTTCCCGAGGATACGATGTTTTTTACTTTCGTAAAATGATATTTTTCTACAATCTGCTCCCTGCAGTATTCTTTCTGGCTGTCTTCTGCCACTAAAATAATCTCATCTATAAAACTGTCCTGAAATGTTTTCAGTGCATAATATAATACCGGTTTCTCATGTAATTCCAGATACTGTTTTGGTACATCGCTGTGCATACGGGTTCCACGTCCACCTGCTAATACAATTGCGATGCTGGTTGTTTTCTTTATTTCTTCTGACATGATTCTACTCGTTCTCCTAATTTCAGGTTCGGTACTGCATTCAAATCCCATCCATGACGAACTCCTTTGATGTATTCATAATAAGCAACCGATCCGATCATCGCTGCATTATCGGTACATAAAATTGGCTCCGGACGGTAGAATTCAATTCCCTTTTGCTTACATACGTCTGTAAATGCCTGCCGGATGGCACTATTACTTGCCACTCCTCCTGCTATTGCCAGTTTTTTTACGCCAAATTCTTCAACTGCATGCATGGCATGCTGCACTAATACATCTACAACTGCCTTTTGGAAGGATGCCGCGATATCAGCTTTTTCCACCGGCTGCTGCTTCATTTCGCAGGAATTAATATGATTTAATACTGCTGATTTTACGCCACTAAAGCTAAAGTCGTATGGATTGTCACTGATATTTGCTCTTGGAAATGTAATTGCTTCCGGATTACCTTCTTTGGCCAGCTTATCAATCTTTGGTCCTCCCGGATAGCCGAGTCCAATGGCACGTGCTACTTTATCAAAAGCCTCTCCCGCAGCATCATCTCTGGTTTTTCCTAATATCTGATATTCTCCATAATCATTTACTAATACCAGATGTGTATGTCCTCCGGACACTACCAAACAAAGGAATGGTGGTGTCAGATCCTGGTTCGTAATGTAATTTGCACAGATATGTCCTTCAATGTGATGTACGCCGACAAGTGGTTTGTTCGCAGCAAATGCTACTGCTTTTGCCGCAGCAACGCCTACTAAAAGTGCACCTACCAGTCCGGGACCGTAAGTAACTGCAATGGCATCTATCTCTTCTAATGTGGTATCTGCCTCTTTCAAAGCTTCTTCCATAACCTGATTGATTTTTTCAATATGTTTTCTAGATGCAATCTCAGGAACAACTCCTCCGTATTGCGTATGGATTGCGATTTGTGACGCAATCACATTTGAGAGTACTTTTCGTCCATTTACAACGACTGCCGCTGCTGTTTCATCGCAGGAACTCTCGATTGCCAGTATTTTTGTTTCCTTATCCATCTACTTTCGCTCCTTTTGTTTCTTCGTCATCAAATCTTAATTCTAAATCCATGCCATCTTTTCCTGCATAGGCATTTGGAAATATTTTTCTTACTTCATCCATGTATTGTTCCGGCCGAACCAGTGACGGGCTGTAATGGGTAAGCCACATTTGTTTGGGCTGTGTCTGTGCCGCAATCTTTGCAGCCTCGTAGAATGTCATGTGTTTCTTATCTTTTGCCTTTGCAATCATTTCTTTGTCTCCATACATTCCTTCGCAAATAAACAGATCTGCATCATTTCCATGTTCTAAAATGGATGGTGCGGGTCTGCTGTCCGTACAGTATGTGACTTTTAATCCTCTTCTCTTCTCTCCCATGACCATTTCCGGGGTATAGACTGTTCCTTCGTATTCTACAGTTTCTCCATGCTGTAGACGTCCCCAGTAATTTTTCGGAATCGGAAGCTGAAGTGCTTTTTCTAAGTTAAATTTTCCATCTCGTTCAATGATGATGTTATATCCGTAACAGACAACGTTATGTTTCAGGCGATATGCTTCTAGCTTATATCCATGAATTTCTAACGTCTGATACGGTTGTGTTAATTCGATGTAATTAATTTCAAACGGTAATTCCGGTGCAATGACACACAGACTTTTGACTACTCGTTCTACTCCTCTTGGTCCAATAATCGTAACCGGATCTTTTCGCTCTGCATTCCCCATGCTAAGAAGCAGACCCGGAATCCCACTAATATGATCTCCATGCATATGGGTAAAACAAATGACATCTATTGGTTTCGGGCTCCAGCCTTTGCTTTTCATTGCAACCTGTGTTCCTTCTCCGCAGTCAATCAGCAGACTACTCCCGTTATAACGGGTCATAAGTGCGGTTAAATACCGTCTTGGCAATGGCATCATTCCACCTGTTCCTAGCAGGCATACATCTAACATGGCATTCACTTCCTCTCTTTTCATTTTATTTTTCGTTCTATCTTTTCGCTCTATCTTTTTTGCAAGTATGATGTCATGGCAAAAGATGCTTTTTATAAATACTTTGTCATAACCAGTGCATCTTCTGTTGGAAAACGGTAGAATCGTTTTCGCATTCCAACGCGTTTAAATCCCATTTTATCGTACATGGCAAGGGCAGCGTAATTCGACACTCTTGCTTCTAGATTCATTCTTACTATTCCACGCTGTCTGCACTTTGCAAATGCAGTCTCAAACAGGAGATTGGCCGCTCCTTTTCTGCGAAAAGATTGTTCTACTGCTATGGTTGTAATATCTGCCTCATCCAAACTACACTGTAATCCTAAATATCCGATCACATGATTGGCCTCTTCCACAACTAAAAACATAAAGTTCACATCTTCTAGTTCCTGATAAAAGCTGTTCATACTCCAAGGCTCACTAAAATTTGCCGCCTCAATCCCCGCTACGATTTCCACATCGGATGGTAGCATTTCACGACATTTCATTGTTTCTTTTCTCCCGTTCTTTTTTCTCCCGTTCTGCCTGAGAAAGACGCAGGTAGTCTGGTTTGTGTTCTTCGGCTGTCTCAAGATGACAACTATTCGATTCCTTTCCTGTCTTCATAAACTCCACTGCCAGTGCTGCAACGCTTCCTGCTTTCTGTCTGTTTAAATGTGCCCCAACGTATTGTGGCTCATATCCTAATTTGTCATTCATGTATGCATTAATCTTATCCCGATATACTGGTACTCCATCTCCTAAAAATGCAATTCCTTTTTTTTCTTCTTTCTCTAATTCTGTCAGCTGATCAAGCAGTTCTTCCAAGGCGATGGCACACTGTGGCAGAATCGTTTTCATCTCTCCATTCTGAAAACAAAAGATTCCTGTATATACCTGATTCCGTCTTGCATCCATAATTGGACAGATCCATCTGCTGCTGTCATACAGATTGTATGCCATGGCATCAAGTGTCTTCACATTGACAATCGGTTTCTTTAACGCAAATCCAAGTCCTTTTGCTGTTGCTGAACCGATTCTTAGTCCTGTAAAGGATCCCGGTCCTCCTGTGACTGCAATCGCATCGATGGTTGACAAATCCGTCTCTGTCATTCTTGTAATCTCATCAATCATCGGCAGTAAAGTCTGCGAATGGGTCTTTTTAAAATTCGTTGTATATTCTGCAATTAGAATATCGTCTTCTACAATTGCAACTCCTGCCACCAGGGATGAGGAGTCTATTCCTAAGATTTTCACAATATTCCTCCTATTTCTGACTCTCGATTGTAATCTTTCGGTAATCGTAGCCTTTTTCTAGATTTTTCTCGATGGTAACATTTATTCTCTCTTCCGGAAGAATCTCTTCAATCAGTGACGGCCATTCAATCAGTGTTACCCCGTCTCCATAAAAATAGTCTTCGTATCCAATCTCGTCCATCTCTGAAAGGTCACCAATGCGGTATACGTCAAAATGATACAGCGGAAGTCTTCCCTCTTCATAAATCTGAACAATGGTAAATGTCGGACTGTTCACCGTCTCTTCAATTCCTAACCCTTTGGCAAATCCTTGTGTGAACACAGTCTTTCCTACACCTAAATCTCCATTCAGACAAATGACCTGTCCTTTTTTTGCTTCTTTTCCTAATTCGAAACCAATCTGATAGGTCTCTTGTGGCTGGTAGGTTTCTTTTATCATTTTTCCTCCTTCTTCGTGCCTGTTTTCCCGGACAATTTTACAAACGAAAAAATCAGTTGTAATCTTTATCTAAGTTATTATAGTAAACTTTTCAAAATATTACAACTGATTCATATTGTCTTCTTAATTCTTTTCTCTAGATATAGCAGAAGTAGTGGTTACCAATCTTGGTATGTACTCCACGTCCCTGAATGAACTGTGCCTGGAATACAACATTCGATGGCAATGTAGGACCGTTCTCTAAAAGATACTTGGCATTCGCAATCGCTCTCTTCGATGGCTTTCTGCTATAATTACCATCACGAACGCATGCGTACTGACCTCTCTGATAAATTACTCCACGAAGTGTATTCGGGAATCTTTTGCTCTTTACTCTGTTTAATACAACGCTTCCAACTGCTCTCTGTTCTTTGTTGCTGATCCAGCTTGATCCTGCTTCTCCGTTAATGACTCTTGCAAGCATATCTAATTCTTCCCGTGTGTAGGAAGCTTTCTTTCCTGCTTTCGTAGTTGTTCTCTGGTTAGCTGAAATATCTGTTCCCTCAGTAGCCTTTACCACAACTTTGCATGTGTAAATCATGCCATCTACATTGGCTCTTACATAACAGGTTCCAGGATTTAATCCTTTTACCTTAACGGATGTGTCTTTTGTCTTACTGATCTTTGCTGTACTTGTATATTTCTGATACCCTTTTTTCTTTGAAATGCTCCAAACGGCCTTCGTCTCGTCTGATGCTCCTGTAAGATAAATTGTCGTCTTTTCTCCAACTGTTACGTTCATCTTCTTGCCGTTGTTCACTGTCACTATGTTGTCTTCATCTTGGGTCTCTGCTGCACGCACTGTCTTACCGAAAAGACTTGGAGCCATTGCAGTAATCACAACACTCATCATACATAATACCATTAACTTTAGCAATTTTTTAAAATTCATAATATCCACCTTTTTGTTTTTATTTCTGTGCCGATATGTGGCACATTCGTTTTAGCAAAAAATGTGTTTGCTTGTTACAAGTAGGTATTTTATTACAGATTTGTTACAATTGCAAGTGCTTTTTTAATTTTTGCTTAACGATTGTAACTTTACAGACATATTTAATTCATGTTTTGGTAAGTAAATATGAGGGTTGCAGCCATCTTTCGTTTTTCTTAATTTTTTCTAAAAAATTTTTTTATTTTTTCGTTTCAGAGCAAAATTTAAGGTCAGATTTTTACTTTTTTACAGTTTTATCATCCCATCATTTTAGAAGAATTTATTCTATTATCAAGCGGGAATGTAAAACGCAAAACACTCCATCTAATCAGAATGATTCTCTATCTATAAATAAAATGTTGCACAATTAGAACCGTTCTATCTTGTGCAACATTACCTATATTTTCCCTCTTTTTGTCTTTCTTAACAGTAGAAATATTGCCTATATCTGTTAGAAATATTTCTACGTTTTTTCTTTATTCCTTCATTGTTAATGCAATTCTTTTCTTTTCGACATCCACATCTAGTACAGTTACGTCCACAATATCTCCTACGCTTACAACATCTAATGGATGTTTAATGAACTTATTCGACATCTGTGAGATGTGAACCAGGCCATCCTGATGTACTCCAATATCTACAAAAGCTCCAAAATCTATGACATTTCGAACCGTTCCTTTTAACTTCATTCCCGGCTTTAAATCCGTAATTTCTAGTACATCGCTACGTAAAATCGGTTTCGGCATATCCTCTCTCGGATCACGTGCCGGCTTCTCTAATTCCTTTATAATATCCTCTAATGTCAGCTCTCCGATTCCTAATTCCTGTACGAGTTTCTTCTTATTAATATGTTCGACTTTTTTCGCAATATCTTTTAGTCCTTCTGCATTCATTTCGTTCTTCTGATACCCTAATGTCGCAAGTAGTTTTTCGGTTGCCTGATAGGTCTCAGGATGAACGCTGGTTGCGTCTAATGGATTACTTCCGTTCATAATTCGTGTAAATCCGGCACATTGTTCAAAAGCCTTTGGTCCTAGCTTTGGTACCTTTAAGAGTTCTTTTCGATTCGTAAATTTTCCATTTGCTTCGCGGTATGCCACGATATTTTTTGCAATAGTCTTACTGATACCTGAAATATATTCTAACAGGCTTGCCGATGCGGTATTTAAATCGACACCCACTTTATTTACACACGATTCTACAACTCCGCCTAATGTCTCTGACAGCTTTTTCTGGTTCATATCATGCTGATACTGCCCTACTCCGATTGACTTTGGATCAATTTTTACCAGTTCAGCTAACGGATCCTGCAATCTTCTTGCCATAGAAGCGGAACTTCTTTCTCCTACATTTAAGTCTGGGAATTCTTCTGTTGCAAGTTTACTTGCTGAATACACGCTGGCTCCTGCCTCATTTACAATGACATATTGTACTTTTTCTGGAATTTCTTCTAACATCTCGACAATAATCTTTTCTGATTCTCTCGATGCCGTTCCATTTCCTAGTGCAATCAATGTAATATGGTATTTTCTAATCCAGCGGATGACTAAATCTTTTGCTGCACGTATTTTGGCCGGTGTCGTTGGTTCTGTCGGATAAATCACAGCAGTATCTAATATTTTTCCAGTCTCATCCACAACCGCTAACTTACATCCGGTTCGAAATGCCGGATCCCATCCTAATACAACATGGCCCGGAATCGGTGGTGCCATCAGTAGTTGTGCCAGATTCTGGCTGAATACTTTCATGGCTCCTTCCTGCGCTTTTTCTGTTAACTCACTACGGATTTCACGTTCGATGGCAGGTGCAATGAGTCTTTTATAACTGTCTTCTACTGTTTCTGTTAAAGCAATTTTTAATTCTTCCTCTTCTGTCTTAGGCAAAATCACATGCTTCTTTAAATATTGCAGAATCTGTTCTTCTGGCGGAACAATCTTAATGGTCAGCTTTTTCTCTGCTTCCCCACGATTCATCGCTAAAATTCGGTGTCCTACAATCTGATGTATTTTTTCCTGATAGTCGTAATACATCTCATATACGGTCTTTTCTTCTAAATCTTTTGCCTTCGATTCGATGGTTCCTTCTTTATAGGTAAGATTTCGAATGTATTTGCGATATTCTGCTTCATCTGAAATCTGTTCTGCCAATATATCTTTTGCTCCCGTAATGGCATCTTCTGGCGATTCAACTCCCTTTTCCTGATTCACAAATGTTTTTGCCAGTTCCTGAAGTGGCTGCTCGGACATCTGTAACTGCATCATCTGTGCAAGTGGTTCTAATCCCTTTTCCTTGGCAATGGTAGCTCTGGTCCGTTTTTTCGGCTTATATGGACGATAAATATCTTCTAAGGATACCAGTGTCTTTGCTTCCTCAATCTCTTTGCGGAGTGCTTCCGTCATTTTTTCCTGTTCTTCGATACTTTTGATGACTGCTTCTTTTCGGTCCTGAAGATTTCGCAAATATGCAAGGCGTTCCTCTAGTGCACGTAACTGTTCATCATTTAATGCACCGGTTACTTCTTTTCTATATCTTGCAATAAATGGAATGGTACAACCTTCATCTATCAGTCCTACGGCTGCCTCTACCTGTTCTTCCCGAATTTTTAATTCTTCTGCAATTATTTGATTAATATTCATCTTTAACCCTTTCTTTTTTCGATATATATAAGCAGCGCCCCACAAAACTCAACTGATCTTTGTGAAGCGCCTTCTTCTTTATTTATCGGATTGTTTTTAGTCTTCTTTACGGATTCTGCTAAGGATTCCAGGTACCTTCGCTGCCTTCTCCGCAAATGCTTTCTCTGTCATTGGCTCTGTTACAAATGCAAATTCATCTGTTAAATCTTCTACTGTAATCTTATCAACTGCTCCAAATACTTCTTTGACTTCGTTCTCTGAATCTGCTTTTACTCTTACAAAGAACTGGTGTACAGAATCTTCGAAGTTTTCTAATTCTAACTTCTTTGATGTCCACATAGAAGTAACTGTAACATTTAAATGTCTGACTGCATCTACAATATCAGCTACAACTGCACTTGCTGTAGGAAGCTTTCCTGCTCCACTTCCGAAGAACATCACGTCTCCAATTACATTTCCACGTACTAAGATTCCGTTCAGCACGCCTTCTACCGGATATAATGGATGTGTCTGTCCAATCATAACTGGCATAACAGCTGCAAAGAATTTATCTCCATCCTTCTTGCATTTACCAAATAACTTAATTGCACAATTCATCTTATTGGCATATTTGAAGTCTTTGTCTGTAATCTTTGTAATTCCTTCTGTGTAAATATCTTCGAAATTTACTGTCTCTGAGAATGCAAGAGATGCTAAGATTGCAATCTTACGGCATGCATCATAACCTTCTACGTCTGCTGTAGGATCTTTCTCTGCATATCCAAGTTCCTGTGCTTCTGCAAGTACTTTGCCATAGCTCAGTCCTTCTTTATTCATCTTCGTAAGCATGTAATTGGTTGTTCCATTCAGGATTCCTGTAATCTCATAAATCTCATCTGCTGTTAACGACTGATTGAGTGGTCTGATAATTGGAATACCGCCACCAACACTTGCTTCAAATAAGAAGTTACGGTGCTTGTCTCTTGCAATCTGAAGTAATTCTGCACCATGTTTTGCAACAAGTGCTTTATTTGAAGTACATACGCTCTTTCCGGCAAGAAGTGCATTCTTAACAAATGTGTAAGCTGGTTCTACTCCTCCCATAACTTCTGCGATTACTTCGATCTCAGGATCATTTAAAATGATGTTGTAATCATGTACAATCTTTTCCTGAACAGGATCGCCCGGGAAATCTCTCAAATCTAATACATATTTGATATTGATCTCATCACCGGCTCTTTTATTAATGCTCTCCTGGTTGGTATTGATTACTTCTACCACACCTGATCCTACGGTACCGTATCCTAAAACTGCTATATTGATCATGTTATCCTCCAATTGTTTAACTTTTTGCTAATATTTTCAAATAATGTACGCCTTCTTTTGCCTCTATCTCAGCTATCATCGTGGATATATCTTTGGATGTGGATAATACTTCCACACTTAAAGTCAACGATGCGACGCCATTGATGGGTATTGTCTGATTAATTGTTAATATATTAATATTGCTTTTTGCCACATGTTGAAGTACCGATGATAAAAGTCCCGGTTCATCATCCATCTGAATCATAAAGGTTATGGTTCGTCCACTGGCATCTTCATGGAATGGGAAAATATCGTCCTTATATTTGTAGAAAGAACTTCTGCTAAGTCCAACTTTCTCTGTCGCTTCCTGCACAGTGATTGCCCTTTCTGATTCTAACATTTTCTTGGCTTCTACTACCTTCAACAATACTTCCGGCAAAGCTTTTTGCTTTACAACATAGTATTTACTGCTATCTGGCATCTCTTTTCCCTCCTGCCAAAGCAATTCTTCTTATAATTCTGCTTCTACAAAGATTGCATAAATCGCCTGAATTGCTCTCTCGAAATCCGCATTACGAACTCCGATAATGATATTAAGCTCTGAAGAACCCTGATCGATCATTTTTACATTCACATGTGCATGTGCTAATGCGGAAAAGATTCTTCCTGCTGTTCCTCTTGTCTGACGCATGCCACGTCCAACGACTGCAATCAATCCAAGATCCGATTCTAAATCAATGACATCCGGATGTACTGCACTATGAAGTCCCTTTAATACTTTCTGTTCTTTCTCCTGGAATTCTGTCTGGTGTACAAATACTGTCATGGTATCAATTCCGGAAGGTACGTGTTCAAAAGAAATTCCCTGTTCTTCAAATACCTGTAATACTTTTCTTCCGAATCCGATCTCTGAATTCATCATATCTTTTTCGATATTAATTGCAACGAATTCTTTCTTTCCTGCAATACCTGTAATGGTGTATTTTGGTTTTGCACAAGTATTCTCTACAATTAAAGTTCCCTTGTCTTCCGGTCTGTTTGTGTTACGGATATTAATTGGAATTCCTTCTTTTCTTACAGGGAAGATTGCATCTTCGTGAAGAACAGATGCTCCCATGTAAGATAATTCTCGTAATTCCTTGTATGTGATAATATCAATTACTTCCGGATTCTTGATAATTCTTGGATCTGCTACTAAGAAACCTGATACATCTGTCCAGTTCTCATATACATCTACGTGAGCTGCCGCTGCAACGATAGATCCTGTAACGTCAGAACCACCTCTTGAAAATGTCTTAACTCTTCCATCTTCATAAGCTCCGTAAAATCCCGGAACAACAGCCTTATCACACTTTGATAATCTCTTGGCTAACTTTGGATAAGTCTTCTCTTCACAGAAGTTACCGTCTTTATCAAATACAATAACAGTTGCTGCATCAATAAATTCATATCCTAAGTAATTTGCCATTACGATACCATTTAAATATTCTCCTCTAGATGCCGCATAGTCTTTTCCTGCTTTATTTAAAAATTGCTCTTTGATTGTCTTAAATTCTTCTTCTAAGGATAACTTTAATCCTAATCCATCGATAATCTCCTGATATCTTGCCTTGATTGCTGCAAGCTTCTCATCAATTGCTTCTCCGGCTTCTGCAGTTGCATAGCAGTCGTATAACATATCTGTTACCTTAATATCATCCGAAAATCTCTTTCCTGGAGCAGATGGTACAACATAAATTCTGCTCTCATCAGCTCTGATAATATCTCCTACTTTACGAAACTGTTCTGCACTTGCAAGTGAACTTCCACCAAATTTAACAACTTTCTTCATTATTTTACCTCATTTCCGCAATTCGTTCTGCGTTTCTTCTCTTTCTTCTTCTCGTGATTCCCATTCTGAAAGAAATCCTCTTAAACCTCTGATCACGATCTATTTTCTACATGTGTTCGTCTGTAAAACACACATGTTCTTACCAGAAAGAATCTTATCATAAAAAAAGTGCTTACGCAAGCACTTTTTCTAAGTAGATTAAAATTCAAACTTCTTTTCGAAGTAAGCATCTAAGTCTTCAATTTTAATTCTTTCTTGTTCCATGGTATCTCTGTCTCTTACTGTAACCGCTCCATCGGTCTCAGAATCGAAATCATAAGTTACGCAGAATGGAGTTCCGATCTCATCCTGTCTGCGGTAACGCTTTCCAATATTTCCTCTGTCATCAAATTCGCAGTTGTATTTCTTTGTCAACTGTGTATATACCTTTTCTGCACCTTCATTTAACTTCTTAGAAAGTGGAAGCACACCAACCTTGATTGGTGCTAATGCAGGATGGAAATGTAATACTGTTCTCTTATCTCCACCTTCAAGTTCTTCTTCATCGTATGCAGAACATAAGAATGCCAATGTTACTCTGTCTGCTCCTAAAGATGGTTCAATAACATATGGAATATACTTAATCTTCTTCTCATCATCGAAGTAATCCATCGGTTGTCCGGATACATTCTGATGCTGTGTCAGATCATAATCTGTACGGTCTGCAACTCCCCAGAGTTCTCCCCATCCAAATGGGAACAGGAATTCAATATCTGATGTTGCCTTAGAGTAATGAGAAAGTTCTGACTGTTCATGATCCCTGATACGTACTTCATCTTCCTTAATTCCTAAATTTGTGATCCACTGATAACAGAAATCTCTCCAATAACTAAACCACTCTAAATCTGTATCTGGTTCGCAGAAGAATTCTAATTCCATCTGTTCAAACTCTCTGGTACGGAATGTGAAGTTACCAGGTGTAATCTCATTACGGAATGACTTACCAATCTGTCCGATTCCAAATGGAATCTTCTTTCTTGATGTTCTCTGTACATTCTTGAAGTTCACAAAGATTCCCTGTGCCGTCTCCGGTCTTAAATAAACAGTATTCTTTGTATCTTCTGTAACACCCTGGAATGTCTTAAACATCAGGTTAAATTCCTTGATATCTGTCCAGTTATGCTTTCCACAAGATGGGCAGTCAATATGGTGTTCTTCAATATAGTTCTGCATCTCTTCATGTGACCAGGCATCTACTGCACCTTCAATCTCGATTCCATTGTCTGACATATATTCTTCAATTACCTTATCTGCGCGGAATCTCTCATGACATTCTCTGCAGTCCATCAATGGATCTGAAAAGTTTCCTAAATGTCCGGATGCAACCCATGTCTGAGGATTCATAAGAATTGCACAATCTACACCAACATTATAGGGATTTTCCTGAATAAACTTCTTCCACCATGCTTTCTTTACATTGTTTTTTAATTCTACTCCAAGATTTCCATAATCCCATGTATTCGCAAGTCCTCCATAAATCTCTGAACCTGGGTATACAAATCCTCTTGCCTTTGCAAGTGCTACAATCTTGTCCATTGTCTTTTCAACTGCCATCTTAATTTCTCCTCTTTCTTTGCTTAGTTTCTATTTATACAAAACATATGTATTTGTACCTTTTTTTCCTGTGACTCTTCCTTCTTCACAGGTAGCACCATCATTCATATATTTTACTTCTCCATCTATCTCAATCTTCTCTTCCTGATTGGTTGCTACTAGCTTTAAACCTTCTTCATCTATGATATCTTCGGTCTTTACGGTTGCGGAGTCATCTGCCTTCTTTAGCTGATCCGGCATCTTTAATTTATCAATGTCCGCTTCATCACTGTCTCCGGAATAAAAGATTACTTTATTATCCGGACTGTCATATGTTGCGACATATTTTTTATAGTCATTTGCACTCTTAAACTTCAGTTCTAGCACTACATTCTTACCGTCTTTTTGAAGATTCACAAGAGAAACAGCCTTCGCCGAGCTTCCTTTCTTCTCATTGAAGTCACTGATTTCTTCATTCACAGCTTTCTTTAAATCATCAAGCTTATAGTTATCTTTGTTGAATTCTTCTACATTCTTCCGGTTCAGTGTTCCATCTTTTTGAATTGTAAGAAGTGTCTGTCCGGCCTTTAATTCTGCCGCTTCTTTTTTATCTTCATCTTTCTGCTTGTTACATCCGATCAGATTCACAGCAAGCAGCACTGCAATTCCTGTTGTCAGAATGCTTTTTTTTATCATTTTATTTCTTTTCATCTTTATGCTTCTAAAACCTTTTCATCTGCTCTTTATCAGGCATTTTGCCTTTCTTTTTTCTTGCTACTATCGGTTATTATACAATCTCTTCGTGATATTTTCAATCCTTTCTTTCGCTCTCTTTTCCTATGATTCAAGCGTCTCTAAAATCTCTAATGATTTGAATTCACGATGTACGGTATTTTGAAATAACCGACTGACAAATTGAATAAATTCTTTCATATATTCTTCTTTTAAGGTAAACGTATAAATCTGATTCATTGGTTGTGTTATCACAAATTGTAATGCATAAACAAGTGTTGCATTTAACACTGTATATTTTTTCGGATTCGATACACATTCTTTGCAAAATACAATTTTATGCTGAAAATCAAAATAAAATGGGCTTTCCTTGCTGCCACAATGGTTACAGGAAAAAACGTCTGGATATTCTCCATTGATTGCTAATGATTTCAGTTCATAAATGGCACGAATGAGTTTCGGTGGAATCTTATGTTTCATCAGTGCATGAAAGGATGCATACAAAAGATTGAGGGAATCTTTGGCATCTACTCCTTCGCGTCCATAATAATCTGCAACTTCTAAAAAGTAAAATCCATAAGATGCACAAAAAAAGTCCTGTGTTAATTCCATAAAGTATTCGGATATCTGAATCTGTGTAATTCCATAGGAATTTTTCCCTGCATATAAGGTAAAGGTGCCAAAGGAAAATGGACGACACCCTGCTAAAAAAGGACTGTTCTGCCTTCTGGCTCCTTTTGCAAATGCAGTGATTTTTCCTTTTTCTCTTGTCAGTAAAAGAACCCTCATATCAAAATCATGAATCGGCATGGCACTTAATACCATGCCGGTTACTGTCTGCTGTTCTACCAATTATTTTTCCTCGCGATAACCAAAATTCTTAAGCATAGAATCTGAATCTCTCCACTCTTTCTTCACTTTGACCCAAAGCTGAAGATTCACTTTCTGCTCTAACATGTGTTCAATCTCGTATCTCGCATTTGTTCCTATTTTCTTTAACATAGAGCCTTGTTTTCCAATAATAATTCCTTTATGGGAATCTCTCTCGCAAATAATGGTTGCCTCAATATCTACCAGCTTTCCACCTTTTCGTTCTTTCATTTTATCCACAACTACTGCAATTCCATGAGGAATTTCTTCTTTTAATGCATGCAGTGCTTTTTCCCGGATTACCTCGGCAACAATCTGTCGCATCGGCTGATCCGTAACGGTATCTTCATCATAATACATCGGTCCATTTGGCAGATATTTAAAAATAAGGTCTAACAAGACATCTGTATTCTGGCCTCTAAGAGCACTAAGTGGTACAATCTCTGCAAAATCACAGATATCTTTATATGCTGCAATATATTCTAATATCTCATCACGTTCTTTGACTGTATCGACCTTATTGATTACTAAAATAATCTTAGTCTTACATGCTCTTAACTGCTCTGCAATTCTTTGTTCTCCAGCACCGATAAAGGTACTTGGTTCTACTAACCATACCACTACATCTGCTTCATTGATTGTATGCATGGCTGTATTTACCATATAATCACCAAGCTTATTCTTCGCCTTATGAATTCCCGGAGTATCTAAAAAGATGATTTGTCCCCTGTCACAGGTATAGACGGTCTGTATTTTATTTCTAGTCGTTTGCGGACGGTTTGACGTAATCGCAATCTTCTGGCCGATTAAATGATTCATTAAAGTTGACTTTCCAACATTCGGGCGGCCGACAAGTGCTACAAACCCTGATTTAAAATTTTCCTCCACGCTGTTCTCCTTTCTTATTACAACTGCCAGTTCTCTTTTGTTTGCTGTCAGTTTTCCTTTGTTATACCAGATTCTTTATCTCGAAAAAGACGTCTTTTGCTTCTTCAATTTTCTGATCATTTCCAATCACACAGATATTTTCATCCTGTAAAGCACTCTGTACCAGACCTGATAGTTCCCGAATCTCCTGTACGGTTGTATGAAGCACCTGCTGTCTTTCTTTTTCTAATGCTTCATATGGAGTTTTACTTAAATATGCTGAATACGAACGGCTGCCACGAACGGAATTGGTAAGTGGTGTGTCCATCTCACTAATGGTACCAATAATATATTTCTTCATATCTCTGTCATCTACTTCAAACTGTTCTAAATATGCAGGCACCTTCTTATATGTCTCAATCGTAGAAACAAGATTTGGATCGCGGTACGATGTAAAGTAACAGTCTCCATTTCTACTGCAGATATTGCCACATCCATAAGCTCCGCCTTTGACACGAATCTGATTCCACAAATAATCATAACTCATAATCATCCGGAATACTTTGAGTGCTCCTGTATATGCATATCCTTTTTGTCTGAAATTACCCGCATATGCAACGTACTGAACCTTAGAAGAACATTTAAATCCTTCATTTTTCTTTTTCGGATGAATCGTTTCTTCTAACTTTTTCTCTGGAGCTATCGGAAGGCTGCAAAGTGAATCTTTCCATTCCGGAATATATTTTGCCATCTGTTCAAATCCGGCATCATCTGCACTATAACTGATTAAAAGATTTTCTTTTCTAAAAATCCGTTGAATTAATTCTTCTAAGCTCTGAATGATTTCCTGATATTTTTCTTCAAAATGTTCATTCAAATCTGTAATAAAATTATAAAATTCAATTCCACGCAGATATTCATTGATATATGCAGGCTTCGAATAATAAGACAAGGCCCGCAGTGCTGCTGTCGAGTTACCACGATAGGTAAGTGCTGACGAAAGACGGGATTTCGTCTGGGCAATCAGTTCCTTTAAACGCTTTTTGTCATCTAATTTTGAATGGAACAAAATCTCCTCGGCAAGATGGAACGGATAAGAAATCTTATCATACACAACCTTTGCACGAATCTCTGTCATAAGACGGAATTCATCCTGATTCTGATAATTTCCATATACATTGGTGCTTAAATTAATTCCGCCCATATGAAGAGTACATTCATTTGCCAGTTCCTGATAACTATAATGTTCTGTGTTCATCATGGCAAAGATTGTTTTGTACAACCCAAGATATGGAAGAAGTCTCTCTGGCAATGCATCTGTATCAAATCCTAAAATCAGATATCCAATCTGATTCGTAAAGAAATTATGATGCAGTACCTTAATTCCCTCAATTTCCTTTTCTGTAATATGGAAAGGTTCTGGTTTTGTACTGATATCTTCAATATCTAACAGTGGAATCTTTTCTAAATCTTCTTTGGATTCTTCCCTCTCCTGATAAGCTTCTAAATCTTTCGTCTCCTGTACCAGTTGTCTGATTTCTTCCTCACTCAGTTGTTCTTTGTATGCTTTTAATTTTTCTGCAAGAGCCTGTTCTTTTTGTGTGTTTAATCCCTTCTTTGGAACGGCTGATACAAATGCTGCATGAGGATTATCTAAAAAGAGCTTTTGTATTAAATCCTCAAAATATCCTGTTTCTACATTTTGCTTTAAAAATTCGAATGTCTCATTTGTTTTTAACGGTGTAAAAGGCTTGGTATCATCAAAAAGCCAGGTATTAAACATCTCAATTCCATAGAGCAGTCCCTTTGGAAAATCAAAATCTGCCTCTCTCGTTTTAAATTCAATCTGATTAATTCCTGCCAGTAATGATTTGCGGTTAATTCCTTCTGACACAGCTTTCTGTAATTCTTCTCTGATTACCTTAAGGAATTCCTCTTTTTGTGATTCATTCGCATTCTTTGCAACAATAGAAAAATATGGCTGTCTCATGCCATTATTAAAATCACCGTATACATCTTCCCCGATTCCATGGTCAATTAAAGCTTTCTTCACAGGTGCACCAGGCATATTAAATAACGCATACTCTAATACCTGGAATGCATAATTCAGATGATTATCATCATAACCATTCACTACCATATTATAAGAAAGATACGTATGATTCTCTTCTTCCTCTTCTTCTGTAATTGCATATTCTGTCTTCACTTCGATTGGAGCTGAAAATGGCTTCTGTTCTTTAATCTCTGATTCTACCTGTCCCTTTGGAAAGTGCTGCAGATATTTTTCATCTAACCATTGCAGTTTCTCCACCATATCTAAATCTCCATAGAGATAAATATAACTGTTGCATGGATGATAGTAGGTACGGTGAAACTCTAAAAATTCTTCATACGATAACTCTGGAATCACATCTGGATCTCCACCTGATTCAAATGCATAACTGGTATCTGGAAATAATGCTGCTAAAATCTGTCTCTCAAGTACATCATCTGCTGATGAAAATGCACCCTTCATTTCATTATATACAACACCGTTAATCGTAATCTCGTCCTTTTCATCTTCTAACTGATAGTGCCATCCTTCTTGTTTAAAAATCTCCTGATATTTATAAATATTCGGATAAAAGACTGCATCAATATATACATTCATCAGATTCTGAAAATCCTTCTGATTACAGCTTGCAATTGGAAATAATGTTTTCTCTGGATAAGTCATTGCATTTAAAAAAGTATTCAGCGATCCCTTCACTAACTCGATAAACGGATCCTTTAACGGATAATTCTTTGATCCACAAAGTACGCAATGTTCCATAATATGTGGAACTCCTGTACTGTTTGTAATCGGGGTACGAAATCCAATATTAAATACCTTATTCGGATCATCGTTTGAAATTAATGCAATTCTTGCACCTGAACCTGTATGCAAAAGTAAATATGCATCTGCATTCATTTCTTCAATTCTTTCTGTCTGAAGTAGTTGATATTGCTTTAACGAATCAAAATTAAATTGTGCCATAAACTTCCCTTTCTATACTCTTCTTTTTTATGTCTGTCTCTCTTTCAAATCCTAAATCTTTTGACATTGTAACACATTTAGATAGGTGTCGCAAGGCTGGCACCTGTCGGAACATAACAAAAAGATGCCGGCTTATCATTCTTCCGGCATCTTTTTATTCTTTTCTCTCTCTTCAGTTCTTATGCATTCTGAACGGAAATTCCAGCTGCATTCAATGCTTTTTTCACTGATGTTCCTAACACGAAAGCAAGTACAACTGAAATAATATCTTTTGCCATAAATGGAATGACACATACGCTAAGTGCCTGCCATACAGTGTTCTTTGTAACTATACAAAACTGAATGGTTCCTAATGCATACACAAGGAAAAGTCCAATCATTCCCTGTACGAAATAAATAACATAAGCAATGGTTCCTTTTTTGGTTCTTGTAAAATAACTGATTCCACAAAATACTGCTAAAAAGATAAATCCATATAAGTAACCGCCTGTTGGTCCTGCTATGTGAGCAACTCCACTGGTTCCACCTGAAAATACAGGTACTCCAAGCATTCCAATCACTAAATAAATAATGGTTGAAATAGCTCCATAACTACTTCCTAATATGTAACCTACCAATGCCACAATAAAGGTATGAAAGGTAACCGGAACTGGTCCGATTGGAATAGATACTGGTCCTAAAATACATAACAGTGCTGCAAATAATGCACATAAGACCATGGACTTGACTGATAATTTACTTGTTGTATTCATTTTTTCCTCCGTCCTTTTCTTTTAATCCTTTTTAGAATATCGCTTTTGCATTTATTTGTCAACCTGTTTTTTATTTAATTTAACATTGTTGTTCTATTTTTTCTTTTCTTCCTGTGCTTTTTTCGTTTTCTTTTTTTCGTAAACTGTCCAGAGAACCATAGAACATCCAAGGAAAACGGTCATCATCAGATATCCGAATAACTTTTGATCATCACCGGTTTTTGCAGCTTCTTTCAATGAATCATCATAATCATATTCCCGATGTGCTCCTTTTACTTTTGTTTCCTGTGGCACATCCTCTGGTGCTTCTTCTGCTTTTTCTAACTCAATTACCGGTCTGTCTTCTAATACTATATTTTGAATTTCTTTTACTTCTTTTACGGTAAATGCTAAATCATCTGCCTTTTCAAATCCTTCCGGTGCTTCTTTTTCCCGAAGAATATACTCTCCCTTTGGAATTTGAGAAATCATTTCTGCCTCTTTTCCTGTTGTAAATTCTTTAAAAATCTTTCCATTAGAATCGAGAATCTGCAACACAGCTCCTTCCATCTGTTTCTTCGTTCCTTCTTTGTATTTATGAATCTGTACACGAAGTGGAGTATCTTCAAATCGGATCTGAATTCTTGCATTCCCCTGTTCATCTTTTTGAATCTCAGGCATTCCATACGCAATCTGTAACGTTACCGGTTGTGCATCCATAAGATATCCCTCTGGTGCCTCACACTCTTCAAAACGGTACTCACTTCTTGGAAGAGGATCTGTAACTGCTTTTCCCTCCTGATTGGTATAATATACCTTATCTGATAAAATCTTCTTTTTGATACCATTTTCTTCTACTTCTTTTTCTTCCTGAACATAAGCATTTTTCTTCACATCAAACACCTTGAAACCGACACCTGCTTTTGGAATTCTCTCCTTTGTTAAAGCATCATATTTTTCAATTTCAACAGGAACACATAATTTTTCATCAATCATCTCTCCTAAATCAATGGTTTGGCCTTGTTCTGTAATTTCAAAGACAACCGGCTTTACTGCCTGATAATATTCTGGCACACTTGTCTCTGCCAAAACATATTTTCCATACGCAAGATTCTCAATTTTTCCTTCTCCCTTCTCATTGGTAAATACTTCTGTTTCTCCATTTTTTCCAACAATTTCAGGTTTTTCCCCTTTAAAGTCATACGTAGAAAAATCGTCCTTTTTTTCATCTTTTTGTGCTCTCAGATTTCCAATCCGATAGACACGAAATCCTGCATTGGCTAATGGATTTTTCTTACCTGTCAATTGTTCCTGGGAAGTCTGTCCATATTTTTTCCAGATTACATTCCCTTTTTTTACCTGTTCTTTCGATGTAACAGAAAGAGTAACAAGCTCTATATCTTTTTTCTTCGTCTTGCTATATGCATCATATAAAAATGCTTTTTCAATTTCACTTGAGAGCAGATATCCTTTTTCAGATGCGGTGATTTCTCTGACATAATAATTTTTCAACTCCAAAGCATCAAACAGGAAACTTCCATCTTCCTCAGTAATTGCAATTCGTTCCGGCAGTCCCTGACATTTTGCATTTGTATATAACCCATATCTGGCTCCCTTCAGGCTTGCATCTCCCTGTGCTTTTCCATCTTTTGTCTCTGCATCTACTTTTTTCCCATAAATTCTTCCAAGTACCGGTTGTTCTGCTACACGAATCTCGTCTGGTGTTTCATCACAGTGAATCACAATTTCTTTTTTATAATTCTTTTCTGTATCAGAAAATTCAACGTATTTATCTGGAATCTTTGTCTCTCGAATCACATATTTTTTACTTTCGCCTTTTCCTAGATATACTCCTTTTACCGTATAAGTATAGATTCCCTCTTTTTCCTCTGTAAATGTACCTACTTTTTTCTTTCCGTCTGCTTCATATAGTGAAAATTCTGCTTGACTGATTGGTTTCTTTGTCTTGCTGTCTTCTTTATAAATGCGTAATTGGTAAGAACCCGGTTCATTATTAACATCTTTCTGATACACATAACAGGTATGATCTTCTGAAAGTTTTGCATCTGCAAAACTAAACTTCTCATAAAACTTCGGTGTCTCACATCCTGCCGGCTGCCTGGTTTCACGAATAGCAAACTTTCCCTTGTTATCTTCTGTATAAGGAAGCATAATTTCTCGTCCGGAAGAAGCATCTTTTACACTTCCATCTGCCAAAGACACGTATTTCGTTTTTTGTGCTACATAGTTTTTTGTTTTTTCACTCCACTGTGAAATTTCAAATTCCGCTCCCGCAAGTGGTTTTCCATCTGGTAATGTTTTCTTTACCTTGACTTTCATCCACTTTTGTAGATTCAAAAGAGCATTTTCCATATATTTATGATAATCTGATTCTGTCCGGCTTACCTCTTTTCCTAATCCATTTTTTACCGGCTGAAAGGTTTTTCCATCATCATAACTGATTCCCTTTCTTGCATGCAGATATGCTGTCTGATTCTCTCTGATTGTAACAAGCATCGTATTGGTTGCACTTGTAATACACGATTCATCCCAGATAAAGTGTGGATTTGCTTTGGTTTCCATCAACAGATAAGTTCCAATCTCAATATCTTTTGCAAATCCTTCTCCTTTTTTGTTTAATGAAATAATTCCATTCTGAACAACTTCTTTTCCAATAGCAAGATTCCCCTTTATCTCATAAGTTTTGTACAATGTATAAGTGACCCCTTCATAAGAATCCGGTACACGAACCAGACTGGTTGGATTTACAGACTCTTTCGTCAATTGAATCTTTCCTTTTTTCTTCTCATTTGTTACAGAATAGGTAAAATGTTTTGTCTGTTTTGTAATGACAAATTCTTTCTTCCATCCTGTATCTAAAACATAGCGTGGATTTGCTCTATTTTCTATCACCTGATACTTTCCCTGATTCGTATCACTTACATGTAACAGTCCACTTTTTGCCCATCCTTTTTCATTTGTCGTAATATTCGAATGATGCACATATGCAGTTCCATTCCATTCTAAGATTTCAAAGGTTGTATCTGGAATTTTCTCAGTTGCATTTTCACGATCTAGTTTTTCTACTTCTACATCTCCATAGATTTCTTCCTCTTGATTCGTCACTGTATAATTCAGAATTCGTTCCGGATATTCTTCTTTGGTAATCGCAGTTACACTCCAGCCATCCCCAAGTAAGTAACCTTCTGCCGGCTTTGTCTCAACCAGTTTGAATTTTCCTTTATTATCCTTTGTCTCATATAATTTAGAGGTCGTTGCGTTTCCATCTTTATCCGTAACAATTACTTTCTTTTTATTTTCTACATGCTTTTCACTGATTACCACAAATTCTTTGATCTGATCAATAACTGTCTGTGGCTTTCCTTCTTTCTTTGCTTTTTCCTTTGCCTTATCTGTTGCACTTTGTGAATATTCATAAATCGTAAACTCGACTCCCGGTATTTTTATCGTTCTGTCTTTTTCTGATACTTTACGAACACGAATCTCTAAAGAAAGTGGTTCATCTTCAATTGCATTTTTACTAATCGGAGTACGACTGCCAATGGCACCCGTTGTAAATTCGTATTTTTTACTGCTTAAAGAAGCTCCTGTCGGCGGAGTAATTTCTTTTGCATAATACTTCGTATGTGCAAGAAGTACTTCTTTGGTACTTCCACTTCCATTACTGCCCGTTACAATCTGTGCAACCTTCTTATCACTTGTCGTATAAATTCCATACGTTGCTTCTAGATGAGCATCTGCTCCCACATATTTGACAGTCTTTGTCATGCTTGCACTACAGGCTCCTTTTTTAGCCGTTCCGGTCAAAACACTCTGACTTCCTGTATGTGCATAACTTGTCAGTGTCACAAATGCATCGTATTCCTGATTTACACTGTTTTGAACAACTTTTGTAATATCATTCCAGACATCTTTTCCGCAATTTGCTGTAATTGTTTTTTGTAAAACTGAATTTAAGATATTACTTTTATTCGGTGTAATCTTGCTTTCTTTTAACTGCATACAACGCCAGATAAGAAGCTGTGCTGCTTTGTATTTTTTTATTTTATCATTCGTACTGTATTCTTCCGCTGAAATATTCCGGTAATACACTGCTCCCTTGATATATCTTTCATATGCCCCATAATTTACATTCTTCACCTGGTAATTTCCAGTGATTTTATGATTTCCAATCTCGGTACAGAATGCCTCATTCCCACCAATGCTCAAATAATACATAAATGTTTCTCCACCATGGTTATTTAACCCATCAATCCCGGAGGAAATCAATTTATCTCCTCCTATAATCTGATATCCGGCTGCATCCGCCTGTTGTCCCATTCCTGTAAACAGGGAAACCACCAAAATAACTACTAACATCCATGATGCTATTCTTTGTCTCTTTTTTTCCATAAACTCTTTGTCCTTTCCTAATTCTTCATACTTTTTTATAATAAAAGAAGAGACACCTCTAAGGTGCCTCTCCTGAATTTTCATTCTTTGATTCGATTGTTTTCTCTTATTTTGTACTACTGCTAGAAGAATCTAATCCAAGCTTACTTGAGAAATCAGAATATGAAACAGAATTAGAAGGTATATCCACACTTCCTTCTCCGCCTTCATCTAATTTGCTAGAAATCGTAAAGTCAACATTTGTTGTATCATCCTTTGCAAATCCGGTAAGTTTAATTTCTCCCTTTCTCTTGCCTTTATCTCCTGATGTATTCGCAGATAAAATAAATTTTGGCTCTGCCTTTGTGAAATCAGAAACATCTAATCCCTTTAAGCTCTTTGCAAGGTCTTTCATCTTTGATTCGATATCAGACTTCTTGTCAGCAATTGACTTATATAAATCATCTTTCTCACCTAAGCTGTCTTTTATCTTGTCAAGGAAACTATTTAAGATATCCGAACCATTATCATTCAAAATCTCTGTAATCTTCTTGATTAAAGCTTCTGCATTATCTTTGTTCAATGTAAATGTATAATTATCGCCATCTTTACCAAGAACATCCTTCACTTCGTTAATCTTAGGAATCACCTTGTCGTTGGCAACACTTGCGGCAGCAGCAAATACCTTCTGATATTTCTGAGATAATTTCAGCATTTCATCTGTATCTACTTTCGCCTTATCTGTACTCTCTGAAAGTTCCTTTAAATCATCTTCTGTAAATGAGATATAATCAGATCCAATCAAAAGATTTACCTGATCGGCTGTTAATCCCTTGAGTGTATCTTTTCCTGCATAATTCTCTAATAATGGGAAGATAAACTTAATAATCTTACTTGTATTCACATACATTACATTGCCTTTTAATACGACATCTGTAACAGACTGATATCCACTTCCGATATCTGCCTGAATTTCTGTTGACATTGTCTTCTCATCTTTTGCATAGCTACTGATTTTAACCTTAATCGTATCTGTATTAAGCACAGACTTCAATGTGTCCTGCTTATCATTTACTTTAATACTTGCTTCGATGTCTGATTTTCCTTTTGTAATGTCAGACATCTCAGAAATCTCAGTAAAAACATTCTTATCTTTCGTATCCTTTTTACCACATCCGGCCAAAGAAAACACGAGCATGACACTAAGTAACATGGCAAAAATTCTTTTTGCTTGTTTCATATCCATTCTCCTCCTTATGATATGTGTTGTTTAATAAGTACTCATTTATCCTTTTTACTATTCCATTCAGATAAACTTTAACCATTATAACACATATGTTCTTGTAATGCTATCCTTAATTTCAACACCTTTCCCCATATTTAATTGTCAACGTCCCCTGACGTGCTCTCCAGTTTTTGTGTTTTTATATTATCACATATTATATGTATAGTCAAGTATTTTATTTATATCAATTCAAAAGAGCCATCGCAAATGCGACGGCCCTTTTGTTCTATATCCTGTTTGGTATTGTCTATTGGAAATATTTTACTCCTGATTCGAAGATCTTCATATCCTGTTCTCCAACAATATTCATTGCAACACTTCTTCCACGTCTCTCTGAATGTGCCATCTTTCCTAAGCAACGTCCATCCGGACTTGTAATACCTTCAATTGCTGCATAAGAACCATTGACATTCCACTCTTCATCCATGGTTGGCTGGCCGGCTTCATTTACATACTGTGTAGCAACCTGACCATTTTCAAATAATTTTTTAATCCATTCTTCGTTTGCAACAAAACGACCTTCTCCATGTGATGCAGGATTGGTATATACTTTACCTAATTCTGCTAACTGTAACCAAGGTGATTTATTCGTTACTACTTTTGTGTAAACCATCTTAGAAATATGTCTGTTAATGGTATTGTAAGTTAAAGTAGGTGCATTCTCATCCTGTCCTGTAATCTTACCATTTGGTACTAATCCAAGCTTAATCAATGCCTGGAATCCATTACAGATACCAAGTGCTAAACCATCTCTTTCATTTAATAACTTCTCTACTGCTTCTTTCATCTTTGCATTGCGGAATGCTGTTGCAAAGAATTTTGCAGATCCGTCTGGTTCATCACCTGCACTGAATCCACCTGGGAACATAATAATCTGTGCCTGATTAATTCCTGCCTCAAATTCATTCACAGAATCACGAATATCTTCCGGTGTTAAGTTCTTAAATACCTTCGTAATAACATTCGCTCCTGCACGTTCAAATGCCTTGGCACTGTCATATTCACAGTTCGTTCCAGGGAATACAGGAATAAAGACAGTTGGTTTTGCAATCTTATTCTTGCATACATAAACAGAACCCTTATCATAAACTGGTGTATCTAATACTGTCTTATCTTCTGTTGCTCTTGTTGGGAATACCTTCTCAAGTGTATTCTCCCATGCATGTAATGCTTCTTCTACTGAAATCTGAACATCTCCATAAGTAAATGTCTGATCTGCAGTTACTTCACCAAGTTCTACATATGGAATCTGAATCTTATCTAACTGATCCGCTGGTACTTCTGCAACAATATTACCCAATCCTACTGCAAATAAATCATCTGCTGCTATATCTGTTGATAAGTTCACACCAAACTTATTACCAAATGCCATCTTACTGATTGCTGCAATTGCACCCTTGGCATCAATGGTATATGCAGATACAATCACCTGTTTCTGAATCAATTCATGAATCTGATCATATAAAGCCATAACCTGCTTATAATCTGGCTTATCATATTCATCCATTGCAATCTTAAATTCTACAATCTTATTGCCGGCTTTCTTAAATTCCGGTGTAATAACATCTTTTTCTTTTGCAACATCAACAGCGAATGATACTAATGTTGGTGGTACATCAATCTGATTAAATGTTCCTGACATACTGTCCTTACCACCGATAGATGGAAGACCAAATCCCATCTGTGCATCGTATGCTCCTAATAATGCAGCAAATGGCTGACTCCAGCGTTTTGGATCTTCTGTCATTCTTCTGAAATATTCCTGGAATGTGAAACGAATCTTCTTATAATCACCACCGGCTGCTACGATCTTGGCTACTGACTCTAATACCGCATAAATAGCTCCATGATATGGACTCCATGTTGTTAAATATGGATCAAATCCAAAGCTCATCATTGTTACAGTATCGCAGTCTCCCTTTAATACCGGAAGCTTGGCAACCATAGACTGTGTCTCTGTTAACTGATATCTACCACCATATGGCATGTAAACAGAACCAGCTCCGATGGAACCGTCAAATCGTTCTACTAAACCTTTCTGTGAACATACATTCAGATCTGCTAATGTCTCTAACCATTTTGCCTTCACATCCGAAACTGCCTTCTTATTGAAGAATCTGTCTTCCTTCACTGGCATCTCAACTTCAACATCTGTCTCCTGATGTGCTCCGTTCGTATCAAGGAAAGCTCTCTTAAGATTAACAATCTCTTTTCCTCTCCAGTTTAATACAAGACGTGGATCTTCTGTTACAACTGCTACCTCTGTTGCCTCTAAGTTCTCTTCATTTGCATATTCTAAGAATTGTTTTACATCCTTAGGATCTACAACAACTGCCATTCTCTCCTGTGACTCTGAGATTGCAATCTCTGTTCCATCAAGTCCTGCATATTTCTTTGGAACTTTATCTAAATTAATCTGAAGTCCGTCTGCTAATTCACCGATTGCTACAGATACACCACCTGCACCAAAATCGTTACATTTTTTAATTAATTTGCTGACTTCTTCTCTTCTAAATAATCTCTGAATCTTTCTCTCTGTTGGTGCATTACCCTTTTGCACTTCTGCACCACAGGTATCGATTGATTTCTCTGTGTGGACCTTACTTGATCCGGTTGCACCGCCACATCCGTCACGTCCGGTTCTTCCACCTAAAAGAATAATAATATCTCCAGGATCTGATGTCTCACGAATCACAGCACGTCTTGGAGCTGCACCTAAAACGGCACCAATCTCCATTCTCTTTGCAACATAATTCGGATGATATAATTCCTTTACATAACCTGTTGCAAGTCCGATCTGGTTACCATAAGAACTATATCCATCTGCCGCACTACGTACAATCTTCTTCTGTGGAAGTTTACCCTTCAAAGTATCCTTCATCGACTTCGTAGGATCTGCAGCACCTGTTACACGCATTGCCTGATATACATAAGTACGTCCTGACAATGGATCTCTGATTGCTCCACCAAGACAGGTTGCGGCGCCACCAAATGGTTCAATCTCTGTTGGATGGTTGTGTGTCTCATTCTTAAAGTTCACAAGCCATTCCTCTGTCTTACCATCTACTTCAACCGGCACTACAATACTACATGCATTGATCTCATCTGATTCTTCCTGATCATCTAGCTTGCCTTCTTTCTTTAACTTACGCATAGCCATAAGTGCTAAATCCATTAAGCAGACAAACTTATCTTCACGTCCTTTGAAAATCTCATCTCTTGTCTTAATATATGCATCGTATGTCTCTACGATTGGTTTCTTATAGAATCCATCATCAAATGCTACATTCTTAAGCTCTGTAGAAAATGTTGTATGACGGCAGTGGTCTGACCAATACGTATCTAACACACGAATCTCTGTCATAGATGGATCTCTCTTCTCATCATTCTTAAAATAATTCTGTATATGAAGGAAGTCCTTAAATGTCATGGCTAAATTCAATGATGCATATAACTCCTTAAGGTCAGATTCATTCATATCCTTAAAACCATCAAAAATCTTTACATCTGCCGGTTCTTCAAATGTTGTAACTAAAGTCTCTGGTTTCTCCAGTCCTGTCTCGCGTGAATCTACAGGATTAATACAGAAGTTCTTAATACTTTCAAACTGCTCATCTGTAATATCACCAACAATTACATAGGTTGTAGCTGTCTTAATAACAGGCTGTTCATCTTCCTTCAGGAATTTGATACACTGCTCTGCTGAATCCGCTCTCTGATCAAATTGTCCCGGTAAAAATTCTACACTAAAAATTCTGTCTTGTGGCTGATATGCAAATGTCTCTTCACTTACCTGATCAACTGGTGCCTCTGCAAAAACAGAATGCAACGCCTTCTGGTAAGTCTCTTCTGAAACATTCTCAACATCATAACGAACTAAAACTCTTACTTCCGTTACTTCTGCAATACCCAAATAACTATGAATCTCATGTCTTAATTCCTTTGCCTTTACAGCATAAGGAGCTTTCTTCTCAACATACACTCTTTTAACCGTGCTCATAAGTACCTCCATTAATATCTACTTCCTGACTTTTATTCTGTATCTCTATCAAGAACCATACGGAATTCAAATGTCTTATTTCAGTATAGCACATTGCTTCACTTTTTGCACTTCTTTTCGCCAAGAAATGCGATTGCTAGCATTCTTTGTTATATCTGTCAATTCCCACTTCCCAAAATTTCTTTACTTGTTCAGAAACACTATCCTCCCTGGTTCGTTCCACATCATTCCATTCTCTTGGAAACAATCTCTGATATTCCTTTTCTAAAAATCTTCCATCCATCAGGCAGATGACTCCCACATCCGTTCCGGTCCGAATCACTCTTCCGGCCCCCTGTAATACCTTATTCATCCCCGGATACCGATAAGAATAATTAAATCCATTCTTCCCATTCTGATCAAAATAATCTTTTAAAATCTCTCTTTCCGTACACACCTGTGGCAATCCTGTTCCAATTACCAGGCTTCCAATCAGACGATCCCTTGTCAGATCTATTCCTTCCGAAAAAATACCGCCCAGCACACACAGGCCAATCAGAATTCTTTTTTGCTTTCCTCCCTCAAATCTTTCAATAAATGTTTCCCTTTCTTCTTCGCTCATATTACTTTTTTGCATTAATATCTCAATCGTTTCTTCCTTATCATCCATAAGCAGATTCTGTAATTTTTCTAATACAGCTTCCATCAGATAATAGGATGGGAAAAACACCATATAATTCCCGACTTTCTGCCGGCAGACTGACAGAATATACCTTGCCATCTTCTGATACATGGCGTCTCCCCGCAAAGTATATTTGCTGCTTACATCTTCTGCTAATAATAACTTCCTGTTCTTCTGTTCAAATGGAGACGGAACATAGATTGCATAATCTTCTAAATTCCCGCTTAATAATTCTTTGTAGTAGGTAACTGGAAGTAACGTGGCCGAGAAAAATATGGTACTAATCCCTTTTGCCATACACTTGTGCAGATTCCTTGACGGATTCATGCAGAACAGTCTGATCTTAAAAGAGCCATCCTGATATTCACAATAGATACGATAATATTCATCCACACATTCATAGATATTTAAAAAATTACCAATATCAAAATAAAATTCTAAAAGTTCTGCTCTTCTATCAAATTCTAAATGCTCCTGCAGATATTCATCAAGGTCAGAATGCAGCCGGAGCAGATGTAATACAAATGCATCTAACTTCGCATCCGACAGAATCATATAAGACTCACACTCCCGCTTCAGTGTTGTTAAATCCTCTTCACACCGGGCCATCCCACGAAAAATCTTCCTGCTCTTTATCTCCATCTGATTCTTTGCCATCGTAAAGCTCTCCCGATAAAGCACTGCACTATACATCTCTCTTGCACGATCTACCAGGTTATGTGCTTCATCCACTAAAAAGACATATTCTCCTTCATTTCCATCTGCAAAATACCTCTTTAGCTGTACTGTCGGATCAAACACATAATTATAATCACAGATAATCCCATCTACCCAGTCAGAAAGATCTAAGCCTAATTCAAACGGACATACCTCATGCTTTTTCGCATAATCTTCTATTACCTCTCTTGTAATATTCTCTTCCTGTGTCAATATATCATACATCGCATCATTGACTCTGTCATAATGTCCCTTCGCTCTTGAACAGGCAAATGGATTACACTCCATTTCTTCCATGGCACAGATTTTTTCCTTCGCTGTAATGACAATCGTGCGAAAGAACACACCGTTCTTTCGTAAAATCTCATAAGCTTCACATGCTACAGTTCTTGTAATTGTCTTAGCCGTCAGATAAAAAATCTTATCTGCAAGTTCTTCTCCTACTGCCTTGACTGCTGGAAAAATTGTTGACATTGTCTTCCCAATCCCAGTCGGTGCCTGAATAAACAAATCCCGGCTCTGCCTGATTGTTTTATAAACGGACACCACTAAATCCCGCTGTCCCTTCCTGTATGGAAAAGGAAATTCCACTCCCTGAATCGATTCTTTTCTTTTTTTCTTTGCTTCATAGAGAAACTTTGCCCACTTATAATATTCCTGTACCAGATTCAAAAACCATTTTTCTAACTCCACAAATGACAGAGTTTCCCGAAAATAACGCAACTCTTCTGTCGGAATATGACAGTACGTTAACTGTACCGTCATCTGACTGGCATTCTCTCTGACTGCATACATATAGGCATAACACATTGCCTGTGCATAATGTACTGATATTGGCTCCTTCAATGTATCTAAATGCCGGTATACACACTTAATCTCATCAATTGTCCATCCTTCTGATTCTTTGATCACCCCATCAGCTCTTCCTTCCACTGTGATCGTGAATTCATCAAAAGGAATCGTCATCCGCATTGGTACCTCTGCTTCATAATTACTTCCCTGTTTCTTCTGAATCTTCTTATGAAGCCGGCTCCCCTGCTGCATGGCATCATAATCTGCACTGCTTGTTCTCCGGTTATCTATATTCCCTGTTCGTAATATAAATTCTACAAGATTCCTTACTGAAATCTTCAAATCCCCATTCTTAAATGTTTCCATGATTTTCCTATTTCTTCCACTCCGTCATATTGCTACGATACCATTTTGGTAAATGCTGCTGTTGACATTTTAAATTCTTTCTCCCCGAAATTGCAATACTTTGTACAAATGTTTTCCAAAGTTTTTCATATTCTCCCCGTTGATTCCATCCTTTCTTCTGCCCCTCTGTAATTTCCACTCCTGTCCGGATATACCATATTCCGCCCTTTTCATGTACCGCACACATGCTTCTTTGTTCATCATAAATCAGCCAGTTCTCACATGGATACCTCTGCTCAAAATGATCTCCTATCAGATATAAAATATTGCACTTAGGTTTTATAAATCCAATTAAAATCGCATTCCCGCTAAACTGTATCTCCGAAAGCCTTACAAACCCCAGATAATTATGTGCTTCATTTTTGACTTTACGGCTTAATTCCATAATCCTCATAACTCTTGAATCAGACAGACGCTGTACAACTCTGCCACCGATTCGAAATCCTACCTGCAGGTATTGAAAAATCGCATTCACACGCATTGGATCAAAATGACAGGCTGCATAGAAAATATCCTGAAATGCCTGTTCTGATATCTTCTGCCGAATACTCCGAACAACCCGTCTGGCCTTTTCATAATCCGTAGTAACTTCTACATATTCACAGAAAAAATTACGGTCAAACACCTCTCCTGTTATAATTTCAACTTCTGCTCCTTCTAACATCCGAACCCATCCATCATATACTGCACTCATCATATTCTCAAAATCATCCTTGCAGATAAAAACTGTCTTCATCCTTCCCTCCTTTTCTAAAACATACAACATAGGAAATACAACTGCTTCTTTTATTCTAGCCTACCGGTATCAAAAAGCGACAGCTGGCGAAATGTCATTGTCTCGTTCGTCTGCATCTGTTCTGGTCTCTCATTATAGATTAAATGATTCGTAATATAATCTTCCTCTAGCTTCGTGTGATACATCATCTTCCCCTGACAAGTAATAAAATAAAGTGCCCGTTTTAAAACAACTCCCATTTTCTTAAGATTCGAAAAGTCCAGTTTCGCATACTGCCTTGCTGCAATGATTCTCTTTGCACTTTTTACGCCAATTCCCGGAACCCGAAGCAACATCAGATAATCTGCCCGATTCACTTCGACCGGAAAAAATTCCAAATGCCGAAGTGCCCATTCACACTTTGGATCTAACAATACATTAAAATTAGGCCGCTCTTCCGATAATAACTCCTTCGCCTGAAATCCATAATATCTCATAAGCCAGTCTGCCTGATACAGACGATGCTCCCGCAACAATGGTGGCCCACCGCCTATGGCAGCAGGAAGCCGCAGTTCTTTCTTCCATTCCCCGTAAATCCCCTCCATTCTGCTCTCATTCTCTTGTATTCTCTGCTGATTCACATCAATATATGCAGAATAAAAGACCCTCTTTAACTCATAATTCTGATACAATGCCTCCGCTACATTCACAATCTGGTAATCTGTTTCTTTCGTCGCTCCAACAATCATCTGTGTCGACTGGCCTGCCGGAACAAACTTCGGGGCATGATGATATACCATCAGATCATTGTGATTCACCTGTCTGGTTCTCTGAATCTGTCTCATGGGCTGTAAAATCGCCTTGCGCTTCTTATTCGGTGCCAGCTTCCTTAACCCATCTCCTGTCTGGAGTTCTATATTCACACTCATTCGGTCTGCTAAAAAACCGGTTTTCTCAATCAGTTCCGCACTGGCACCGGGAATTCCTTTTACATGAATATAACCTTGAAAATGATATTGATGACGCAGCAAATATACAACCTGGTAAATCTGTTCCATCGTATAGGCAGGACTTTTAATAATGCCGGAACTTAAAAAGAGTCCTTCAATATAATTTCTCCGATAAAATTCAATGGTAAGACGACATACTTCTTCCGGAGTAAAGGTTGCCCTTACTACATCATTACTTCTCCGATTCACACAATACCTGCAATCGAAAATACATTCGTTCGTCATTAAAATCTTTAATAAAGAAATACAACGTCCATCACTTGAAAATGCATGACAAATTCCACTCTGCACTGCACTTCCTAAATGATTTTCATCCCCCTTCCTGTCCACACCACTTGAAGTACAGGCTACATCATACTTCGCTGCATCTGTAAGAATTTTAAGCTTCTCTTCTAACGAGAACTCGCCATCCTGCAGATACATTCCTGTTGTTGCACCTGCTATCCCTGTTATTGTTATTCCTGATTCTTTTTGCTTCTTCTCTAACATGATTTTCACCACACATAACCTTTGTATTTATGCATTTCCATTTTGTTCTGTTTTAAGAATAGCACATATGTTCGATTTTTTCAAGTTGTTTCAGAACAAATGTTCTGCTTTAATACTTCTACGATTTAATAAGGATATATCTTACATTTTGTGCATTCAGACAAGAATCTGAACTTTTCCCTAACACAAAAAAAGAATGCCCTGCAGTGCATTCTTTTTCCTAATTAAAAAATAGTATGTATCTCTTCGTTAGAAAGGAGTAAAACGAGGAGAATATAGTATGAAAAAAATATATAAAAAAACTAACAGAACCTATTATAATCGTTGTCTTTCTTTTTTTCAAGTGTTTATTCCAATTTTTTTAAAATAATTTATCTTTTATTTATCTTTCGACAATTTTATGGCTCTGTGGCTGCCTCAACCGATGCTGTTGTTTCAGATACCGTCTCTGAAGTTGCCGGGTCATCCACAACCTTTACATTGTCCGTAATCATCTGATAAACCTTCTCTGATAATATATTATATTTCACATTATCTTTTCCATTATTTGATGATTCTAACTGTTTCACATCTGAATAGCCATTTTCTTTCGCTAAAATATCAGCCTGTTTCTCGTATTCTTCGTCTGTAACTTTGATTCCTTCTTTCTCTGCGATGGCCTCTACTACCATTTTAGCTTTCAGACTGTCCTTTGCACTTTCGTCTAAGTCCTTATCCCAGTCGGAACGTTTTTTGCTCACAGACTCTAAATAACTGTTCAAATCTGTCTGATATTCCTGATAATAAATACTTTCATAATAATCAACCATCTTTGTCTCTAAATCATTTAATTCTTCTTTATTATAAGAGGCAACTTCACTATTTTGGATAACTTTCGGCCATACCTCAGCTATAATCTGCTGCATTTTAAGTTTCTTTTTGTAATAATCCTTTAAATCCTGGACCGTCGAACCCGCATAAGGGAAATATTTCTGAACAAATTCATCGTTCACTTCCGGAGTGGTATCTCCACTCTTGTGATTCGATGCTGCAGTATCTAAATACTGGTTGATCTTATCATCTGAGACTTCCGTCTTTGATTTATAAACCTGAAGCCCTTTATATTCTCCTAATTTTTCCAGCCCTTCTTTCTTTTTTGAACAGGCACATCCTGTAAACAGCTGTGACACTAACCCAAGTGTCAAAATCGCTGCAATCCATCTTTTTCTCATGTCTTCTCCTCTCGTAACTCTTTATTGCTCTTCTTTAAAATATGGCACATAATGAATCTTATATTTTCCATCCGGAAATAAATACTGATACAAATCAACAAAATAATCATCTGTCATACTTGCCATATAATCCACAACAATCTGATTATTTTCTGTCTCTTCAAAATACTTTCCGGCATCATAATATCCTCTTTGCTGATTTACAAAATCAATATGATGTTTGAAAATAACTGATTCTTTTCTTTCATGTTCTAAATCATCTAATAACTTCTCATAAACCGCTTCAAACATCGGATAAATACATTGTTCATATTCTGTATTGACCGAATCATTCTGATAAATGTACTGATTATTCTCACTCTTTGCAAGTTTGAGTGCTTTGTAGTACTCATCATCCATGTAAATATAATCTTTTCCATAGCTGTTTTCTACAATATTCACGACTAAGTTATTTACAATCTCTGCATTCTCAACGCCGATCTCACCTTTTGTAAAAACACTGACATCTTTTAATATATTTGCTTTCTGGCTGTCCTGTCTGTCTTTTCCTAAATAAGCAATCATATCGGAAATTCTAACCACACATCCTTCGAGCGTACATGGAATCAATGTTTCAATATTGCTCTCATCCACATAACAGCTTTCTACTTTTTGATCAAATACCTCAAAGGAATCTAACCGTCCCGGCCGGTACTCTTTCATGGCAAATTCTCCATTATGACATAAGATACCATCAAGCACCTGAAGACTGATATTTCTTACAAAGATTCCATCTAATACCCTGACGCTATGCACGTTGTGATTAAAATATCTCCCTGTTTTTTTCTGATACAATCTGCTTAACATACGTTCTCCTGCATGACCAAATGGTGTATGACCAATGTCATGTCCTAACGCAATAGCTTCAATCAGGTCTTCATTTAAATTCAGAAGACGCCCGATATTTCTCGCAATTCTCGAAACAAACTGCACATGAAGCGCTCTTCTTGTAATATCATCGTTTTTATAAAAGGAAAATACCTGTGTCTTATCTGCATATCGATTGTAATATGGGCTATGCATAATCTTTTCTACGTCTCTTACAAATGCAGGCCGCCACAAATTTGCCTTGTCTCTGTTTAAATTCCTGCGAATAATGTTTTGATCCTGAAATGCAAATGGATTTTTGACTCCCTGTTCTCTGTCCTTTTCAATTCTCTCCACTAATTCCTGCGATAATTTATTATATTTCAAGATTCCACCATCCTTCACTTGCAAAATAGGACAGGCAAAAAACCTGTCCTATTTTCCTGTTCTCATTGAAAAAACTACTTTGTCGTTGCTGCTTCTGTTGTTGCTGCTTCCGTAGCTGCTGTTGTTGCATCTGGTACAATCTTAACATTATCGCAAACAAATTCTAATACTTTCTGGCTTAATACCTGCTGCTTAATATTGTCTTTTCCGTACTGTTCTTCGTATTTTTCTACAGTTGTCTTTGTCTGGTTTGCTCCATCTTCCAAGTAATCCTGATATTCCTGATCAGAGATTTCGATGTTTTCTTTTGCAGCAATTGCTTCTACAACAAGCTTCATCTTAATTGTGTTCTTAGCACTTGCTTCTACTTCCTGTGTATAATCATCATCTGACATACTGTTCTGTTCCTTGAACTGATCGACTGTCATACCATAAGAATTCTTGATATTATTTTCAATCTGCTCTGCAACTGTTGTCTTAGCATCTTTTAATTCATCTTCTCCATAGCTTTCCATCGTACAGCTTGAAAGATAATTCGACCAGATTGCCTGATAAATCGCATTAAACTTCATCTTCTTCTTCACCCAGGCATCGAAATCTTTCACATTATCTGTTCTAGAATATGCAAAATTAGTCTCAATGAACTCCTTATCAATATCAAAATTGGTATTCTTAATGTAATTGATTGTTACATCAAATGTTACATCTTTTCCGGCAAGTTCTGTATTCTGGTATGAAGTTGGGAATGTCAGATTCAATGTAACCTTTTCTCCAACCTTCTTACCAATCAGTCCTGATTCAAATCCTTCAATGTAAGTATTCGAACCAATTGTTAAATCCTGTCCTGTCGCAGTTCCTCCACTGAATTCTTTTCCATCTTTCTTTCCAACAAAATCGATATTAACGGTATCTCCATTCTTTACCGTACCTTCTGTCTTCTTCTCTGGATAAGTATCCTTAAAATACTCTAACTGCTGTTTTAACTTATCATCTGTAATCTCTGCTGTTGACTTTTCCACTTCAAGTCCCTTGTAATCTGCTAAGTTCTTTAACTTACTTACTTTTTCAACCGGAACTGGATCTGTTGTTGTCTCTTGTGTTGCACTTTTAGCGTCTGCTGTTGTTGTCGCTTCTTTTGTTGTTTCTTTTGATTTCTTGTCCTTATCAGAACTCTTTCCACAACCTGAAATCATACTGATTCCTAAAGCTGCACACATAATTGTCACTGCAAGTCTTTTCTTTCTCATTCTACTAATCTCCAATCTTTCTTTTTCGCCGATACCGGTCTGATTTGTACAAACCTTAATATGAAATAATCTCGTATCCCTCATCTGTTACTAATACTTGTACTTCCCATTGTGCAGATAAACTGCCGTCTTCGGTATAAATCGTCCAGCCATTCTTCTCGTCCTGATAGATACCATCTGCTCCCTGATTGATCATCGGTTCAATTGTAAACATCATTCCAGGTGCCATAACCATTCCGGTTCCCGGCTCCGTTACATAACTTACAAATGGATCTTCATGGAATTCAATTCCGACTCCATGTCCACCGATTTCACGAACAACAGAATATCCATTCTCTAATACTTTCTTATGAACTGCTGCACCCATATCACCAAGAAGACCCCATGGCTTTACTTCTTTTAGTCCTTCTTCTATGCTCTCTTTGCACACATCAACAAGCTTCTTTGCTTCTGCCGAAACTTCGCCAATACAAAACATGCGAGAGGAATCTGAAAAATATCCATTATAAATCGTTGAAACATCTACATTGATAATATCTCCATCTTTTAAGATGATATCATTCGAAGGGATTCCATGACAAACCTCATTATTAATTGAGGTACATACACTCTTTGGAAATCCTTCATAACCTAATGGTGCCGGAATTCCGCCAAGTTCTCTGGTCTTATAATCTACTAACTGATCAATCTCTTCCGTAGACATTCCCGCTTCAATCTTTTCTGCAACATAATCTAATACTGCAATATTGATTTTGGCACTTTCCTTGATTCCTTCTATCTGTTCCTTGTTCTTAATCATATCTCTTGAAGGAATTATATATCCTTCTCTTCCAAGTCTTTGTAACTTCTCGTCAAATGCTTCGTGGCAGTGCTTATATTTCTGTCCACTTCCGCACCAGCACTTATCATTCCTTCCTAACTTCTGCATCATTTCATCTTCTTCCTTATTCTCTATTTATTTCATAACCTACTTTATGCAATACCATAATAAGACGTACTATATAATAATATCCTTTTTTATACAACACTGCAAGTATAATTTTTATCAACTAGAGATTCCAGAATCTGATTGTTCCGCCAAAGCAAAAGGAGCGAACATAACAAGAAAAGAAAGAGCACCCGTATATCTCTCTGCATTGCAGAAAAGCGAGTGCTCTTCTTTTAAAATTATCTTATATCTAATTCAAATAAATCTTCGATTATTTTGTAAATTTCTCTCCAACCTTCTGAACCTTAAGCATATTTGTCTGTCCAGGGATTCCTACTGGTACACCAGCTGTAAGAACTACTGTATCTCCGTCCTTTACGAGCTCTGTCTCTTTTGCTTTTTCAATTGATTCATTTAATAATTCAAATACATCTGAAGCTTCATCAATTAACTTAGGCTGAACACCCCAAACAAGGTTCAACTGTCTGCATGTCTTCTCTGAAGTTGCACATGCAATGATTGGCTGAGCTGGACGATATTTTGCAATCTTTCTTGCTGAGTGACCAGACTTTGTAACTGTTACGATTGCAGATGCCTGTAAATCATAAGCTGTTGTTACTGTAGCGTGGCAGATAGCATCTGTACAGCTTGTCTTGTTCTCGTTCTTAATCTCGAAGAATCTCTTCTTGTAGTCGATATCCTTCTCAATTCTTTCAGCAATGTTAGACATTGTTGCAAGAGCTTCTACTGGATAATCTCCGGCAGCTGTCTCTCCTGAAAGCATGATTGCACTTGTTCCATCATAAATAGCATTTGCAACGTCAGTGATCTCAGCTCTTGTAGGTCTTGGGTTCTTAATCATAGAATCAAGCATCTGTGTTGCTGTAATAACAATCTTTCCAGCCTTACGAGCCTTCTTAATGATCATCTTCTGGATAACTGGTACTTCTTCGTAAGGTACTTCAACACCCATGTCACCTCTGGCAACCATAACACCATCAGCTACTTCAAGAATTGCATCGATGTTATTTACACCCTGCATGTTCTCAATCTTAGCAATGATCTTAACAGATGTGTTGTTCTTCTCTTCCATAATCTTACGAATATCTAAGATATCCTGAGCTGTTCTTACGAATGAAGCTGCAATGAAATCATAGTCATTGTCAATACCGAATTCGATATCGCTTCTATCCTGCTCACCGATAAATGGCATAGAAAGGTCTGCTCCTGGTACGTTGATTCCCTTCTTATTAGAAACTGCTCCACCGTTCTTTACTGTACAAACGATGTCTGTTCCGTTCTTTACTTCTACAACTTCCATTCCGATTAAACCATCATCGATTAAGATAGATGTTCCTGGCTTAACATCATTTGGAAGTTCTTTATATGTGATACTTACAATCTCATTTGTTCCTTCTACTTCACGACTTGTTAATGTGAATGTCTGACCTGCTTCTAATACAACCTTACCATCCTTGAAATCTCTAACTCTGATCTCTGGACCCTTTGTATCTAATAAACATGCAACAGGCTTGTTGTACTTCTTGCTTAACATTCTGATCTCATCAAGTCTTCCCTTGTGAAGCTCATGATTGTCATGTGAGAAGTTAAATCTTGCAACGTTCATTCCGCCTGCTACTAACTTTTCAACATTGTTATCTCTGATTGTTGCTGGTCCTAATGTACAAATAATCTTTGTCTTTCTCATCATTTACCTCTTTCCAATTTTACAAATTAAAAATTTAGTGAACTTATATGAATTCTTCATTCCCTATTCCTATTCCAATAAGCCTAAATTAGAGCCTATTAATATTAATAGGAAGTATTACACTTATTCCAACACAAATATTAACATTCTAAAGCCCGGTGGTCAACAATTTTATGCCAACTTTATGCCCTTCCATTTACTTTCTCTATAATTCACAGTTTCTTCACTCAAATTGTACATTTTTAGGTACAATTTACATATTTCCCCATTTTTACTTGTATAGAATTCATTTCTGATTCCGACAATTCCTTTTTTCGTTTTTTATTCAGAAAGAATGCTTTCACTTAAAAAAACGAACCTCTTCTGTTTTCTTATTGACTTTTGTATCATTATCTAATAAAATAAGAATAGTTACTATTTTAGCAGAAATGAGGTCATTATGAAGAAGGTAAATTATAGTCGTCAGCGTGAGGCTATTAAATCATTTTTAGCAACCAGAAAGGACCATCCTACCGCGGAAGTTGTCTATTCCGAGATTCGTAAGGAATATCCGAATATCAGTCTTGGAACCGTCTACCGCAATTTGTCTTTGTTAACAGAATTAGGTGAGATTCAAAAGATTTCCTGCGGTGATGATCGTGAACATTACGATGCGGATACCAGCACACATTCCCATTTTATCTGTAGCAACTGCCATGCTGTGATTGATCTTGTTATGGACAATCTTTGTTTTATCAATTCACTGGCACAAGCTAATTTTGATGGGAAGATTGAAGGACACAGTGTACATTTCTATGGATTATGTCCGAAGTGTCTGCAAAGCATCCAGGAAAAAAGTGATTCTGTCACAGAAGAAAACAAACAAGAAAAAAATTAAAAATAATTCCTGTTTTTTCTTGACAAACTGCTTTGACCATGTTATATTAAAGCAGTAATCATTACTGATTTCTTTCAGGCAGTAATGATTTCCCATAGGTAGTATTTACCTAAGTGCTTTTTTTTATTCCAGTTGCAGAAGGCACTCGCCTTGGAATTAGAAGCACAGGTTTCATAAAGTCAAGCTGTCTTCCATTTTTTAGAATACAGCGGTCAATTATAAGTAGAAAAGGAGATTAAGATTATGGCAAAATTTGTATGTTCTGTATGTGGTTATGTTTATGAAGGAGATGCTGCTCCAGAGCAGTGTCCAGTATGTAAGGCACCAGCTGAGAAGTTTACGAAACAGGAAGGTTCTTTAGAATGGGCTGCTGAACACGTAGTTGGTGTTGCACAGGGTGTCAGCGATGATATTATGGCTGATCTTAAGGCAAACTTTGAAGGAGAATGCTGTGAAGTAGGAATGTATCTTGCTATGGCAAGAGTTGCTTACAGAGAAGGTTATCCGGAAGTTGGATCTTATTATGAGAAGGCTGCTTTTGAAGAAGCAGAACACGCTGCGAAGTTTGCAGAATTAGTTGGTGAAGTTGTAACAGACAGTACCAAGAAGAACCTTGAATTAAGAGTTGCTGCTGAAAATGGTGCAACTGCAGGTAAGTTTGATTTAGCTAAGCGTGCGAAAGCTGCAAATCTTGATGCAATTCATGATACAGTTCATGAGATGGCTAAGGATGAAGCAAGACATGGTAAGGCATTCGAAGGCTTACTTAAGAGATACTTTAACTAAGATTTTGGTAACTATTTATACATCTATGAATATATCTAAAGCAAGAAGGACTGTCGTTTACGACAGTCCTTCTCCATTAAATGGCGGGATGAAACTTTCTTTGGCTACATCTCCTTCCTGAATAAATGCCTGGGTGATTCCTAATGATATGGCATAATCCACAAGTTTATTATAATTTTTTCTTTTTACTTTTTCCTGTAATTCCGGGTAATTCTCTAGTTGTTTTTTATTGACGGTTGTATACTGGCTCATAAGGCTAAAATAGATTTTCTCACCAAACCGTTCGTATAATGTTTTTATTACTTTTTTGGAATCCATTAACTGTTTCGGCAACTGCAGATGCCGGACAATTACGCCTGTCTGCATGATTCCTTTTTCATCAAATTCTGGTTTCGGACACTGACGTACCATTTCGTCTATGGCAGATAATGCTGTTTCAAAATAATGTGGCGCGTTAGAATATTTTACTGCCAGTTCTTCTGATGCATATTTACAATCCGGCAGATAAATATCCACAAGTCCTTCTAGCATTTTTAATGTTTCTACACTTTCATATCCACCACAGTTATAAACAACCGGAATGGAAAATCCTTTTTCCTCCGCTAGTTTCAGAGCCTTGGCAATCTGTGGGGTATAATGTGTCGGTGTTACAAGATTCAGATTATTTCCCCCTTGCTCCTGTAATTTTACAAAGATATCCGCCAGTTCTTCAATGGTAAGTAGATATCCGGCCTGCCCCCTGGAAATCTCATAGTTCTGGCAAAAGACGCACCCCATATTACATCCACAAAAGAAAACTGCACCGGAGCCTTTCGTACCTGAGATGCAGGGTTCTTCCCAAAAATGAAGGGCAGCTCTTGCAACATAAATCCGGCTGTCTTCTCTGCAATATCCCTTTTCTCCACTGTTTCTGCAGATTTTGCAATTTCTAGGGCAGATTCCACAAGACTGTCCTGCAAAATCTGCCCCTTTTTCTTTTTCTTCTATTATATTCTCTATGGTTTTATTTTTCTGTATCATTCGAATCCTTTGTATCTTTTTCAATCAGTTCTTCGTACTTTGGAAGTTCTACCTGTAACTGTTCTGTATCATCACTAAAATGTACTTTTTTTCTGTCTTTCTCGTCTCTTTTATAAGCACGAATCTTATATGTATAGGTATTTTCCGTCTGCACATCGGTATCTGCATAATTTTCTACTTCTGACTCTGTAATCACCTTGATTTTTTCGAATTCTCCATCCTTTGTTTTTCGGTAAACCTGATATCCATCTGCATGTGGCACTTTCTTCCATGTCAGAATATTTCCAATGTGTTTGGTAGAAATATGTGTCTTTAATGCATCGGTATAAGTTACTTTCGCATTTTCCGGCGTTCCGGTTGCAGCCTTTGCTGTAATGGTTACCGGCTTAGAATAAAATTCTTTCTTTCCATTTGTAGCTACCGACTGGATTCGATAATCATATGTTTTTCCTTCTTTTACCTTTTTATCAACAAATGCAATTTTACTGTCTCCCTGAAGGACTGCATATTTCTGGTAATCATGTCCCTGTACTCTCCGGTAAATTACATATCCCTTCGCATCCTCTGTCTTTTTCCATTTCAACCGGATCTGATCATACTGGGTTAAATAACTGTGAAAATCTTCTACCTGTCCCGGTCTGACGAGCACTTCTACGGTACTGATTAAATCCTGACAGGTTGCTTTCAGAATTGTCTTACCATATTTCTTGGCAATCAATGTTCCATCACTTGTAATCTCCGCTACTTTTGAATTAGAATTTTTCCAGGTAACATCACAATTGGTTTCTATCTTTTTCTGTTCTCCACATCTTAAACTAATCTGTGTTGCTCCTATATCAATGGCTCCGATGGATTTGTTGGCATCTGTATCTTTTACACATACTACATGAATCGACATAAATTTTAATCCATTGAATGCAAAAATTCTTGTCTCCCCGGTTCCCTGCATCGTTACAATTCCATCATCTGATACAGTCGCAATCGAAGAATTCTCTGACTGGTAATAATAATCCTTTTTCGTTCCCAGATCGTAGGTATAGCCCTTACAGGTTGCTGCTGTTACCGGCATGTCAATCATCTGATACGGCACATAACCGCTTTGCAGTTTTCCTTTGTAACGATATGTAATCTTATAATAATAGAGGTTATTTAAGCTATCGAAAGAATAAGAATCTGTTGTCCGGACTCCTTCTTCCACAATGACTCTCTTTCCTTTTCTTAATCTTCCTGTTACCTGACTTTTTAATCCCGGTTCTGCTAACACATCACAATCATTCGTAATCGTTCCACTCTTATTATCCCCGGAAATATCAACTTCGTCTGTCTGTACCGGCATATTTTCAAATACCGGGATAATAAATCTTTTTGCAGAATTCAGGGTACCTGATGCTTCATAAGTATTTCTGACTGCAATAGACTCTTGTGCTGCTCCTCCGATATTCGTCATATACTGATGTGAAAAAAGTCCGGCTCCATCTGGATTTACATTAAACCGTAAAAGATATCCACACTTCTGTCCTGTTTTCATGAATTTATCCGCAATATACTGTGCTCCACCCATGATTGACTTATATGGAGTATTCCATGGTCTTCCATAATCTCCACTCTGACCTGCCCAGTTTAAACCATTGCTGATTGGATCTGCACTGTCTGATGCTCCGATATTATAAAAATTATATAATCCTTTGATACTTCCATGATGGCCGGAAACACTGTCGGAACCACCACGTCCAACTTCCTGTATAATCTTTGAAGCAAGATAATAAGGATTGACATTGGCATCCATTCCTGCCTGATAAATTGCTTCTGCATAAGTAATCGTTCCTTTTTTCTTACTCTTTTTATCTTTTTTGCTTTTTTTGGTTTCTTTTTCTGTTGTCTGTGTCTCTTCCGTTTCCTTTTGTGTCTTCTTTCTTTTCTTTTTGGTTTCTTCTTCAAAGTCATCGTCTTCGTCGAATTCCCCTTCTACATCATCTTCAATGTAAACCTTTTTACTTTTCTTTGTCGTTTTTTTCTCGGCAGATGTTTTCTTTTCTATTGCCGTACTTGCATCTTTCGTCTCCTGTTCCTGTACAGCAGGTGTTTCTTCCACCTGTGCAGATGTCTCTTTCTCTGTCACTTTCGTATCATCATTCTTCGAAGTCTGGTTCGATCCGTCCCCGTCATTTTCTCCGGCACTTAACAATGCATAGGAAACAGGCTCTATGCTTGCCGTATCTTTTTTCTTTTTGTCTGTTTTATTTTTCTTCTCTGTGGTTGTCTCTTCTTCTGTATCATCTACCACATCTGCATAATTTCCATCCATAAAGCTTCCGGCAATGATACTTTGAACGCCTGATAAGGTCTGTCCGTTTGCGGAAATATCTTCAAACATAAAGACATTCTCCTCATTCAGCCAGTTCCTTGGATCCATAAAATATGCTGTAACATCTTTGGTTGTTTTCACCCAGTGCAAAGAATCCTTATACACATAAGAACCCGATGTACTGTTATAGTCTCCCTTGGCATTACTTTTTAAAATATCCTCTGCCTGCGCCCAGACCAGACATTTATCTCCGTCATATTCCTTCGTCAGTGCATCATTCCAGTCTAAATTGGTATAAAGTGGCTCAAAAGACCAGGACGGATGTGCCTGTTTCAATGCCTGAAGTTTTGCCCGGTAGCTTTCCGGAAACTTCTGAATATCACCACCTTCATTTGATGTTGCATTTAACTTTTCTGCCGGTATCATTGGCAATGCCACTGCAAATGCTGTAAGCAGCGACACAGCTTTTGTCATATACTTTTTCATGTTCTAAACCTCTCCTATGATTCACTCGGAAGATACGATAAATCTAATGCTGCATCTTTTGGAATTTCTGAATCAGCCAGCTTCTTCTCATTCACCCACTGGTAAAATCCATTCCATCTGTCCTTATCAATCTCTCCCCATTTTTTTCCTTTTTCAATATATTTTCCATCTGCCAGATACGAAATCTGTTCTTTTACTTTATCCTGCTCTAAATTCGAATCCTCCTTACACAGAATCTTTGCAGATTCCTCTGGATGTTCCATGGCGTATTCATAACCCTTTTGAATCGCTTTCAAAACCTTTTTCGCCTGTTCTCCATTGGATTTTAAATAATCACTATTGGCAATCAGCACAGGTGCATAATAAGCAAGCTTTTCATTATAATCTGCAAAACGGAAAAAGTCCGTCTCAAGTCCTTCTTTTTTTGCAAGTACTCCTGCATTCTGGTAATACACAAATAAAGCATCGGTCTCTTTATTCTGTAATGCCTTTACTTCATCCGTCACTGCATTCGGAATCTGAATCATCTTCTTGTAATTTCCTGCATTACTTGTCATGACATCTTCAATCATTGCTTTCTCAATCTTCCAGTTCCAGGTTGCATATTTCTTACCTTCTAACCCTTTTGGCCGGTCCATTCCTTCTCCCTTTCTTGAAAGAATTCCTGCCGTACTGTACTGCACTAAAGCTGCAACACTCTTGATCTTCAGTGGCTGGTCTCCTGTTATGTAATCAGTCAGAGTATCCTGATAAGAGATTCCAAACTGTGCCTTATTCCTGTCTACTTCTTTCTCTGCTCCTTCTTCGATTGGCCGTTCAATCTTAACATCCAATCCCTCATCTTTAAAATATCCCATCTCTTTTGCCGCATAAATTCCTGCATGATCAGCATTTGGACTCCAATCTATCACCAGCGTAACCTGATTTTGGGTTTCTTTTTTCTTACTGCTTCCACAACCACCCAATAAAAAAACCTGCGTCACACTCAGTGTGATCAGTATTGCTTTTTTTACCCTTCTTTTCACTTTCCTTCTCCATTCTTGCGAAACTGGATAAGTGAAATATTCACCTATCCAGTCCCTCTTTTTTATCTCTTTATTCATCTTTTAGCGATTCTGCTGTTAGAATCTGCTTTGTATTTTCATATTTAATAATAAAATCTTCATAAGAAATTGGCTTTCCATACAGATATCCCTGAATATATCTTCCACCCATTTCTTTGATATATTCTTTCTGTTCTACCTGTTCTACACCTTCCCAGATAATCGAAATATTATGACGTTTGGTAATCTCAAGAATTTCTTTCATAATCTCTCGTTCTAATGGATTTTCATCGATTTCATCAATAATACTCTTATCAAACTTCACAACATCAATTGGAAGCATATAAATAAGCTGGATGGACGAGTAACCACTTCCAAAATCGTCAAGTGCCAGACGAAATCCAATTTCTTTTAACTTCTTCGCATGATATAACACATTATCCATATCTGCGATAGCACCTTCTTCTGTTAACTCAATCTCAATTAACTCCGGTGGAATATTATATTTCTTCAATATCGTCTCATATTTTGCCGGTGCATTCTTATCTTCTAACTGCTTTCTGGAATAATTACATGAAATACGCATCGGCATAATATTGCGGTCTATCATTTCCCGCATCTGCTTACACAATTCTTCAAAAATATAAAGATCTACTTTTGTAACAAATCCTGTTTTTTCAAAGAACGGAATAAATTCTCCGGGATTTAAAAATCCTCTTTCCTTATGATTCCATCTGCACAGTGCTTCTCCACCACAGATTCGTTCCTTCTCAATATCATACTTTGGCTGAATATAAACAATGAATTCATGTTCTTCTAACGCACGCACCCGATCTTGTTCTAACTGTTTTTCCCGGTTCAGCGTCTGTCTCATGGCATCGTCAAAATAAACTGCCTTCGTCTTATGTTCTTTTGGCAAAGTCTTCTCTGCATAAATGGCCCAGTCGGTTACTAAATCAATATTGTCATCCTTTGGATCTAAGCAATAGATTCCAAGCTTATAAATCAATGTCTTTAACATCTCTTTATCTAAACTGCTTGCCATTACACTATTAATGATCTCCATACGTTTTCGCTGAATATCACTCTTATTCTCGTACTTAATCAGTGCAACAAAATGATCTGCACTGACTCTGGCTGCCACTTCACCATCTGATAAAATCTTTACAAATGCTTTATTAATCTCACGCAAAAGCTTATCACCATTGACATGACCAAAGGAATCATTGATAAACTTAAAGTCCTGCACATCTAAATACAACAGTGCATAATTGTCTTTCCGTTTTTTCTTCAAAATCTTACTTGCATCTAAACGGAATCGTGCGTAATTCGGGCATCCGGTAATATAATCGGTATAACTTAGATGGTAAATCTCACCATCACTTTTGTGTCTTAAGATGATATAGATAAATAACAAAATCACGCCAAATACACCAATGGCACCGGTAATTGTTGTAATTCTAGAATCATCATCACTGACCGATGTACTATTGACCCTGACTTCTGTGGATTCCGCAGAGTTATCATAAATAATCTCCTGTACTCCGCTTTTTCCAATATAATTGATTCCCTTATTCAGAATCTTTAACATTCTCGAATCCTGATTCTGGCTTACTGCAAAAGAAACAGCCTCGCCATCTGCTTCATAATCATCAAATAACAGATTCGAGAAATCATTCTTCTTCATTAAATACTGAATCGTATAGTAATTCGAAATAGCAACATCCGCTTTTCCTGTCTCTACCGCTTCTAAACACTCTTCTGAAGAAGAATATACCTTAAAAATTGCATTCTTATCCGTTACTTCATAATCTCTCTGAAATTCTGTAACGGCATAAACCGGATTATGCTGCTTGGTTACTTCGTCTTTGTTCGTAACTTTAAGCGGATACAGTGTCATAAAAGAAGTAGAAAATTTCAAACCTAATTCATCTCTTAATTCGTAACGGTTCGGACAGGCAACCCAAACCTGTGCTTCCCCATTCTTCACCATATCAATGGCATCATGATAGGTCTTCGCATGCACATATGAAACCTTCATTCCATAATATTTTGCAATGCGGTCCATCACATCTACCGGCATCCCTTTTGCTTCTCCCTTTTCATTAAAATAATGAATCGGAGGAACACCATCTACTACTGCAACCTTAATCTCACCACAAGTAGACAGGTACTGATTCTCTTCTGCATCTAAATAATCCCCTTTGGATAATACATCTAAAAAATATCTGTTGTATAATCCATCTTCATAATAAGGATTGTTCTCATGAATCTTTTGCTGAGCTTCATCTAACTGATTCAGAAGTTCCTGATTCTGCTTCTTAACCATAAAGAAATAATCCTTATAATCAAACGATGCAAGAACGTGATATTGCTTCTCATACTGAATCGAATTCATTAAGATTCCATCAATTTCGCCGTCTTCAAGTGCTTTCTTCTGTTCTTCTACAGTCTGGTATGTCTGAATCTTTGGTGTAATACCGGCGGTATTGCAACGATTCCGATATTCATCGATCTCGTTACTTCCTTCTATTACCCCAATCTTCATATTACCAAGTGACTTAAAATCATTAAATGCACAACTCTCATCGAGTGCACAAATCATCCCATAGCATCTTCCCATCGGAATTTTAGAAAATGCTACGTCATCGGATGCATCTGCCCCATATTGCGCAGACGGAAGAATGTCAATCTTACCTTCTTGAAACTGACTGTACAGTTCCTTCCAGGAACCCTTTACAAATTCATACTTCCAGTCATTCCTCTCAGATATGTCATTCAAATATTCATATGCATACCCACTATACTTTCCCTCTTCATCCTGATAGAGAAATAATGGATATTGCAAAAGTCCCACCTTTACAATCCTCTGCTGACTCTGTTGTTCCTGATTCGCATTGGCCGTAAGAGCAGGAAGCATTCCCGCTGTCATAAGCGACAGCAATAGCATTGCCAGAAGCAATGCTCTTCTCATCGTTGTTTTTTTCATTTTCGCTTCTCATTTCTTTCTTAAAATTCATTTCTTTTGGGTTGTTTTCATTTCTTTCCTTTTTATTATAAAACATTATTTGACATATTCATAGTTTTTTTTTACAATAAATCTAAAAAGAATTGTCAGGAAAGGGGTTTATCATGATTTTTTCAAAAACAAAGACTTTAGAGAAAGAATTACACTTATGCAAGGAACAATTAAATGCCCAGGTGAAGCATAATCAGGCGAATCAGGAACTTTTAACAGAGCTTCGCCATTTCCGGCATGATATCCGTAATCATTTATTTGCTATTCAGAGTTTAATGGAGTATGGAACAAAAAAAGAAGTCCTTGATTACATTGATACATTTGCAGAACATCTTTTCCCTTCGCCCTGGCTGGTTAATACAGAGAATCCGGTTTTTGATGCCGTCATCACATCGAAACTGATGGAAGCAAAAGACCATGGAATTCAGATTCATACAGATTTTCAGCTCCCTGCGAATATTTCTATGGACCCCTTTGATATGCAGGTCTTCTTTTCTTCTATTCTGAATTATTATATGGAGAAAGCAGAATCTGGAAAACACAAGGAACTTGATTTTATTTTAAAATACCGCAAAGCCTGCTTAGCCGGTTCCATTACCGCCCCTTTCGCTCCACCATCTCCACTTCCATCTTATCTCGATGAGATTTTATTAAAATATCATGGTTCGATTCATAATGTGGAAAAAGACGGAAAAATAAGCTTTACTTTCCTTTTCATTCTCGAAAATAATTCCTAACAGGGCTGTCACTTTAATGATGTTTCATCCAAATTAAAGTGGCAGCCCCATTTTGCATCTCCCTGTTAACATTCGACTTTTGTAAAACGTCAAAAACACGAGATTACCTTATTCTTTTATTTTTTCTGTAAAATAAATACTCCGTATTCTGGCATGATAATTGTTTCATCTAAACTTCTTTCTTCTTGTGTCAACAATTCTGTAACCTTGCCATTTCCTAATTTTCCAGCCGGAATCTCATATTCGCGGTCTGTGATATTCACACCGATATACAGTGTTTCTTCTTCCCCTTCGCGTGCAATCACAAGCTGTTCATTCGTTAATAGTGCTGCCCGGTAACTTGCCTGCGTAAGAACTTCATGTTCCTTTCTAATCTGAATCAGTTTCTGAAGATAACTTGTTAATCCATTCCACTCTGGTTTTTCAAAAGAAGGCCGCAGTGCATCATCGCCCTGTGCTTTTTCTCCTTTTGCCGCCCATTCACTTCCGTAATAAATACATGGGATACCTGGCATTCCAAATAAAACCGCATAAATCAGTGGCACATCATTTCTGTTTTCTAAGATGGAAGCAACTCTGCTGACATCATGATTATCCACAAAACTCAAAAAATGTTTTCCCCGATAAATGCACCAGTTTTCTGTTCCAAACTGTCTTGCTAAAGAATGGGAGATTTCAAACATATTTTTACTGTTAAAACTTGAATACAGACCTTTGTAACATTCATAATTTGTTACACTGTGACACATTTCCTGATTGGCTATCTGGTTATAATCTCCAAAAAGAACTTCTCCAACCAGGAAGAAATCCTTCTTACCCAATTCGCAGTCACAAAAATGTCTTAATTTTTTCAGAAAATTCTTGTCTAAACAATATGCCACATCTAAACGCAGTCCATCGATATCCCAAAGTTTTACCCACTTACGGATAGAATCAAACAGATAATTTACCACTTCATCATTAGACAGATTTAATTTTACCAGTTCATAATGACCTTCCCAGCCTTCATACCAGAGTCCGTCATTGTAATTCGAATTACGGTTAAAATCAATATGAAACCAGTCTTTGTACTTTGAATTCTGTCTTTTCACCAAAACATCCTGAAATGCGAAAAATCCTCGTCCCACATGATTGAATACACCGTCTAAAACGATTCGGATTCCTTCTTTGTGAAGTGCTTTTGCAACGTCTGCAAAATCCTCATTTGTTCCTAACCGGCAGTCAATCTTCTGATAATCTCTTGTATCATATCCATGTCTGTCAGACTCAAATATCGGCGAAAAATAAACTGCATTGATTCCTAACTGCTTCAGGTGGGGAATCCACTCTTTTACTTTTTCTATCCGGTTTACAGTTACCCCGTCATTTTCCTTTGGTGCTCCTGTAAATCCTAATGGATAAATCTGATAAAAAATACTCTCTTCATACCACATAATTATCACCTTCTCTTTCTGTTCTTATGAACCACTGCGAATCCAGAATGTTTTCGGTGCAAATTTTGAAACCAGTACAAGTGCAACCAGCACATAAATCTTTCCCTTCTCAAAGGTCTTTGATGCACCGTTTAATACCTCTTTATTCTCGAAATTTTTTCTTAAGTCTTTAATCACTAGTTTCTGCACTCTTTTTTCACACCTGTCCTTTCCTTTTTATGATAAAGTCTCTTCAAAGTCGTCTAACAATTCTGCAAATACGTCTAATGCCTTTTCTACCGGATCCTTCTTTGACATATCAACTCCTGCAATCTTTAACAGTGAAATCGGATCTTTCGAACCGCCTCCCTTCAGAAACTGAACATAATCCTTCACTGCACGTTCTCCATTTTCTAAGATATTCTTAGACAGTGCAATCGCCGCTGAAAAACCGGTTGCATACTGGTACACATAAAATGGTGTGTAAAAATGTGGAATTCTTGCCCATTCCATTTCAATCTCTCTGTCAATCACGATATCCTTTCCAAAATAGAGTTGATTTAATTCGTAATAAATCTGACAGAGATTAGACGCTGTCAATGCTTCTCCATCTTTTACCATCTGGTGAACCTTTCGTTCAAACTCTGCAAACATCGTCTGTCTGTATAACGTTCCCTTAAACTGCTCTAAGAAATAGTTAATAAAATATGCTCTCTGCTTCTTGTCTATGGTTGTCTGAAGCAAATGATGAATCAACAATGACTCATTACAGGTTGATGCAACTTCGGCGACAAAAATCTTATATCCTGCAAGATGGTATGGCTGTGCATGATTAGAATAATACGAATGTAAGGCATGCCCCATTTCATGTGCTAGCGTAAAGACATCGTTTAATTTTCCCTGAAAATTCATTAAGACATAAGGATGTACCCCATATGGTCCCCAGGAATATGCACCACTACGTTTTCCTTCATTTTCGTATACATCAATCCATCCATGATCGAATCCTTCCTGCAAATGTGACAAATATTCCTCACCCATCGGTGCCAGGCCTTCTTTGACCATCTGTTTTGCTTCCTCATAAGTAACCTTAATCTCTGCATCCGCTACCATTGGTGCATATAAATCATACATATGCACTTCTTCTAACTGCAATGCACGTTTTCTCAGTGCCACATAGCGATACATCAAATCCATCCGCTCATGTACAGTATCAATCAGCTGATCATAGACGCTCTCCGGAATCTGGCTGTTACTTAAATGCATCTGTCTGGAAGAATCATAATTTCGTACTTTGGCATAAAATGCATCTTGCTTTACATTTGCCTGAAACATCGCCGCTAATGTATTGCGATAGCTGCCAAATTCCTCATACATGGATGCAAATGCATTCTTACGAAGTGTCCGGTCTGTACTTGATAATAATGTCGTAAATGTCCCATGCGTCACTGTATGCTTCTTTCCATTTTCATCTTCTGCAGGTGCAAATTTTGCATCCGCATTGTTAAACATCATAAAAGTGTCCTTTGGTGCACTGCTCATGGTTCCGGTCTGTGCTAAAAGCTGTTCCATCTTCGTTTCTAACACATGTGGTTTTCTCTCTAATAAATCAGACAAATACTTCTCATAACGGCGAACTCCGGCATCTTTTTCCATCCAGTTTCGAAGAGTTGTCTCTTCCATCTGTAAAATTTCAGGTTCCGCAAATGCCAGTGCACCTGAAATCTTTACCATAATATCATCTGCCTTTGCAGCCATTGCCTGGTAAATATCAAGTGCCATATCTTCATGAAGCTTTTGATTGGCATAAATATATACCTTCTCCATGCGTTCTTCCATTGCATCACTAAATTCTAAAAAATCAGACAGCTGCTTTGGAGACTCTGCAAGTGTTCCCTGAAAATTTTCTGCCTTTTTCTGTTCTTCCTCTAGGATTTCGTAATCCTTTTCCCATAAAGAATCCTCTGCATAAATATCTGTCATATTCCATTGATACTTTGCATCAACTTCCTTTCGTTTCATTCCACTTACCTCCGTTTTTCTTTACAACTATTAGGCGTTTGCGAAACGCCATAATCCTCATAAATACGACATTTTTTTGTTGCTAAATTAAAATAACCCCTCACCG
>CAKRHW010000012.1 GCA_934339365.1 uncultured Lachnospiraceae bacterium | reverse complement strand
TGGGATCTTAGCTCAGCTGGGAGAGCATCTGCCTTACAAGCAGAGGGTCACAGGTTCGAGCCCTGTAGGTCCCATTGTCTGTGATAATTTATTATGACAGACACTATGTAGATACCTCTACAAGAGGCCGGCGTGGCGGAACTGGCAGACGCACAGGACTTAAAATCCTGCGGGACTTATACTCCCGTATCGGTTCGATTCCGATCGCCGGCACGTATGTGTGCTTGTAGCTCAGCTGGATAGAGCGTCTGGCTACGGACCAGAAGGTCGCGTGTTCGAATCATGTCAGGCACATTATTTATAGGAAAATAGCCATCATCATTAGGTGATGGCTATTTTTTTGTATAAGTTGTAAAGTGAAAAATTTCAAGTTATAATAGTGAGTAAGGGTCAACCGGATGGAAACAGATATGAATTTGCTATACCAAATATGGAGATTCGAAATTGTATGAGAAAGTATATTCTAAGTTAGATAAAAATGTATAAGCATTAGAGTAAATGATACTACCATGTGATGTTTATACAAGTATTAGTGTGAAAATGTTAGTAAGATTCTACTAAAATGAAAAAAATATGAAAATAAATTGAATTATACGTGTAGTAATGATATAATGTTCCTATCTAGACAAATACGTTTGTATGTATGTATTGTTATATATATGAGTGAGTTTGGTGGGAGACGATTCTTTTCATCACATTGATGATTGATGGAAGGTGATTGACTGCTGATGATGTATATGAACATTGCATGGAAGCAAAATAGTCTGTATAATATGTCTAATAGGAGGCTAAATAATATGGAATTGTTTAGGAAGAAGAAAAAGCTTGGTGAGATGCTTATTGATGAGGGAGTAATCACAGAGGAGCAGTTTGAGCAGGTCATGGAGGTCCGTAAGACGAACCATAAGCACATTGGTGAGTTGGTTGTGGAACTTGGATTTGCGACTGAGGAAGCGATTACGCATGCATTATCCCAACAGTTGAATATTGAACAGGTAACTCCGAGTACGATTGATATCCCGGATGAAGTTCTTAAATTAGTTCCCGGTACGACACTTCGTAAGTGTAATGCGATACCGATTGGTTTTGCGGACAATAATCCGAATGTGTTGAAGGTTGCCATGGAAGATCCGATGGATATGATTTCGATTGATGATATTTCGTTATTAACGGGACTTCAGGTGGAGCCATATATTGCTACCGGTAAGGATATTGCGATTGCATTAGACAAGCATTATGGTAATGCGGAAGCAAGGAATGTGGCGGATCAGTTTGCCAAGGAACGTGAAGAGATGCTTGCAACAGATGAGGAAGCTGTGAATGATAATCTTTCGAATTCGCCAATCGTTATTCTGGTTAATCAGATGATTGAATCTGCAGCGAGACTTCGTGCATCCGATATTCACGTAGAAGCGTTAGAGACGAAGGTACGTATCAGATTCCGTATCGATGGTGCTTTGTATGAGCAGATTACATATGATGCGAGTCTTCAGTCTGCTATTATTGCCAGATTGAAGGTTTTAGGCGGCATGGATATTTCTGAGAAGAGAAAGCCACAGGATGGTCGTATTACCTATGTAGTAGATGGAATTGAATACGATATTCGTGTATCTATGCTTCCAACGGTTTATGGTGAGAAGTGCGTTATGCGTCTTGCACAGAAGACAGCACTTTCAAGGGATAAATCAGAACTTGGTTTTACACCGGGAGAGCTTAAGGTGTTTGACCACATTATGTCGAACCCGAATGGTATCGTTCTTGTAACAGGACCTACGGGAAGTGGTAAGTCTACGACTCTTTATACAGCTTTGAGTGAGTTGAATAAGGAAGATGTTAATATTATCACAGTCGAAGATCCTGTCGAGGCGAATATTAATGGGGTCAATCAGGTTCATGTGAATCCGAAGGCGGGACTTACGTTCGCGTCTGCTTTGCGTTCTATCTTGCGTCAGGATCCTGATATTATCATGATCGGAGAGATTCGAGATGGTGAGACAGCAGGAATTGCGGTACAGGCCGCTATCACAGGACATTTAGTTGTTAGTACTCTGCATACGAACTCTTCTGCGAAGACAATAGGTCGTTTGCTTGATATGGGAATTGAGAGTTATATGTTATCAGATGCCTTAGTTGGTATTATTGCACAGAGACTTGTTCGTAGACTTTGCCCGGATTGTAAGAAGGCGAAGGAAGCAACGGTAGATGAGAAGAAGATGTTAGATGTAGATCCGGCAAAACCTCTTACCATCTATGAGTCATGTGGCTGTCCGAAGTGTAATAATATGGGATACAAAGGACGTATTGGTGTTTACGAGATCATGGAAGTCAGCCAGGGTCTGAAGGAAGTCATCACCAAAGAAGGTACTGCAGAGGAAATTAAGGAACAGGCTATTAAGAATGGTATGAATACACTTCATATGAGTGCAGCCAGACTGGTAAGGGAAGGTGTTACTTCTATATCAGAGATGACGAAGGTATCATTTGATAGTTAATTTGAGGATGTAAAGGGAGAAAAGATATGTTAGCGATTGATCAGGTATTATTAGATGCGATTACAAGAAGAGCATCAGACGTTCATGTCACTACGGATCGTGAGATCAGACTCCGTATTGACGGTGTATTAGTACCGTATGATAACAATGTATTATCAGTAGAACAGGCAGAAGCACTGATTGATCCATTGCTAGATACGGAGCCAGGGCTTAGAGAACACTTCGAGAAAGAAGGAGAAGCCGATTTTGCATACGAGATTTCAGGAAGCGGAAGATTTCGTGTGAATGTTTTCAGACAGAAGAGACATTTAGGATTAGTTATGCGTTTGCTTCCATTTAAGATTCCGAATCCTAAGACATTAGGAATTCCGAAGGAAGTATTAGAGATGAGTCACAGACCGAGAGGTCTTATCATTGTTACCGGTGCAACAGGTTCCGGTAAGTCAACAACATTGGCTTCTATGGTGAATATTGTTAATGAGACATATGCGAAGCATATTATTACAATTGAGGATCCAATCGAGTATCTTCATTTCCATAAGAAGTCGAATGTAAACCAGAGAGAGTTAGGAATCGATACGAAGAGTTATGCGACAGCGATTCGTGCAGCACTTCGTGAAGATCCAGATGTTATTCTGGTAGGAGAGATGCGTGACCTTGAGACAATTCAGACAGCGATTACTGCTGCCGAGACCGGTCACCTGGTATTCTCTACCTTACATACGAATGGTGCGGCAGATGCGATTGACCGTATGATCGACGTATTCCCACCACATCAGCAGGCTCAGATTCGTATTCAGTTAGCTTCGGTATTGGAATGTATCGTATTCCAGCAGTTATTACCGAAAGCATCTGGTACCGGACGAGTAGCAGCATTTGAAGTTTTAATTGGTAATCCGGCAGTCCGTAACCTGATTCGTGAGAATAAGACGTATCAGTTGAATTCAACGATGCAGACGAACCATAAGTTAGGTATGAAGACGATGGATGACGACTTATATGATTTATGTTTGCAGAATGCGATAACACCACAGGTTGCATTAGAGAGATCATATGACTTCGAGGCAATGAAGAAGAAACTTATGTTGTAGGAGGGTGTTAGGATGAGTACATATAATTATGTGGCACTTAATACCTTTGGTAAGAAGACTAAAGGTGTTGTAGATGCCGATAACGAGAAAGAAGCAACTGCGGCAGTCCGTAAGATGCAGCTGACACCAATCAGTTTGAAAGAACAGGGTGTGATGACAGCTGACATCGATATTCACTTTGGTAAGCTTGTAAGTTCTAGAGACTTAAGTGTATTTTGTCGACAGATGCAAAGTATGATCAATGCAGGTATCACAGTTGTCGATGCACTAGATATGCTTGCAGAGCAGACTGAGAACAAGAATATGGAGAAAGCAATTACAGGAGTTAAGGATAAGATTCAGGGTGGTGAATCTTTCGGTGATGCATTAAAGAGCCGAAAGGATGTCTTCCCATCAATGATGATTAGTATGATCGAAGCGGGTGAAGCTTCTGGTTCTCTTGAGATAGCTTTAGACCGTATGGCGACTCAGTTTGAAAAAGATACGAAGTTAAAGCAGATGATTAAAAAAGCAATGGTCTATCCGGTTATCGTTATTCTGGTAGCCATCGCCGTTGTAATTGTTTTGTTAACTGTAGTAGTTCCATCGTTCATGAGTATGTTTGCAGATATGGATATCGAGATGCCTAAGATTACATTAGCAGTTATTTCGGTCAGCAACTTTATGAAACGTTTCTGGTATGTAATTGTCTTAGTTGTTATTGGAGCTTTTGTGGGATTCAAGGCATTTAAGCAGTCTGAAGGTGGTAAATATATTTTAGCACGACTGGCATTAAAGATTCCTGCGATTGCAAACTTTACGAAGAAGACAAGTGCTTCGAGATTTGCCAGAACCATGAGTACCTTAACAGCAGCCGGTGTACCGATTACCGAGGCTCTTGAGATTACTGCGAATACGATGACGAATGTCTTATTCCGCGATGCAGTGTTAGATGCCAGAGAAGAGGTTATGAAGGGTATGCCACTTGCAGTGCCAATTAAGGCATCCGGAATCTTTCCTCCGATGGTAACACATATGACAAAGATCGGAGAAGAGACTGGTAAGTTAGAGCAGATGCTTGAGAAGATGGCAGATTATTATGATGATGAAGTAGAAGTTGCAACACAACAGTTGCTCTCAGCTATGGAGCCAATGATTACCTTGTTGCTTGCAGGTATCGTAGTTGTTATTATTGCAGCCGTATTCTCTCCAATGCTTGCGATGTACAATGGATTGGATAACATGTAAAAAGTTAGTACTTTTTTCTAAAAAAACTTGATTTATATGAAAAAAGTAGTATAATATAAATGTGCAAAGAAAATGCACAGATTTGATTTTTATTCATTCGAATTAAGTGCCGGATATAGGGCTGGCATTTAAGATATATACTCGTAAGAGGCGAACGTAGTTCGTAAAATTCATGAAAAGGAGATCAAAGAAATGAAGAACGAAATGAAAGAACAAACAACAATGAAAAAGAACAACAAAGGTTTCTCTCTTGTAGAGTTAATCGTAGTAATTGCCATTATGGCAGTATTAATTGGTGTACTTGCTCCAGCATATTTAAGATATGTAGAGAAGTCAAGAGTAAGTTCTGATACAGATGCAATTGCAAAAGTTGCAGAATGTATTAAGAATGCTGGTGCAGAAGAAGCAATTTACAATGATATTAAGTCAGGAACTACTGTAACAATTTCTTCAACTGGTAATGTAACATGTGCTGTTGACAGCCTTTCAAAGGAAATAACAGCAACATGCGGTGATACTATTAAGATTCAGTCTAAAAAGTATAAGAGTGGAGATATTACATTAACAGTAAATGCTGATGATAAAAGTGATAAGATTACTGTAACAGGAACATATTACGCATCTTCAACAGCCGATGTAGATAATACTCATGTATGGTAGAATTAAATCTTTATTGATTTATTAAAAATTACATAATGAAACTAATATGTCTCTCGAACCCCCTATATTCGAGAGACATATTAAAAAGAAGAAAAATATTTTTTAGATACTTAAGGGAGAACAGAGATGATAGCAGTGATGTATGTTTTTGCCTTTTTATTTGGCATTGTAATCGGAAGCTTTTTGAATGTGTGCATCTATCGGATTCCAAAACATGAGGGCATCGTTACTGAGAGGTCTCATTGTATGAATTGTGGATATCAATTAAAGTGGTATGATTTAGTTCCTCTTTTCAGCTGGTTATTTTTAAGAGGAAGATGTAGAAAATGTAAGACAAAGATTAGTAAACAATATCCGATTGTAGAAGCAAGCAATGGGTTATTGTATCTTTTGATTTTTTATGTAAATGGATGGAATATTGTTAGTATATTGTATTGTGCAATGGCATCTGCACTTTTAGCATTAAGTGTCATTGACTGGAGAACGTATGAGATTCCTTTTGGAATGAATCTCTTTTTATTTTTACTTGGAATAATACGTCTGGTTCTGGATTATCAGAACTGGAGTGACTATATAATTGGATTTGCTGCAGTAAGTGTATTCCTTGCCATTCTCTTTTATGCATCAAAGGGAAGAGCAATTGGCGGAGGAGATGTGAAGCTTATGGCAGCTTGTGGACTTTTGCTGGGATGGAAATTAATCCTTTTGGCATTTGTCATCGGATGTATCTTAGGTTCTGTGATTCATATGATTCGCATGAAGGTAAGTGATGCAGAACACGTTCTGGCGATGGGACCATACTTATCGGCAGGAATTCTGATTGCAGCATTATTCGGCAATCAATTCATCAGTATGTATATGTCTTTCTTCTATATGTAAGAGTGGGAGCTTACGATATAAGAGAACAGACTTTCATAAATAAATGATAAAATCTGCGATCAAGCAGAGTGGATTGGAGGAAATGATGACTACAAAAGTACTAAGTGTAGAAATAGGGCAAGGCATCACCCATGTAGTTGAAATGGATTATGAAGTGAAAAATCCAAAGATTTATAATTGTTTCAGCTTTAAAACACCAGAAGGCGTTGTCGCAGATGGTATCGTAAAAAGGAACAATGCTTTTACAAACTTAATTTCCATGGAGTGTAGAAAACGTGGAATTACGACGAATAAGATTGTGTATACCATCACATCAAGCCGTATTGCCAGTCGTGATGTAATTATCCCAATGGTAAAGGACAGAATGATTCAGAATGTGGTAGATGCGAATGCTACTGAGTATTTCCCAGTTGATATGTCACAGTATCATCTGGTATATAACAAACTCGGAGTCGTAAAACAGCAAATTGAATTAGAAGATAAGAAAGCAGATAAAAAAGACGAGAAAGATGAAAAAGAGAAAGAGAAAAACAAGAATGCAGTAGCAATCAAGAAGACAAAGGATAAACCGTCTTCTTCTGATATGTTAAAGTTAAATCTTCTTGCTGTTCCGAATGATTTGACAAAGTCTTATTTTGATTTTTCTACTTCTACCAGACTTGTGTTACGTGGAATTGATTATATGGGTAACAGTGTTTACCAGGCAACGAAGAACTCATTTACAAAGGGATTAAATGTTGTTGTAAAGATTGATACAAAATCAACATTGATTACCATGATTCAGGATGAAAAAATCGTACTTCAAAGAGTTGTAAACTATGGTATGGCAGATGCTGTCGAAATGGTTCTTGAGAAGATGATTGATTCTATTGAATATGATGAGAATGAGACAGAAGAAGAGAGAGAAGAAAAGAAAGTTACTTATCTCGATGCAATTGCTGAGATGCAGCACGAACAGTTTATCGCACCAAGATTCAAGGATGCAGGAATTCGAAATGGAGAAAAAGTCAGCAATCTTGTAGGAGAATTACGGGAAGAAGTAACAGATTCTTTCAAATATATGATTGGTAATATCGGAAGAGTTATTGATTACTATGTATCTAGGCATGATAATGTAGGAATCAACAGCTTTACAGCGATTGGTGGCGGAGCCGATTTAAAGGGTATGACAGACCTTCTTTCAAATGAGTTAGGCATTCAGGTGAAACCATTAAAGAATATCGGTGGTGTTGTATTCATGAATGGCATGGAAAAGAGAATCAAGCTTGGTGAATATGCAGCATGTATCGGTGCCGGTATTCATACACAGAACCTGATTCCTGCTGGAATGGACTTCCAGACAGATATGAAGGATTCCATCTTAGTACCAGCGATTATTGCAATTGGTTGTGTAGTTATATCTGTTGGTATGGCAGTCTTTGGAAATATCAGTCTGATGGCTCATCAGAGTGGAAAGACGAAATTAGAGAATCAGAAACAGGAATTAGCAAAGTATGATACTTTAGAGCAAAATTATATGAACTCAGTTAATACATATAACAGTATTGCAGCTGTATATAATAACTCTACAAACGTAAACTCTAGTTTAGTGAAGTTTGTAGAAGAGTTAGAAAAGAAAATGCCAAGTACTATGACGGTACAAACAATTACTTCTAGTCCACAGCAGTTTTCTATGGTTGTTACTGTGGATGATAAGAAGGCAGCAGCAAAGGCTGTTGAACAGATTCGCCAGTTTAATACAATTGCTATCGGTTCTGTTAATACAAGTCCTTATACAGAGGATGCAGACAATCATAATAAGGTAACATTTACATTAACTGCAACTTATAAAGCAGCTTTAAACCAGGCAGAAAAGACATCAGCTGCTGCAGCGACAACAACGGCTGAATCAACAACCAGTGCACAGTAAAGGAGGTAGTAGAGATGAAGTTAAAAGGAAAAGAAATCGGAATTATTATTATCCTGTTTGGTGTACTGATTGTATTAGGTACGTACAGTTTTTATTTTAAGGATAACCGAGATAAGGTAAAAGAAATTGTTGCACAAGAAGATACTTTACAGAAAGATGTTGACCGATTAAAGAATCTTGAAAGCAGAGCAGATCAGATTCAGGCACAGATTAACTCAAATCAGTCAAAGTTAAATAAGTTAATGAACCTGTTCCCAGCAGAAGTCAGATATGAAGACGGAATTCTTTTCTTAAATGATATTACAGAACATAATGATGTAAAGATTACAGGATATACGATTACGGAATCAACACCTGAGCCATCGGTAGATGCAAATGGAAAATTAGTTCAGAATGCTGCTACAACAGAGGATAATATAGCAAGCCAGACAGTTGGAAGTGGATATACTTTATCAACCGGTAATGTACAGTATGATTTTGAAACAGATTATGATAACCTTAAGAAGATGATTCGTTATATCTATGGATATGGTTCAAAACGTAAGGGATTGAATACGATTACCATTAACAAAGATGATTCAGGAAAGTTAACAGGAACTGCATCTGTAGATATGTATGCATTAACAGATGGAAACAGAGAATATACTCCTGATAAGAATGATGGTGTTAAAACAGGAGATATCGGTAACGTATTCGGAAAATAGAGAGGATGGTGGAACATGTTAAAAGCAAAGCAAAGACATCAGGAAGCCAAACCTAGTTTAAAAAAGAATAATAAGGGTGTAACACTCGTAGAGGTATTAGTAGCAGTGGCTATATTAGTCGCTGTTACTGTTCCACTTTTAAATTCTTTTGTATCAGTCGCAAAGGTAAATGCAAAATCGAATCGTACACAGAACGCCACTGGGGTTGCACAAAACATTTTTGAAGGAATTAAACAGTTTGGTGTGAAAGAAACTTATCAGGAATGTAATCCTAAGAATTTTGATCGTTCCAAATTCAGGATTATACCAATTGACCATTCACAGAATTTTGGAGTGTCAAATTTACAGACAAAATATGAGACATCAGGAGATAAGGTAGAAAATTATTTTCAGTTTGACATGACAAAGATTAGTTATGGAAGTGGAACTTATAATGCCAGAGTAAAAGTACAGTTGAATAATAAAAAGTTTAATTCAAAAACGGAAGCAGATCTTGACAATGTAAAATTAAGATATAAGAAAGATTACGATGTCACAATTACAGTCTATCAGGGAAATGGATTTGAAGCAAAAGATCAGCTTACGACATTTACAGGGTCAGTATTAGACTATGATCTTTTAGATTACAAGTAATCGATAGTAGAGTGAAAGAGAATAGGTGATTATTATGGAAAGAGAAAGAAAATTAAAACGAAATAATAATGGTATGGCCTTGGTTACTGTTATTATTGTAATTGCAATGGCAGTCATATTATCGGCTAGTTTGCTTACTGTTGCGGGTGCATCTTACAAGATGCGTCATGTAGATCAAAAGACAAAAGATGTATTTTATAAAAATGAAGCTGTTATCGATGATGCGCAGATGGTAGTACAGAATCTGGCATCCACACAGCTGGCGAGTCTGTCAGGTGATACGAAAGCTTACATTAATAATGTGTATAATGAAATGGCTAATCAGGCAGGAGGAACAAGTTCTTCACAGATTGCCGATTATCTAAAGAAGCAGATAGAAGATATTGATAAGGGAGTGCAGATTAAGGAATTAACCCTCAATAATGCAAAGCCTGTGGAAAGAACCGATAAAAAGCTGACATTAAAGGATCTTAAAGTAACATACACAGATAAAAATGGATACACAAGTACATTAAAAACAGATATCAGTATTAATGCACCTACAAAGAAGACAACGACAAAACCTGATAAAGGTGGAATTGCAAGATATTCCATGATTGTAGGTTCTGGATGTACACTTAAATCTGGTTCCGGTAATATGATTAACAATGGAAAACCAGGTTTCTTTGTTCAGGAAGGTGATGTCTATATCGGACAACAGGTGGAAGGATCTGCCAGTTCCACATTGGCGTTGGACATTAATGATGGTTTAATATATGAACTTTCAGGACAACAGACAGATATCGATGGTGATATTGAAGTAAGAAAAGGTGTATTAAGATTCACTGGTGATGAAGTAAAGGTAAATGGTGTGATTACATTGGCAAATGGTTCGCATCTTGTAATTGATGAAAATACGCATTTAACTTGTAAGGATATTCAGATTAAACAGGATGGAAAGACATATAGCTTATATGGAGATTCTTCAGGAACTGTAGAGGCTTATGAGAAAACAAAACCATCAGGACTTATGCCGGCAGGCGGATATTCTAAATTCTTCCCTTATACGCAGGATCCTGCAAATAAACAGGAAGATAAACAGATGTCTGAAAAAGGTTATTATAAAGCTGATAATAGTAATCCTAATATGATTATTGGAATAAAAGGAAATAAGGCATATGAACTTCTTTTTAACAAGAATACATCTATTTTAAATAAAATTGATTTGCAGCCTACTTATCAGATTGGAACAAGTACTTTATCATGGGGAAATGGAAAAAATATCACATTGAATTCAGAAATCAAACCAGATGGTAAAGTATGTTATGGAAAGAGCAGCAAAGCAGAGAAGACAGAGTTATTAAAAAGAAATGGTAGTACCTGGGCACCAATTTCTTCAAGTGATACCTTAGTAGATAAAACATTTGATAAAATTGTAAATACAAGAGTGATATATTCTTTTGCTAATGAACCAGATGGTGCAACAAATTATGTTTCTGAACCATCAGCATATATGAGCGGAACGGCTACAGAAAAATATATTGCTACGCAGGATTTGAGATATTACAGTTTACCGTCTGATACAAAACCAGATCGAAATGATAATGAATGGAAAGAATTTACTTATAAGAAGAATGGTATTACAAAAAAATATCAGGCTAATATTCAGTTTGGTAAAGCAAGAGATATTAACGCCGGTCAGGCAAATAATAAATTTGCATTATTTATCTGTAATGATGCTTATAAGGTACAATTTAACAGTGGAGATCATTATATTGGAATCTTTATGTCTACAAAAAAGATTACATATGAGGTAAATGAATTTAAGTCTGTTGGATATGCAATTCTTGATAATGAAGATAAGGATGCAATGAAGAAGTATTTTGATCATTTAGGAAATTACTTCATTGGAAAAACAGATGATAATGCCATTTGTACACAGTTTGGATTTAAGAGTTCAAGTGATCAAAATAAACCAGACTGGTCTCAGGTTGGAATTTATACAATGAATAGTTTCTTTAACGGTGGAACGAAAATCTTTTATGATTATTCTGATTCTGAGCCAACAAAGCCAGATGATGGTTCGGGTTCTACAGATACAGATTTAGGCGATAATGATAAGATTGATTTTATCCAGATGGAGAATTGGTCTAATTCAGACGAATAGTAAGGAGTGATAAAATGAGCAATGCAAAGAATAAAGGATTCAGTTTAGTTGAATTAATGGTTGTTATTGCAATTATGGCAGTCCTTACCGGTCTTGCAGGGATTGGATTCGGAGTTGTAACGGGTGCAAAGATAAAAACAGCTTCCAAAGAAGTAAAAAGTGCACTGTTAGATGTAAGAACAACAACAATGGGAAAAGAAGGAAATTATGTTGCAGTCTTGCAGGATAATGGAAATAAGAAAATGGTCAGTGTTGGTAAGTTAGATGAAAAAGGAAAATTTTTATCTAGCAGAGACATTGAATTAGACAGTTCAATTGTTATAACAGCTCAGCTTTCATCTGGAGAGAAAACATTAGATGCAAGTGGATTGGTTTTTTCCTTTAAAAAATCTTCTGGTTCATTTGATACCTGTAAGAATCTTTCAGGAACTGATCTTGGTACCTGTAAATCAATTACTATGGTAAGAGGTGGACGTACTTATGTCTTAAAACTGGCACAGGCAACTGGAAAGGTATCGATTGAATAGGAGGTGTAATAATGGAAAAAGAAAATATGGTTTCTATTCGAAAGAACCAAAAAGGTTTGTCCTTAGTAGAATTGATGGTTACAATTGCAGTTTTATCTATTGTTTTAATTGGCATTGTACAATTTATGACTACGATTTCGAGATATTACAGTAAACAAAATCAGAGTATTAATGTGCATAATGAATTGCAAACAACTTTTAATTTTATTGGAGATAAGATTAAAGTTGCAACAAAGGTTGAGAGTCTTAGTAATGGTGTCATTATCACTACTCAGACCGATTCCGGTGTAGTAAAAGAAACTTTTCGGAAAGATGGAAATAAGTTGTATTATTATGCGAACGGAACAGGAGACAAAGAACTCTTAACAGAATATGTTGTAGATTTTAAGGCAACTCCAAAAGAAGGCTATACAATTTTATACATGAAGCTGAAAGATATGTCCACAGAAGAACAAATGGAACAGAATATCTATATGCGGAATGCAAAAGTAGCAGAGACAACCAAATAAATACAAAAAAGTAGTTCTAATACCATGACAGGTTTAGGACTGCTTTTTATTTTACGAGTTTTTTAAGGATGGAGTTCATAGAGAATATAATTGCATCTTATGAGTGGATATGATAAAATAAATAAAAATATTTGTTTTCATATGAATATTGTAACAAGTTAATGAAAAGTTTTGAGAGAGGAAAAGCGATGAAAAAGAATTTAAAGAGAGATTTAAAAAGAGTATTTGCCAGTTTTATTGCCGCATCTATGACATTAAATCCTGTTTCTATAGGAGGAAATAATCATAGTAGGAATATGGTGATGGAAGCACAGGCTGCAACTCCATTAGAAGAGATGCACGAACTGTCAACAACAGATATTCCGGATTCTACTTTGTATAGTATTTTACAGGTACTTGCAAATTATGATGGTAGTGATTTATCTGCTTTAGAGACGGATGATTTAACATCTGATAAGTATAAAGAATATCGGAACAAGACTTTTACAGTTAAGGATTTAGCAGCCTATACAGGGAATATTAATTTGTCTGTTTATGCAGGAAGAATCAAAGATATCAAAGGTCTTGGATATGCAACAGGTGCAACAAAGATTGATTTGTCAAAGCTTGATATTGCCAAGTTTGATGCAAGTGAATTTTCAAACTGTGGGAATCTGGCGCAGATAATTCTGCCTAAGACTTTAAAGAGTCTGCCTAATTATGCATTTGATAAGTGTACCAGTCTTAAGACGTTGTCGGTAGAAGGAGATGAAGTACAAGAGAATGTCATCGATTTATCGAAGATTGATGAATTAGGGGAATATACATTTTATGGATGTTCTTCGATTTCGAAGGTTAATTTTAAAGAATATGATTCGAAGAAGGAACTGGTGATTGGCAAGGGTGCTTTTGCCGGTTGTACCAGTATTACGAAGATTGATATTCCGATTGAGAATGCAGATCATTTAGGAACAGAAGCTTTTGCCGGCTGTACCAGTTTAAGTGAAGTGAAGCTTAGAGATAATCTTTCTTATATTCCGGCCAATATTTTCTCACAGGCAATTCTTAAAAAGATTAATATTCCAACCGGAATTACATATATTGGAGAGTCTGCTTTCCAGGAATCCATGATTGAAGCTCCGGATTTCAGCCATTGTACCAAATTAAAGAAAATCGGTGCCAGTGCATTTGCAAGAGCAAAGATTTATAAGAGATTAAAAGAAGGCGATGATCCATATGAGAATACCATTAAACTTCCAGATTGTTTAGAGAGCATTGGAACAGGTGCCTTTAATGCTTCTAGTATTATGGCAATTGAGATTCCTGCTAAGATAGAAAGAATTGAGGATATCACATTTGCATCAGCAACAGATTTAAAATATATTCGATTCAAGGATGAAAAAAATGCAGCAATCAGCTACATTGGAAAGAAGGCATTCCAAAAATGTTATGCTTTAACAGATACAGATTTCCTTATGAATCTGAAGAATTTAACAACGATTGATGATGAGGCTTTTGCAAATTGTACCTGGATTCCAAATTCAGACTATAAAAATACTTATGGGTTAACAATAACAGCCGGCCATCTTAAGAGAGTAAATCTGCCAGATTGTGTTACTACTTTAGGTGTAAAAGTGTTTGCCGGTGATTATGAACTTGAATCGGTAGAATTAGGAAATGGAATAACAGAGATTCCAGATCAGGCATTTGCATGTATGAATGCTGCGAATATGTCTTCTAATCTTTCAACCGTCATTCTTTCAAAAGGATTAAAAACCATTGGAAACAATGCATTTGAATATTGCAGGAAATTAAATAAAATCGGATATAAGAAGGAAGATGGAACAGTAGTGATTCGTGATGATCTGGCTCAATTTCCGAATACACTTACTACTATTGGAGATAATGCATTTCATGGTGATGCAACAGATTTGAAACAGAGTACCTCTTCTTTTGCAATTAATATTGATCGTTCTGATATTCATACGAAAAAGCAGGAAGGTGATAAGGAATATCTGATTTCTGACCAGAAGAGTGTAAAACCGTATATTGCGTATTTTTCTCCAAGTAAGATTATAGATGTTCCGCAGAATACGAATAAAGAAACAGAAAATACCATTTATGTCTGGGGCGAGAAGAAGTATGTTGACCTGAGTAAGAGTGGTTCGGAAAAATTAAATGATGATAATACATTTTATCGTTACATGTATATGGATTATAAGCATGATATTACATCTTATAATGGCGATTTTACCTATATTGACAGTTTAAGGAATACGACAAGGGCCGGATATCAGACGATTGGTAATATCGATACAATTAATACGAATACATACATTTATTCAGATTCAGCAATTTCTGATACACCGAAGGAAGGATATACGGAAGCATTTGTAATGACAACAGCATTTACAGATTATACGGAAGCGAATGCGATTACTCATTCACAGGTCTATTACTACCAGTATGGATTGGCAGATATTACACTTCCGGACAGCGTGACGAAGTTAGGAGAAAAGGCTTTTGCAGATAACTCATTCCTAAATAACGTGAAGCTGTCAGATGGATTAAAAAGTGTCTCAAAGGGTGCTTTCATGAATTGTGGAAAGAAATTGTATGCGAGTGCTTATGCAGAAACGGATAAAACGAACCAGATAAACGGCTTTTATCGTGGATTGAATCTTTTAACTTTGCCAAAAGAGCTTGAGACAATTGAAAGTGATGCATTTGGTTCATGTTATAATCTGAAATTAAAATCAACAAAGGAAATCAAAGGAACCGTATATGGACAATTCCCAGATACATTAATATCAATCGGGAATAATGCATTCACAAAGTGCTTAAAACTTGAAAATATCTGGTTACCTAGTAAGTTAGAGAGTATTGGAGACAATGCATTTGCTTATGCAGCAGAACAGGAAGATTTAAAAATCCAGGAAGTAGATTCAACGACGGGACTTACAAAGAATAGAACGATTCAGATTCCGTTAAAGGAAAAAGGAGCTTTAACGAAAGTGGCATTTGATAATGCGGTAAATCTTTCTCAAATTGGATCGGGAGCATTCCGTAATACAGCAATAGAAAGTGCAGAGATGGGTTCCACAAAGATTGATAAGATTCCAAGTTCTGCATTTAATACCTGCTGGTATATGACAACAGCAAAATGTCCGCTTACCGTTAAGAGTGTTGATGCATCAGCTTTTGCAGATTGTACAGATTTATCTGTTGTAAATATTCCAGCGGTATCTACCATCGATTTGAAGGCATTTTCAGGCTTTACGGGAAATATCAGTAAGCTGACATTAGATGTTAATGAGAAAAAGGATGAAAATGGCCAGTCAGAAAAGACACAGATTGTTCCGGTTGGACAGACGATTGAACTGCCAATTAAGGCATTTTCTAAGAAAACAGATGGTACAGGTACACTTTCCGGTACAATCAGCATTCAGCAATGGAATGATGAGACAAATCAATTTGAAGATATTAAGGATTCTGCTGTTCCATATGTAGATTATGCAACGGAAACAGACAACAATGGTATCGTTAAGGTTAAGTTAACCGGATTAAAGAAGGGTAAGACTAAGATTCGTGTTGGCGGACAGTTGTTTTTACAAAATGGAAGAGGAAATATTATTCAGTATCAGGAATTGATTTATAATGTTCAGGTAAAGGAAATTCCAGCAAGCAAGATTTCATTTACAGATAAAAACATGGTTCAGACAAGTACCGGTAATACGTTGTATTTAAAAAATACATTAAAAGAATATAAGCTTCAGGCAGATATCGAACCGGGAAATATCACAGGTGACAGTGAATGGGATAGTGATAATACAGGTGTTGTATCAATTGGAGAAAGAAGTTTTGTTCCGGATAAGGATGGAACAAAGGGTGTAGAGACAAATACACTGACGATTAATGGAACAGGTACTTCTAAGATTACAGTAAAAAATGGAATTGAAGCAAGTTGTTATGTGAAGGTTGTATATCCTGCAACATCCATTCAGACCATCTGGCAGTCAACAGGAAAAGATGCAACAAGCTTTTCGATTGAAAAGGGTGCCAATGAAAAACTGATTGCAACACCGAAGTTTGCAAGTAATGTAGATGACAGCGTGCTTGATCGTGATATTTTAGTATATTCAAGTTCTAATCCTGAGATTGCAACAATTGATGACAATGGTAATATCAAGGCTGTTGCTCCTGGTAAGACAACGATTACGGTTAAGTCTGCAACAGGTTCTGTCAGTGTAACAAGAACATTGAATGTGGAAGAGGATGGATATATTCCACCGGCAGCAGATATTACAATTAACGAAGGGGAGAAGACTGTAAATGTTGGGCAAGATTTAACATTCAGTGCTACAATTCTTCCAGAGAAGGCAAGCAAGGTTGTACACTGGACGATTCTTTCCGGTAAAGATTATGTATCTGATTTAACAGTCGGAACAGATGGAAAGGTTCATTTTAAGGCATTGAAGAAGGGAACTGTTACATTACAGGCAGCAACCGAAAGTAATATTAAGAAAACTGTAAAGATTACGATTCATCAGCCAATTGAATCACTATCTATTTTAGATGGGAATATTGCATTAGACGCAGGAAAGACATATTCTATCAGCAGAGTAATTTCTGCTACTGCAACAAAGGGAATTCGTGTAACACCAGAAGATTCACAGGGTAGCTTAAAGTGGTCTACCAGTGATGCAGGCATTGTTGAAATCTCACAGAGTGGAGATAATGTTACATTAAAAGCAAAGAAACAGGGAACTGCAACAATTACTGCAATTTCTGATAATGGAAAGACTGCAAGTATCGTAGTAAGTGTGTCAGAGAAGGTTTCTAGTATTAATATGGCAAAAACTGTGACAATGAATGTTGGCAAAAAATTTGCTTTAAACGCGCAGAAAGTACCTGCTTATTCACCAGAGGGAATCACTTATTCTTCAAGTAATCCAAGTGTTGCAACCGTAGATGGAAATGGTGTGATTACTGCAAAAGGAAAAGGAACTGCAACGATTACTGCAAAAACTTCATCGGTATCTGTTTCTTGTTCAGTGACAGTAAATCAGCCGGCTAAGAAATTAACCATCAAGTCAAGCTATGCAAATAGTAAAAAGATTTATGTAGTAAAGGGAACGAGTTTTTCATTAGGTTACGGAATTTCACCTGTTACTTCAACAGATAAGGTAACATTTACATCGAATAAGAAGAAAGTTGCTCCTGTTTCTTTATCAGGATATGTGACAGCTAAGAAGACAGGTAAAGCTGTGATTACAGTGAAGACTTCTTCAGGAAAACGTGCAAAAGTTACGGTTTATGTTGTCAAGAAAGCAAAGAAGGCAAAGAAGGTTAAGATTTCTTTGAAATCTAAGATAAAAGTAGGACAGACAGTTAAGGTAACACCAAAATTATCTTCTTCTAAGTCGACAGACACTGTATCTTATTCAGTAAGCAACAGTGCAATCGCAACGGTTGATTCATACGGATATCTTACAGCAAGAAAGAAGGGAACAGTAAAAGTAACCGTTACAGCAGCTTCTGGTAAGAAGGCAGTGAAAAAGATTAAAGTAAAATAAGAACTGAATGAAAAAACGGGCAGTGTGTACGTTTGTGACACACTGCTCATTTCAAAAGGCAATAGAATGATATTGAGGAGAGGAAAAGAATGAGATTAAAAGGAAAGAAAATTCTTACATTAGGTTTAGCAGGATTTGTTGCATTATCATCTATGAGTGTAGCTTCACCGGTAGAAGCTCAGGCAGCAAAGAAAGTAAAGACGAAGTCTGTTCGTCTGAATCGTAAAAAAGTTACGATTGTAAAAGGAAAAAAATTAAAATTAAAAGCGAAAGTTGCACCAAAAAATGCTGCAAATAAAAAACTTGTCTGGAAGAGTAGTAAAAAATCAGTTGTTCGTGTTTCTCAAAAGGGTATAATCAAAGGAATCAAAAAAGGAACTGCTAAGATTACAGTTACTGTAAAAGGAACCAAGAAAAAGGCTGTATGTAAGGTAACAGTAAAAAATCCAGCGAGAGTAACAATTCAGAATACGAATAATCAGCCGATTACTCAGCCAGCGACACAACCAGCACAGCAGACAACACAGCCAACAACTACAGGTCAGCAAGCTACAACTACAACTCCTGCAACGACGAAAGTAACACAGGAGATAACGACAACAAAGGCAAGTCAGGAGACAACGACAAAGGCGACACAGCCAACAACGACGAAGGCAGGCCAGGAGACAACGACAAAGGCGACACAGCCAACAACGACGAAGGCAGGCCAGGAGACAACAACAAAGGCAACACAGCCAACAACGACGAAGGCAAGTCAGGAGACAACAACAAAGGCAACACAGCCAACAACTACAAGTCAGCAAGCTACAACTACAACTCCTGCAACGACAAAGGCAACACAGCCAGCAACGACGAAGGTAACACAGGAAACAACAACGAAGGCAAATCAGCAGACTACAACAGAACCAGAGGCAACGACGGAAGAAACGACAACAAGTGCTGAGGAAACAACAGTGCCAGAACCAACAACGGAAGAACCTACTGTGCCTGTTCCTACAACAAATACACAGGAGACGACAACAGGCGAAGAACCAACTGCATCTGTACCTGTAACAACGAAGGCGAATGAGACTACTACGAATAATACAGAAACAACTAGTAGAAATGTAGAAGAGACTACTTCATTTAATACAGATTTTCCAGAGTTTGATACGATACCGGAAGAGGAACAAATCCACTTGAAAGAATTTTCAAATGAAGATGGATTTCAACGTGAAGTTGAGACAAAAATCTTTGATTATGAAGGAAAATATCGTCGTGAAGTATATTCTGTAGAAGGATATTTAGAGAAACTTCAAATTGGAAAAGCTAAATTTGTTTTCGATGTTGTTCCGGAAAAAGTTGAAATAAAAGAAGTAAACTATGAGGGATGGAATTATGAGTTATATGTTACTTATAATGGAAAGACACAGGTACTGTGCTTAAAGTATAAGACGAACCTTTTAAATGTACTTCCAGACAGCTGTATTTACGTAGGAGAGGGCGGAATCAAATATAAAACATCAACAAGTGATTATTTTGTTGATGAAAGAGGACAGGTTAATATCCGAATTATCATGAAGGAAACAAGCGATGAACCAGACTGGTCTGCTGTTGAATTTAATGTACCGGATGGTTCAGATGTTACATATGAAAAAGTAGTAGAAAACGGGAAAAATTGCTTAAAGATTAAGAAGGGAAACGAACTGATTGGAGTATTCCCGGTTGTATTTGAAAAATCCGTTAATTTTGGCTTTAGAGATTTTTTTGTTCCAGGAAATGACATTGTTAATGTAACAAGAGAACATTTGAATGAATATGATAATATTATTGCGGTATTGTTAGTTCATGGTAAGAATCCGACGATGGGTGATATTATGTTTGAAATGGTGGATGAAGATGTTCAGGCAGATTATCAGCCATTCGATGATAATGATCGATATGAAGGTATTTTAACATTAACGTATAAAACTCAAAAAAGAGTATATTATGTTGCTTATGAGCAGGTTACAGAATAACATATTCTAGCGAGGAGCCTATGAATAAAAGAGAATTTTTAAATCAACTAGAAGATTTACTAAAAGAGCAGTTGCCAGCAGGAAAAGTTCAGGAGTATAAAAGATATTATGAACAATATATTTCTGAGCAGATGCATCAGGGAAAGAGCGAGAAGCAGGTAATTGAAGAACTTGGCAGTGCAAGATTAATTGCAAAAAGTATCCTGCAGAATGAGAAAATGACGCAGGAATACGGTGATGTATATGATGCAGATGATTATGCACAAGACAGGTATGAAGAACAAGACAACAGGAATGCATCACAGTCAGGTCATAAGACATTTTTCTATTCGGATGAGCAGGGTTTTAAGGAATTAGGATTCTGGGACAAGGTGCTTATTATTTTAAAAATTATGTTAGTACTTGTAATTGTTTTTGCAATTATAGGTGCAGTCTTCCATATACTAGGATGGCTTGTGAAAATATTTGCACCAATTATCATTCTTTTACTTGTGGTTCTTTTAATCAAAGGATTTTTTGACCGATGAATAAAACTTTTTTTCTTGCACATAATAGGACATTGAAATGAGTTTTTAAAATTCTATCGACTCTGATAAAGGGCTGTTAGAAAAAGAAACAATTTCAGAATTTATGCACCGAAATGGTAAGAACAAGGAGGTTTAGCAATGGCTAAAAATTATTCAGGTAGTTCAAGTAACTCAGATGCATCTGATTATAGCAGTAAGTCATCTTACAAGTCTGCTACAAGCCAGACTTCAAGTAAGAGCTCTACAAGCAAGTCATCTAATAAAGCATCTAATAAGGCATCTGACAAGACATCTTCGAAGTATTCTTCAGAGACAGATTGCACAGATGATGCACAGGATCGCAGATAGCAATTGCGGTTAAAAATGAAAGTTTTTGTCCAGCAGAAGAAATTCTGCTGGATTTTTTTTACATAGTTTATATTAGAGAGTCAATTATAGAGGAAAATCCACTTGGATTATTGATTGGAGGAGTGTTATAATAAAATGGAAAGGATGGAACGAGGGAATGAATAAGAAAAGTATGGCAGAAAGAAATGATTTTAATTTTAACTTTCTAAAAACTATTATTATTCGGTTTGATTATTCAGGTCTGTCTGAGAATGAATTAGAAAAATCAATAGTTCAGATAAAAGAATTATTGTGTCAGGGAAAATATAAATATAATAGAATGTACAAAAAATTAAGATCAGAGATTCAGATTCAGCTGAATGATCCAGATATGATTGATGATGAAGCAAGAATGGGAAATAATTCATTTCAACAAGTCTATGTTTTTGAAAATGAAACAAATGGAATTCAATTAATTCTTTCAACGGATTATGTAATGGTTTTAATTGAGAAGAAAAAATATGTTAATTTTGAAAACTATGGGAAAGTACTTCAGGAAGTAGTGAAATTGTTAGCGGATACAATTACATTTTTTTATCCGGTAAGATTTGGATTAAGAAAGATTAATCAATGCATTTTAGAAGATATACAAGATTTAAATAATTACTTTTCCTCAGATTATTTTAAGTTTTTTTCACTTGGTAGTGATAGCAATATGCAAATTTTTCAAGCAAAGGATTGTTTTGATATTGATGAGTACAAGGTTAATTATCAAAGAGCTATTATTCGTGGTAAGATGGAGAATAAGTCGGCATATCAGGTTTTAATTGATTCTGAGATATATTTAAGAGATGCAGAGTTAATATTAGAAATATTAAAAGATTTTGATAGAATGAAGACTATGAATGAGATTTTATTTGAAATATATCTTGAATCAATCACATCAGAGTTTATAGAGAAGTTGAAGAAAAAGGAATTTCATGATGATAAGATAATGGAGGTAGAAAAAAATGAGTAAATTTATTCCAGAGGTAAGAACGCAATATACAAAAGAAGAAGATTTAAAAAATAATGATCCACATGCGTTTACAACAGAATTTACAGCAAAAATGAGAACGTATGAAGTTAATAGTTATACAAGACCAAAAGGAAGGCGTTTTACAAGTAAAGTAATTAAAAAATAAGTATGGAAGATATTTTTTTTAAAGAAACTCTTATGTTTGAAGTTAATGTCATAGGGTATAAAAGTAAGGGAGAAAGTATAGTATTTTTTTAAATGCAGATGAAAGAGTAGTTTATGCAGGATTAGTTGATTGTTATGAAGATAAGATTGGGAATGAAGCAATTCGCTTGTTAGAAAATTCAGGTAAAGAAACATTTGATTTTGTTTGCTGGACACATCCACATGATGATCATACTGTTGGAATGGATAGAGTATTAGAAAAGTATTGTGATTCAGATACCATATTTTCTATGCCATGCTATGATATACTAAATAGGGAATATACGGAAAATGTACAAAAAGCTTATAATTCATTATTTGAAATTATTAAGTCAAAGAAAAAAAGAAAAATGCATGTTTGTCCAACATCGGATAGAAAAATGATAGAATCTTTTCTTTGCAGAAAAACTAATGGGATTGATAAGTTTAGATTTGAAATCAATAGTTTTGCACCGAATGGTAATATATTATTGAGTCAATATATTAAGGATATAAAAACAATAGGGAATTTATATTCGATTGGGTTGATTATTAGTGTGGGAGAATTCAGTATTATGCTGGCTGGTGATGTTGAAGACAGGACGATTGAACAGATTCCTAAATTTTATATTGACAGGCAAATTGACTATATTAAAATTCCGCATCATGCATCTAATACTTCGGGAAAAATAATTGATAAATTAAAAGGTTGTGATATGGAGGCACCGGAAATTGCTACATCAACTGTGTACAGAAGTCATGATTTACCGGATGAAAATATACTAGAAAGATACATAGAATGGAATCATAATATGAAGTTATTTTTGTCAGGAGATTTGATTCCTCAAAAGGATTATACTCGTTTGGGGTTGATTCGGACTATATTTAATCTTACACCTAGAAAAGAAGAAGATATTATAACAGAATTACATGGAAATGCGGTTCAAATTAATAATAATCGTTTCTATCACTAGCATTTAGATTGACATTTTCACAGAACTTGTCTATAATTTTTTTATGATGTTGGATTAATTTTCTGGCATCATACGATTCAATTTTATTTTTTATGGCAGTTTCTGCCAGAGAGGAGATGGAAAAATGTTTTTAAAAGCATTAAAGGAGAAAGCAGCAGCATCGAAGCAGGTTGCTGTAAAAGCATGTGCATTTGTAGCAAGTGGTGCATTGGCATTAGGACTTACGGGATGTATGCAGGGAGAGTTAACAACGAAGATTGAGAAGAATGGTTCTGTAAAGGCTTCTGCAACAGCAAGAATTGAGAAGGCTCCTTATGACGATTACATGAAGTCAGCAGGAAGTTCAAAGAGTGAAATCGCAGATTCTGTTAAGGGAATGGATGTTAAGACAATTGATGGTATTCAGTTCTATACCAAGAGTGAGAATCATACCTATGCGAATCTGAATGATTTCAAGAAGGATTTAACATCTAGCTATTCTGCAAAGAAGGTGTATATTGCAACAACAGACACTATTTATTATTCATATGATGCTGATTCTAATTCTAATTCTAAAATTGGTGGTAGTTCTACAGAACAAGATGAGAAGACAATGCAGGCATTGATGACATTGTATGGTGCAAAGACTCAGTATCAGGTAACATATACATATGAATTTGCAGATAAGATTACTGATACAAATGGTAAGATTGATTCAAAGAATCCAAATAAAGTTACATTTACAGTAAAAGCGGGTTCTATGCCAAAGTATATCTTCGCAACTACTACAGGTAAGAAGAAAGCATATTTTGATCAGCAATCAACAGGAAAGGTTACATCGTCTGCAAAGGTAACAAAGGCGAAGAAGGTTTCTTTATCAAAGAAGTCTTTGAAGGCTAAGGTTGGAAAGTCTTATGTGATTAAGGTTAAGAATGCATCTAAGAGTGCAAAATGGAGTGTTTCAAATAAGAACGCTGCTATCCTTAAGAAATCAGCAAAGAGTGTTAAGATTAAAGCAAAGAAAAAGGGAACTACTTATGTAAAGTGTAAAGTAGGATCTAAGACATATAAGTGTAAAGTCACAATTAAAAAATAAGAATCAAAGAATAAGAATTGAGAAATATCGCAAGATAATTCGAGGTCAGAAGGCTGTGCGACAAGGAGGACGAAGCTCCTTGTTTCACAGTCTTTTTTCACTTTTTGCCTGTTTTTAGCATATCTTATAGTAGGAAAGAAGAACGGAACAGACAGAGGGCATAGGGAAGGGCAGACTTGATGTATGAGAGAGGGTGTGTTGATTTGAGGCAAAGACAATGTGATAAGGAAGTGGCGGTTCCTCCAAGGGAGGCGGACGGTTATGTAGAGAAGAGGAGTATTATTATTGATTTGCGTGAAAAAGAGGGATATGAGTTGGGGCATTTAAGAGGGGCGGTTTCTGTTGCGATGGAAATTCCGATTAGCGAGGAGGATATACAGAAGTTAATCTGGGTGATTTATCGGGAAAAGGCAAGACATCAGAAGGATTGCAAGGTCTTGTTATATTGCCATCGGGGAGGGGCGAGTCTTCTGATTGCAAATGAGCTGCGTAGAAGAGGAATTTGTGTGTTTACGCTTGTTGGCGGTATGGAGGCGTATCGTGGAAAGTATTTGGTAAAGTCTGAAAATTAAAGGAAGAACGGATTATTTTGTTGACATCTGCATACCATGCATTTAAGATTAGTAGAGATAAATTTAATTTTACTCTGTGCGAATGAGTAAAAGAAGAAAAAGGATGGAGATTATGGCAAGATACGAATTGATAGCTCCTTGTCACTTTGGACTGGAAGCTGTTTTAAAAAGAGAAATTACGGATTTGGGATATGAAATTAGTCATGTAGAAGATGGAAGAGTGACATTTATAGGGGATGAAGAGGCAATCTGCAGAGGAAATGTATTTCTTCGGACGGCGGAGAGAATTCTGTTGCAGGTTGGAAGATTTGAAGCGACCTCTTTTGAGGAATTGTTTCAGAAAACGAAGCAGCTGCCATGGGAGGAGTTTATTCCTGAGAATGGGAAGTTCTGGGTGACTAAGGCAAGTTCGGTAAAGAGTAAGCTTTTTAGTTCTTCCGATATTCAGAGTATTGTGAAGAAGGCAATGGTAGAGCGGATGAAGGAGAAGTACCATGTGATGTGGTTTTCCGAGGATGGAGAGAGCTATCCTTTGCGGGTTTTTCTGAATAAAGATATGGTAACTCTGGCACTAGATACCACTGGAGTTTCTCTGCATAAGAGAGGATATCGTCAGATGACAGCGAAGGCACCGATTTCAGAGACTCTGGCAGCGGCTTTGATTCTGCTGACTCCATGGCATAAAGACCGGATTCTGGTAGATCCATTCTGTGGTTCGGGTACATTTCCGATTGAAGCAGCAATGATGGCGGCAAATATCGCACCGGGAATGAATCGTGAATTCACAAGTGAGACCTGGACGAATCTGATTCCGAAGAAGGAATGGTATGATGCAGTGAATGAGGCAAATGATCTGATTGACGATTCCGTAGAAGTGGATATTCAGGGGTATGATATTGATCCGGCTGTAATTAAAGCGGCAAGACAGAATGCGATGGATGCAGGTGTCGACCATATGATTCATTTTCAGGAACGAGGTGTGGACAAGTTAAGTCATCCGAAGAAATATGGATTTATCATTACAAATCCACCGTATGGCGAACGTCTTGAAGAGAAAGAAGCACTTCCTGCCTTGTATCGGACGATTGGAGAACGTCTGAAGGCATTAGATACCTGGTCTGCATTTTTGATTACTTCATATGAGAATGCAGAGCGTGATATGGGAAGGAAAGCAACAAAGAATCGTAAGATTTATAATGGAATGCTTAAGACGTATTTTTATCAGTTTTTAGGACCGAAACCACCGAAGAGATAATACTTAGAACCGGGAAGAGATGGAGGGGCAAATGAAGAGAAAAACGGCATGTTTTCTTGGAATTGGATTAACACTTGCCTTGCTGTATCTGCCTAAGCTGCCCGAAGAGCAGAGGAAGACGGAGCCGGCGGTGGAATTCGAGAAAATGGCGGATTTAGAAGGTTATCAGCAGGCGAAGGCAACGAAATCGGCAAAAGATACTAAGAAATCAAAGATTAGTTTAAGTTACAATGGAAAGATTTGTAATCTTTCGAATGAGGCTCTTTTTTTGGGGGAGAATCGTACTTTGATGATTCCAGAACAGGTATTGCGGGATCAGTTTTATTTTTCCGCTCATATGTATCAGAAAAAGACAATGGAATTAGAACGTGGTCAGATAAGGGTTACGATTCGAAAGAATAAGAATCAGATTCTGGTAAAGAAGAATGGAAAGACGAGTAAGATTGCAGTGAAAAAGCCATTGCAGTCGATGAGAGGCACATATTATATTTCAAGCGAGGTATTACGGCTGGCATTTGATTTTTCTTATGAATGGAATGAGGAGCAGTATATGGCTGTAATCAGGTCTGAAAATGGCAAAAGAAGTAATCTGCCGGCTTCTTATGATTATCGGAAGAGGAAACGGGCACCGAAGGTGTATGACCAGGGGGAATATGGAACCTGCTGGGCATTTGCATCGCTTACGGCATTAGAAAGTTCCCTGCTTCCAGAAGAACGGATGCAGTTTTCAAAAGAACATATGGTATTAGGAAATTCTTTTTCTACAACGATGAATTCCGGAGGCGATTATGTGATGTCGCTTGCGTATTTAACAGCGTGGCAGGGACCTGTATTAGCATCTCAGGATGCGTATGGGGATCAGGTGACACCGAGGAATCTGAAGGCATCGAAGCATTTGCAGGAGGCACAGATTGTCAGAAAGAAGAAGTTAAATGAGATAAAAGAGATGGTATACCGGTATGGAGGAGTACAGAGCTCGCTTTATACGTCGCTGACGAATTCGGATAGTGCATCTGTTTATTATAATCGTAAGAAGGCAGCCTATTGTTATCGTGGTAAAAAGAAAGCCAATCATGATGTGGTTATTATTGGCTGGGACGATCATTATCCGAAGGAGAATTTTACCAAAAAGGTCAAGAAGGATGGTGCATTTATCTGCCGGAACAGCTGGGGCAGTGAATTCGGTGACAGAGGTGATTTTTATGTCTCTTATTATGATAGTAATATCGGGGTACATAATCTGGTATATACGAAAGTAGAAGATAAGAAGAATTATGACAGGATTTACCAGACGGATCAATGCGGCTGGGTTGGAAAATTAGGTTATAGTGGGCAGGATGATGCATATTTTAGTAATGTATATCAGGCGAAAGAAAAGGAGAAGATTCAGGCGGTTGGATTCTATGCCCCTTCCAGACATGCAGAATATGAGGTTTATGTCTGCGAGAATTTTAAAAGTAAAAAAAGTTTAAGTGGATATAAGAAGGTTCGTGCACAGGGAACATTTACCAATGCCGGATATTATACAGTGAAGTTAGAGGAACCGGTAACGATAAAAAAAGGACGTAAATTTGCAGTAATTGTGTATTTAAAGACTCCGGGACATACGAAGCCGATTGCAATTGAATATAAAAATGATCTGCAGACAAAAAATGTGGATCTTTCAGATGGAGAGGGCTATTACAGCCTGAAAGGATCTAGCTGGAACCGGGCAGAGAAGGAGAAATTTAATATTTGTTTAAAAGCCTATGCCGACAGGATAAAATAAGATTTCAGGAAAGTGAAAAGAATAGAAAGGACAAAGAGAGATGCATAAGATTATAGTTGCGACAGGAAATGAAGGTAAGATGCGGGAATTGCGTCAGATGATGAAGGATATGGATGTGGAGCTTGTTTCTATGAAAGAAGCGGGAATTCAGGCAGAAATCGTGGAAGATGGTAAGACATTTGAGGAGAATGCACTGATTAAGGCAAGAACGATCAGCAAGCTGACAGGGGATATTGTCCTTGCAGATGATTCCGGATTAGAAGTAGATTATATTGGCGGAGAACCGGGTGTTTATTCTGCCCGTTATTTAGGTGAGGATACACCATATGAAGTGAAAAATAAGGCTATTATCGAGCGTTTAAAGGATGCAGAAGGAGAAGAAAGAAGTGCCAGATTCGTGTGTGTAATCGCGGTTGTTTTCCCGGATGGACACAGTGTAACAGCGAAAGGAACGATGGAGGGATATATTGCACATGAATTAAGAGGAAGCAATGGATTTGGTTATGATCCGATTGTATATATTCCAGAGTACAAGATGACAAGTGGAGAAATGGAGCCGGAATTTAAGAATTCTATCAGCCACAGAGGAAAAGCTTTAGAACAGATGAAGAAAGAACTGGAGAAGTATTTCAATTAGTTTCAGACGGAAATGTTCCAGGATTGGAGGTTTATATGAAGATATTGGTAATCAGCGATAGTCATGGAAGGCATGAGAATGTAGATAAGGTCCTGCGCAAAGAGAAGCATCTGGATATGATGATTCATTTAGGTGATATTGAAGGAGATGAGGACTATATTCAGGCAAGTGCAGGATGCCCTCTTTATGCTGTAAGGGGGAATAATGACTTTTTTTCAAATTTAGACTATGAAATGACCATTGCAGTAGGAAAATACGATGTATTTTTGACGCATGGCCATGCATATTATGTTTCTGTTGGGATTGAACAGCTCTTGGCCGAAGGAAGGGCAAGAAATAAAGATGTGGTAATGTTTGGACACACCCATGTGCCACTGCTGCAACAGTATGAAGATATTACCATACTAAATCCCGGAAGCATTTCTTATCCGAGACAGGAAGGAAGAATACCAACCTATGCAATTATGGAGCTCGATGAGAAAGGCGAAGCACATTATCGCATCTGTGAATTAAAAGATTAGATTACAAAGAAAGAAAAAATAAAAAAAATAAAAAGAAAAAAAGGAAGGGCTGCAGAATGAAAATGAAATTTGCAGCCCTGTTATAAAAATATTTTTTGTTTTTTTTCAAAAAATTTTGAATTTTTTTTGAGAAGAAATTTCAAAAAATTTTTATTTTTGTCTTCGAAAATGAAAAAAATCGAAAGTTTTTTTGAAATTACAAAGTCCAAAAAAGCCCGAAAAATCAAGGAAAATCGGGGGTCGGATTTTGAAAATGAAAAAAATCAAAAAAAAATTAAAAAAGTTGTTGACTTTTTGGTTACGGTACTATATAATAACTCTTGCGTCGCGGGAGTGGCGGTCAGAAATAAAAAATAAATACTAAGACAAACGGTATTACCGGGGTGTGGCTCAGCTTGGCTAGAGCGCCTGATTTGGGATCAGGAGGTCGCAGGTTCGAATCCTGTCACCCCGACTTGTATGCGGGTGTAGTTCAATGGTAGAACACCAGCCTTCCAAGCTGGATACGTGGGTTCGATTCCCATCACCCGCTTAATCATTGCCAGTCAATGATATGTGTTTGTAGCTCAGTTGGATAGAGCAACGGCCTTCTAAGCCGTGGGTCGGGGGTTCGAATCCCTTCAAGCACATTTGAGTGAATTGTGTATTTGCTTAAGTATAATGGTGGGTATAGTTCAGTTGGCAGAACGCCAGATTGTGGTTCTGGATGTCGGGGGTTCGAGCCCCTCTATCCACCCTGTAACACACTTGGTGTTATGACTTACTAATGGGCTATCGCCAAGCGGTAAGGCACAGGACTTTGACTCCTGCATTCGCTGGTTCGAATCCAGCTAGCCCAGTTGAAGTTCTGAAAAGAATTTTTAAATGATTATGGAGCATTAGCTCAGGTGGTAGAGCACTTGACTTTTAATCAAGTTGTCCGGGGTTCGAATCCCCGATGCTTCACTTCGCGGATGTGGCGGAATTGGCAGACGCGCTAGACTTAGGATCTAGTGGGAGACCGTGGGGGTTCAAGTCCCTTCATCCGCACGTTTAGTTAGTAAGATTTCGGTAGTAATACCGGAATTTTTTTTCATCATACTTTACGAATCTGCGAAAATAAGTTATAATAATTTGTGTGCCGGCTTTGACAGAAGGAGGGCACAGTATAAAAGGAATAAGCGGATGTGGCGGAACGGCAGACGCGCTAGATTCAGGTTCTAGTGGGGTCACACCTGTGTGGGTTCAAATCCCATCATCCGCATTAATTTTCCAGAGGAAACTGCTGGAAATAGAAGTGCTGAAGGTTGGTATTATGACGAGCATGAGATATCAGGTATAGAAAGAACCTATTGTCATAGAAGCAGAAGAGAAAGAAATAATTTCTCTTTTAACAGAATTCTATTGGGAGTTAGATGAGGTATATATTTCGGATTACTCCGGTAATTGGTTCATTTCCATTAACCATAATTTTGAATTATCATTTTACGGAAAAAATAAACAAATTTTTTATAAAAATATGATTTGACTTTAAGAATCGGTTTTGCAGCAAAGTTTCGGCTTTGCTGTATTTTTTTATCTTAATTATTGCATTTCAAAAACAACCAAAAATCAGAGCTTATAACGGCAATTTTAAATACAGGTCAGGATGAAATTTCAAGACTTGAACGGAAAAAGAAGAACTGTACAGTGACGATAGAAGTCTTTGTACAGTTCTTTTTTATTTTATAATGGCTTCTGCGGTAACGACGCATCTTTTGGGAGCGGGACCTACATAGGAGAAAGGGTAGCAGGTCACTAAGGTAATCATTTTCGAATCGCTGGTATGAAGGATGGTCGGATCATCGGGTGTAGTAATGCGGATGTTTGTAATACGATATTTGCATAGGCTGTCCTTGGTCTCAAGCAGGATACAGTCATTTTCTCTGGCACGTTGCAGAGATGAAAAGGCGGAATCACGATGAGCGTACAGGACACAGTTTCCAACAGTATTAGGAAAGGCAGAGCTTTCGTCTCTGCCTGCCCCTTTACTGAGTACTTCATCTGAAATACCATTAAAGACTCCGATTCTTTGATTGTCATCATTTAGGAAGGTTAAAATGGCAACTGCATTTTCTGGTGTTTCTTCGTGGTTTGTACGAATCTGAAAATCGTTACTTCCCATAGAATCTCCTTTGATTGCTTTGAGTGCCTCATTTGCACCATCTTCAATCTCATGATTTACAGAGTTTAGAATGGAAAGCCCGTATAGAATAACCCCGAAGGATGCGAAAAATGCGAAAATCATAAATACGCCAAAGGGACGTAAACGCCATTTTCCTTTTTTGGAATCGTCTGTGTCTAATGGATGAATCTTTTTTCTCAATGACGAAGAAGTTTCTTTCTAAATACAATTGCAGTGATGCTGCATCCGCCGAGCATCATAAGTCCTGCCATAAAGATCATTGCATAGTTTCCGGCTGTATGAGGGGTACGTGTATTTCTGAATGTAACCTCTAATGTCTCGCCCTCATGAAGAACGATTTCCTGAACCGTTGAGTCGAGCTGGAAATCTTTTGGTGCTTTTATTTCTTTTGCGTAGTAAGTTCCAGGATAGAGATCCTTTGTAGAGACAGGACCTGTCACTAAAGAAGTGAATCTGCCGATTTCCTTCGTACATTCTTTGTCTTCATATACACTGATTACAGATCCGGCAAGAAGTTCGTCTGTCTGGGCATCTCTCTTTACTAAGTTTAAATGTCCCTTTTGTACGTTTTTATTGACGATGCTGACAGAGGCTTTTTTGCCAGGTTTTACAGTGATGGTAACTGCTTTTTTGTTGATGTGATAATACTGTGGAGCCTTTGTTTCCACAAGTGTGTAAACGCCAGGTTCTACGTTGCCTTTGAGAATGATACCGTTTTTGTCAGAAACAAGACCGGTATATAATGGAGTACCGGTTGCCTTGTCACCCTTATAAATGTCGAATACGGCACCGGCAACAGGTTTTTGATTTTCATCTACCTTTAAAATCTCGATGGAACCAAATGCTGTGTTCTTGCACTGTGCAATGGTGATTCCATGACCAACAGATACAACAAATGGTGTTTCATAGCTGATATAACCGTTTGGTGCTTTGGTTTCTTTTACATACCATTTGCCCTTCTTTAAACCGGCCTGTGTTGCAGTACCGTCCTGACCGGTTACCACTGTGTAATTTACACCACTAAAGTCTTCCTTGTCACCAATCATGAATTCTGCACCAGGAAGTTTTGCTCCGGTTACGGAATCAATTTTTTCGATGCGGATGGTGTTGTCACCAGGAGTTGGAACAAATGCTGCACGACTAGAAAGAGTTGTATTTCCAATGTATGCACCAACTAAAGACTGAGACTTTGTTTTACCGCCTTCAGGGCTGTAGAAATATCCATCAAATGCGATGTTTTGCTCTGCAGATGCGATAAAATCAAAAGTTGCATTTTCAGGGATATTTGAATAAGTAAACTGATGCCATCCGTTTACGATTCCGTTGTCAACAACTTTGACAGAAGGGTAAGCCTTCTTCAGATCTTTTGATGTGGCAAGCTTTACAGCAACGTTTGATTTGTCTACATTTTTTGCTTCTGTTTTGAAGCGTACCACACTCTTGTAATCGTTTCCTGTTTTTTCTGTAGTTACTGTTAAATCGATTTTGCCAATCTTAGCAGATGATTCTGCCTGTGCAGGCAAAGCAATATAAAAATCATATAATGCTTTTACTTTCTTGTCTGTAGAAACAGTTGCTGAGTTGTTTGAATAGTGCCAGATTGCAAGCTGTGCAGCTGTAATTGCTTCTTGTGCAGTAACTTTTGCAACTTTGCTGCGTGCAGATAATTCGTCTAATGTAATAAAAGGATATGCATTCTGGATAATTGCACGAATATGATTTGCATTTTCCTTAGAATAATAGCTGGCATCGCCTACGTTGACTCTGGAATATTTGCAGTCCTGTTTGATGAAAGTATCGCGGTCCACACAATAGGCAAGGTTTAGGTTCCCTTTTGCATCTTTTAATTCAAAGGTGCAGGTAGAACTGCCATCTACGGTATAGCCATATTCTTTTACTTTGGTATAAGTGTGATCATAGCTGTCATTTGCAAGTGCAGTGTCACTTGTAACACTTAATCCGATGAGTAAGGTTGCGGAAAGCATCATTAGTATCAAATTTTTGAATAAATGCTTTTTCATGAAATGTAAAATCCTCCTTTTATTTGATTCGTACAGTATCAATATATTCTTTGATGTGGAAAAGATTACTAATTTGTATCGACAGATTTTCATGGAAGTTTGTTTAAAAAAGTAGTATGATAGAGATATCAAAATGGTAGACAGGAGTGAGAATTATGAGGAAGAGGATGTTAAACTATCTTGCATATTTAGAGCAGGTGGATTATGAACATCTTGAAGGAGATACGAAGGAGAAATTCAGAAAAGAGATGCTTGTCCAGATTGCCTTTTTTGCACATGAGCGACTGATTCATCTGATTGTAACGGTTACCTTTGGAATCCTTACGATGTTAAGTGTAATGGCTGCAAATGCATTAGATGGGATTGGATTTTTACTTTTAACAGTGCTTCTTTTGGTTTTGCTAATCCCTTATGTGAGACATTATTATTTACTAGAAAATGGAGTACAGAAAATGTATCAATACTATGATAAATTAGCATGTGATTTTAAGCAGAGGGAAGAAATGCAAAAATGATAAAATAAAAGACAGGCCGCTAGAAAAAAAGTTAAAAATTAGTACAGAAACTGACAAATTTATGTTTAAGTTTTGTAAAACTTGTGATATGATAAGGAAGAGAAAAATTAATTTGAAAGGACGTAGAGATTATGAATAAGACTTGGGAAAATGATGGTGAAGTGCTTAGATGTCCGGTTGAGACAGTCTGGTCAATTGTATCAAAGCCATGTGATTTGTATATTCATGGTAAAGGCGTTGAAATGACGAAGGTATCTGATGTAGAGTGGGTGGAGCATACTTCAAAGAACGTTGATAATACATATACAGCGGTTGTGAATAAGTATGAACATACAGTTGAGATGTCTTCAGTGAATAGTAAGAATATTTCTGATTCAGATTATATTTCTATTCGGTTGAGCCAGAATCCGAATGGATTTGGAACAGTTGTGAATGTAAGCGTTACAGTTATTACGAAGGGATTGTTTAGTTCCGTAATGCCACCGAAGGAAGTTGGCGGTATTATCATTGAGAATATTAAGAATATGGTGAAGATTAAAATCGCTGAGAATCCGAAGCTTGCAAAAGAGATTAATAAGCAGATGGAGAGCGAGAAGAAGTCTTCTAATAATACAAGTACACAGCAGGCAGTTGCAAATCCAAGACAGAGTGCACAGTTGTCGAAGGAAGAAGCTGAGAGAAGAAGAAAAGAAGAGGCTGCAAAGGCAGCGGCTTTAGTTGAGCAGAAGTTTAAGGAAGTAGAACGTCAGCAGGCTATGGAGGCTAAGGAGAAAGCAGCCAGAGAAGCGGCAGAAGCGAAGAAGAAGGCAGAAGCAGAGGCAAAAGCCAAGGCCGAAGCGGAAGCAAAGGCGAAGGCGGATGCCAAGAAGCAGGCGGAAGCGAAGGCTAAGGCAGATGCAGATGCCAGAGCGAAAGCAGCAGCAGAGGCGAAGGCGGCAGCAGAAGCGAAAGCAAAAGAAGAAACAGCCAGAGCAAAGGCGGAAGCAGCTAAGAAAGAAGCTGAGGAAGCTAAGAAGGCAGAACAGCGTGAGATAGCTGAGATGGCGAATGCGAAGAGACTTCTTGATGCAACGGAGAGAAAGTTTGCAGCGGCAGATCGCAGAGTTACAGAATTAGAGGGTGAACTTGAGAAAGTAAACAAGGCATCAGCTGAGAAGGATGCGAAGATGAAACAGGCAACCGATGCTTTGGTTCAGATGAAGAAGGCAGTAGAGCAGCTACAGTCACAGTTAGCGGAAGTGAATGAGAAGGAGAAGGCAGCGAAGGCTGAATTCGAGAAGAAGTTAGCAGAAGCAGAATCAAAAGCAGCGGAATCTGCGAAGGTTGCAGCAGAGGCTGAGACAAAGCTTCAGGAAGCAGAAGCAAAGGTACAGTCTGCGGAGGCGAAGGAAGCAGAGCTTACAGAACGTATCAATACGACACAACAGCAGGTTCTTGATATTAATAAGAAGCTGTTGGATGCAGAACAGCGTGTGGCAGAACAGTCGAAGAAGACGATTGATGCAGAAGCGAAAGCAGCTGCAAGTGATGCAAAGGCATTAGAAGACCGCAATCGTGCTACACAGTTACAGCATGAATTAGAAGAAGCACAGTCTAAGAATGCTGAGATGACAGCTGACGTAAGAAGAAAGTTAGAAGAATTATTAAGTGTACTTCCTACAAAGTAAAAGTACTGTGAAGTTAGGAAAGAAGCAAGATGAAACAAAGAAAAAAGATGAAATGCAGATTCAGATATCGCTATGGTATGAGACAATTGGCAGCAGTAGTAATTGCAGGCAGTATGGTACTCTCTATGAGCGGTTGTCATAAGATTATAAGAAGACAACAGACAGAAACTGAGACAACGGCAATTCAGGCAGCCACAGTTCTAGAAAAAGCTAATGAGCAGATAACAGATGCAGTAAAGTTTTCAGGCAGCCTGACCTATCAGGTGGATTGTACCGTTGATATCCAAGGAGTAAAGAGACAAAAGCAAGACAACAAGAAGGCAAAACTCAAAAACTGTACAGCCCTTGTGAAAGAAATATACGGATATGCGGCAAACTTCTCAGACGTAACAGAAGAGAAGAGAGACGAACAGGCAGTCTATAAACTTTCCGGAGAGATAGACAGTTCTAATATCGAGAAGATTACCAAGAAGTATCTCAAGGGGAAAAAGATGCTTGTAGATTTTAAGGGTAAGTCAATTCCGGTACATATCTGGATTCGGAAAGACAATCATCTTCCACAGGCGATACAGATTGATTGGAAACCGGTTGCTTTAGAGATTAAGAATGCTGATAAACATCAGGGGTATGCATACCAGTTTAAACAATACGATGCATTGTTTGAAGTTACACAGAATCAATAGGATAGGATGATAGCAATATGCTGTTATAAGAAGACACGCTAAGTATTCAATCAGGACGATATAAATATGCTGATATAAGAAGGCTACTTTGTTTTCTTAACAGGACGATAACAATATGCTGATATAAGACAAACACGCTGCGTTTCCGCAGATTCCTGCTCGCTTATAATCCGACAGTCGCACAAACTCGCCCGGAGGGCTCAAACATGTGCTTTGTGTCGGAAGCAAGAGCAGTCATCAAAGCGGAAGCCTCGCTATTGTTTGCTTTTATAATCAGCATATTTTTATATCTGTGTAATGGAAACGGAGGGAGCTGATTCGAAACAACTATGATTGTTGTTTCTGAATCATAGTTTTAAAATAGAATATGTTTTAGGTAAAGCATTCTATAAATACGAACCTAATTGCATCTTCTTCCGATAATACCAGCTTGAAATAATGCAAGCCATTAGGCTGCGTCTATATTGAAAATACCCTACACTATTTCCAAAAGATTTCATTTTCCTGTAATGTGCTAAGATAACTATTATGATAACGTTTATCAAATGTTACATCTAAACCGAGCCAGTCGGGTGCAATAAATGCATTGGCTTCTTCTTCGCTGCTAAATTCTACTTCAGCAAACATTAATCCTTCTAGCATACCCGAAAAAACATCGAGTTCTACCGTCAGATGTTCATTAAGAGGGATGAGATATCTTCGTTTTGAAATAAGATTGCCATCTACTTTCGCTTTTAAATGCTGATATGATTCGGCAGTTAAAGGGAGGTTATATTCCTCGCGGGCAAGCATTCCTTTGGATTTATAAGTAAAAATGTAAGAATCATCCTGACGGCGGATTCGTAAAACAGGCTGTGTACATAAATATCCCTGCTCGATCAGATGAGAAGAGTAGTCAGAAAGATTGACGGGAAGCTGCTTGATTAAAAATTTGCGTTCAATTTCCATGATAAAAGTCCTTTCATTTTGAAAAAACAATGGGTGTTTTTCAATTGCACAGATTTAGGAATGAGATTTCCTATGTAATTATCATAGCATATATTTCACTATTTTAAACATTGCATTTATAATCAGCATATTTTATATCTGTGAAATGGAAACAGAGGGGCACTGATTCGAAAGAGTTATGATTGTTGTGTTTGAATGATTGGTTTTAGGAATGAAATTTTTGAAATATAGAATATGTTTTAGGTAAAGCAGTCTATGAATGGAATCTTATTTTATCAGAAAAAGCACGTGACGAATGCAAACCATTGAAGCAGCGTGCTTATTAAAAGGGGAGTCTTTTGAGAAAAGAAATATTAGAAATTTCGTAAAATCTGTAGTATAATACCCGTAGAAAAAACAGATGATAGTATTTCGAAAAGAGAAATAAGGTCGGAAAGGATGAAGAAATGAGTAAGGTATTAGCTTTTTTTGCAGATGGTTTTGAGATGGTGGAAGGTCTTTCAGTTGTAGATGTTTTGCGTCGTGCAGGGATTGAAGTGGAGATTGTTTCAATTAAACCTGAACTGGAGGTTGTAAGCAGTCATAATGTGACAATTTGTTGTGATGAGACAATTGATCATGTTGATTTTGAGAAGGCAGATATGATCTTTTTGCCAGGTGGAATGAAGGGTACGCAGAATTTAGAAGCATGTGAGACATTAAGAAAAGAGATTCTGGCTTTTTCAGAGGAAGGAAAGTATCTTGCAGCTGTTTGTGCAGCTCCTACAATTTATGGGAAAATGGGTCTGTTAAAAGGAAAGAAGGCTACTTGTTATCCTGGATTAGAAGGTGATTTGATTGGAGCGGAGAAGACAACGAATAAGGTGGAAAGAGATGGAAAGATGATTACTTCGCGTGGATTAGGAACAAGTATTGATTTGGGATTGGAAATCATTACTGTTTTATGTGATGAGGGTAAGGCAGATGAGATTGCAAGACAGATTTGTTTTAAGAATTAGTAGACAAGTGGAATTGACTATGCTATAATGATATACTGTCATAGTCAGTAGTGATATGATGTTTGAAACCAAAGAAAAGAATTCGGATGAATTCTTGATATATTCTCAAGGAGGAATTATACAATGACTTTACAGAAAGTTGAAAATTTAGAAAACGATATGGCGAAACTTACAATTGAAGTTGCAGCCGATGAAGTTGCGAAGGCACTTGATGCTTCATACCAGAAGAAAAAGAAGAACATTAGCGTACCTGGATTCAGAAAGGGTAAGGTTCCTAAGAATTTAATAGAGAAGATGTATGGACCAGAGATTTTTTATGATGATGCTGCAGAGCAGTTAGTGAATCAGTCTTATCCGGATGCTGCAACAGAGAGCAAGTTAGAGATCGTTGCACAGCCTGACATTGAGATCGTTCAGATGGAGAAGGGCAAGGATTTCATCTATACAGCAGAAGTTGTATTAAAGCCTACAGTTGAACTTGGCGAATACAAGGGTATTGAGGTAGCTAAGCAGGATGCTAAGGCTACAGCAGCAGATGTGAATGCAGAATTAGAGAAGGTTAGAGAGCAGAACGCAAGAACTGTTTCTGTAGAAGACAGAGCAGTTAAGAAGGGTGACGATATTGTCTTTGATTTCGAAGGATTTGTTGATGGAGTACCTTTCGATGGCGGTAAGGCAGAGAATTATCCTCTTAACATTGGTTCAGGACAGTTTATTCCTGGATTTGAAGATCAGTTAGTTGGAGCTGAGATTGGTAAGGAGAAGGAAGTCAATGTAACTTTCCCAGAGGATTACCATGTTGATGAATTAAAAGGAAAGCCAGCAGTATTTAAGTGTACTGTTCATGAGATTAAGTATAAAGAACTTCCTAAGGTAGATGATGAATTTGCTGCAGATGTTTCAGAATTTGAGACATTAAAGGAATACAAGGCTGACATTAAGAAGCAGATTGCAGATCGTAAGTCTAAGGCTGCTAAGAATGCAAAAGAGAACGAAGCTTTAACAAAGATTATCGAAGCTTCTAAGATGAAGATTCATGATAAGATGGTTGATAATCAGGTTCGTAATATGATTAATGAGTTCGCTCAGAATCTTCAGGCACAGGGATTATCAATCGATCATTATTTACAGTATACAGGAATGACACCTCAGATGCTTATGGAGAACATGAAGCCACAGGCTCTTCAGAGAATTAAGAGCAGATTGGTTTTAGAGGCAATTGCAGCTAAGGAAGCATTCAAGGTAACTAAGAATGATATCGATAAGGAAATCGAGAAGATGGCTTCTATGTACCAGATGGAAGTTGAGAAGTTACAAGAGATGATCGGTGATGCTGAGAGAGAGAGCATGAAGAAGGATATCGCTGTTCAGAAGGCAGCTGACTTCATCGTGAAGAACTCTGTAGAAGCTGAACCAGAGAAGGAAGAAGAAGCTAAGGATTCCAAGGATGCAGAGTAATTAGCAATAACTAGTGTATGATCGGGAATGATAATTTGCTATGAGTGACAGGTCATACAATAACCAGAGGATTAGGGAGTAGGACAGGAGATGTTCTACTCCCATAAGTACTATATAAGGGAATCGTATTATTTTATAGGGAAATGGAGGTTTCACATGGCTTATATACCTTATGTCATTGAACAGACAGGAAGAGGAGAACGTTCCTATGACATTTATTCTAGATTATTAAAAGAGAGAATTATCTTTTTAGGAGAGGAAGTAACAAATGTTTCTGCGAATTTAATCGTGTCTCAGTTGTTATTCCTTGAATCAGAGGATCCTGGAAAGGATATTCAGTTTTATATTAATAGCCCGGGTGGTTCTGTCACAGATGGTATGGCAATTTATGATACTATGAATTACATTAAGTGTGATGTGTCAACTATTTGCATGGGCATGGCAGCAAGTATGGGTGCGTTCCTTCTTTCAGGTGGAACAAAGGGCAAGAGATTTGCTCTTCCAAATGCCGAGATTATGATTCACCAGCCATCAGGCGGTGCACAGGGTCAGGCAACAGAGATTAGCATTGCTGCAGAACATATTTTAAAGACAAAACAAAAGTTAAATCAGATCTTAGCGAATAATACAGGTAAGCCAATTGATGTAATCGCTGTTGATACAGAGAGAGATAATTGGATGAGTGCACAGGAAGCAAAAGATTATGGTTTAATCGATGAGATTATTTTAAATAACAAATAAGGAATAAAACATATGCGTCATTGCATAGAAGAATAATGTGATTTGGAACATATGGGAAGAAAGCTATATGGTGTAGCATGGAGGTAATATGGCGAATAAAAAAGGAATGGATGATGTAATTAGATGTTCTTTTTGCGGAAGAACGCAGTCGCAGACTCGCAAGCTGATTTCCGGACCGGGAAATATTTTTATCTGTGACAGTTGCATTGAAGTGTGTGCTGAGATTATTGATGAGGAAATGAGTGCGGACTTTGATGCTGAGACAGATCTTGATATTAATCTTATGAAACCGAAAGAGATTAAGGAATTCCTTGATGATTATGTTATTGGACAGGATGAAGCAAAGAAAGTGCTTTCTGTTGCAGTGTATAATCATTATAAGAGAATTTTATCAGGCAGAAGTTTAGATGTTGAATTGCAGAAGAGTAATATTCTGATGTTAGGTCCGACCGGTTCCGGTAAGACATTTTTGGCACAGACATTAGCGAAGATGTTGAATGTTCCGTTTGCAATTGCAGATGCAACGACACTTACCGAAGCTGGTTATGTTGGTGAGGATGTTGAGAACATTCTTTTGAAATTAATCCAGGCCGCAGAATATGATGTGAATAAAGCACAATATGGAATTATCTATATTGATGAAATTGATAAGATTTCAAAGAAGTCTGAGAATGTTTCCATTACCAGAGATGTTTCAGGTGAAGGTGTACAGCAGGCACTTCTTAAGATATTAGAAGGTACAGTTGCAAATGTTCCTCCACAGGGAGGCAGAAAGCATCCACAGCAGGAAATGATTGAGATTGACACAACGAATATCTTATTCATTTGCGGTGGTGCGTTTGATGGATTAGAGAAGATTGTACAGCATAGAACTGAGAAGAGTTCTATTGGATTTGGTGCTACTATCGTTGATAAGAATGAGACAAAATTTGACGAGTTATTTTCAAAGGTTTTACCGGAGGATTTAACGAAGTTTGGTTTGATTCCGGAATTCATTGGCCGAGTGCCGATTACGGTAACACTTCAGTCTTTAGATGAGCATGCATTGGTTCGTATTTTGCGTGAGCCTAAGAATGCATTGGTCAAGCAATATAGAAAGTTATTTGAATTTGACGGCGTGAAGCTTGATTTTGAAGAAGATGCATTAAAAGCGATTGCGAAGAAAGCAATTGACAGAAAGACAGGAGCTCGTGGTCTTCGCTCTATTTTAGAGGATACAATGATGAATGTTATGTATGAAGTTCCTTCGGATGAGGGAGTGAGACGTGTCATCATCACAAAGGATGCTGTAGAGAAGAAGGGTAAACCAAAGTTAATATATGAAGATGAATCTTTAGATGCTAAGATTAAAAGAGCAGCGAAGAAAGCTGACAAAGGCGAAAGTGCATAGGCATAGTTGATAGAGGACATCGGGAAAAGAGGTATGCAGCGTTATATCACTCTATGGGGTATAATGCTGCATTTTAAATTATGGCATGAAGGAAAGGGTTAGGTATGCAAGACAAAACAAATGAAAAAGGAATTATTATTGAGTTAACAGGAGTTATTTTAGAACATATTTGCCTGATTCCAGAGATGATCGTTCATTTTGATCTTAGTAAGAAGAATCAGATTAAAATGATTGAGCATGCAATGGCTCATGGGAAAAATATATTTATTATAACAAAAAATGAACATGGACCAGCTATAAATGAAGAGGCACAAGGCATTGAGTTAAGTGAATCGGCACGAATTTTAGCGTCGCTTTATGAAATTGGAACAGTTGCAGAGATTAAGCAGCTTGTGAAGATGCCAAATGATGTTGTTCGTGTTCTGATAGAGGGAAAAACACGTGCACGTGCGATAAGCTGCAGAGAAGAAGAGGATACTTTGCAGTTTGAGGTTTTAGAAATTGAAGAACAGCAGGAAGAATTCTCGGATGTGGAAAAACAGGCTTATCTTCGGACACTTAAGAATCTTTTTGAGGCTTATGAGAGTGTTTCAAATCCGATTCCTTCAGAAGTATTTCAGAATATGATGCAGGAAGAAATATGGGAAAAATTCATGACGGAACTTGCGATTAATCTTCCTATGTCCTATTATGAGAGACAGAAGTTTTTAGAGGCAAATGGGTTAGAAGAACGGTATCATGTTTTAACCAAATGGTTAGCAAATGAGACGGATATTGAAAAGATTCGCAAGGATTTTCAGGAAAAAGTAAAACAGGAAGTGGATAAAAACCAAAAGGAATATATTTTACGGGAACAGCTGAAAATTATTCATGAAGAATTAGGAGACGATGATAGCGAAAATGATGCAGAAACATTTGAAAAACAAGTGGATGCGTTAGAAGCTTCAGAAAAAATCAAAGAGGCTATCAAGAAGGAAATTCGCAGATTCAAAAGTCTTCCACCAAATTCTTCAGAAAGTGGAGTGCTTCGAAGCTATATAGAGACTCTTTTACAGATGCCTTGGGATCATATGAGTCAGGATAACCAGGATTTTAAGAAGGCAAAAAAGATTCTAGATAAAAGTTATTATGGCTTAGAGAAAGTAAAAGAAAGAATTATTGAGTTTCTGGCAGTTCGTGCATTGACAAAAGGAAAGGGAAGCAGTCCGATTATTTGTCTGGTAGGACCTCCAGGAGTTGGTAAAACTTCGATTGCACGTTCTGTTGCAGAAGCACTGCAGAAACAATATATTCGGATTTCCCTTGGTGGAGTACGGGATGAAGCGGAGATTCGTGGACATCGAAAGACCTATATTGGTGCAATGCCTGGACGGATTGCGGAAGGATTAAAGCAGGCAGGGACGAAAAATCCATTGATTTTATTAGATGAGGTTGATAAAATTGGAAGTGATTATAAAGGAAATCCGGCTGCGGCTTTATTAGAGGTATTAGATGGAGAGCAGAACCAGTCATTTCGTGATAATTATATTGAACTTCCTATTGACTTATCGGAAGTATTATTTATCGCAACAGCAAATACAACAGAGACGATACCAGAGCCGTTGTTAGACCGTATGGAATTAATCGAGCTTAGCAGTTATACGGTAAATGAGAAGTTTCATATTGCAAAAGAGCATTTGTTTGCAAAGCAGTTAGATGCGAATGGTCTGACAAAAGAGCAGCTTAGTATTCAGAAAAAGGCTTATTTTGCAATGATTAACAATTATACGAGAGAAGCCGGAGTACGTAGTTTAGAGAGAAAGATTGCGCAGATTTGTAGACGTACTGCAAGAAAAATCATAGAAAAAGAGGCAGAATCTGTGAAGGTAACGGAAGCAAATCTGGAGAAATTTTTAGGTAAGCAGGTTTATTTTCCAGAAGAAAGACGGAAGGAAAATGAAATTGGTATCGTAACCGGACTGGCCTGGACGAGTGTAGGTGGCACTACTCTTGAGGTAGAAGTAAATGTTATGGAAGGCAAGGGTGAACTTGTTTTGACCGGACAGTTAGGAGATGTAATGAAGGAATCTGCCATGACAGCACTTAGTTATATTAGAAGTCTGGGACTTCCAATTGGCGAGGACGAGTCTGAGGGCGGCTATTTTGCAGAGCATGATATACATATTCATGTACCGGAAGGAGCGGTACCAAAGGATGGTCCGTCAGCGGGAATTACAATGGCTACGGCGATTTATTCCGCAGTTATGGGACGTCCGGTAGACTGTCTTTTAGCAATGACCGGAGAAATTACGCTTCGTGGAAGAGTGTTGCCGATTGGTGGATTAAAAGAAAAGGTGCTTGCAGCAAAATTAATTGGAATGAAAAAGGTGTTAGTGCCAAAAGAAAATGAACGGGACATTGCAGAAATTGATGACGAAATCAAGGATGGATTAGAGATTGTTTTTGTAAGTCAGATGAAAGAAGTTTTAGCACAGGCAATTCTTCCCGTATAATCCGAATAGAGATAGATTAGAAGAAAAGGGGATGATATTATTATGAAGCTAAAATCAGTAGAATTAGAAACAGTCTGTGGAATTACAAGTACTCTTCCGGAAAATGGTTATCCGGAGATTGCATTTGCAGGAAAATCAAATGTCGGGAAATCGTCGTTAATTAATGGACTGGTAAATCGTAAGGCACTTGCCCGTACTTCTTCGCAACCGGGAAAAACACAGACCATTAATTTTTATTGCATCAATAAAAATCTTTATTTTGTGGACCTTCCAGGGTATGGTTATGCAAAAGTTTCGCAGGAAATTAAGGCAAAGTGGGGAAGAATGATAGAAAATTATCTTCATCAGTCTAAGCAATTGAAAGCAGTTTTTTTGCTCATTGACATCCGGCATGCTCCGGGTACGAATGATAAAGAGATGTATCAGTGGATTGTTGCAAATGGATATCAACCTGTCATTATTGCCACTAAATTAGATAAAATTAAAAGAAGCCAGTTGCAAAAGCAGCTCAAACTGATTCGGACGGAACTGAATGTATTGCCGGAGACAAAGATTTTCCCATTTTCAGCATTGACAAAACAGGGACGAGAAGAAATCTGGCAATATATTGAGCAGGTATCTGGTTACGAAGAAGCATCAGAAAACTAAAGATGCAGAATGAGATATAAAAAACAGAAGAAACAGAATGAAAATAAGGGACGAAGATAAAAATAAAGAATAAAAGATAAGGCACGAAAGAAGAGAAATGAAAGAGTAAGAGAGTATAAGAAGAAAAAGGAGGTTTGATTATGGCAATGGATTCAGCAACCCTATATAAGTTAGTGATATTGTATATGTTGAATCGCGTGGATTTTCCATTGACAAATGCACAGATTTCTGGTTTTTTTCTGGAAAAGGAGTACACAGACTATTTTAAGATTCAGCAGGCAATCAATGAATTAATCGATGCCGAAATGCTTAGTGTAGAGCGGGCAGGTAGTGCATCGTATTATCATATTACTGTGCAGGGGCTTGAAACTTTGGAATTCTTCGGAAATAAAATTCCAGGTCCGATGAAGGACGATGTGGAAATGTTTTTAATGAACAATAAGTACCAGCTTAGAAATGAAGTAGGAACGATTTCGGACTGTTATCGAACCTTAACAGGAGAATACATAGTGCATTGTCAGGTAAAAGAGGGTGATTCTACGTTGATTGAAGTGAAATTATCTGTTGCAACGAAAAATGAAGCAGAAGAAATGTGTAAGAATTGGAAAGATACCAGTCAGGAGATTTATATCGATATCATTCGTAAACTGAGTAAGGGGAAATAGGGAATCGAAAAATAAAAAATTGAAAATTGAAAGAAGGCCTTAAAAATGAAAACAAAAATATGGGCCGGGATATGTTATAGTGTGATTTTTTTTGCTTTGTGTGGAGTCAGGGTTTATGCGCAAAACATCGATGCAATACAGGACTTTCAATATGAAGCAAGCGATGATGGGGGAATAAAAATAGTAAAATATCAGGGAACATCTGCAAATGTAAAAATTCCACAGACGATAGATGGAAAACAGGTCACACAAATCGGACCAAGTGCATTTGCAGAGTGCAAAACGGTTCAAAATGTAGAAATTCCGGAAAGTGTGACGAAAATTGACGATATGGCATTTATTGTCTGCGAGCAATTAGAACAAATCAATCTGCCACAAGGACTGGCATATCTCGGTAATGGAGCTTTTTTGGGATGCAGTTCCCTGAAAAAAATAGAACTTCCGGATTCATTAACAGAATTAAATGATACAACATTTTTTGCATGCATTCATTTGAAACAGGTAACGATGTCGAATTCCATTACCAAAATTGGAGACAGTACCTTTGCGTTTTGTAAGAAAATGCAGACAACCATGCCAGAGAAAATTGTGGAAATTGGAGCCTGTTCATTTTTTCAGTGCAATAACTTCAAACGTGTCATACTTCCAAACAGCATTACGGCGATTGGCGAGAAAGCATTAGGCTACAAAATCAAATCACAGTTCCGGATAAAAATAAATCACAACATTTCATTTTATTGCTCTCCAGATTCAGAAGGGAAAAAATACGTAGACCAAAATGGCTTAACTCAGATAGAACTACACGAACATACCTACGAAATCCAGCAAATCAATAAGGCCGGATGCGTAATTCCGGGAGTCGAAATTGATAAATGTACAGGCTGCGGAGCCATAAACACTAAAATACTGCCAAGTACAGGACACAATTATAAAAAGACAAAAGTCATTCCTCCGACAACAGAAGAACGCGGTTATACAATTTACCGTTGCACAAAATGCAAAGACGTTCAGATAAAAGATTACGTTCCAAAGTTAAAGGAAGAAAAGAAGGACAGTAAGAAGAAAGCAAAGAAGAATACTAAGAAGACAAAGAAGACTAGTAAGAAAAAGACGAAGAAAAATACTAAGAAAACAAAGAAGATTAGCAAGAAAAAGACGAAGAAGGATACTAAGAAGAAAGCAAAGAAGACTAGTAAGAAAACACGCTAGGTTATTCAATTAGGACGATATCAATATGCTGTTATAAGAAGACACGCTATGTATTCAATTAGGACGATATCAATATGCTGTTATAAGACAAACACGCTGCGTTTCCGCAGATTCCTGCTCGCTTATGATCCGACAGTCGCACAAACTCGCCCGGAGGGCTCAGACATGTGCTTTGTGTCGGAAGCAAGAGCAGTCATCAAAGCGGAAGCCTCGCTATTGTTTGCTTTTATAATCAGCATATTTTATATCTGTGTAATTGAAACGGAGGGGAGCTGATTTGAAACAACTATGCTTGATGTTTCTGAATAAAATTTTTGAAATAGAATATGTTTTAGGTCAAGAAATCTATGTATGGAATCTTATTTCAACAGAAGAAGCATGAGACAAATCGTAAATTCTTCCAATAAAACAGCAGCCACAATGGAATTGCAATTCGGACTGTGTAGTTCACGTCGGCACTAGATTTGAGGGAGAGAAACGAAACTCAAATCGTATGTGACCGCTACGTGAACGATGCAAAGCGAGAGCTGTGTCCGAATGCAAGCCATAGAGGCTGCGTCCATATTGAAAGAAGCAAACCATTGAAGCTGCGTCCATATTGAAAGAAGCAAACCATTGAAGCTGCGTCCTTATTGAATGATAATCTCTATTCGATATTATCGATAATTGCTTTTGCAACGGTATCTGCAACAACTGGATTGAATGCTTCTGGAAGGATAAAATCTTCGTTTAATTCTTCGTCGCTGACTAATCCTGCGATTGCAAGTGCTGCTGCTAATTTCATTTTTTCTGTGATTTGTGTAGCACGACCTTCTAGGGCTCCTTTGAAGATTCCAGGGAAGGCGATTACGTTATTGACCTGATTTGGGAAGTCTGAGCGACCGGTTCCAACGACTTTGGCACCTGCAGCTTTGGCGATATCAGGCATAATTTCTGGAACTGGATTTGCCATTGCAAATAGGATGGCATCTTTGTTCATTGTTTTTACCATTTCTGCTGTTACGATATTTGGTGCGGATACACCAACGAAAATATCTGCGCCTACGAGGGCATCTGCTAATGTTCCGGTTTTTCTTGAAAGGTTGGTTACTTCGGTCATAGACTGTTGCATCCAGTTCAGGTTTTTGCTTTCTGGGGAAATGATACCATTGATGTCACACATGGTTACATCTTGGAATCCGTAAGTAAGTAAAAGCTTTGTAATTGCAACACCGGCGGAACCTGCACCATTTACGACTACTTTGCAGGATTCTTTTTCTTTGCCGGTTACGCGGAGTCCGTTGATGATTCCTGCAAGGACTACGATGGCTGTACCATGCTGATCGTCATGGAAAACAGGGATATCAAGGACTTCCTTTAGTCTAGATTCGATTTCGAAACAACGTGGTGCGGAGATATCTTCTAAGTTAATTCCACCGAAAGCAGGTGCAATGTTAATGATGGTCTGAATGATTTCTTCGGTATCCTGTGTATCTAAACAGATTGGAAATGCATTTACTCCGCCAAATTCTTTGAAAAGAACGGCTTTTCCTTCCATAACAGGCATAGCAGCATATGGACCGATATTTCCAAGACCTAAGACAGCACTTCCATCAGAAATTACTGCAACGGTATTTGATTTGATTGTATATTTGTAGGCGGCCTCTTTGTCTTTTGCAATGACTTTGCAAGGCTCTGCTACTCCAGGTGTGTAGGCAAGTGCTAAATCCTCGCGGTTTTTTACTTTACATTTTGATTCTGTTGTGATTTTGCCATTCCATTCTTCGTGGAGAGCAAGTGCTTTTTCGTTTGTCGTCATGTTAATCCTCCAATCTTAAAATTCATTTTTTGACTATATCACTGATTATATCATACGAAGGGAAAAATAACACTATCATTTTTAGAAAGAATGTAGTATAATAAATTATATTATGTTCTATGGTTCTAAGAAATATCTAATTATTAGTATAAAATGATGTTAGAAGAAGTGCATTGATTCTGACATCGTACAATTCAACATTAATTCCACGAATGATAGATTACAATAGCAAGAATGAAATGATATGTCGGTTTACAAAATGAATAAATGATAAATGCATATTTAGGAAGGAGTTTTGTGGTGCGAGAAAAATTACTTACGCTACAGTTAAAGGAACTAAAGGAAATTGCAAAGGAAAAAGGTGTGAAGGGGATATCAGCTTTGAAGAAGGCTGAGTTAGTGGATGCAATTTTAGAAGCTGCAGGGATAGAGAAGCAGGAAAAGACCAGCCGTAAAGAAAGAAATGAAGAAAAAAGTGAAGAAAGAAAAATAGAGAAGAAAATAGAAAATAATATGGGAAACAATATAGAAAAAACTATGGAAAATAATATAGACAAAGAATCAGAGAAAAGATTTATGGAGAATCATCTAGACAAAGAATCAGAGAAAAGATCTATGGAGAATCATCTAGACAGAGAATCGGAGAAAAGACCTATGGAGAATCATGTTAGAAAGGATGGAGCGAGACAGGAGGAGGCAGTGATAGAAGCGAATGGAATTTTAGAGGTTATGCCGGATGGATTTGGTTTTATCAGATGTGAGAATTATTTGCCTGGAGATGATGATGTTTATGTTTCACCGGCACAGATTAAGCGGTTTAATCTGAAGACGGGTGATATTTTAAAGGGACATGTTCGTGCGAAGAGAGAGACGGATAAGTTTGGTGCATTATCTTTTTTGGAATCTGTGAATGGATATTCGCTGGATGTGATTTCAAGAAGAAAGAATTTTGAGGATTTAACGCCAATTTTTCCAAATGAGAGAATCCATTTAGAGTCAAAGGGTGGAAAGAGCAATTTAGCAATGCGGATTGTGGATTTGGTTTCGCCGATTGGTAAGGGACAGAGAGGTATGATTGTGTCTCCGCCTAAGGCTGGTAAGACCACTTTGCTGAAGCAGATTGCCAGAGCGATTACGAATAATAATCCGGAGATGCATTTGATTATTTTGTTGATTGATGAACGTCCGGAAGAAGTTACCGATATTAAGGAAGCGATTGAAGGGGAGAATGTAGAAGTCATTCATTCGACTTTTGATGAGCTGCCAGAACATCATAAGAGAGTGTCGGAGATGGTAATTGAACGTGCGAAGCGTTTAGTGGAGCATGGAAGGGATGTTACGATTTTGCTAGATAGTATTACGAGACTTGCCAGAGCGTATAACCTGATTGTTCCACCAAGTGGAAGAACTTTATCCGGAGGACTTGATCCGGCAGCACTTCATATGCCAAAAAGGTTTTTTGGTGCAGCAAGAAATATGAGAGAGGGCGGTTCACTGACTGTTTTAGCAACTGCTTTGATTGAGACAGGAAGTAAGATGGATGATGTTGTTTACGAGGAATTTAAGGGAACTGGTAATATGGAACTGGTATTGAATCGTAAATTACAGGAAAGAAGGGTATTCCCGGCAATCGATATTTTAAAATCAGGTACGAGAAGGGAAGATTTGCTGCTGACAGCGGAGGAAATGAAAGCTTCCTATATCATGAGAAAAGCAACAAATGGAATGAAAGCAGAGGAATCTGCGGAGCGTATCATTGATTTATTTTATAAAACAAAAGACAATCAGGAATTCATTGATCAGATTCAGAAAATTCAACTATAAAATTGCGTGAAAAAAATAGAAAAAGGTCTTGCTAATAATTATAGAATATGGTACAATATCAAAGCTGTTTAAAATTAGCAATAACTTGTGAGAGCAAGCTCGTATAAGATGTGCTTGCGCACATCAATGAAGTATTAATGTTTTTGAAAGAGGTGAATAAGATGAAGCAGGGTATCCATCCAGATTATTATGAAGCTACAGTAACATGTAACTGTGGTAACACATTTACAACAGGTTCAACAAAGAAAGATATTCACGTCGAGATCTGTTCAAAGTGTCATCCATTCTATACAGGACAGCAGAAAGCTATTTCTGCACGTGGACGTATCGATAAGTTCAATCGTAAGTACGGAATTAAATAAGACATTTTTTGTGAGGTTAAGATGCAAGTCTTAGCCTCATTGTTTTTTTAGAGAAATTTATTCGTAGAATATAAGGCCTTTTGTGGAGTACAGAGGTAAGAAAAGGTATTTTTGAGAAAGTGAGGGATAGATGGCTGAAAAACTAAAGAATCCATCTAAGATTGGCGGACAGGCGGTTTTAGAAGGAATTATGATGCGATGTGAAGATCGGTATTCTGTTGCCGTCAGAAAACCAGATCAGACGATAGCACTTGATGTACATGAGAATTATACAGGAGTGGGAAAAGGAAAGAAGTTTACGAAGCTTCCTTTTATCCGGGGAATATTTGCATTTATTGATTCTATGGTATTAGGAATTAAGACTTTGTCATATTCAGCAAGTTTCTATGATGAGGAGACAGAGGAAGATACATCAGAGACAGAAGAGCCGGATGGATTTTTCGAGAAGATTTTTGGTGAAAAAGCAGAAAGCGTGGTGATGTCTCTTACAGTATTTGTATCGATTTTGATTTCCATAGGGCTTTTTATGATTTTGCCATATTTTATCGCAGATTTTTTATTCAGGCAGAAGTTAGGGCTGATTGGCGGACGTGCTGTTTCGGTTGTAGAGGCATTTGTGAAGCTTGGCTTGTTTTTGTTTTATTTGTGGTTCGTTTCATTAATGAAAGATATTAAGAGAACTTATATGTATCATGGGGCAGAGCACAAATGTATTAATTGTATTGAATCGGGAAAGATTCTGAACGTTGAAAATGTACGTGGCAGTTCACGTTTTCATAAGCGATGTGGAACTAGTTTTATGTTTCTGGTTATGATTATCAGTATCGCTTTTTTTGTATGTATTCGTTCAGATTATATTGTGGTTCAGTATTTGTTAAGAATTGCATTGATGCCGGTAATTGCGGGTGTGTCCTATGAATTTATACGGATTGCCGGTAATTCGGATTCATTATTTGTCAGAATAATCAGTGCGCCGGGAAAGGCTTTACAGCATCTGACGACAAGAGAACCGGATGACAGTATGATTGAGGTCGCTATTGAGGCTGTGGAAGCGGTCTATGACTGGAGAGAATATTTAAGGGAAAATGGTGTTAAATTAGAAGATGAAGAAGTATAGCGATGTATTGAGAAACGGAGTAAAAACATTAACGGACAATGACATTGAAGAAGCTGCTGTGGATGCGTATCTATTATTTGAAGATGTTTTTGACATGCCTAAGTCGCAATATTATCTGAAAATGAATCAGATTGCAGATGATGGTTTAGTTCGCAGATATTATGATGGAATCGCAAAACGTGCGAAACATATTCCGGTACAGTATATAACGGGAAAGCAGTCTTTTTATGGACTGGAATTTGAAGTGAATTCCAATGTGCTGATTCCGAGACAAGATACCGAGATTCTGGTGGAAGAATGCCTGAAGAGATTTGGGCATATGCCAGATGCGAAGGTGCTTGATTTGTGTACCGGTTCAGGATGTATTGCAATTTCATTGAAGAAAAATATGGAACACTGTCGGATGACTGCGGCAGATATTTCAGAGCAGGCACTAGAAGTAGCGAAAAGAAATGCAGACCATTTAAATGCAGAGGTTACGTTTTTAAAAAGTGATTTATTTGAAAATGTAGAAGGAATGTTCGATTTGATTGTTTCGAATCCACCGTATATACCAACGAAAGTAATTGAGACTCTTGCACCTGAAGTAAGAGAGCATGAGCCGCACCTTGCACTTGACGGAACAGGGGATGGTCTGCTATTCTATAGGAAGATTGTCGCTAAGGGAAAGTCGCATTTAAAAGAAAATGGCTGCTTTGCTTTTGAAATCGGGTTTGACCAGGCGGAAGATGTCAGCAACATCTTAGAGGAAAATGGGTTTACCAGAATACAGGTTATAAAAGACCTGCCGGGGTTAGACCGGGTCGTAATTGGAAGCAGGGACTAAAAGACAGTGAGAAAAACTGATTAGAAGAAAAGAAAGAGGTTTAGAAATGTTTGATAAGTTAGATGATATTTTAGTTAGATTTGATGAAATCTTGCAGGAATTGAATGATCCGAATGTTGTAAATGATCAGAATCGTTTCCGCAAGCTTATGAAGGAGCAGAGCGATTTGCAGCCAATCGTGGAAGCTTATAAGGAATATAAGAATCAGAAGCAGACGATCGAAGATTCACTGATGATTCTTGAAGAGGAAAATGATGAAGAAATGCGTGAGATGGCGAAGGAAGAGATGAACGAAGCCAAGGAACGTGTAGAAGAGTTAGAACAGCAATTAAAAGTATTATTATTACCAAAAGATGAAAACGATGATAAGAACGTTATTGTTGAAATTCGTGCAGGAGCAGGTGGAGACGAAGCAGCTCTGTTTGCAGCAGAATTATATCGTATGTATACGATGTATGCAGAAAAGCATCACTGGAAGACCGAGATGATTTCTGTGAATGAGAATGGACTTGGTGGTTTTAAAGAAGTAACATTTATGATTAACGGACAGGGTGCCTATTCAAAATTAAAATATGAAAGTGGAACACATCGTGTACAAAGAATCCCGGTAACAGAGAGTGGCGGACGTATTCATACATCAACAGCAACGGTTGCAATTATGCCGGAAGCAGAAGATGTGGATGTTGAGATTGATATGAATGATTGTAAGTTTGATGTCTTTCGTGCATCAGGAAACGGTGGACAGTGTGTCAATACAACGGATTCTGCAGTTCGTCTGACACATATTCCAACGGGAATTGTTATTTCCTGCCAGGATGAGAAATCACAGCTGAAGAACAAGGATAAAGCTTTGAAAGTATTACGTGCTAAATTATATGAGTTAGAGATGCAGAAGAAGCAGGAAGAAGAAGCAGCATTACGTAGAAGCCAGGTTGGAACCGGAGATCGTTCAGAAAAGATCCGAACATACAATTTCCCACAGGGAAGATGTACCGATCATCGAATTAAGTTCACAACACACCGTTTAGAGCAGGTCATGGATGGTGAATTAGATGAGATTATAGATGGATGTATTGCAGCTGATCAGGCCGCGAAGTTAAGCAGCATGAATGAATAAGGCTAAAATGTCAGTAACGGAATCAGATGGAAAATACCAAACTGAAATATTTATGATAGAACGTGAAGAATAAGCAGGAAGAGAGACAGTCAGAAGGCTGTCTCTTTTTCTTACAGATGGATTTGATGGGAATAAGTAAAATTGCTGAACAAAAGATTGATATATGTTATAATGAATCGGAAAAAAGAAGGAAAAGGACGGAATAAAATGATAGATTATAAAGTTTTAGAGCAAAATCTTGTTGATCTGATGAAAGAGGAACAGGCAAAATTAGGATACAGGAAGGAGAGTATCCGGTTTTATTATCCATTAAGCTCGTTAAATCATTTTTTTAAGAGCAATGCATCGGCAGAAGAAATGCAGGAGATATTAGATGGATTGCCAGATCAGATGAGAAAAAAATATGGAGATATTCAATGTTCGCATAAAGGGGATCGTTTTTGTGTTACTTTACCAGAAAAAGCATCAGAATATGTCCACATGCATATGGAAGAAAATGAATTTATCAGGCAATTAGTCGAACTGATAGCAAAGCATGATACGACAATGCAACAGATCTTTGAGCTGTTTGAGTCACAAAAGGATGAATGTGTTATAAAGCATATAGATAAGGATGAATTTGATGTTTTAATTTATTTTAAAGGAGAGAAAGATCCATATTATTATTGTCTGAAGGATGAAGGCTGCCATATTATTTATCACCGCTTTTTACCGGAAGATTATGAAGATTTGTGGAGATAGGTTTATGAGGAGATACCAAACAACCCAAATGGATACAGAACATCATGAACTTGGAATAAAAGGAATCGAACAAATTTAGTTTTTATTTGATTAGAATGACAGAGATGGTTTTACTATTTTTATTAAGAGTTAAAGGGATGTTTATGGAAATGATTAATGGAATTTTTAGCCCAGAAAAAAAGAAAAACAATTTTTTAAGCAGCAGTAAAAGTATATCGTGAAAGGAATATCCTTGAATAAAAAATAGGACGCGGCAGCTAAAGAATAGCTACCGCGTCCTGCTTTTTATAATACACCACGAGATTGATGATTTAAGACATTATTTAGAATATCAGATACTATATTTTGTTGTGGACAAGCATTTTTGTAACACTTCAACCTAATTTTTGTTACGAGGGTTATACAATTCCATAATGTGATTCGTAAGGCATTATAAGAAGGTGGATGAACATGATTATATTTGCTATTTGTTTGGAATGTCAAAAATATTTTTGCAATGAAAATGTTATTAGGATAAAAAAACAAAAAAATGGTAAGTTAGACAAGGAAAGTAGCTTTTTCAAAAAAGTAATGATATTGTATAAATGTCAATGTTACATGCATTGTAATAACAAATAATATATTTATAAAAATTTAGAGATTAATGAAAGAAGGAATCGTATAATATAAGTATATTCTGTTATTAAAAATTACTATTTCAAAGCACAGATGATAATTTATCAGAAAATAAAAATTGTTTTTGTTTTTTGGAAGATTATCAAAGAATTGGAGGAAAACAACATGAAGAATAAGTTAAAAGGAGCAGTTAGTACATTAATGATTGCAACAATATTGGCTATAGCAGCAGTTCCGGTATCAGCGGCACAAGTAGCTGGTGGAACATGGGATTATTGAAGGAAGTAGCGAATAAGAATAATGCAAAGATAGTGCGTTCGTTATTGACAGATGATAAAGATAGTGGCAATGAAGTAGCTAAATTTATTTATTTATCAGGAGAAAGTAATTATTTTGATAACTTTAAAAATATAAAAGGAAAGTCATTTAAAACGGTTCAGGGGAAAATACAAGATAGTGAATCTTTTATTTCTTCAAAAGATACAAGAGATAAGAACCAAATTGGTAAAATAAATACCCATATGCATAATTTGAATATTACTCTGAGAACATTAAATCAACAGATTAATTATTTTAAAACATCAGGGTTATACTTTGTGGAATTTCCCAATGGAGGTAGTAAAACAAAGTTTTTAAAAGAGTTAAAACAAGGTTTAGAAAAAGAGTTTCATATAGAATTAGAAAAAAAGATTTTGAAACAGAAAATAGCAATGTGGGACTTCCATATACAGATTTGATGTTAGTATAAATTAGTGGACACGAAAAGTGCGACACATTAAAATATTTATTTAGAAAGGATGTGTTTCACTAT
>CAKRHW010000011.1 GCA_934339365.1 uncultured Lachnospiraceae bacterium | reverse complement strand
ATTAAAGTTACCCTTTTTTCTGAAATACATATCAAAATCATTTAAAAAATTAGCTTGACATATCACCAGATTGCTTTTGTCATTCATGGGAAAATGATAACATAATTACGTGGGAAATACAACATAGGGACAAGGTAACTGTAAATTCGACATATAATATAGGGAAAAGAATGATAAAGGAGATTTTATTAGTGGAAAACACAGAGTCTAAGGAAGAGATTTTTCCAATGGAAAAGGAAGTGGAGTGTGATGATGTTGTGATTCAAAAAGTCTGCCCACCGGCCGAAGAAATCACATTTTCAGGCTGCCAGAATGCCATCGTTTTTCGTGCAGGTGATGTGATGCTAGAAGACCTGGGAAGAATTCTTTCGGTAAATGTAACAATTAAAAATGTCTGACCGTATAAACGGGTTGCCCTGGCTATGATTATTACGGAAACAGACGCAGAGGGAAGAGAGCAGAAACGTGGCGTAAAGATTATGACAATTCCGGCACATACAAAATCAGGTTGCCGGGATGTTCAGGTAAATTGTATTAAGTTTGTGTTGCCGGAGGACTTAGATGTAACAGGTGTGGCAAATGCAATGTGTAATCAGAGAAAGTTTAAAGTAAGAGTATTGGCAAATTATGTAGACAATGATTTTGAATGTTGTGGAGTTCTTGAATAAGGAATTGGTATTGACTTAATGATAAAAAATCCTTATAATAAAAATAGCCTTATGTAAGGTAAAAAATAGGAAAACGAGTAGTGTTTATCACGTAAATCCAGTTGATAAATGCTACTTTTTTTTGGAAACGGAGGTTTATTTATGTTTAAGCAACTTGCAAAGAGCATTCGGGAGTACAAAAAAGTTTCGATTATTACGCCTTTTCTTATTATAGGAGAAGTGGTTATGGAATGTATCATTCCGTTCTATGTAGCTAGTCTGGTAAATGAGATAAAGGCCGGATGTGCAATGGGAAAAATTATTGAGTACGGTATTTTTCTGGTAGTGATGGCATTATTGTCGTTATTTTTTGGTACTTTGGCTGGAATGACTTCAGCTACGGCATCCTGTGGTCTGGCGAAGAATTTGAGAAAAGATTTATTTTACAGCATCCAGGGATTTTCTTTTGAAAATATTGATAAATTTATGACATCTTCCCTGGTAACGAGAATGACCACAGATGTGACGAACGTACAGAATGCATATATGATGATTATCCGAATTGCTATTCGTGCACCACTTATGCTGATTTTTGCCTTTATTATGGCATTTGTCATGGGTGGAAAAATGGCGTGGATTTTCTTAATTGTAATTCCAATCTTAGGTGCAGGATTAGCCTTTGTCATTTATAAGACAATGCCCCTTTTCCAGAGGGTATTTAAAAAATACGACAGATTAAATGCATCTGTTCAGGAAAATATCAAGGGAATGCGGGTCGTGAAGTCTTTCGTTCGTGAAGGCTATGAGCAGAAAAAATTTGATGCAGCAGCAGAGGATGTGTGTGCTGATTTTACCAGAGCAGAGAAAATTCTGGCAGTGAACAATCCTCTTATGCAGTTTTGTATTTATGTTGTCGGAGTATTTGTGTTAAGTTTTGGTTCCTATACCATTATCAGCACCCATGGGGCATCTATTGATGTAGGACAGATGTCTTCCATGCTGACCTATAGTTTTATGATGTTAAGCAGTCTGATGATGCTGTCTATGGTATTTGTCATGATTACAATGGCAGAGGAATCCGGAAAGAGAATTGCTGAGGTGCTTTCAGAAAAAAGTACCCTTTCGAATCCGGAAAATCCTGTTTATGAAGTAAAAGATGGCTCTATTGATTTTACAAATGTAGGATTCAAATATTCTCAAAAAGCACAGCACAGAGTGTTAAAGAACATTAATTTACATATCAGTTCAGGAGAAACCATCGGAATTATCGGAGGTACCGGTTCATCGAAATCCTCCTTGATTCAGTTAATCTCAAGACTGTATGATGTGACGGAAGGAACCTTGCAGGTGGGCGGACTGAATGTAAAGGAATATGACCTCGAGAGTCTGCGTAATCAGGTAGCGGTTGTACTTCAGAAGAATATTTTGTTTTCTGGTACCATTAAGGAAAACCTTAGATGGGGAAATAAAGAAGCAACAGATGAGGAATTAGTTCAGGCTTGTAAGCTTGCCTGTGCCGATGAATTTATTTCCACGTTTCCTAAGGAATATGACGCTTACATTGAACAGGGTGGAGCAAATGTTTCCGGTGGACAGAAGCAACGTTTATGTATCGCAAGAGCGTTACTTAAGAAGCCTAAGATTCTTATTCTGGATGATTCCACCAGTGCGGTTGATACAAAGACAGATGCACTGATTCGAAAAGCCATGAGGGAGTATATTCCGGAGACTACAAAGATTATAATCGCACAGCGTATTTCTTCCGTACAGGATGCAGACCGCATTATTGTTATGGAAGGTGGACAAATCAATGCGATTGGAACCCATGAGGAATTGCTGAAATCAAATGAAATCTATCGGGAGATTTATACTTCCCAGAATAAGGAAGGTGATCAGATTGAAGAATAAGAAAAGAAAAAACATTATTTTAAGACTTATGAAAACCATGTTTTCTTTTTACCCGGTAATGATGCCGGTAGCGATTGTATGTATTATATTTAATGCTGTAATTAGTTCGGTTCCGACGGTATTTATGCAGAAAATCATCGGTGTTGTGGAAAGTAACTGGAAGAATGGATCATGGTCAGATATCCGCCTGGAAATTATAAGACTGGTAGGAATTCTTGCATTCTGTTATGTGCTTTCACTGATAGCGGGATTTGTATTTGGCCAGTTGATGGCAGTGATTACCCAGGGAACCCTGAAAAATCTCCGGGAAAAAATGTTTAACGGAATGCAGAGACTTCCGATTAAATATTTTGATACCCATAATCATGGAGATATCATGAGTTACTATACCAATGATATCGATACCTTAAGACAGATGATTTCACAGAGTTTTCCGAACCTGTTGATTGCCGCAGTAACGGTGTTTACTATTTTCTGCATTATGGTATATTACTGTTTCTGGCTGACACTGATTGTTATGATAGGAGTTGTCTGCATTATGTTTGTAATCAAAGTTGTAGGAGGAAGTTCTTCTAAGTATTTCTTCCGTCAGCAGCAGGCACTTGGTAAAGTAGAAGGTTTTGTGGAAGAAATCATGAATGGAGAGAAAGTAGTTAAGGTTTTCTGTCATGAAGAAGAAAGCAAGGCCGATTTTGACAGGTTAAATGATGCACTTTACGAAGAATCAAGGAAAGCAAATCGAAATGCAAATATCCTTGCACCATTGTTAAATAATATTGGAAATGTATTGTATGTCTTAGTTGCGATTGTAGGAGGAATTTTACTTTTATCCGGAGCACCAAACTTAAGTTTGTCAGGAATGCCAATCTGCGTGAGTATTGTAGTTCCGTTTTTAAATATGACCAAGCAGTTTATTGGAAACATTACCCAGGTATCTCAGCAGGTAAATGCCGTAGTTATGGGACTTGCGGGAACAGAAAGAATCTTTGACCTGATGGATGAACAACCAGAGCAGGACGAGGGATATGTAAAGCTTGTAAATGCAAAAGAAGAAAACGGACAGCTTGTGGAATGTCAGGAAAGAACAGGAATCTGGGCATGGAAACATCCACATCAGGCAGACGGAAGTGTTACTTATACAAGGCTTACCGGAGATGTTCGAATGTTTGATGTAGATTTTGCTTACGAAGAAGGAAAAACAATTCTTCATAATATTTCATTGTATGCAAAACCGGGACAGAAGGTTGCATTTGTAGGTGCCACAGGTGCCGGTAAAACCACAATCACAAACCTTATTAACCGGTTCTATGATATAGAAGATGGAAAAATCCGTTATGATGGAATTAATATTAATAAGATATGCAAAGATGATTTAAGACGCTCCCTTGGAATTGTACTTCAGGAAACAAACCTCTTTACAGGTACAGTAATGGACAATATCCGATACGGAAAATTAGATGCCAGCGATGAAGAATGCGTTGCAGCAGCAAAGCTTGCAGGGGCAGATGATTTTATCAACCGTCTTCCAAAAGGATACGATACACTTCTAACAGAAAATGGAGCCAACCTTTCACAAGGTCAGCGACAGTTGCTTTCCATTGCCAGAGTTGCAGTAGCAGATCCTCCGGTAATGATCCTGGATGAAGCAACCTCTTCCATAGATACCCGTACTGAAGCAATCGTTCAGCGGGGAATGGATGCACTCATGGAGGGAAGAACCGTATTTGTAATTGCCCACAGACTATCCACTGTAAAAAATTCAGATGTGATTATAGTATTAGATCATGGTCATATAAAAGAACGTGGAGATCACGAAGAATTAATTGCCCAAAAGGGAGAATACTACCAGTTGTATACCGGGGCATTTGAATTAGAGTAAAACAATTTGAAATTTCATAGTATATGCCAAAAGACACGCTGCGTTTTCTATTCGGTTCACGCATCTATTAACCAGCAGTCGCCCAAACTCGCCCTGCGGGCTCAAACAAGGGTTTTGTGCTAGTAATTAGCGTGAACCTCATAACGAAAGACTCGCTATTGTCTGTTTGGCATATAACTATGAAAATAGGTCGTTCCTAAAATATGTCAGATATAAGGAAGAAAATTTTTGACATTTTATAGATGCGTGCTGATATGATTATAGAAAAAGAGCACTACCGATAGATGGTTAGTCCACATATTTATTGATTACAAAAGTAACCGCTTAGTTTGCAGACAGTGCGGTTATTTTTGTGCTTTGTTATGATCCTTGCCGAATGTGTATCCGGCACAAAAGCAGGTGATGCCGAAGCTCACAACTGCAATAAAGTCCACAATACCCATTGGCTTACCCCTCCTTTCCTTGTATTCCCTTGCGGGTTTCTATGTAATCAGAGGGTCACAGGTCTACACTCCGTTTCGGTCGTTGCTAAACGAGTGCCATTGGCACTCAGCAACCTCTGGAGAAGGACTAACCGCCTACCGTTATGGTAGCACCCATGCAATGATTATATCAATGGAAGTCGGGAACTGCAAATTTTAAAAAGGCCCCTTAGACTTACCCCAATATTTTTCAATGGCTTCCTGGTTTAGGTTTTCACCAATAATAATTAGAACTGCCTGTCCCTGAGGAACTAGAAGGATCTCAGTTTTTTCATGGGTGACGTTAATGGAAAGCCAGTTTCCATCCGGGAGTTTCTGGAACCCTTTTATTCGAAATACATTGCCACAGGCAGTATCGTTTAAAATCTTGTGGCAGGATTGGTTTAAAAAATCTTCCGTAAAATCCATATTCATGAAATACAGGCTGTCGTAGGTTTTCTGGTCATCAAACCACAGTTTGGTATAGTCGGCGTTATTGTAACCGGATGACATAATAAGATTAAAATCGTTCTCATCTAAGCTGCTTAAATCTTTTTGTATTACAATCTGCTTCGAAAGAAGGTTAGAAAGATTTTTGCATTGTAGTTGTTTTAGGGATTCTAGAACATATTCCTGAGTCTTGTGTAGCTGTGCATCTGTAACCTGGTCCATATGACTATAAATGATTGTTCCTGCCTGTGCCGCCTGTGATGCCAGAATATAACGAGAAGCATCAGAAAGTTTAGTTTCTAAACCGGCATCAATCATGGTAATTACATTTCCTATTTCATAAAAACGGTCTAAAGGATCATCGTGAAGTGCATCAAAAAATTCATCCATATCGAAAATTCCGGATGGTTCCACCAGGACACGATCATATCCGCACATTCCCATGGCAATCAGCTTTGTTTTAAATCTTCGCCTGTGGCAATCGGCATCACATCCACCTGCCACCATTTCTAAATCGCAATTGTCCCCAAGAATATCCTGCAATAACATGGCATCTACATTGACAGCTCCGAAGTCGTTTTCGAGTATACCGATATTCTTGCCGCTGCCAGTCAGGTATCTGGCATATTGTCTGATAAATGTTGTTTTTCCGGAACCAAGAAATCCGGTGATTAAATCTATTTTTACCATAGTTTCCTCCTGATATAAATTTTTATAGTTGCAATTTTTATGTTTTTTCGTAATTAGTTTAGCACAGAGAATTACGAAAAAAAAGAAAAAACAACTGTTTTTTCTCGATAAAATTTTAAGATGTAGTAGTTATACTATGAAAAAGGTGTTGTAATAAACGAACATATGGTTGCTTTTCCTTTAACGAAAATATAGGCATTGTCAGATGTCTGTTTTTTTAATCGAAAATTTTCTCAAGAAGGAAATGCGGGTTTTTCTTGACAGTGTAAATTGTTTATATTATATTGATAGCACCACTACCGATAGTAGCACTATCGATAAAGAGGAGGTTGAATGGAATGGCAAAATCAGACAGGAGTTTAGATCCGAAGATATTAGAGGCTGCCAGAGAAGAATTTTTATCCAAAGGATATGAGAAGGCTTCTACAAATGTTATTTGCAAGAAAGCGGGTGTAACATGGGGAGCATTGAAGAACCGGTATGCAGGGAAGGATGGACTTTTTTGTGCACTGGTGCGTCCGGTTGCTGAGGAGTTTAAGAAGAATTTGATTGAGGTGAATCAGTCTTTTCATGAGCAGTCGCATAGTGAGCAGGAACAGAATGCGTTGCAAGATGTCGGGAATAATAATCCGTTTCTGGAGTATATATATGAACATTTTGATATATTCCAATTACTTCTTGCATGTGCAGGCGGGTCTTCTTATGAGAATTATATGCATGAACTAGTAGAGATTCTTGAACAGTCAACGATTCGTTTTATGGAGGAAACAGGCCATAAGGCAGTTATCAATGGTCATGAAGCGAATGAGAGGACGATTCATATTTTAATAAGTTCGTATTTGTTTGGTTTATTTGAACCGGTTATGCATAAAATGGAGAAAGCAGAGGCTGCTATATATATCGGAGAATTAAAATATTTCTTTGATGTTGGATGGGCGGATATATTAAAATTAAAATAATTTTTTTTATCCATAGGTTAGCTATAACTAATATAAATTAGAGAGGAAAAACAAAGGTGAAAGAAGAAACGAAAGTATTCAGAAAGCTTTTTCAATACGCAGGAGCATTTCGCATTACCATCTTATTATCAGCGATTCTGGCAGGTAGTGCAGCTATTATAAATTTTAAAGCTTATATTTGCGTATATCATGTAGCAAAATTATTGATTGATTCGAAGGAAAATTTTAGAGGATTAAATCTCGAGGAATTTTCAGGGCTTGGGAAACAGGCGGTTTTTTATGTAGGAATGGGATTTGGTACCTATGGACTGGCACTTTTATGTTCCCATATCAGTGCATATCATACCGTTGCAAGAATTCGTATGAGGGTAATAAAACATCTGGGAGAATTACCGCTGGGTTATCATACATTGCATCCGAGTGGGGTACAGAGAAAAGTGATTGAAAAAAATACGGATAATCTTGAGATATTAATTGCTCATCATATACCGGATTATGTGCAGTCGGCGGTTTTACCGGTAGCATTTTTAGTATTTATGTTTCGTTATGACTGGAGATTGTCATGTATTTGTCTGGTTCCAATTTTAATGGGATTCTTTTTTCTGGCATCCATGTTAAAGGGAGAGAGTGAAGGGTTTGTGCAGCAGGTACAGAAATCAGGAGAAAATATTGGAAATGCAGCAACCGAATATGTCCGGGGAATTACAGTGGTAAAGACTTTTGGACAGACCGCAGATTCTTTTGAGCGATACAGGAAGTCAGTAAAAGATTATGCGGATTTTATGACGAAGTATTCGTTATCAATGGAAAATGCATACAGTGCTTATACAGCGATTATCAATGCTGTTTTTTTCTTTTTGATTCCGGGAGGCATTCTTTTATTCAATTTAGGAAATGGAGTCGAGAAAACTATTATGACATTTATGTTTTTTGCTGTTTTGATTCCGTTAGTTGCCTCTATTTTGACAAAATTGATGCACAGTTCTTCAAACCTGATGCTTGCAAAAGCATCCTTGACAGCGGTGGAAGATATTTTAAGTGAGAAACCATTAGCAGAAGCAGTTACAACAGAAGTTCCGGCAGATTATGAAATAAAAATGGAACATGTTTCGTTTTCTTATGAAGACGGAACCACTGCTTTAGAGGATGTGTCATTAACTATGAAGCCTGGTACTGTGACAGCATTAGTTGGGGAATCAGGAGGTGGAAAAAGTACCATTGCTAATCTGATTGCACGTTTTTGGGATGTGACAGAGGGAAGGGTAAGCGTTGGCGGTATTGATCTTCGAAATATCCGTTATTGGGACTGGATGAAACAGGTAAGCATTGTATTTCAGGATACAAATTTGTTTAAAATGACGATTGCGGAAAATGTATCCATGTATCGGCCGGATGCAACGAGAGAGGAAATTGCGAATGCATTGAAACTGGCACAGTGTAATGATATTTTGAAAAAAATGCCCAATGGGATGGATACGGTGATTGGAACAAAGGGAATTTATTTATCAGGAGGAGAGAAGCAGAGAATTGTTTTAGCAAGAGCAATTTTAAAAGATGCTCCGGTTATTTTGTTAGATGAAGCGACTGCATTTGCAGATGCCGAAAATGAATTTTTGATTCAAAAGGCACTTGATTCATTGTTAAAAGGCAAGACAGTCCTTATGATTGCACATAGGCTGCAGACTATCAAAAATGCAGAACAGATTCTTGTCCTGCAAAGAGGGAAAGTTGTAGAACAGGGCTCACATGATGAATTGATTGCCCAAAAAGGAATTTATGAAAGAATGTACCAGGAATATGAAAGCAGTGTTTCCTGGAAGATTGGAGGTGGAAAAAGTGCTTCATAAAATATTTCATTTAAGTAAAGAAGGAACACAAACAATTTTGAAAGCGGCTATATGGCTTTCGTTATTTCAACTGGCAACATTTCTACCGGTTATTTCACTTGCCTGGGTAAGTGAAAGGATGTTGGATTGTTATTTTAAAGGCAGCTATGATAAACTTCCTTTTTGGCCTATGGTCATAGTTTTATTTTTGGTAGTTCTTGTCATGTTTGTAACATACAAAATTGCATATCACAAGGAATATCTGACAGTAGGAAAAGAAGAATATCAACTTCGGATGAAACTGGCAGATAAGATTCGTAATCTTCCGCTTTCCTTTTTTGGAAAAAGAGAGTTAAGTGATCTGACATCGGTGATTATGGATGATGTACAGACTGTATCGCATGTTTTAGCACAGACAGCAGCAGAATTAGTTAGTGGGATTATTACCGGCTGTGTAACACTGGTTGTTTTACTTTTTTATGATATTCGATTGACAGGATGTCTTGCAGTTTGTCTTCCGGTTGCAGTTCTTGCCATGGCATTATCGAAAAAAATGTCGGAGGGAACCAATAAGAAAAACAGGGATAAGAAACTGGCAGTAAGTGATGGAATTCAGGAATATCTTGAGAATATTAAGGTTTTGCGGACAACAGATATGTTAGGAGAATATCAGGAAGAGTTAAAAAGAAAAATAAAAAACACGATTCCGGGTCAAATTCTTTATGAACTTTTGGCAGGACTTAGTATTTCCGTTTCTTATAATGTCATGAGAATCGGATTAGGATTTGTAATTATATTCGGATCGAAATTGTTAGTGTCGGGGGAAATATCATTGTTTAAATTTTTGATATTTTTATATGTAGCAGTTAGAATTTACGAACCATTTAGCAGTGCCTGTGAACATTTGGGAGAGTTTATTGCTTCGTTAGTAAGTGCAGAACGGGTTCATACACTTCTAGAAGAAAAAGAACAGGGCGGAACATCTCAGAAAATGAATCAATTTGATATTACTTTTGATCATGTGAGTTTTGGATATCATGAAAAAGAAGTATTACATGATGTTTCCTTTGTGGCAAAACAGGGAGAGATTACGGCTCTGGTAGGACCATCCGGCTCCGGAAAGAGTACACTTACACAGTTAGCTGCACGTTTTTGGGATGTAAATCAAGGAAATATTCGTATTGGAGGAATTGATATTAAAACAATTTCTCCGGAAATTTTACTAAGTAATTATTCTATTGTTTTTCAGGATGTGGTTTTATTTAACGATACCATATATAACAATATCCGGATTGGAAAAGCAGAGGCTACGGAAGAAGAAATTTATGCAGCAGCCAGGCTGGCGGCGTGTGATGATTTTATTACAAGACTTCCGGAAGGCTATCAGACAATTATTGGAGAAAACGGAAAGACACTTTCAGGAGGAGAAAGACAAAGATTATCTATTGCAAGGGCATTTTTAAAAGATGCACCGGTGATACTTCTTGACGAAAGTACCGCTAGTATTGATCCGGAAAATGAAACGAAGATTCAACAGGCAATTGGAAAACTAATAGAGAATAAGACAGTTTTAATTATTGCACATAAATTAAGGTCTGTTGTTGACTGCGATAAGATCGTTGTGTTAGACGATGGAAATATCATAGAAGAGGGGACACATCAGGAGCTTATGGAACAAAAGGGACTATATCAGAAGTTATATCAGTTACAAAATGAAAGTCTTACATGGAAAGTAAATATATAAAGAATGGAGTGAAAAGATGAATAAAAATACAACAAAATTAAATGGAAAAGATATGATAAACATTGGAATTTTCTCCGCAGTTTATTTTGTTTTTAATTTGATTATTGCGGCTGTACTTGGATTTATACCGGCTATCAATATGCAGATTCCATTTGTGAGCTCTATCATTCTTGGAATACCTATGATGCTATATTTTACGAAAATAAAAAAACAGGGCATGGTTCTTATTATGTATCTGATCTATGGAGGAATTTTGACACTTGCAGGTGTGGGAATCTGGACATTATTAGCGGGAATTGTATGTGCCTTGATTGCAGAAGTTATTTTAAAAAAGAGTGAATATAAAAGCAGCAGGTGGGTAATGGTCAGTTATGCAGTCTGCTGCGTAGGAGCAAATGCGAATATTATTCAATTTGCATCTCTTTCCCAAAAACAGATGGCTGATAAGGTAGCCTACTATGGACAGGACTATATGAATACTATCACAGGATATTTTTCACATGCATGGATGATACCCCTGATTATGTTTTCTGCTTTTTTAGGTGGCCTTCTTGGAGGAGAAATCGGAAAAACAGTATTGAAAAAACATTTTGTAAGGAGTGGATTAGTCTGATGAAATCGATATTGTATGATACAAAACCTTCATTAAGGCAATTATATCTAGAACCAAGAACAAAAATCATACTTTGTCTGACAACTTCTTTTCTTATGTTTTCGGGAGAACATAATGGAATTATGCGATATTTTCTTCCGCTTTTATACATACTTCCAATAGCGGCACTTTTTATATTAAAAAAGACAGGATCAGCAATATTTTATATGATGATGTATTTAGGCTGCTTTGTTTTACAGAATTCAGTGAATGTGGGAGAGAAGGCAGGGGTGAAATTACTGATCGTAGCTTTGGCTGCTATATTTCTGCAGTTACTGCCGGGATTAGTGATGTTTCGTTTCCTTATTTCGTCTACAACAGTCAGCGAGTTTATTGCTGCAATGGATGGATTTCATATTCCAAAAAAAGTAGCAGTACCTGTTTCTGTAATGTTTCGCTTTTTCCCAGCCATGAGGGAAGAATATGGATTGATTCGAAATGCAATGAAATTACGAGGAATTGGCTCTATCAGACATCCGTTTCGAATGCTGGAATATCAGATGCTTCCATTTCTTACAGAACTTTTACAAATTGGAAATGAATTGGCAGCTTCTGCTATGACAAGGGGACTGGATGCACCAAAAAAGAGGACAAATGTATGTACTATGGGATATAGGATTCAGGATTATTTGGTATTTGTTTTTTGTGGGATTCTAATTCTTGCTTATATTTATACAAAAATTTGGGGAAATTAGATAAGCTTATTACAATTTGTATCATTAGCACAAGAGAAAGAAATGGAGTTTTAAAATGATAAAAATAGCGAATGTGGGATTTACTTATGAGAATACAGAAAATGAGAATGCAATCAGAGATATCACAATTGAAATATCAAAAGGAGAAGTAGTATTACTGTGCGGAGAATCTGGAAGTGGGAAAACAACATTTGGTCGGTTAATCAATGGACTGATTCCCATATATTATGAGGGAAAAATGAGTGGAACTGTAATGATTGAAGGAATGAATACAAAAGAAATACAAATGTACGAGTTGGCAGAACATGTGGGTTCAGTATTTCAAAATCCGAAATCGCAGTTTTATACATTACTTGCAGATACGGAAATGGTATTTGGTTGTGAAAATATTGGTTTATCGAAAGATGAAATTTTGAAACGGTTTGAAGAAACTGTTCAGCTTTTTCAGATAGAAAAATTACTTGGAAAAAGTTTGTTAGAACTTTCAGGAGGAGAAAAGCAAAAAATAGCTTGTGCAGCTGTTCATATGTCAGGGTCAGATATCATTGTGTTAGATGAACCCACCTCGAATCTGGATATTCAGGGAATAAGGGAATTAAAGTTTGTTATTGAACAGTGGAAAAAGAAAGGGAAAACTATTTTTATTATAGAACATCGTCTTTCATGGATGAAAGAATTAGTAGACAGAGTACTGTATTTTAAAGACGGAAGGATACAGGAAGATATTGCTTCAAATTGTTTTTGGAAATGGTCTCCACAGGAATTTCATTTTCGGGGACTTCGGTATGGAAATTCCTTTGTGCCTAAAAGCAAACAAATAGAAAATAAAGAAAATTATATATTCAAAGACTTTCAATTTTCCTATCAGAATGGCCTGAGATTAGAAATCCCAGAGATACAGATACCCCAAGGATCTGTTGTCGCTATCTTAGGTAATAATGGAGCTGGGAAAAGCACGTTTGCAAAATGTATATGTGGATTAATGAAGCAATGCAAAGGAAAAATTTTGTCTGGTAAAAAGATATACAAGGGACGGAAATTGTCTAAGCTTGCATATATGGTCTTCCAGGATGTCAATCATCAGTTATTTTCGGAAAGTGTACAGGAAGAAATTACGTTAGGTATTCCTTTTGACAAAGTAAAAGAAAAGGAAGATCAAATAAATGGTCTGTTGCATGAGATGCAACTGTCAAAGTATAAAAAAAGCCATCCCATGGCACTTTCCGGTGGACAAAAGCAAAGGCTGGCGGTAGCAAGTGCAATTGCATCAGAAAAGAACCTGATTATATATGATGAGCCAACCAGTGGATTAGATTATCATCATATGGAAATTGTGGCAGAAATGATAAATGATCTTTCGACAAAAGGAAAAACACAGCTGATTATCACCCATGATCTAGAATTAGTAGAGCGATGTTGTGATTCCTTTCTTTTTTTAGAAAATGGAAGGATGGCATATAATGGGACATGGACAGATGAAAATGTTAGGTTGATAAGGCACTATTTTGAATGTTTTTCGTGATATCTGTATTGTTAGCTAAAGTGATTAATGTTATCATAATTATAATTCTGGAAGTGGCAGCACAGATATAGAGAAAGCTAATTGATGAACTGTTGCTATAGGATATGAAGGAAAAAGAAAGAAGGACGGAGAAGACAATGAATACAATTACAGAAGGCTTACTTGAATTGAGAGATGAGAATTACCGGACATTTCATGCAAAACTGATACCGAATATCCCGTTGGATAAGATCATTGGTGTCCGTACACCAGCGTTACGAAGTTATGCCAGAGAAGTGGCAAAGATGCCGGAAGCAAAGGAATTTTTGCAGGAGTTGCCACATAACTACTATGAAGAAAATAACCTTCATGGAGTGCTTTTATCCTTGCTTTATCCTAAGGATATTGAAGCGTTCTTAACCGAACTGGAACGTTTTTTGCCTTATGTAGATAATTGGGCAACCTGTGATATGCTTTCTCCTAAAATCTTCAAAAAACATCTGCCTTATGTGTATGAAAGAGTACAAAAATGGTTGCAAAGTGATCATGTGTATACCATTCGTTTTGGAATTGTGACATTATTAGGATTTTATTTAGATGATGCATTTGAACCGGATATGTTACGTCTGGTTGCAAATGTAAAATCAGAAGAGTTTTACGTAAAGATGGCGATTGCATGGTATTTTAGTATTGCACTGGTAAAGCAATATGATACAACACTTCCCTTTATACAAAATCAGGTATTAGAGCCATGGACTCATAACAAATCCATTCAAAAAGCAATCGAGAGTAGAAGAATTCCACTTGAGAGAAAAGAGTATTTAAAAACTTTGAAAGTGAAAAACAAAAAATCGTAAACAGTATGGGATGGATACCGGTCTGAACAGTAACCAGGACCTGAAAATTTTTTAAAAAGGGATGTTTATTGGACACCTAAACTGTTATTATATAATCACAAAGAAAAAGAGGGCCTTTAATTGAAAAACTTAACGCAACAAAATTATTGTAATTTTTAAAAAATTTTAAGGAGGAAACGACGATGTTTGATGATTGGATGGATTTAAATGGTGATGGAGAAGTAGACGATACAGAAAGAATGCTTGCATATGAGGCACTTTGTACCGATAGTGAGGAACATAAGTTATTATTTGGCGATGATGGATGTCTTGATGATGACTTAGCCGAGGATGAAGAAGAGGAACGAAATGAAGATCTTGAATTGGCGGGACTTGACCGTATGGATCTTGAGATGATGGATGAAGATGACAGAATTCAGGCATTAGAAGATGCAGGACTTGATGTAGATGATTACGATTTTGATTAATATTTGAGTGTTTTGATATCCAAATTTTAATCAAAATAAGTACAGAAATATCTCAATATGTCGGATACAGAATAGAAAGTTTTAATGGAGGGGTATATGGCTAAATCACCGAATCAGAAATTAAAATTATTATATCTTATGAACATTTTGTTGGAGAAAACGGATGAAGCACATAGTATTACGATGCCGGAAATAATTGAAGAACTTGCCAGGTATGGAATTACAGCGGAACGAAAGAGCGTGTATAGTGATATTGAGAGTCTTCGTCTTTATGGCTTAGATATTATCGGAATACATAAAAATCATTCTTACCATTACTATGTAGGAAGCCGACAGTTTGAACTGGCTGAATTGAAGCTGATGGTTGATTCTGTTCAGTCTGCCAGGTTTATTACCGAGAAGAAGTCTAATGAACTCATTAAAAAGATTGAAATGCTTGCTGGTAAATACGAAGCATCACAGCTTCACAGACAGGTATTTGTAGCAGGACGAGTCAAGACGATGAATGAAAGTATTTATTACAATGTAGATCGGATTCATACAGCGATAGCAGATAATTCGAGAATAACCTTTCAATATTTTCAGTGGAATGTAGAGAAAGAAATGGAGCTAAGACACAATGGAAAGTTGTATGAAGTAAGTCCATGGGCTTTATCTTGGAATAACGAAAATTATTATTTAGTGGCTTATGATGATGAAAAGAAAATGATTAAGCATTTTAGAGTAGATAAGATGTTACATATTACATCTGTAAATGAACCAAGGGAAGGACAGCAGGAATTTAAATCTTTTGACATGGCAGCATACACCAGAAAGATGTTTGGAATGTATGGTGGCAAAGAGGAAAGAGTACAGATTGAGTGTAAGAATTCATTGGCAGGAGTAATGATAGATCGATTTGGAAAAGAGGTAATGCTTAGGCGTATTGATGATGAAAAATTTGTTGTCAATGTTGAAGTAGCAGTAAGTACGCAGTTTTTATCCTGGATAATTGGACTTGGTGAAGGCGCAAAACTCGTTGGACCTGAATCAGTGGTAGAGTTGATGAAAAAAGAAATTGACAGACTGGTAGAGGAATATAGATAACTTTTTAGCTGATTTTTGTTTTTATTAAAGCAGAGGTGATTCAAATGAAAAAGAATTCATTTATGGAGAATTTACTGGTATTTGTAATTGGAATTGGATTGTTAGCATTTGGAGTCCTGTTGTTTGGTGGGACGGACAGGAAGAGTTATTCATCATATAGAACGACTTCTTATAGCAGTTCAACGACTCATCAGGAGTTAGAACGTTCTTTGGAAAGTACGACATATCATTATGAAAGTAACAGTAAAAATAGTAGAGAGATTTCAGATTCTTATGGGAATGGTTCAAAGAAAAAGAGCTACGACGATTCTTATGATTCAGATGACGATGGTTATGATGACGGATATGATGATGTATATATGGATGGGGATTATGATTATGACAGATATGATGACGATGAAGATTATGCAGATGGTGTGGATGATGCAATAGATGAATTAGATGAAGACTGGTAGGAAAATTCAGGAATTTTTTTATAGAGCAGTGGTGTTTTTATTAGAGGAAGTCTGATCGTATCTGTTATGCAAAATTGCAAGATGGAAGCAGAGTATTACGACCAGACTTCTAAAAAACAGAAAAATAAACAAACTTAATTGTAAAAGTAGATTCCAAGATTCAGGTAAGCTGCAAAGGTAACCCAGAACAGATAGGGCAGAAGAAGATACCCGGCAGGTTTATATATTTTATAAAAGGAGATCGTTGTTGCTAAAATAAGAGCCCATAAACAAAGAATCCATAGAAAAGAAAAGAGATACCATCCGAAGTTAAAAAACCAAATGGACCAGAAGAAGTTAAAGATTAATTGCAGGGCATAAAACAGTAACGATTGCAGGGTAAAATCTCTCTGGATGATAAGATAGGATGCAATTCCCATCAGAACGAAAAGACAAGTCCACACGATTGGAAAAAGCCACATGGGAGGAGCAAGTGGTGGCTGATTGATCGTTTGAAAATCTTTCATCCCTTTTCTGGTTAGTAAAGCAGATAATGCACCAATTGCAAGTGGAATTGCAATCGAAATGATTAAATTTTTCCAATTTACTTTCATAAATACCTTCTTTCTTTTTACGTTGTTAGATAGTATATGTGAAGTTTCGAATAATTATGTGTATGTGCAGAAGTTACTGAGAAAATGTTTCTTTTTTATCAGTCAGTGGTAAATTGACAGATCATGTGCATGACAGTATAATTGAAAAAAATCTTAAACAGTGAATGAAAAAGTAAAAGTACAATTGGAGGAATTATGTTAGGAAATAATCCGGGAAGACTGTTAAATAGTTATGTAAAAGATTATGCATTATTTGATTTAGAGACAACAGGAATTTCAAGTACATATGATGAAGTGATTGAAATATCTGCTGTGAAAGTAAGGAGTGGAAAAATAGTAGAAGAATACAATAAATTAGTAAATCCGGGAAGACCGATTCCATATTCGGCCAGCAGGGTGAATCATATTACAGACAATATGGTAAAAAATGAACCGGGGTTTGAGGTAGTTTTAAAGGATTTTTTGGAATTTATTGGGGATGATATTTTAGTAGGACATAATATTCAAAGCTTTGACATGAAGTTTCTTTATCGGGACTGTAACAGATATTATGGGAGAACAATTAGTAATGATTACATAGATACTTTAAAAATTGCCAAGATTTGTTTCCCAGACTGGAAACATAGACGCCTGGGAGATTTAGCAGAGTATTATGGAATTTCTACGGAAGGTGCTCACAGAGCTTTGACGGACTGCAGGATGAATCAGAGGGTGTTTGAAATGCTTGGAAAGGAGCTTACAGGAAGTGGTTTATCAGCAAAGGCATCGAATATGAGAATCTGTCCGAAGTGTAATCGACCACTAAAAAAGAGAAATGGAAGATATGGAGAATTCTGGGGATGTACCGGATTTCCGAATTGCAGATACACAGAGAATGTCTAAAAGGAGAATTAAAAATGAAGATAAAAAAAGTCGCAATTTTAGGAGCAGGAGCGGTGGGGTCTTATGTCATATGGGGACTTTCGCATCGTGAGGGAATAGAACTAGGTGTAATTGCACAAGGAGAACGGGCGATACGATTAAGGCAGGATGGAATTGTCATTAATGGGAAGAAGTATCCTTTGCAGGTATGGGAACCACAGGAAGCTGAAGGAATCGATTTACTGATTGTCTCGTTAAAATATGGAGCTTTGCCAGAGGCATTAGAAACGATTCAGATGGTAACGGACAACCATACGACGGTTATGAGTCTGATGAATGGTGTAGACAGTGAAGAGATGATAGCGGAAAAAATCGGAAAAGAACATGTATTATATTCTTTGATTAAAGTAGCATCACACAAAGAGAAAAATGGTTATTGGTTTGATCCTGATACAACGATTGGAATTATATTTGGGGAAATTTTAGAACCATATGAAAGCGAACGTGTACAGGCGATAAGAGAGCTTTTTACAGATACAGGAATCCATTTTCGCTCTACGAAATATATCAGGGAAGAAATATGGAGTAAATTCCGATTAAATGTATGTAATAATCTTCCACAGGCAATTTTAGGAGCAGGAGTGGGATGTTACAGTGACAGTATTCACATGAAAGCAATCAGTGATGGACTTCGCAGTGAATTAGAGGCAATTGCAAAGGCAAAAGGAATTGATTTAAGTAAAGTAGGGGAAGATTCAAAACATGGAAGTATTGTTTTGTCTTCCGCACGTTATTCCACTTTACAGGATATTGATGCGAAGCGGCATACAGAAATTGATATGTTTTCAGGTGCATTGATGCGGATGGGGAAAGAGTTAGGCATTGCAACTCCATATAATGAATATACATTCCATATGATTAAGGCATTAGAAGAAAAAAATGATGGGCTGTTTGATTATAGTGGAGATAATGAAAAACCGACATATTCTAAATAAAAAGTAATTCTTTTACAGGATGTTTACAAATGTTTTACCTCTGTTTAGAACTAAATTTTACAAGGGATTTTTATAATGCAAAAAGATGGTGTTAGAACTAAATTTATTTTGGTTTTAGCACTGTCAACATGCATGTTAAAGAAAAGAAAGAAAATCTATTGGTGCAAAATGGAGGTAAAAATGAAGAAGAATATTATTAAAATTTCAGCAGGTGCAATCTCAGCAACCGTTCTTTTTGGATTAGCAGGAAATTTTCCGGTTAAGTCAGCAACAGAGCATTGGAATGATGCATCAGAAGAATCTACTAGTTGGAAGAGTTTTAAAGCAAACTGGGAAAAGACGAGTAAGAATTATGAAAATGTTTCTTTAACTCCTGGAGAAGATGAGACAAAATTAAATTATGCATGGTATAGCAAAACACAGGAAATTCCTAAAGTTAAAATAGGAACAAAAGGTGATTTATCTGATGCAAAAGAATTTTCTGGAACACAGAAGAAAAATGTTGAAGAAGATGTAAAGAATTATTTTTCGAATAAAGTTACAGTGCGTGGTTTAAAAGAAAATACAACTTATTATTATCAGGTATTTCAAAATGGAAAATGGCAGCCGGTTAAGACATATAAAACAAAATCATTTTCGGACTTTTCTTTCTTTTATGTAGGAGATCCACAAATTGGTGCCAGCAAAAAGCAGGTAAGTTCAGAAGGCGATACCATGAGTTCGAAAGATAATGGAACAGCAGACGATAATCTTGCAGCAAGAAATGATGCTTATAACTGGAATGAAGTATTAAAGAATGCAGTAGCAAATTATCCGAATGCAAGTTTTATGATTTCTGCAGGTGATCAGATTAATTCAAGTGGAAATGAAAGTGAATATGCAGGATATTTAAGTGCAGATGCATTATCTTCTCTTCCGGTTGCAACGACAATAGGAAATCATGATTCAACAAGCGCACGCTATTCGGAACATTTTAATAATCCAAATAATTTTGAGAATACCAGTGATGAGGCATATACAAAGGGAAAAACAGCAGCTGGAACTGATTATTATTATAGCTATGGAGATGTACTTTTCATTGTGTTAGATACCAATAACTATAATTGCGCAACCCATGAAAATGTAATTAAAAAGGCAGTTGCGTCTCATCCGGATGCAAAATGGAGAATTGCCACATTCCATCAGGATATCTATGGTTCTGGTAAGGATCACTCAGATTCTGACGGAATTATTCTTCGTACACAGTTGACACCACTTTTAGATAAATATGATATCGATGTTGCACTTCAGGGACATGATCATACATATTCAAGATCATATCAGTTAACGGGAGATGGAAAGCAGCATACAGCATACGATAAGGCTTCTTATGGAAAAGTGGAAGACAAGAATACATATCTAGATCAGAATAATTGCTATTCTATTCAGAGTAATGTAAAAAATGGAACAGTTGTAAATCCACAGGGTACTGTTTATTTTGAAGCAAACTCAGGAACCGGTTCTAAATTCTATGAATTAATTCCAACACAACAGGATTACATTGCAGAAAGAAGTCAGACATGGAAACCAAGTTATTCGGTTGTGAATGTAACAGAAACTTCTTTGACAGTAACTACATATGATGCAAAGACCGGTGGAGTGATGGATGGTTCTTCTAGTTATACAATTGTAAAAGAGGCAGATAAAACCAGATTAAAATCAATGATAAAAGGTGCAAAGCAGGTATTAGAATCTGGTTCTTATAAAGAGGATAGTGTAGAGTCGATTAAGACTGCAATGGAAGAGGCACAAAAAACAGTTGACGATCCAAAGGCAACGTCAAAAGAAATTTCAGAGAAAGCGACAGGAATTACAAAATCATTGTCTGGAATTGAATTAAAAGCGGATCAGACCATTACAGCAACAGAGTCTTACAATCAGACAGTTGGAGACAAGTTTAATCTGGATGCGAAAACATCAGGAGATGGAGCTCTTTCTTATGTATCAGGGAATGAAGATGTAGCAATCGTTTCATCAACAGGCGTGGTACATGTAGTTGGAGAAGGAACTGCAACAATTACTGTAAGTGCAGCAGCAACGAAGAATGCAAAGGCAGCAAATAAAACGATTACAATCAGTGCAAAAGCAAAGGCAGGAACAGCTACAACACCTGTTCTTACAGATAATAAAGTAACCGTAAAGAAAGTAACAGGAATAAAAGCAGTATCGTTAAAGAATGGATTTAAAGTAACATATAAAAAAGCTGCCAAAGCTTCCGGATATGAGATTTCATATAGTACAAATAAAAACTGGAAGAAAAATGGAAAAACTGCTTCTGTGAAAAAAACAGTTACAGCAAAGACAATTCAGAAATTGAAAAAGGGAAGTACCTATTATATTAAAGTAAGAGCTTACCAGAATGCTTCAGGTAAAAAAGTGTATGGTACTTATAGTAAAGTAGTAAAGGTGACAGTAAAGTAAATCGGTGAATGAATATGACGGATTATCAGATAAAGAAAGAACAAAAACAGCCAGTAAGGCAGAAAGAAAAAGAGACAAAGAAATTAGTGTCATGGATACTAATAGTTGTTATGTGTGTGATATTTGCAATTCTGATCTATCGGTGTAATCATTTTGAACGAAAGTCTTTAACATCCACAGAAGGTCAGAGTTATGAAAAAGGAGAAGTAGTTTCCATTGTCAAAGACAATCTGGCAGAAGATGGTCAGAGATATGGCCAGCAAGAAGTCATTGTCAGAATGAAAACAGGCTCTTTAAAAGGAAAAGAGGTAAATGCAACAAGTCCGAGTGGAACACTCTTTGGTGCCGATTGTACAAAAGGAATGAAAGTCATTGTATTACTTAGTACCAGCCAGGATACCAATGTTGCAACGATTTATAGTCAGGATAGAACCATTCCGATTGTAGTGTTTTTGACTTTCTTTGTTCTGGTAGTTTGTTCCATTGGAGGAATGAAGGGCGTAAAGGCAATTTTAGGTCTGGCAATTACGGTAATTGGGATTTTTGGAATATTTCTTCCACTCATCTATCGTGGAATTTCTCCGGTTCTCACTGCAATTGTAGTCTGTCTGGTTGCAACAGTTATATCGCTTGTACTATTAGGTGGAATCTGTAAAAAAACAGTATCGGCCATAGTAGGAACGACCATTGGTGTAACGATTTCAGGTCTTGCAGCACTTACTTTTGGAAAGATAGCAGGAATCAGTGGTTATAATGTTTCGGACATTGAAACACTTTCTTTTGTAGCACAGAATTGTTCCATTAAGATTGGAGAACTGTTATTTGCAGGAATTATTATTTCATCATTAGGAGCGGTCATGGATGTTGGAATGTCAATTTCTTCAACCATACAGGAAATACATGAAACAGATCCATCTTTGTCAGGAAAACAATTATTTTTATCCGGAATTCATGTAGGACGGGATATGATGGGAACGATGACAAATACTTTGATCCTCGCTTATGCAGGAGGTTCTGTGACAACATTATTTATTAATTACGCGTACAAGCTTTCAGCCAATCAACTGCTTAATTCTTATAACATTGGAATTGAAATTATGCAGGGAATTTCAGGAAGTCTTGGAATTGTATTAACGGTTCCGGTTACAGCGTTTATAGCATCCTTTTTATTAAAAAACAAAAAAACACAACAGTAAGTTACGGAAATTTTTTGACTGATAAGAAGAAAAGAAGAAGTTTTAGAAAATGAATTTTCTAGAGCTTCTTTTTTCTTGTTGCAAAATATTAGTTTATGTTAGATGATAAGAAAAAAATTAAAAAATAAGAAAAAGTAGGGATATTTTTGGAATAAAAACGTCTAATGAGTGTAAAAAGAAATGAGCTGGCCGGCGGAAAGGGAGGAATGAATGTTTTGACAAAAGAAGAGCTAGGGACTTTGATTATGAAATCAGAAAGACAGTTATACGCCACTGCAAAAACAATTTTAAAGAATGATCAGGATTGCGCAGATGCAATTCAGGAAATGATTGTTAAAGTTTTTATGAAAGTAGATCATTTAAAAGAAGAGAGATATGCAAAGACCTGGATGATTCGCATTTTAATCAATGAATGTTACAACATATTGAGAAAAAATAGTAAGGTGATATCGATTGATTCGTGTAAGGAAATAGAAGAAATGCATGCACCGGAGAAAAAGAATTATGAGAGTCTTTATCAGGCAGTGGGACATTTAAAAAAGGAATTAAGAATTCCAGTTGTATTATATTATGCAGAAGATTTTAGCATTCGGGAAATTGCCCAAATACTCAATGTATCAGAAGGCGCAATTCAAAAAAGGCTTGCCAGGGCGAGAGCAAAATTGAAAAATGAAATTGAAATATTAGAGGAGGCAAAGTAAATGAGATTAGAAAATTTAAAAAATGAAATTCCAGAGACACCGGAATTTATTCACAATATGATTACAAATGAGGTAGAAAAACAGATGAAGAAAAAGAGAAAAATGAAATGGACAGTTGGAAAGGCAGCAATTGTTGCAGCTGCATCTTGTCTTGCAGTCAGCACAATTTCTTTTGCGGGAGCAGAGCTTTATCAGATGCATTTACAGAAACAGGGAAAATATGGTACCAAGATTGAAATTGGAGATTCTAATCAGGGAAGCAATGAAAAGAATCAGCAGCTTCTGACAAAGAAAGATGAAGCACAGTCAAAACAAATTGCAGATGTAAAATTAAAGGCGAGCTATGTTCCAAATGGTATGGAGATGACAGAAGGAAAGGTTTCTATGAATTTTACAAATCAGCCTGATGTAGGTGGAATTACATTTGATTTATATTATTTAGATACCAATGGAATCGGTAGCAGTGCAGAAGATAAAAATGTAATTGAAAGTGAAAAATTAAACTTTGGAGATCATACAGGAGTTTATATTAAAATGCATGAATTAGAAAGAGATGGAAATTTCAATCAGCGCATTTATATCACTTATCCAGAACAAGAACGTGTTTTAGTCATGTATGTTGGTGATAATGTAACCAAAGCAGAAGCATTGAAAGTTGCAAAGGGAATTCAGTTAGAGGAAACCGGAAAGAAAATTGCATCATCTAAGTTAAGTAGTTGGAGTGAATACAATAAAGATCTTGCAGAGTCAGGAGATAAAGCTATTTTGTCTGTCGATGCGAAGAAATTAAAGGTATATGAACTTGGACAAAAGCTGAATGTAACAGGATTAGGTGAGGACAAAAATGGAAAATCAATCGATGCAACAATGGATACTACTGTTGATCAGATACAGGTTGCAGATGATTTTAATCTTTTAGATGCCAATAAAATTCCGGAAGAATGGAAAAAGGAAATTGGAAAAGATGGAAAGTTAATTGATAATCAGCTTTCTTATATTAAAAAAGGGGATGGAATTAACTCAGTGGATCGTGTTGTAAAAACAAAGAATGTAAAGCAGAAACTTGTTGTTGCAACTGTCACATATAAAAACACATCAAAGAAAGATTTAGAACATGTATTGTATTCCGGAAATCTTACCTTCTTAAATAAGACAAATCAGAAATATCATATTTATACGTATGACACATTATCTGGAGAGGGATATGATTCGGTAAAAGAATCAAGTACTGCTGCCAGCAAAGAAATGCACTATGTAAGTCACAAAGAAAATTATGGAAATGGTGGAAATTATATTTCTATAAAGGCAGGAGAAAAGATACAGGTAAAAATGGCATGGATTGTAAATGAAACAGATCTTGCAAATATGTATCTGACATTAGATGGGGAATCAACAGGATATGAATTCTCAAATGCAATGTTAAAGACAGGAGTTGTAGATATTAGACAATTCTAAGAATGAGATTTTAGAAACAGATAAAGGGCTATTCTCTATTGGCAGTAGAGAATGGCCTTTTTTATTATCTAAAAGAAACAAATTATGATTGCATTTCAAAAGTTATTCAGGTGTGATACAATGGGGATAAATAAAAAAGAATGGAGTAAGTATGAGTATATTTTTATTTCTTGTGATAAGCATACTGATTAGTCATGCAAAATTAGCACAACCAGGTACATTTCAAAAAGACTACACAGATAGAAAGCAGACGAATATGATAAAAGGAATCTTTGTTGTTCTGGTATTTTTCAGTCATTGTATGCAGTATATTCATGTGCATGGCGTATATGATAAACCATATCTGACGTTTCGATCGCATTTAGGGCAGATGGTAGTAGCGATGTTTTTATTTTATTCTGGATTTGGTATGATGAAATCTGTGATGGAAAAAGGATTTTCCTATCTGAAAACATTTCCGAAAAGACGGTTTTTTAAAGTCTGGATTCATTTTGCATTTGCAATTTGCCTGTTTTGGCTTATGAATGTCTGTTTAGGAATTCATTATGACTGGAAAACAATTTTTCTGGCATTTACCGGATGGACAGGAATTGGAAATTCTAATTGGTACATGTTTGTGATATTAATGGTTTACATACTGTTTTTCTTTTCTTTTTTCATTTTAAAGTGGATGGACAAGAAGGGCGGATTATATCTTGGAATGATTTTGTTTACGTTTAGTTCAATAGCATTTGTTTACTGGGAGATGTGGATGGGGCAGCCATCCTGGTTTTATAATACAGTAATCTTATTTGCACTGGGCGGCTGGTATGCACTTTTTCAGGACAAGATGGAACGTATCGTTATGAAAAATGATATGGTTTATTTACTGCTTACAACAGGAATGACATTTTTATACTGGTTAAGTTTTACATATAGAAAGAAAGGAATAGAATTTTATTCTTTATGGGCAGTAGTATTTACGATGCTCCTTGTGATGGCTACGATGAAAATACAGATAAACAGCACTGTATTTGAATGGATGGGGCAGCATGTGTTTAGTATTTATATCTTACAGAGAATCCCCATGACAATACTATCAGTAACAGGATTTGTTAATGGTTCTCCTTATGCATTTGTCGTGCTGGCGTTTATCAGTACATTGGGACTGGGAATCTGTTTTGATTCTGCCATGAAAAAAATTGATATAACATTATTCGGAAAAAGTAATGGAACGGAGGATTTACATGAAACTTCTTTTAGCAGAAGACGATAAAGATATGGCGAGGGCGGTACAGACGCTGCTTTCGAGAAATAATTATATAGTAGATGTTGTTAGAAATGGAAAAGATGCTTTGGATTATCTGTTACATGGAGATTATGATGGTGCAGTTTTAGACATTATGATGCCGGAATTAGATGGAATTACAGTTTTGAAAGAAGCAAGAGGACAGGGAATTAAGATTCCGATTTTGATGCTGACAGCGATGGGAGAAACAGAAGATCGCATTTATGGGTTAAATGCAGGTGCAGATGATTATTTACCAAAACCTTTTGCAGGAGGGGAATTGATTGCAAGAGTACGTGCTTTATTGCGGCGGACGGAAAGTTTTCAGTCAGATATTTTAAAATATGGGGATATTTCTCTTGACCGGAACCGTTGCACCCTGTCTTGTGGAGAACAATCAGTTTATCTTGGAAATAAAGCATTTCAGATGATGGAAATGTTTCTTTTATCACCAGATCAGATTATATCTGTGGAGGAATTTATGAATCATATCTGGGGATGGGATTCAGAGGCTGAAATAAATGTTGTATGGGTCAATATTTCTTATCTTAGAAAACAACTTGCAAAGTTAGAATCAAAAGTTACGATTCGTGTTGTACGAGGAGTTGGTTATACATTAGATAAAAGTCTAGCAAAGAGTCATTGAGCTTAGGGAGTTTAGGATGGAGGCAAATGTGATAAAAAAAGTTCGTAGAAAATTTACAGTCATTGCAATGTGTGGCATGTTTGTATGTATGATGTTATTGATTGCAACCATTAATGTTGCAAATTATGTGCAGACAGATAAAAAATTGTCTCTTGTAATTTCAGAACTGGTGCAGAAAAAAATGGAAAAAGACAGGATGGATACTCCAAGAAATGATTTGCCTAAAATGCCAATTGGAAGACATTCTGCCAATGTACAGTATGGCAATCGGTTTTTCTGGGCATCACACAGGCAAGATGGGGGTTGGGATGTATTTGTCAAGGATGCAGACGCAATTACAGAAAGTGAGGCAAAAAATCTTGCACAACAGGTAGAAGATAAACAGAAGGAAAGTGGATATTTAGATGATTATAAGTATCTTGTATTTCAGACAGAAAAGGGAACCGGAATATATTTTTTAGACTGTTCCACAGATTTGGCAGCATTTCGTTCGCTTAGGGTTACTTCCATTGTAATCGGTTTGATCGGTTTTTGTTGCTTTTCTTTTTTTGTATTCTATATGTCAGGAAAGGCAATGAATCCATTGAAAGAAAGTATGGAAAAACAGAAACGGTTTATTACAGATGCCGGGCATGAGTTAAAGACGCCTGTTGCTGTAATTGGTACGAATATGGAGATTTTACAGATGGACATGCAGGGAGAAAATGAATGGATCGACAGTACAAAACGTCAGGTTACAGCATTAAGGAAACTGATTGCCCATTTGATTTCTTTAGCAAAGCTAGAAGAAAGTCAGAATGAAATGGCAAGAACTCTGATTTCAATGAGTGATGCAGTCATGGATTGCGTGGAAGTGTATGAAACAATGGCAGAATCAGAAGGAAAAAACTTAGCATCAGAAGTAAAAGAAAATCTTTGGATTAAGGCGGAAGAAAATAGTTTGCGACAGATACTGACCATATTGTTTGAAAATGCAGTCAAATATTCCACCGAGCATTCTAAGATAGAGATCCGGCTTTTCAAGAATGGGAAAAAAGTAATTTTTCAGACGAAGAATGAATGGAAACAGGATGTAAAAAAAGAAGAGTTACAAAAGATGTTTGAACGCTTTTTCAGGGGAGATCAGTCAAGAAACAGGGATGGAAAAAATAGTGGTTATGGATTAGGGCTGTCTATTGCAAAGGCAGCAGTTAAGAAAAATAAAGGGGAAATCAGGGTATATGAAGATGTGGATGGTCGATTGACTTTTGAAGTTACTTTCGCTTTTTCAAAACAAGAACAAAAATAGAATAGAAATTGCAGCATAAGCTCTTTTTTTCACAAAATGATAACAGTTTTCTTTAAGTTCATTTTAACTTCGGTTGATACAATGTAACTGAACTTAAAAAAATATATGGTTTTGAGGAAAGGAAGGGCTTATGTATATTTTAAGAAATGCACTGAAAAGTATCAGTCGCTCAAAAGGACGAAATATTTTAATTGGAATTATCACTCTTGTGATAGCCGTTTCGGCATGTATCGGGCTGTCAATCAGACAGGCAGCGGAGGATACAAAAGCAGATACATTAGAGCAGTTAACGGTTACCGGAACAATTTCTTTTGACCGACAGGCAATGATGGGAAATATGAGCAAATCATCATCGTCAAATGAATCGGGCAGTTTTGATAAGGACAAATTTTCATCGAAAATGGGAGAGGTAAGTTCTCTTACATTAGAAGAATATCAAAAATATGCCAAAGCAGATTCTGTGAAGGATTTTTACTACACGTTAACAGCATCTTTTAACGGGTCAGATAATTTTGAACCTGTAAGTAATGAGAAAACGGAAACGACAACAGAAGCAACAGAGGAGACAACGACAAAAAATAGCGAAAATAATAAGCAACGTCAGGAAATGGGCGGAGAAATGGGGCAAGGACCGGCAGATGCACCTGATGAGGGAAATGCAAATGGCCAGGATGGCAATGGAAAAGGAAGAATGATGAGCAGAAGTGATTTTTCCATTGTAGGATATAGCAGTGAAAGTGCTATGACAGACTTTGTAAAAGGTACAACAACGATTTCAAGTGGTTCTATTTTTAAAGAGGGAAGTTCAGACCGTACTTGTATTATTTCTGAGGAATTAGCTGCATACAATAATCTTTCAGTAGGTGACACCATTACAATTACAAATCCAAATAAGGAAGAAGAAACATATGAGTTGACCATTAGTGGAATTTACAAAAGCTCAGGAACAAATGACAGCAGCTCTTTCCAATTTGGAGGATTTATAGATCCTGCAAATACGATTTATATGAGTTATGCAGCATTAAAGGGAGTGTTAGATGATTCAGAAGCATCTGCAACAACAGAGACAGATGAAAATACAGGAAAGGAAACCACTACAGCAGTTACAGGAAAATTATCACCGACATACGTATTTGCATCGAAGGATGATTATGAAAAATTTGAAAAAGAAGTAAGAACTCTTGGATTAGATGAATCTTATACAGTTTCTTCTGAGGATTTGTCGTCATATGAAAGCAGTTTGAAACCGTTAGAAACATTAAGTACAATGGCGGGCTGGTTTTTAGTTGTAATCCTTATTATTGGAGCAGTCATTCTAATCGTATTAAATATTTTCAATGTCAGAGAAAGAAAGTATGAAATCGGTGTTTTAACAGCTATGGGAATGAAGAAAGGGAAAGTAGCATTCCAGTTTATGATTGAAATCTTTTTTGTGACAATGATATCCATTGTACTTGGAGCAGGAATTGGTGCAGTTAGTTCTATGCCGGTTACGAACAAATTACTAGAAAGTCAGGTGGAAAGCCAGAAAGAAGAACAAAGCCAGGTAGAGAATAATTTTGGACGGAAAGATAACCAGAGCGATAATAAGGCTCCTGGTGCTAAGAATTTTATGAATCCAAATCATGCGAAAAATACAGTAGAATATATTTCTCAGGTAAATTCAGCAATGAATCTTACAGTGGTACTACAGATGATGGGAATTGGATTACTCTTAACTTTAGTGGCAAGTATGGTATCAATTTTATTTGTTATGAGATATAATCCGCTGAAAATACTTGCAAATCGTGATTAGAAGGAGGTAGAACATGGCAATTTTATCATTACAGAATATTAGTTTTTCATATGGAGCAACTCCGGTGCTAGAGAATATTTCATATGATTTTGATAAAGGAAATATGTATAGTATTATTGGAAAATCGGGAGCTGGAAAAACGACATTGCTATCTTTGCTTTCGGGGCTTGCAAATGTAAGCAGTGGACAGATTATCTATGATGGAAAGGATATCAAAAAAATAGATAAGTATACATTTCGCAGTAAATATATCGGTGTAACTTTTCAAAGTTTTAATTTAATTACGAAATTTACGGCGGTAGAAAATGTTGTATTATCAATGGATATAGCAGGCGTAAAACTGAGTAAGAAAAAGAAGAAAGAAAAGGCAATGGAACTTCTTAAGAAAGTTGGACTAGATGAAGAAGAAGCAAAAAGAAGAGTGTTAAAACTATCTGGTGGACAACAGCAGAGAGTGGCAATTGCCCGGGCACTTTCCTATGATCCGGATATTATTTTAGCAGATGAGCCGACAGGAAATTTAGATGGTGAAACACAAGATGAAATCATGAAGATTTTCAGAGAACTTGCAGAACAGGGGAAATGTGTGATTTTAGTAACACATTCTCCAAAAGTTGCACAAATGTGTGATGCACAATATGAATTAAAAAAGTTATCAAAACAGAAATAAGATGTAAAAAAAACATTTTTATGAAAAATCGCCAGTTCCGGGATCTGCCGGTTCTGGCGATTCTGTGTTTTGCAAATTCATGCAAATCATTTGTCATGAAATCATTTTTCAGTTTTATGCGTCATAATCGAATTTTAAAACCGTACAGTTATCTACACCAAAATCTGCGAATTCTTCATTGCTCATTTCATGAAAATAAGACTGGATGATGCGGGCAATGCCATTATGTGCAACAAGAATATAAGTTTTCGGATCGTTTTTTAAATCATCTAAAAGATTGTAAATTCTTTGTGCCATTTGAAACATGGATTCGCCACCTTCGTAGCGGTTTAAAAACTGTTGCTTTGCTTTTTTAAATTCTAGTCCGTCTCTTGGAGTAGATTCATATTTACCAAAGTTTTGTTCTTTTAGCCGGAGTTCTTCACGTGCCGGAATCTTTGTGATGTCTGAAATATGTAGTGCGGTATCTCTGGCACGCATGAGAGGGGAATACAAAATTTCATCAGCTAAAATTCCCTGTTTTAAGATTAGATTTCCTGTTTGGATGGCCTGCTTGTGTCCAAGTTTTGTAAGTGCAATGTCCGTTGCTCCACAGATTTTATTTTCAACATTCCATAAACTTTGTCCATGGCGAACAAAATAAATGTATTTCATAAACTTTTTCCTCCAATTGTTATCTTGTATGCTTACTTAAATGGTAAAAACTATTGTACGTTACATTCTACAAATACAGCGCTACAGCCAGGTACAGATAACTGGTTGTTGCAAAGAGTTGCAGAAGGTCCGATGTTATATATCAGAGTTCCGGCTACATCTGAAATCTGAGTTTCTTTGTCAGATGGATTTATTACAACAAGGATTTCCTGATTGTCGGTAAAACGTCTGTAAATAAGTGGATAATCATCAGAAATAAACTGAATGGCTCCTTTATTTTGAAGTGCAGGATATTGATTTCTAAGCTGAATTAGACGTTTGATTTCGTTTAGAAGAGAATCAGGTTCTTCTGACTGTGTTTCTACATTCGGACGGTCGCTGTGCGGATCAAGTGGAACATATAATTTTTCTTTGGATGCAGAAGAAAATCCGGCATTTAACCCTTTGTTCCATTGCATAGGGGAACGGGAACCGGTCCGCTGGAATCCACCTTCTACCGAAGTTAGTCCTTCTACATAGTGCATACCGATTTCATCTCCATAATAAATAAATGGAGCACCAGGCATAGAAAGTAAAAATGCAAAAGCAACTTTTAATTCATCTAAATCAAGATATCTTGCGAGTCGTTCCATATCATGATTGCCGGAAGGAATACAAATAAGTCCCTTTCCATCTGTTTTCTCATAATTTGTCCGATAAGCTGCTACAAATTCTTTGGCACTTCCTTTGCCATCCTTTTTAAAATAAGGATGTTCACAGCGGAATAAATCATTGTAATGAGATGGACCAAAATGTAAAAGAAAATCCATATGAAAACCACCGATTAAAGATTTATCAGGCTCTCCCCATTCAGAGATCATAGCTGCATCCTGAAATTCGGCATCTAGAAATGTCCGTATATCCTGCCAGAGAGCAATCGTACCTTTTCCATCTTTGTCATTTTTTACAAGGGAACCAGCCATATCAACCCGGAATCCGTCACATCCGGCACTTAACCAGAAACGCATAATGTCTTTTAATGCATTACGTGTTGCCATAGGTCCCTTAGCATCCATAGGCTGCTGCCATTTTTTGTCCGGATCAGGATTATAATAACCATAATTTAAGGCTGGCTGGTGGGAAAAGAAATTGACGGCACATGCACCATTGCGGTCAGAAATTCCTTTCAGACTAGACATTCCTTCAGGTTCTTCCCAGGCACTGTCTGTCCAGACATATCGATCGGTATATTCATTCTTTTCTGCTTTCATAGATTCCTGAAACCATTTATGTGTAATTGCGGTATGTCCGGGAACCAAATCAAGAAGAACGTGCATATCACGTTTGTGTGCTTCTGAAAACAGACGGACTAAATCTTCGTTAGTTCCGTATCTTGGTGCAACGGTATAATAGTCTTCGACATCATACCCTGCATCTTTAAATGGTGACTGAAAACAAGGATTAATCCAAAGAGCGTTACATCCTAAATTACGAATATAGTCTAATTTTTCAATTATTCCAGGAATATCTCCGATTCCATCTGCATTTGTATCTAAAAAAGACTGTGGATAAATTTCATAAAAGATAGCATGGTCTAGCCATTCAGGTTGTTTTCTTGTGTTATTCATAAAATACCTCCTAATATGTCAATCATATTTTCTTACTCCCATAAAGACTCAATCTTCTGTTATCATACTACAGAAAATAAGAAAAAACCAGTTAGGAATTCCACTTTGACCACGATAAGAAAATATTGTATAATTACGTTGTTTTTTTAGAGATTCAGGCAGAGGGGTTCTGTATGATATTAGCATTTAGTTTCGTACCTTGTAAGGTAGGATTTACAGAAAGGAATAGACATTTATGAAGATAGCAGTATATTGTGGCTCAGGAGCCGGAAAAAAGGAAGCATATACAATTGGGGCAGTCGCATTAGGAATGTGGATGGCAGAAGAAGGACATACATTAGTTTTTGGCGGAACCAGAGGAGGACTTATGGGGACAATTGCGAATTCAGTCATTTCAAATGGGGGAAAGGTGATTGGTGTTCTGCCGCAGATTGAATCTATTCAGAAGAGACGACATCAGTATTTGACAGAATACATAGAGACAAAAGATATGGCAGAGAGAAAGCAGAAAATGATAGAGATTGCGGATGCATACATTGCTCTTCCGGGTGGACCAGGGACTTTAGATGAGATTTCAGATGTCATTGCACTTGCAAGACTTAGAATCAATCAGAAACCATGTGTCTTATATAATATTGATGGATATTATCAGCCATTAGAATTATTTTTTCATAAAATGGTGGAAGAAGAATTTGCAAATAGCGATGATTTTAAAAAAGTAATAATTTCAGAAAATCTAGATGAGATTGGTTCTTTTTTGAGTTGTGAATAGTAGCCAAATATAATGATATATGTTAGAAAAGGTTGTCAAATAAGTGAAAGCATAGTAAACTTATAAATAAGTAGATTAATTCTGTGCCTGTATAATTAGCAGAGCATCATGGGTACATCTAACCCGTTACATCCTGGTTGCAGTGAAGACAGAAGTGTTTCGTAGTTTTAATAGGGAGGAAATTATGAGAGAAAAAATACTTATCGTGGATGATATGGAATTAAACAGGAAAATGCTTACTGTTTTACTTCAGGAAGAACATCCTATTATGGAAGCAGAAGATGGAAAACAAGCGATTGAAATGATAAAAGAGCATTCAGAAGATATTGCGGCAATTCTCTTAGATTTAATTATGCCTAATATGGATGGATATGCTGTTTTAAAATATATGAAAGAACAGGATTTGTTCGAAAAAATCCCGGTTTTGATTATTAGTGCGGAGACAGCAAAAGAGACAGAGAGGGATTGTTTTGAGATGGGAGTATCGGATTTTATTCGAAAGCCTTTTGATGCAAAGATTGTTAAGAACAGAGTATGTAATATTGTTGATTTGTTTATGTACAAGAACAGCTTAGAAGAGCAGGTAAAAGCACAGACGGAGAATCTTGAGAAGAAGAATCAGATGCTAGAAGAGCAGGCAGTTCGGATTAAAAAAAGTAATGAGAAGATTATTGATGTATTAGGTACTGTAGTAGAATATCGTAATTTAGAGAGTGGGGAACATATTAAGCATGTCAAAGGATTTACAAGAATTTTAGCACAGAAGGTTGCAAAGAATTATCCAGAGTATGGTTTAACAGAGAAGAATATTGATGTGATTGCTGCAGCTAGTGCATTACATGATATCGGAAAAATTACAATTAAAGACAGCGTATTGTTAAAGCCCGGGAAATTAACAAGAGAAGAATTTGAATATATGAAGACACATACAACACAGGGATGTGAGATTTTAGAACAGATTGAGGATGCATGGGATGAAGAATATAAACGTGTCAGTTACAATATCTGCAGATATCACCATGAACGGTATGATGGCAAAGGATATCCAGATGGTCTGGTAGGAGAAGAGATTCCAATCGAAGCACAGATTGTATCCGTTGCAGATGTTTATGATGCATTAGTAAGTGAGCGTGTTTATAAAAAAGCGATTGAAAAAGATAAAGCATTTTATATGATTATAGAGGGAGAGTGTGGAATGTTTTCACCGAAGCTTATGAAGTGTTTTCGGGAATCTAAAGAAGAATTTGAAGAGCTGGCTGATAAAAATGAAACAGCAGATAAAATAAAATAAAAGAAAAGGAAAAGCATGAGAAGTTCTAAAGATATAATAGGAAATGCAAATGAAAAATATATCCTTTCGAATCGGTTGATTGAAGTGCTGATTGTGATCGGATGTCTGATTCTTGCAGGAGTGGGCTTTGCAGAGTTAAAGTATGATCGGGAAATAGCGGAAAGTGGAATGACAGAAACACTTAATTTTATGAAACAGCAATGTAAATATATGGAACGTGTTAAAACAGCAGATAAGGAAAAAATTCAGAATATGTTGTTAGAAAATCTCTTTGCAGGGTATCGGATTGATTTAAATGGAATTGCTTTTATTTCTGATGGCAAAAAGATATTGAGTTCGAGTGAGATTGCATATATAGGAAAAAAGAATAAACAATTTCAACTGCTTGCAGAGGAAAATGAAAAACACATTTCAAATGACATTGTCCGGGTAAGGGATGAACAGGGAAAGCATTACTATGGGAAGATGACGAAGTATAAAGAATATGATTTGTATGTGTTTTTTTCGTATCGTGCTGTATATCGTCATTTTTGGTCGATGTTACAAATCCTGCTTCTGACTTATATTGCATTTGGAATCGGAATAGCGGTGATTCGTCATAAGGGTACACAGATTCATATGAGAGCATTAAATAAACAACTAAACATTAATAATGCCATCAGTACAATTTATAGTGTCGTTTTTTTGATAGATTTGCTTCATAATAAGATTGAAGTTTTGAAAGCTCCAGAAAGTTTAGAGGCACAAATACAAAATGGGTCGAATGCCGAATTAGCAATTCAGACACTGGAGAATCGTTATATGGCTAAGGAATTTATCTCAAAAAACAGAAAATTTCGAAGCATAAAAAATATGCAGGGAAAGCTGGTACGAAAGCCATTTATAGAATATACGTATCAGGATATTTATGGTCATTGGTTTCGGTCGGGAATTATTCCGCAGAGCTGGTCAAAAAAAGGAGAGCTTCGGGCTGTTTTATTAGTTGCAAGGGATATTACAGTTCAGAAAGAACAGGAAATGAATTATCAGAAAAAATTAGTTCAGACGGCAAAGGAGGCCAAACAGGCGAATATTGCCAAAACTGATTTTTTAAGAAGAATGAGTCATGATATTCGGACACCGATTAATGGAATCAGAGGAATGATAGAAATTGGAAATCATTTTCCGAATGATTTGAAAAAGCAGACAGAATGCAGGAAGAATATATGGAAAGCATCGGGATTTCTTCTAGAACTAGTCAATAATATTCTTGATATGAATAAACTTGAATCAGGGAAGGTAACTTTAGATCATAAGCCATTTGATTTGAGAGAATTAATGGAAGAAGTGGCAGATTTGTGTCAGGTTCAGGCAAAGCAAAAAGGGATTATCTTGAAAGTTGCAGTTGATCCACATATTCATACACATTTTATTGGAAGCCCATTGCACATAAAACAGATTCTGATGAATATAATCAGTAATTCTGTGAAATATAATAAATCTGGTGGATTTATTACAGTATCCTGCACAGAGAAATCTCATGATGGAACAACAGCATCGATAGAATTCATTTGTAAAGATACCGGAGTGGGAATGAGCGAAGAATTTCAAAAGCATGCATTTGATATTTTTACACAGGAAAAAGAATCGGCCAGAACTTCTTATAATGGAAGTGGATTAGGACTTTCCATTGTAAAAAAGCTGATTGAGAAAATGAATGGAACCATACGATTTGAAAGTAAGCAGGGAATCGGAACTACATTTTTTATTCAGATTCCTTTTCAAATCAGTCAGGAACAGATAAAGAAAGAGACTGCAGCAGAAGACAATTCAGGGACAAGTATGCAGGGCATGCAGATTTTACTTGTAGAAGATAATGAATTAAATATGGAAATTACAGAGTTTATGCTAAAACGGGAAGGAGCCATTGTAACGAAGGTATGGAATGGAAAAGAAGCGGTTGAACTTTATAAAAATTCAGAACCAGGAAACTTTGATGTCATTTTAATGGATATGATGATGCCGGTTATGAATGGAATAGAAGCAACGAAAGCCATACGTTCTCTCGACAGACCCGATGCTAAAAATGTTTTCATTATCGCTGTTACAGCGAATGCATTTACAGAGGATAAAGAACAAAGCATGCAGGCAGGAATTAATGCGCATCTTTCGAAACCATTAGATGCCAAAACACTTATCCATACGATTATTCGGTTAAAGCATACATAGAGACTAAAGGAGAAAATATGACAATAAAAGAGTGTTATGAGCAAATTGGCTCAGATTATGAAGATGTATTAGGAAGACTTGGAAAAAAAGAATTTGTTCAGAGATTTGCATTAAAATTTTTAGAAGACGATAATTTTGGGGTATTAAAAGAAGCATTAGAAAAAGAAGATGCAGAACAGGCATTTCGTGCAGCACATACATTAAAGGGAATTTGCCTCAATCTTGGTTTTCAAAAGTTATATGAAGTAAGTTCAGAGTTAACTGAAAAATTAAGAGGAAGAACCTTAGAAGGAAGTCAGGAATTGTTTCTAAAAGTAGAAGAAGAGTATCACAAAACCATAGATGCATTAAAAAATGTAGACAAATCATAAAAAGAGGGCTATCGTAATTACGAGAGAAATTCGTGAAACGATAGCTCAATTTATAATAAACATGGAGGTGGCAACTGGTGAATGAGAAAAAATGCATTTTAATTATTGATGATGATGAAGATTTATCCATGTTAATTTGTGATATGTTACAAGATCAGGGATATGAGGTCCGTTATGCAGCAGATATGGAAAAAGCTTATCAACAAATAGAATCAAAAAAGATACATATGATTTTATTAGATATCAATCTGCCGGATGGGACTGGTTTTGAAATGTGTCAGGAACTTCGAAAGTATTCACAAATTCCAATTATTTTTGTCAGTGCAAGGACGAGCGAAGATGATAAGGTTCAGGGATTAGATATAGGTGGAGATGATTATCTTGCAAAACCATATTCTTTGAGGGAGTTAATGTCTCGCATTCATTCTTTGATGCGCAGGGTATATGGAGAAGGTGAAAAATCAGAAACACTGCTACTAAGGAATCAGGATTCTAAGTGTATTGAAATAAATAAAAATGCAAGAAGTGTAAAAAGAGACGGTGTTGTAATTGATATGAAACCGAAAGAATATGATTTGCTTTTATATTTAGCAGAACATAAAGGCAATGCATTAACTAAAGAGAGACTGATGAATGAGGTATGGGGACCATACAGTGAAGTGGAACAGTCCACACTGACGGTACATATCCGGTGGCTGAGGGAAAAATTAGAAGAAGATTCATCTCAGCCGAAGTGGATAAAAACTGTCTGGGGCGTTGGTTATATTTTGGAGGCATTATGAGAAAAAAATCAGTAAAAAAGAATGTCGTATCTTTAATGTTAGTATTCCTGTTTTTGTTGACAGGAATATTTCTTATATTTATGTATCAGGAGAAAAGATCGACAGAGGCAGAAAGAGATTATAATTTAAAAGAAAAATATATCGTGCAGTTAAATGAAGTACAGCAACTGCAAAAAATGGATTTAAAAAGATCAGAGGAAAAAATCAATGATATGATGAATGAATTGCGGACGGAACAACAGAATCATCAGTCTGGTATTTATCAGAAACTTATTTTGGTATATGTATTTTGTGTGGGAATGCTGCTCATATTATTTTTTTACCTGTATTTTTTGATTTTAAAGCCTTTTGATGATTTAGAACAGTATGCAGATGAGATTGCAGCAGGGAATTTAGAGAGAGATTTCCGGTATCGCAGAGTCAATTTGTTCGGGCATTTTACCTGGGCATTTGATCATATGAGAACAGAAATCATAAATGCCAGAAAAAATGAGCAGGCCGCTATTGAAAATAATAAAACAGTGATTGCAACCTTATCGCACGATATTAAGACACCAATTGCTTCGATTCGTGGATACGCAGAGGCTTTCCTTCTAAATATGGATGCAACAAAAGAAAGAAGAGAACGCTATGCGAATGTAATTTTGAAAAAATGCGATGAGGTGACAAAAATTACAAATGATATGTTTTTGCATGCATTGCATGATTTAAATCATTTAGTTATCAAGCAGGAGGAAGTGGAAATCGACAAGATTATTGAGAATACCATAACAGACGTCAGGATGAGAGAAAAAATCTGTGTGAATGGAAAAATTGCTCATGCTTTGCTTGCGTCTGCTGATCCTGAAAGAATAGAACAGGTGATTGGAAACATTATTGGAAACGCAGAAAAATATGCGAAGGGGTCTGCAATTGAGATAAAAACGAAGATTTATCATATAAATGAGGGACAGGAATGCCAATGCAATCTTGCCATTTCTTCAGAGGAAGTGTATGAATTGTCTATTCGGGATTATGGGTTAGGAATTGCAGATGAAGATATGCCATTTGTATTTGAAAAATTCTATCGTGGTAAAAATGCACAACAAGAAACAGGAGCAGGGCTGGGGTTATATATTGTGAAATATATTATGGAAAAAATGCAGGGGGATGTAAAACTAGTCAATCATAAGGACGGACTAGAGGTTTGTTTGTACTTTCCGATTAAATAGAACTCTTAAGGATTTGTTAATAACTTTCATGTTAGGATAGCAGAGTCTTAGAAAGAAATGCTTGAAGTCATCAAAAAGGAGGAAAATAGACAAAATGAAAGATATAATTTTGCAGGCAAATCGATTATGTAAGAGCTTTTCTAATGAAGGAGTACAAAACCATGTACTAAATGAGATGAATCTTACCATTTATCAGGGGGATTTTACTGTAATTATGGGAGCATCCGGTTCTGGAAAATCAACGTTACTCTATAATTTATCGGGAATGGATCAGCCAACATCCGGTGAAGTGATATATAAAGGGAAAAATATTTTAAAAATGAAAGAAAAGGAAATGGCTAAGCTTCGGGTAATGGAATTTGGATTTGTGTTTCAACAGGTGCATTTGGTTGGGAATCTAACCTTACAGGAAAATATTTTGATTCCGGGATATATGAATCGAAATATGTCTAAAAAAGAAGTGATGGAAAAAGCAGAGAATCTCATGAAAAAAATGAATATTGAGAAAGCAGCAAAGCGGCTGCCATCACAGGTGTCTGGTGGAGAGGCACAACGGGCAGCTATTGCAAGAGCTGTAATGAATCATCCGGGAGTTTTATTTGCAGATGAACCAACGGGGGCATTAAATCGTAAGAATTCAGAAGATGTTTTAGAATTATTACATGAATTAAATCAGCAAGGGCAAAGTATTCTGATGGTAACACATGATGTCAGGGCAGCACTTTTTGCAACAAGGATTATTTATATCGAAGATGGGAGAATCTGTGGGGAATTAGATTTGTCACCATATCAGGAACAGCAAAGAAAAAGTCGTGAAATACAGATTGATGCATGGCTGAATTCTATGAAATGGTAGGGGGTGAAAAAATGTCATATATTATGATGGTGATAAAAGGAAATCTTCGAAAAAGCAAAAGTGTTTATATTAGTATTTTTATTCTGATGATGATTGTATCTATTGCTTTATGTTCGGTGTTAAGTTATGATACAAACTCTAAGAAAAGAGATGCTGAATTGATGAAACAAGTCGGCTTTGGCGATATGTTAGCGGCTCTTTACAGTGATCAAAAATTAGAAACATTAGGAGTTGATGCAGATTCTATTGTACGCAACATAAAAAAATGTGATGCAGTAAAAGAAGTTCGCATATCAGATTTCTATGGCTCTTTTTTGAAAAATTGCAATGGAAAAAGTGGAGAAAGCTCTATATTTTTATTAGACAATAAAGATAAAAATTATCATTACACGCAATATGATGAGAAGGGAAATCCCATTCATTCAGAATTAAAACAGGGAGAAATTAGTGTTCCGTTCAGTTATCGTGGACTTTATCATTGTAAGATTGGAGATACGGTTGAAATTGGTTCTGATGATACAAGATTTTCTTACAAAGTGGCTTCGTTTTTTGAAGATCCTTTTATGGGCTCTTCTGTTATGGGAATCAAAACACTTTTAATTTCAAGTGAGGACTTTCAAAAATTATCGGATTTTTCTTCTAAAAATCAGAATGAGAAGGATCGTGCAATTACAAAATCAAAGATTTTAAATATTTTTCAAAATCCAGATAAAAAATTAACATCAATTAAGTTTGAAAAAACTTTAAATGATGCAAGTAGTTATGCGAGTTATTGCTTTATCACGTTATCGAAGCAACAGTCCATAAAATACACTTTGCTTTTAACGAATTTATTTTCTTCTTTCCTGATGGTGTTTATTATATTACTGCTTATCGCAGCACTGATTGTGTTAGGGCATAATATTAGCAGCAGCATGCAATTAGATTATAAAAATATTGGAATATTAAAATCTGTTGGCATGGATAATTCCTCCATTCGAAAAACATTTTTAATAGGCTATCTGGGAACTGTTTTACTGGGATTGTTAGCAGGAATTCCACTATCTGTTCTGGCTGTCAGATATTTTAATGAATCATCGGTAGATTCTCTGGGAATGTATGTATCGAATCAGTTAAATATCAAATTAACAGGTGTGATTCTGCTTGCAATTTTGGTGCTGGTTGCAATTTTTATTTTGATTAAAACGGCGAAACTTTCAAGAATTACACCGTTAAAAGCAATGAATGATGGAATGGACAGTGTACACTTTTCGAGCATTATGAAACTTCCTGTTTCATCAAAAATACTACAGAGTTCTCTTGCTTACAGGCAGTTTATATCAGAAAAGAAACAGTATCTTGCCGCAATTGTTGTGGCTGCGATTCTTATGATTTTTATGGTTATGGTCAATGATATTTATAAGTGGGTCAATTCTAATAATATGGTATCTGACTTTTTCTCCATTACAAAATCTGATGTAGAAATTACTTATCACAATGATGAGATAGAAAAAAAGGTCGATAAGATCATTCAGAAATATGGCATAACTGAGAAATATAGAATGCATAGTGAATATATGCTGCTAGATAATGCCAAGATGTACTGTTATATTATTGATCCACCGGATGCAATCATATCCGTAAAGAAAGGAAGAACCTGTAAGTATGATAATGAAATTCTGATTACACAATATATTGGGGATGAACTTGGAGTAGGGGTTGGAGATAAAATTAAAGTCAAAAAAGACGGAGTAGAGCGCACGATGATTGTATCCGGAATATATGAATCAACCAATGATGTAGGTAGAAATTTTGCGATGAGTTATGAGGCTTATCAGAAGCTGGCAAAAGGAAATACAAAAAAGAATCATCAATGGGGAAATGTGGACTATGTGTTAAAGAATCAAAATGATTGTGGCACTCTGATAAAAGAATTGCGGGAAAAATATGAAGATGGAAAGGATTATAAAATTCAATCCGCTGTGAGTGAAAAAAGAGGAGATGACTTTTTTGGTATCATTACAGTTGGAGTCGAGAGCATTGCAGTGCTGGTTTATTTTTTAGGAGCAGTATTTGTTTTAATCACAGTATCGATTGTATGTGGAAAAATAATTGCAAGAGAGAAAAAAGATTTTGGTGTTTATAAGGCATTAGGATTTACATCCGGGAAATTAAGAATGCAGCTTGCTATTCGATTTGGTGTTACAGCACTTCTTGGTTCTTTGATTGGAAGTATTCTGTCTTTCCTTGTGAGTCCACCGGCATTTCGGGCATTATTTTCGACTTTTGGAGTATATCATTATCAGCATTCCGTTACCATCTTGTCTACAATGATAACAGGTGCATTTATGATTGTTTTGTTTGTTATATGTGCATATGTGAAATCGCGAAAAGTAAAGAAAATTGGAACAAGACAGCTGATTTCAGAATAAGAATAAGAATAAGAAATACAGAATATAAACGGATTCGTGAATATTCTGTATTTTTTTGTAGTGTAACAGGAAAAAATATGATAATATGTTCGTGATGGAAAGGATTGTTTAGGAGATTAAAAATGGCGTTAGAAAATAAGATACAGGAAGATCTGAAAAAAAATGATGCACATAATTATCAGAAGAAAATAGCAGTCATCAATGATATTTCTGGTTTTGGACGATGTTCCATTGCTGTATCATTGCCGATTATTTCTATGATGAAGGTGCAATGCTGCCCGTTGCCTACTTCGATTTTTTCGAATCATACGGGTTATCCCTCTTTCTTTTATGAGGATTTTACGAAAAATATGGTTCCTTATATGGAGGAATGGAAGAAACTGAATTTAAGATTTCATGGTATCTGTACAGGATTTTTAGGATCGGCAGACCAGATTCAAATTGTACAGAATTTTCTAGAATGGTTTAAGAAAGAAGAAACGATTGTAATTTTAGATCCTGTAATGGGAGATTATGGAAAGGCATATCCTACTTATACGGACGAAATGTGTCAGAAAATGAAACGGCTTGTAAGGTATGGGGACATTCTTACTCCGAACCTTACAGAAGCTTGTATTCTTACAGATACACCATATAAAGAGAACTGGAAGCTTTCAGAGGTCAGAGAACTTGCATATCAATTATCGGAGCAGGGACCAACGAAAATCGTAATCACAGGCATTGACCAAAAGAGTTATATTGGGAACTGGTGTTATGAAAAAGGAAAAGGAGAAGCATTAATTAAAACGAAAAAGATTGGTGTTTCAAGATCGGGAACCGGAGATATTTTTTCATCTATCATTGCAGCTGATGCAGTCAATGGAATTGATTTTCAAAAGTCAGTAAAAAAGGCGTCTGATTTTATAAAAAAGTGTATTTTACGATCAATAGAACTTGATATTCCGGTAACAGATGGTGTATGCTTTGAAGAGGAGCTTTGTAGATTAAGCAGTAAATAAAATGGTAAAGCAAAGGAAAAAGAAAGAAAAAAGAAAGAAGGAATTTATAATGAAGAAGGCAATGACTATTTTATATAAGGTTCATAATAATCTGTATGTGAATTTGACTAATAAGTGTTCTTGTGCATGTACATTTTGTTTGAGACAGACAAGAGATCATATGGAAGATTCAGATTCCTTATGGTTAGAACATGAACCTTCTTTTGAAGAAGTGAAAGAAGCATTTTCTAAGGTCGATGTCAGTCAATATGATGAAATTGTTTTTTGCGGATTTGGCGAACCAACAGAACGAATAGACGTTTTAATTCAGACAGCTAAGTTTATAAAAGAAAAGTATCAGAAACCTATTCGAATTAACACGAATGGACAGGCTAATCTGATTAATGGCAGAGATATAACCAAAGATTTACAGGGATGCATTGATACTATCTCAATCAGTCTCAATACTCCGAATGAAAAAGAATATAATGAAATTGTACGAAGTCAGTTTGGCAATCAGGCATATCAGGCGATGATCGATTTTGTCAAGAAGGTAAAGCAATATGTTCCCAATGTCATTCTTTCTACGGTAGAGACTACAATCACGAAAGAAGAAGAAAAGCAATGTAGTAAAATTTGTGAAGAACTTGGTGTGACATATAGAATTCGTCCATTCGAGGATTAAGGGAAACGCTATCAGAAAGATAGATGAGAAAGGAAAAGATATGAGTGATATTTTAGAAACAATTAAAACCAGAAGAAGTATTCGTAAATTTAAAAGTGACATGATTCCAAAGGAACAGTTAGAAAAAATTATAGAAGCCGGAACTTATGCGGCAACCGGAAGAAATAAGCAGTCACCAATTATCATAGCAATTACCAAAAAGGAAATTCGTGATCGTTTTGCAAAAATGAATGCCAGATTTATGGGACAGGATGAAAGTTTTGATCCTTTTTACGGTGCTCCTGTTATTCTTGCAGTGCTTGCGAATAAAGAATATCCAACCGCAATTTATGATGGAACGCTTGTAATGGGAAATCTTATGCTAGAAGCACATGATTTAGGAATCGGAAGCTGCTGGATTCATAGAGCGAAAGAAGAATTTGAATCAGAAGAAGGAAAAGAATTTTTAAAGTCATTAGGAATTGAAGGCGATTATGAAGGAATCGGACATTGTGCCTTAGGTTATGTAGATGGCGAATATCCAGAGACGCCAAAGCGAAAAGAAAACTGGGTATATTATGTATAGAAAAGAATAGAGACAGCGTAAAAGACCATTCATTTTCATTTTTTGAAAATGAACGGTCTTTTTTTCTATGCAAAAACCTGATTTTTTCTTCTAAACATTTGTAAAATCAAAGTGATTGCGTTTTCACGAAAATAGAAAATTTAAGTAATAATCCTTATGGATCCATTGCTTTTTGGGGGATATGAAAAGGAAATGAGAGGAAACAGAAAGGTGAATATACATTATTTGGGGAGAAAGTAACGGGTCCATCAAGAGAAAAAGGATTAATTTTTCAGGATCACAGATTACTTCCATGGCTGAATGTGAAAGAAAATATTCGATTTAGTCTTCCACAGGACGAAAAGAAAAACGATGATCTGATTATGGATAGTCTGAGTCGTGTTGGTTTACAGGATTTTGCAAATGCACTTCCAAAAGAATTATCAGGCGGAATGGCACAAAGAGTTGCGATAGCAAGAGCATTGGCAAATAAACCGAAAGTTCTTCTTTTAGATGAACCGTTTAGTGCGTTAGATGCATTGACAAGAATACATATGCAGGAAGAAATGATAAAAATATGGGTACACGATTATGAAATCGTAATGCAAAAAGGATTTAAAGGGATCAAAGAAGAAGCATTAGAAAAGCTTAAGCAGTTAGATGAATATAGTCCGATTGACAATCGGGAGAAACGACCATTTCTAGAAGCAGAAATTATTACATGTGATGCCATAGTTTTGTGGGCAAACAGACATGGAGATTTGGCGAAGGCGTTGGCGTAAAAAGAAAAAGATGAAATAAGAAAAAAGGAATTATTTCAGATGAAGAAGTACAGGAATTATTTGAATGCATGTGGGTTGCCATGGCACAGTTTATTGACTTGTATCTATCGGATACAGGTGGTGCATTTAATGAAGGATATGCACATTGGGAAGCTGTAACCATTGGAGGTCAGACAAAAGAAGGATATGAAGCAATTCGTCAATTGCTGCTAAATGCTCCAAGTTATGGAAATAATGATTCTTATACAGATGAAATCGGTAAACTAATTGATTTAGAAGTACAGAAATTTACTGCAAAATATGGAAGTGAATTAGGGGTACATATGGATTTGCGTTTAGTTCCGTTTACTTCACACGTTCCATTTGGAAAAGTTGTCAGTGCAACCCCAAATGGAAGAAAAGCATTCACACCATTATCAGATGGATCGAGTGCTTCCCAGGGAGCTGATATCAATGGACCTGCAGCAGTTTTACTTTCTAATTATGCAACAAAAAATTACAATCGAAACGAACATGCAGGCCGGCTGATTAACATTAAGTTAAGTCCTGCCTGTGTACAGGGAGAAGAAGGTACGGAGAAACTTGTTGAGTTCATAAAAGCATGGAGAGATTTGAAGTTATGGCATGTGCAGTTCAATGTTATCAATAGTGAGACAATGAAAAAAGCACAAAAAAATCCAGAACAATATAGGAATTTGCTGGTTCGAATTGCAGGATATACTGCTTATTTTACAGAATTAACGAAAGAACTTCAGGATGATTTGATTTCTAGAACAGAACATGCAAGTGTGTAATCATTTGTATTTGAATAAGATCAGGAGGTTGCTAAATGAATAAAGTTAGAAAGGATTTTGTGTTTCAAATTCAACACTATTCTTTGCATGACGGGCCGGGAATAAGAACCATTATCTTTTTAAAAGGCTGTCCTTTAAGATGCAGATGGTGTTGCAATCCAGAATCACAACTTGTTGAAAAAGAAATATCTTATGACTGCCAGAAATGTATTGGAAAAGAAAATTGCGGATATGGAAATTATCAGGTGTTATATGAGGCTGCTAAATATCTAGATTATATTTTATTCGATCTCAAATCTATGAATGAAGAAAAGCATATAGAATATACAGGGAAAAGTAATCAGCCAATCATTGAAAATTTCAGGAACCTTTGCAGAGATTATCCGAACCTTCCAAAGAAGGTTCGAACTCCTGTTATTCCGGGATTTAATGATGATATAAATGAGATCAAAGACATTCTGTCTTTTCTTCTTAACTTTCCAAATGTGGAATATGAGCCATTGAAATATCATAAATTCGGGGAAGGAAAATATAAAAATCTTGGAAGAGAATATTTGATGGGGGATGCCAGTCTAGAAGATGATTTTATGAATCAGGTTTATCAGCTTATAGAATAAAATCGAGAGGGGTTGTTATAGGAATTACAGAAAATAAGAAAGTGTAAAAGCCAGAGAATTAGTAAATTCTCTGGCTTTTATATGTTTATTAAAAAAATAGTTGACAGAATCAAAGCAAGGTGGTACATTAAGTGTACTATGATACATAGTACACTATGATACACATAGGACAGTCCAAAAGTATTAATGAAAAAAGATTTAGAATTAGGAGGCGGACATTCATGAAAACGGGATTGGTTAGGAAGGTAAACCGCATCGCTTTAGCACAGCGTCAGACAAAGAAAAAGATGGTGGTGATTATCAATATTTTATATGTGATTGCGATGATATTGGTTTCATTTGGAAGAACGACAGGAATTACGGTGGGGTTATTCTTTGGTATGGGCGGATTATTTTGTGGGTATATTGTAGCACTGAATTTATTTAAGGATTTGAATAATAAGCAGATTAGTGATGTAGAACTGAGTATGCCGGTTACAGGAGCAGAGAGATTCTGGTCAAGGATACTTGCATTTGTTTATATTCAGGTGATTCCTCTTTTCATTTCAGCATTTATCAGCATGCATGTATTATTCTTAAGACATATATCAGAATTAAGAAAATATACGGCATGGGAGAATTTTAAAACATATGGAAAGTTTTGGACCATTATTTTATGTCTGATTGCTGCTGCAATGTTTATGGTTATGATTGTAGCATTTTGTTCTTCCTGTACAGGAACATATGCAGGAGCAACCTTTTTTTCCATTGCAGTTGCCATATTACAGGCAGTTTTACCTTATGCATGTTGTGCACAGGTTTTTGAAAGTACTTCCGGAATTGAGTGGACACAAAGTCATACAATGATTTTTAATTTCTGGGGACCGGGAATTCTACGTGCCATGGAGACGTATCATTTTACTTATCTGTTAGCGGGAGTTTTACTTAATTTATGCCTGTCTATGATTTTATTGTGGGTTACGGAAAAGATTTATGAAAAAAGAGATGCAAAATTTGTAGGAACTACCGTTTCAAATAAAGTATTTTTTCATATTGTGGTAGTTATGGGAATCTGTATGATTTATCTTGCATTATTTTTCTCTTCTTCTTTTTTGTGGGGAATCTTAATTGCAGGGGTTTGTTATCTGATTATTAATATTGTAGTAAGTAGAAAACAGCTGAATATCCGGATATTTGCAAAATGGATCATTCGTTTTGCAGCTCTTACCATCGTGTTTATTGGATTCATGTATGCTTCTGTTGCAACGGGTGGATTTGGATATATTTATACACAGCCGAAAAGTAATTTAGAAAATACCGATTGCAATATCAGAATTGAATATGAGGATTTTGAAAATGGTTCTAATATCAGAAAAACTGTTTTTTTCACAGGAGAAAAGTTAACAGATGCACAGCAAAGAGAGATTTTAGATATTTACCAGAAACAATTAAGCACAGGAAAACAGGGAATCAAAAGGTTGTTTACGGATCCTTATGATTGGGGACAAGACGAGTACAGAAACTGTGGTTTGACGATTACGAAGGATAATGTGTCTCAAAAAGAGATAAAGAATGGAGGTGCAGGAGAAATTTATAATAAGTCCTATAATGGAAAGAAAAGCAGCTGGTGTATGAGGTTTTTACAGGGACTTCCAATTAAGAGGGACAATGCAAAACAATTAGAAAATGAATTAAGCAGACTTTCCTATCTGAAAAAAGAAACAGAGAATTAGAAAGGAGCTAAACGTATGATTACGATAGATGTAACAGGCAGAATGCCGATTTATGAACAAATATATAAAGCAGTCTGTAGTGAGATATCGAATGGATTTTTAAAAGAAAATGACCGGATTCCGGCTGCCAGGGCATTGGCAAAAGAATTAGGAATTAATCCGAATACAGTAGCAAAAGCATATGGTGTGTTAGAAAGAGATGGAATTATATATTCGGTAGCCGGAAAAGGGTGTTTTGTTGCAGAGCATAATGGGAAAGCGCTTGATAAATTAACAGAAGATTTTGGGCAGAAAGCGTATGAAGCACTAAAAGCAGGTGTAACAAAAGAGACGTTGATACAGATTGTGGAGAAAGAACAGGAAAAATTAGAGGAGGAGAAGAATGATAGAAATTAATCATGTATCCATGAATTTTAACAAAAAAGGAATTGGAACATTCGAAGAAAAGGATAGTTTTAAAGCACTTGATCAGGTTTCTCTTACGATACCAGAAGGATGTGTCTATGGTTTTTTAGGTTCAAATGGAGCAGGAAAATCTACGCTGATGCGAATGATGTGTGGAGTTTATCAGACAGAAGAAGGAAGTATTAAAATTGATGGAGAAGAGGTGTTTAACAATTCTTCTGCGAAGGAAAAAATATTTTTCATCAACGATGAGACAGTACAGTATGGAGATTTTACGTTAGATGAACTGAGCAAATATTATGCCAGTTATTTTCCAAAATTTTCTTTTGAAACCTATCAGAGACTAGTGAGAAGATTAGGCCTTTTGCCAGACAAAAAGATGAATGATTTTTCAAAGGGAATGAAAAGACAGGCAATTGTAATTATCGGGCTTTCTTGTATGACAAAGTATTTATTACTTGATGAAGCATTTGATGGATTAGATCCGGCAATGAGAAAAATGGTAAAAGACATGATTATAGATGAAATGTTAGACCGCAAGGCTACGGTCATTGTTTCATCACATAACATTGCAGAAATTAATGAATTGTGTGATAAGGCAATGTTACTTCATCAGGGAAAACTAATTTTTGCAGATGAAATAGATGAAATAAAAGCCGGATTTAGAAAGATTCAGATGGCAAGAAAAGATGCCTGTGTTTCCCTGTTAGAACTTCATCAGGCCGGAGTAGATGTTGTAAAATATTCTTCATTAGGAAGTGTCGTGCAGGCAATTATAAAAGGAAATGAAGAGGAAATTTTACGGAAAGTGTCAGGAATCCAGACTGATTTTACAGAAATTGTACCAATGACATTAGAAGAAATATTTATTTATGAATTAGAAGCAAGAGGGTATGGAAGTGATATTGTAAAGAATGAGGATATCAAATAATTTCGGGTGAAGCAAAAATAAATGACTGACAATCGCAAAAAAAGAATGGATAATGTCAAAAAAATACCTTTATTTTCTGAAAAAAAAGGATTATGATAATGACCAGAAGATGCAAAGAGGCATATATGTGAAAGCATATATGCCTCTTTTCTCTTACTAAAAACAGCCCCTTTTCGGGACTAGTACAAAGAAAGGAGATTTCGAGTACATGGGAAAATTAGACGGAAAAGTTGCAGTTATTACAGGAGCTTCAAAAGGCATAGGCGAAGGAATTGCCAGAGTATATGCGAAATATGGTGCGAAGTGTGTGTTAGCAGCCAGAGGAACCGAGGTGTTAAAGTTAGCAGAACAACTTAAGGCACAAGGGTTTGAAGCAATCGGCGTACAGACGGATGTGACGAATGTAGATAGTGTTAACAGGCTGGTTGAGACAGCAGAACAAACTTATGGACCAATTGATGTTCTTGTAAATAATGCGGGGGTTTGTGTGTTAGAAGATTTTATGGAAAGTGAAGATGTGACGAATAGAGATCTTCATTTTGATATTAATATAAAAGGGGTCTGGAATACGACAAAAGCAGTTCTTTCAAGTATGGTAAAGACAAAAGCAGGAGCAATTGTAATCATGAGTTCGGTTACCGGAGATATGGTAGCAGATCCGGGAGAGGCAGCCTATGCTACTTCAAAAGCTGCATTAGTAGGATTTACAAAAGCAATGGCGAGAGAACTGGCAGATAAAAATATTCGGGTGAATGCCATTTGTCCGGGATATGTAAGAACTCCATTAGTAGAAGGAATGGCAAAGCAGTCGGATCCGGAAAATCCAGAGCGTGCAATTCAGGCAATTGCAGATGCGGTACCACTAAAAAGACTGGCAAAACCAACTGAAATTGGTGAGTTAGTAGCATTTTTAGGATGTGAAGAATCAAGTTATATTACCGGTGCACAGATTGTCATTGATGGAGGAAGTACGCTTCCAGAAACTTTATCTATGGGCCAGTAAAAAACAGATAAAAATGTTAGGAGGTGGAAGGTTTGCAGCATGTAAGTATATACGATAAAGATGGAATGGTTGCGAAACAAATCAAGAAAATGCCATTTTGGACAGCAAGAAATGATTTTGTTTTAACGGACATTTTACAAGAAGAAAAAGAAATTTTCACTTGTTTAAGTGGAAACCGACCTAATATTTTTATTTATGTAGTTGGAGAAAATGAGAGATTATTACCGGAACAATTAAGGAGAATTATGAATTCTTCTTTTGGAGTAAAAGTAATCATTATAGGACAGGAAAAGACATTTGAAGTAGTACGTTCTTTTTTTATTCAGGGAATTTTTGATTATCTTTTAAAACCATTAGATACGAAACAGCTAGAAGAAACATTACTTAGAGTTTATGAAATACTTGGGTTTGGTTACATTGTAAATGATTTACAGATGAAGGTCGATGCATTGATTGATAATATTTTTCTTGGCGGCGGGCAGGAAGAAGTAATTATTAAAAGTATTCTTGATAAGATATACGAGGATTGGAAAAATGACGCAATCAACTGCCAGACCATTGCAGATAAAGCAAAATCTCATATCTATGAAATCCTGATTCAGAGAAAACCCTGGCTGGAAAAATTTTTGTATCGGAATGATTTTACATATAAGTTTGGATTTTCTTTAATGAGAAAAGAAGAAATCATAAAGGACTGGGTAAGGGTATTTCAGGAAGCCAGTAAGATGGTGACCAAATATCAGATGATTGATGACAAATTAGTATATCGGATTGGAAAATATGTAGTGGTTCACGTAGATGAAAAATTATCTTTAGAGAGTGTTGCCAAAGGTGTTTATTTGAATCCAAGTTATATCAGTCATGTTTTTAAGCGTGTAACAGGCATGAATTTTATTGAATATATGACGGAAGTGAAAATGGATCGTGCCAAGGTATTGCTTAGAGATTCACAAGTAAAAATATATGATGTTGCAGCAGCAATCGGCTATTCTAATCCGGAATATTTTGCAAAAAGTTTTAAGAAAAAAACAGGATATGCACCTGCGGTTTATCAGAAAATGTTAGAAGAATACAACCGTAGTGAGTAGGACAAGGAGGAAAATTATGGCAGAGTCAATTTGTGAAGAAGCATTTAAATTATCCAAAAAAGAAGTATTTGAGAAATCGATTGAATATTGGAACAGTGGAAAAACACAGGAATGGCTGGATTTAAAGATTGATTTATTAATAGGAAAAAGAGAAGGATATTATTTCTGGGACATGGATGGAAAGAAGCTGATGGATGTACATATTAATGGCGGAACGTATAGCTTAGGACACAGAAATCCGGAAGTCATTGATGCTTTAGTAGAAGCAACGAAATATGTGGATATTGGAAATCATCATTTTCCATCTCCATTAAAGGCGATGCTTGCTGAGACTGTTATTAAAGCATCTCCAGAGGGGATGAAACATGTGATTTATGGATCGAGTGGTGGAGAAATTGTTGATTTTGCATTGAAATGTGCACGTGCTGCTACAAAAAGAAAGAAAATAGTATGTATTCAGAATGCATATCATGGACATACCGGTCTGGCTGTTGCAGCTGGAAATGACAGATATTCAAAAATATTTTTAGCAGATAAAGGGCCGGATGAATATATCAAAGTGCCATTTAATGATATTGATGCAATGGAGAATGCATTAAAATCAGGAGATGTTGCGGCCGCAATTCTTGAAACGATTCCGGCAACTTATGGATTCCTGATGCCGGAGGAAGGATATTTGCCGGCAGTAAAAGCACTTTGTGAAAAATATGGAACGATGTACATTGCAGATGAAGTACAGACAGGTCTGCTTCGAAGCGGTGAGATGTGGGCAATTACAAAATATGGAGTAACTCCTGATATTATTGTAACATCAAAGGGATTTTCAGGAGGAATTTATCCGATTTCTGCAGCCATCTTAAATGAGAAAGCATCTTACTGGATGAAAAAAGATGGTTCTGCACATATGGCAACATTTGGTGGTTCTGAGCTTGGCTGTGTTTGTGCTTTAAAGGTTTTTGAAATTTTAAACCGACCGGAAACTAAGAAAAATGTTGATTTTATTTCAACTTATTTAAGAGAGGGCTTAGAAAAGATAAAACAGGAAAATCTAGATACTTTTACAGGAATCAGACAGTGTGGCACCATTATGGGACTGGAATTTGCAGGAAAAGAAGGAGCAATTCCGGTAATGCAGCATCTGTATCAGAATGGAGTATGGGCGATTTATTCGCAGCTTGATCCACATGTTTTACAGTTTAAGCCTGGAATTTTAGCAACAAAAGAGTATTGTGATGAATTACTTGAAAAGATGGCAAAAGGAATTAAGGAAGCAAGAGAAGATATTTTAGCACAGGCAAAATAAAAAAGAATTGTACAAAGGTGTACCGAAAGTTTTGGTATGCCTTTTTTATATTTAAAAAGGAAAACTTCTAAAAACAGGAGGCTATTATGGCATTTGAAAATAAAGAATTATTTCAGCAGCTTGCGACAGATGCTTTAGACAAATATGGATTGCAAGATACAGATGAGTCAAAACTGATTGTTTTATCAGAAAATGCAACCTATATGGTTAAAAATAAAGAAACAGGGAAAAAGGACGGAGTTCTTCGAATTAGCAGACCGGGGTATCATACGTTAGAAGAATTAAATTCTGAGATGAAATGGCTGAATCAGATTAATGAGTATACTCCGTTGATTGTTGCCAATCCAATAAAAGGATTAAATGGGGAAGATATTCAAATCATTCGCGGGGAGGATGGAAAAGATTATTATTGTGTGATTTGTGAATATCTTCCTGGAAACCCACCGGATGAAAATAATGAAGAACAAATGGTAAAACAATTTGCTTATTTAGGGGAAACAACTGCGTATCTTCACCGACAGACAGAAATCTGGAATGGAACAGCAAGGCTTCATAGAATTGAATGGAATTATGACACCATCATTGGAAAACATGCAGCATGGGGCAGATGGCAGGATTTTAAAGAAATGACACCGGAAGCTAAGGTTCTGTTAGAAAATGTTGCAGCTGTCATAGAAAAACGTTTGCAAAGATATGGGAAAAATGAAAATAATTATGGACTGATTCATGCAGATTTACGGCTTGCAAATTTACTGCTAGAAGGTGATCAGATTAAAGTCATTGATTTTGATGATTGTGGATTTGGATGGCATCTGCATGATCTGGCATCTGCATTGAGTTTTATGGAAGAAAAGTCTTTTGTTCCAAAACTTGTAAATGCATGGTTAGATGGTTACAGGAAAGTATTGCCTTTTACGGATACTGATTTTGAGGAAATTGATACCTTTATTATGATGAGAAGGCTGCAGTTAACAGCATGGCTTGCAAGCCATGAGGAATCTGGACCGGTAGCAGAACTGAGTGTGAACTGGATGGATGGAACGATCGAATTAGCAGAAAGATATTTGCGGTTATTTGGTTAGGATAGGATAGAGATACAATCAGTGTTTAAAAGGATAGCAGGGATGTTATCGGAGAGAGAGGTTCACTATGAATGATAAGAAAACAGGTGTTTTATCAAAGTCTATGAAATTAGTGTATGTATATGCGATGGCAACTGGTGCCATTTTTACATTTATGTGTTATTGGGATGGAATATTTATGTCATATACGGGTCCTGCCACATTTCTGGCATTTGCGTTGATGACACTGGCAGTTCTTCCAACTGCATTTGTTTATGCGGAGTACTCGACAATGCTTCCAAGTACAGGTTCCTGTCTGGTATTTAATACGGTTGGGTTAAACAAACATGCAGGATTCTGGTCAGCATGGCTGATTATGTGTGCATGGATTGCAGTACCGGCAGCAGGAGTTTTAGGAATTATTGACTGGCTGAATTTTCAGTTTGGACTGAATCTGACTGGCAGTTCTGCAGTGATTGTAGGTGCATTAATTTTATGTGCATGGTGTGCACTTAGTTTATATAAAAATGTAGTGGCAGGAAAAGTACAATCCTTTATGCTTTTTGCAGGTATTGCAGGTATTTTAATTTGTTCGCTTATGTTTTTATTTAGTGGGCACTGGAGTTTGTCCAATTTTTCTGATTTCTTTTTGAGCAGTAATATGAAAAAGTATGGTGGTAATTTTGCAACGACAGGTGTTGCATGGATTGTAGGATGTTCATTTATGATTACACCATATTTTGGATTTGAGACAGTACCTGCTATGGTAGAAGAGGGAGATTTCCCAATTAAAGACCAGAAGAAAGCAATTTTAGGATCGGTCTTAACCTGTGGAGCAATCTATACTATCTTTTATTTTTGTATGGCAGGAGTTATGCCATGGAAAGAACTGACCAATGGAGGAGATTGTTCTCCGTTTATTACTTTTCATGCATTGCAGACATGTTTTGGAGATAAGATTTCCTGGTTTGTATTAGTGATGGGTATTGTTGGAGTTGTATTTCCAATCGGAACATCCGTATTAGGTTTCTGGTATTCAGGTGTCAGAATGATTTTTGCAATGGGACGTCAGAATTTTTTACCAAAGCAGTTTTCTTACACAAACAAATATAATCAGCCAACAATTCCAAATATCTTAATTCTGGTTGTAAGTATTGGATTTATCTCAATGCAGTCGATTACCGCATTTTTCGATTTAATGGCATTTGCATGTGCATTGTGTTATGTGATTACATCGATTTCATCACTGGTAGCACAGAAACGTCATCCGGAATGGGAAAGACCATATAAGTGTGCAACCTGGGTAAAGATTGCGTCCCTGATTATTATGTTAGTGATTGCGGTATTTTGTACCATAGGAATTAAAGAAAAAACATGGATGGGATTTTTAGGATATATGGGTGTCGGACTGTTATTATGGATTTATATGATTGCTATTAAATGGCCAAAAGAAAGAGTCTGGATGAAGACACCGGATGGAGAAAAGGAATTTTAAAAGGAAAGGAACCGATGCAGATGAAAGAATTAGAAATGATTATAAAACCTGAAAAACTTGAAAATTTAAAACGGATTTTAGATAGTGAAGGTGCAAATGGTGTTATGATTACAACGATTTTTGGATATGGAAGACAAAAAGGAATCAGACAGGTATATACAAGAGATGAAAATGTTGGTGTAAATTTATTGCCGAAGTTAAGTGTCCGAACGGTTGTAAAAGATGAAATTGTAGAAAATATTATTCAGAAAGTACTATCAGAATTAAATACCGGAAGTTTTGGTGATGGAAAAATATTTATAAAAAATATTGAAGATGCAGTAAAAATTCGAACATCAGAACGTGGCGATGATGCATTGTAAAAACAGTGCTTAGAAAAAACAGGAAATATTTTCTAGAAAGAATGAATTGAGAAAAAAATTGTGTCATGGTAAGATAAGAAAAATAGAAATAGTAAAGAAGCTAAGAGAAAGGAAGAAGAATGAAAGAAGTTTATATCCCTTCTGCGGATCAAAAGCATAAGCTGCATGTTGTGATCTGGGAGACAAAGGAGTTTCCAAAGGCAATCATACAGCTTTCCCATGGCATGATTGAATATGTAAAAAGATATCAGGAATTTGCAGAAAATCTAAATGATGCAGGAATTTTAGTGTTGGGAAATGACCATTTAGGACATGGAAAAACAGCAGAAAACGAGAATGATTTTGGATATTTTTGTCATAAAAAGTTATCCTGTGTTGTAGTGGAAGATTTGCATCGGGTAACAGAATATGCAAAAAAACATTACAAGAATGTTCCAATATTTCTTTTCGGTCATAGTATGGGATCTTTTATGGCAAGAAGATACCTGATGACTTATGGAAAGGAATTAGCAGGTGCAGTTATTTCCGGAACAGGAAATTATACGACATGGGAGTTAAATGCAGGAAAAGTATGTGCAGCAGTCATCGGGTGGAAAAAAGGGGAAAGATATCGTTCTCCTTTTATGAAAAAACTGTTATTTGCAAGGAATAATAAAAAAATAAAAAATCCAAATACAGAAAATGACTGGTTAACAAGGGAAACTGAGATTGTAGAACGTTATAATAAGGATCCGTATTGCACGTTTGCATTTACAATCAATGGATATGGTACTTTATTTGATGCCATTACATTTATTCAGAAGAAACAAAATGTTGATAAAATTCCAAAGGATTTGCCGATTCTGATGATTGCCGGTCTGGAAGATCCGGTTGGCTTATATGGAAAAAGCGTGAAAAAGGTATATTCCGATTATAAAAAAACGGGAATACAGGATATTCAGTTAAAATTATATGAGGGATGTAGGCACGAACTGACAAACGAGAAGAACCGGCAGGAGGTTTATCAGGATATCAGAAGCTGGATAGAAAAAAGACTGACAAAAAAAGAGGAAAGAAAATAGCACAGGGAATATGCCTGTGCTATTTTCAATGGGAGAAATTTATGGTATACTTTTGTGTGCTTTGTATTTTTTTGGAAAAGATATGAATATCTTGACAGAGAAACATGAGTAAAAAATTAGAAGGAGAAAAACATGAGTACATCATCTATTTGTATTTTAATCACCATTGTTGTATATTTAGCAGCAATGCTGTTTGTTGGAGTGTTGTGGTCAAGCTTTTTTGTAACACTATGACCTAATTTTACTACAGGGTTTATAAATCCCCATAGCGTGCCTCA
>CAKRHW010000010.1 GCA_934339365.1 uncultured Lachnospiraceae bacterium | reverse complement strand
AGTGAAACACATCCTTTCTAATAAATATTTTAATGTGTCGCACTTTTCGTGTCCACTAATTTATACTAACATCATTTCTTTAAAATTTCAATCCGTTCTGCAATAAACTCCTTACCTTTTCTATATTCTGATTCTATACTTTACCCCCTACACTGTTCCACAAATTTCTCAAGCAACCTTCTACTTGTCTCATTTACCTGATAGGAGCATTCCGGATGCCACTGTACTGCCCATATGAATTTCTTCTCCAGGATTCTCACTGCTTCTACCAGTCCGTCTTCGGATACTGCCATGCATTCCAGATCCGGTGCCAGCTCTTTTACCGCCTGATGATGATAACTGTTCACCGGCAATTTCGTTATCTGAAGCAGTTCATGTAATGCAGTACCTTCGATGATATCCACAGAATGTACCGGCACGTCATAAGGTGGTTTCTGATGATGCTCTGTATCGCTTGGATGTTCTTTATTAAGGTCCTGATACAAAGTTCCTCCTAGCACTGCATTGATAAACTGTATTCCACGACAGATTCCAAATACCGGTTTGTCATGTTCATAAGCCATCTGAAACAGTTTAATTTCCATCTCATCTAGTTCTGAAATACACTCGCCGCAGTATTCTTTTTTCTCTTCTCCATAAAGGTCCGGAGAAACGTCTTGTCCACCTGTAATCAGCAATCCGTCTACGGTCCGGAAAAGTTTCTTTAATTCTGCATCCTCGATAGTCAGTGGAAACATAAGTGGTATGCCTCCTGCCTCTTCAATTCCTTTCATATATCCCGGAAGCATCCAATAGCTTTCTCTTTCTGAATCAATTAGTGGCATGATTCCAATCAGTGGTCTTTTCTTCTTTTCCATCTGTTACTCTCTCCTTTCTCCTTCCTGCAAATCCAGATATACTTTCGTTCCTTTCCCAACTTCTGATTCCACCCAGATATTATGGGACAATTGATCCAATATTTTCTTGCACAGATACAGGCCGATTCCTGTGGATTTCTTGTCTGTCCTGCCGTTAAATCCGGTAAATCCATTTTCAAAGATACGGGGAAGATCTTCCTGTCGGATTCCTATTCCGCAGTCTTCAATGACTAAGACTTTATTTTTCCCTGGTTCCATATAAATGCGAATTTCTGCCTCCTGTCTCTGCCTCTGTTGCTCTGTATACTTGATTGCATTAGACAGAATCTGCTCGATTACAAAAGATAACCATTTTTCATCCGTTAGCACCTTGCAATCCACACCCTGATAGTCGACACGAAGCTTTTTTGCCATAAACAAACGCGAGCATTTTCGGAGTGCCCCACGAACAAGGTCATCTAAGGAATAATATTTTAGTTCTAAATCTGCCCCAAGACTTTCGGATCTTATGTACTGCAATACCATTTCCACATACTGTTCAATTTTGAACAATTGTTCCTGATATGGACGGACATCTATTTCTTCTTCCTGTTGAAACATCAGGCTCATTGCCGAAATCGGTGTCTTAATCTGATGGGCCCACATGGTATAGTATTCCTTCATATTTTTTAATTTCTTTGCCGACTGATTTTCCTGTTCCCTGCATTTTTGCTGCAATATCGCAATCATTTCCTGATATTGTTCTTCGATAGGATTTGCAGCCTCCGGCAAGCCTTCTTCTACCTCATCCACACTGTTCAAAAACGCTCTTAATTGTTTTCTTTTCCAGGAAAAAACAGCACCACCAGCCGCCAATACCAACAGATACAAAACTCCAATGATCAGCATGCCATATCCAATGGTTTCTCCCGGCACCCGGTAAAGAGCCAGAATGATGCTCATGATGATCATGCTGGCACATGAAAATATAAGAAAATATCGAATTTGTTTGATGTATGCTTTCATGAATTCTATGCCCCTTCGTTGTTGTCTTTGATATAATACCCGATTCCTTTTTTCGTCTCAATATAGCCGGTAAGCCCGATGGTTTCTAGCTTTTTCCGCAATCGGTTCACATTGACTGTCAGAGTATTATCATCTACATAACTGTCACTTTCCCAGAGACGCTCTATGATCTGGTCCCTCTTTACCACTTTCCCGCTATGCTCCATCAGAATCTGCATAATACGGAATTCATTTTTGGTAAGTTCTATTTTCTCATCCTGATATGTAACTGTTGCATCTGAAATATTTAACATGACACCCTTATGTTCTAGCATATTGACTTCTCCCCGGAAAGAATAGCTCCTTCTTAGCAGTGCCTGAATCTTTGCCGTTAAAACCATCAGGTCAAATGGCTTTGCTATAAAATCATCGCCTCCCATGTTCATCGCCATCACGATATTCATATTGTCGGATGCGGAAGACAGAAAGATAATCGGTACTTTCGATACTTTACGGATTTCATTGCACCAATGAAATCCATTAAAGTATGGAAGTGTTATATCTAACAGTACCAGTTCCGGTTCAAATGCCATAAATTCTTCTCGCACCATTTTAAAATCTTTTACTGTCGCAACTTCATAATCCCATTTTGACAGATATTCTTTTAGTCCTTCTGCAATTTTTTCATCATCTTCTATTATAAATATTTTGTACATCCTTTGACTCCAACCCTATTTTATTGATATTGCATCACTTGGGCATTCTCTCATCGCACGAATGGCATTATCTTTATTTCCATCAGCTGCCTCATCATATACTTCTGCCTTGGCATTTTCATTAAATGTAAAAACTCCTCCTGCGATATCTACGCACAGTCCGCATGATACACAGGTATCCTGATCTACTATGAATTTCATAAATTTCTCCCTTTCTTCTCTTTTTACAGTTTCGAAATCTGTTCCTCCATAGTATTGACAGCCCTTTTCTTCCTTATTCTGCCAGAAGTAAATTTTCTAAAGAAAATTCGTCTCGCGAAAATGCCTTCTCCATCTGATTAAGATTCACGCTTGAATGCTCGACTTCTCTGCAATATCGGTATGTCTCCTCACAGAAAATCTGTTCCATCTCTTCCGTCTTTCCTTTCCGTTTCTTTACGAACTCTTTTACCAAAAACGTACTCAGATACGCAAGTTTTACTTTTCCAAATGCATTCTCATCATACACTGCTCCACAGTAATACGTATAAATAAAATACACCATAATCTGTTCTAACCAGATAGAAAGCTTCTCTCCTGCCTGTTCTTCAAATGCCTGATTTTCCTCATTCCAGTCCTGTTCGCTCTGTTTGTGCAGATTCTGTTGTACACTTTTGATCCATTGATGATAACTCTCCTGAATCATTTCTAATTCATCAAATAATCCGAAAAATTCCCGCATTGCCTGAACATGATTGCCGGTTTGAAAGTTTGCTAACTTCTTCTGAAATCTCTGCGGTGCATCTTTTTTGGTATAACGCTCTAGCAACCCATCAATTTCAAATAATGCACCTTTTAAAATTCTTGTCTGCAAGTCATGTCCTAAGGCTAGTACCATTTTCATCCGCACATCTATTGCGACTTCACGATTTTGCAAAATCTCAATCATTGCATCCCGGCTTTCTAATAACTTTGTAAACAAAAAATAATCAAAATCTTCATATTCTTCTGCCGGACGTTCTATGTTTTTTGTAATCTGTTTTACTTTTCCCTGCTGACGCAAAATAATTCTTGCTGCTTCCGGGCACGACATGGAAAGTGATATTTCCCGCAAATCTTCAAATTCTTCCACATGTCTCGGATACCTCCGACAAGTCTTACACAGATATTCTTTTCCAATTTCACTGTAAATATCGCAAAGATTTTTTTCATTTAAAAAGGCACATCGCTTGTCTGCCATTTCAAATACCAGATCTCCATCCTGATCTCTGGTAATGGAATTGTGAAGCCGGTTGCGAAATGGTCCCTTTACTTTTTTATATTTTTGTTCTGATGCGGGATCTATGACAATCTCCCATCCTGCACAGCAGGTATCTTCGCATTTGTCCGCAATACAGCTGAATTCTTTGTAATAATTTGGAAATGCAATCTCCATCTAGTTTTCCCTTCCTTCTTTCTGATACCTCATTTTCTCTTCTCCCTGCAGATCTTTCCACAGAAACAGACCATTTTCTAAGGTCATGTATCCATGCCAGGATTCTTCTTTTGGAATCGATACAGAACCCGGATTCATATAAACGTAATTCTCATGTTCTCTGCAGACCGGCACATGGGTATGTCCATGCAACAGGATATCACCTTTTTGAAGCAGTGGAAGGGTGTTTTCATTAAAATGATGTCCATGAGTAGCAAATATCTGAATATTTCCATCTACAAGGTAGGCATACTCTGCCAGAACCGGAAATTCCAGCACCATCTGATCTACTTCTGTATCACAGTTGCCTCTCACGCAAAGAATCTGATCCTTTCTCTCATTTAACATCGCAATTACTTCTTTCGGTGCATAATCTTTTGGAAGGTCATTTCTTGGCCCATGATACAGCACATCCCCCAACAGAACGAGTCTATCTGCTTTTTCCCGGTCTAATGCTTCTAACATCTGTCTGCAATAATAACTTGATCCATGTATATCGGATGCAATCATCCACTTCATTGTAGGTTCCTCCTTTGATTTCCATTTTTATCCAAAGACACGCTTACAAAGCATATCAAATTCTTTCCATGCCTCGGTATACTGAAATTCTTTCAATGCATCTCTGGCTCCGCAATAATACCATGCATGCATTTTTTTATCCTTCACATTGAAACGATTCCATACTTTATCCCCAAGCTTTGCGTAAGCTTCACTCGTTGCCCGCATATTTGACAACTTATCCCCCAAAGCAATCATCTTTTCTTCCCGATTGGCTTTCTTCATGTGTTCTAATGCCTCTTGCTTGCGAATCTTCCAGGAATCCGCTGCCTTCATATGACGCCTTTTGTTCTCGCTTGCACCCTGTACAAAATCTGCCACTCTTTTCCCGAATTCCTGCTTCAGATCCTCATAACCGTATATCGTATCTTCAATTACATCATGGAGTGCCGCTGCTGCAACAATCTCTAAATCATCTGTCAGGCTGTATACAATGTTCGATGCCTCTACCGGATGCACAATATAAGGAATCTTCGTTCCCTTGCGGACAGCACCCTTGTGCGCCATCGTTGCAAATTCAATTGCACGCTGCCATAAATCCGCTTCCTGTGCAGCCATTTCTAGTTCTTCTTTGTCTTTGAGTAAAAGAATCCGTACCTCTTTTTCCCCACTGTCTTCTCTAAACACCAAAGCCGTAGATAAAAGATATTGCCCTTTTGGTACCTCTTTTAAATCCAATCCATTTAAGACCGTCATTCCATGTGCACACAGTTCCTGTTGCATCTTCTGTTCTTCCCAGACAGCTGACTGTTCCACCCCAAAACAGTCCACCTGATGTCTGATAAGTGCCTTCGCTCCATCTTCTGTGACAGTGTATACTCCCTTCACAAGAATACATTTCTGTCGGCATCCATCCGATTGAAAACATGCGTCCACAAATCCGTCATCTAGATTTCCCTCACATTCTACTATCTGACACTGTCCCATACAGCATTCTAAACCTGCCTGCGTCTTTCCTTCTTTCTCCTCAAAAATCGAGTGTGCTTCTCCACTGACATCGTAAATCTTCATATGCGGTTCCCTTTCTTCTGTTCTGTAATTGTCTGATAGCCTTAGTATAGCACAAAAAGCCGCACAGGCAAATTATAAATCTACCTGTACGGCTTTTCTTCACAGACATATGATATGCCTATGCAAGTTCGAATCCATTCTCCTGTAACTGCTTCTCACACATTACAGTAAAGGCCTTGTATTCAAAAACCTTACCCTGTAATGCAACCTTCTCTGTCTCGCAGATTGTATATGCTCCTGCACATCCTGCTAAAACAAATCTTGCAGCTGCTCTCAGGAAGTAACTTGCAACCTTCGCATTCTTAATCTCAGTCGCTTCTACTTCCTTCATAAGCTCATCAAATGCTACTTCAAAACTTCCATCTTCTAAATATCTGGTTGTCTCGAAGTCAAAAGTAATGCTCTCCTCTACGTCATCCTGATTCTCAGCTTCCCATGCTTCTACTGCATCCACCATCTCCTGTGTGTCTGCAAAACCAAACCACTTACTGACCGCCTCGAATACTGCCGTCATGCTTCTCGTCGTCTCCTCTGATCCCGGAAGCTTACATAATGCAACAGCTCCTAATCTCTTCTCTGCTCCATTCTCCTCCTGAAGAAATAATCCTTCGTTCTCCTTTGCATCAAATACTACATTGATTCTTGAATTCTTGTCTGTACTCATTGACATAACGCTCTCCTACTGTTCTCTCAGCCATGTATGTTCACCATTCTGATTCACCCCTTGGCATAACAGCTTATCCTTTCTATGTAATCGATATACCTCATGTTACGGCGCCTTTTGCATTCCATCACTTTCGGTTCCTCTCTATTATGGTGTATTATCGCCAAAATGTAAAGTACTTTTTATCAATTTCCTAGTGGATTTTCCGCTAGTGGTATTACCACTACATCTATTCGTGCATAAACTCATTAATTCATATGTAGTTTTATATTCTTTTCATTTATTTATGTATAGTTAGTCTTTTCTATCTTTAGTTTTAAAAAAAGAACCGCCGCCTCACGAAAATGAATTCGCAAGTGCGACGGTTCAATTTTTAAAGAGATTTATTACATGATGTTATTCCAATTATTAGTGTCTAACAATTGCATTCCATCCTGCACCCTTCTTAGCAAGTAACTTCTTGTATGAAGCAACTTTATTCTTAGGAACTCTGTAAACTACTTTCTTACTCATTCCACCGAATGCTTTTGCTTTTACTGTTCCGTTTGTAAGCTTCTTGCTCTTGATTGTAATTGCAGAAACCTTCTTACATCCGTAGAATGCCATCTTGTCAATCTTCTTAACATTCTTGTTAATAGAGATTGTCTTAACACTCTTACATCCCTTAAATGCCTGGCTTCCAATCTTATTTACATTAGCACCAATTGACACCTTTGTAATCTTCTTATTATTTACAAATGCCTTTGCAGCTACTGAAGTTACCTTGAATGAAAGTTTTGTCTTTGGCTCTTTAATCTGCTTTGGAACAGAAACTTTCTTCAGGCTCTTAGATGCTACACCAACTACAGCTACTTCTCTCTTAGATCCTGCGTTCTTTGTAATCTTATATCTAAGACCATTGTAACGAATGATCTTACCAACTGTTAACTTAGATGCAGCTGTGCTTGTTGAAGGCTGCTGTGATGTTGTTGGCTGTGTAGTAGATGGCTTTGTTGTTGGCTGTGTTGCCGGCTGTGTAGTTGTCGGCTGTGTTGGATTTGTTGCCGGCTGCTGTGTCGTTGTCGGCTGCTGTGTTGTTGTTGGCTGTTCTGTTGTTGTTTCCTGTGTTGGATTCTTAGTAGTTACAGCCTCTGTTGTTGTTTCCTGTGTTGGCTCTACAACTGGTTCTGTTGTTGTAACTTCCTGTGTTGGAGCCTGTGTTGTTACCTGCTCTGTTGTTGTATCTCTCTGTGTTGGGTTTGTTGCAGGCTGCTGTGTTGTTGTCGGTTGTGTTGGATTTGTTGCCGGCTGTCTGGTTGTTGTCCGCTGTGTTGAATCGGTTGTTGTCTGCTGTGGTGTTGTTGCAGGCTCATTTCCTTTTACAACTGTTACATGACACTTATACTGTTTTCCATTTAATTCAAGAACAATATTCGTTTCACCTACACCAGTTCCTAATACAACTCCATCACTGCCTACAGCAGCAACAAATGGATTCTCAGAATCCCACTTTGGATTTCCTCCATTTGGATCCTTTGTATATGTTAATGGAGCAGTTTCTCCTACTCTTAACACAATACTGCTTTCATTGATTCCAGGTGTATCATAGGTTCTTGTTGTCTCTGTCTGATCCTGTGCTGTCGTTGTCTCTGTCTGTCCCTGTGCTGTTGTTGTCTCTGTCTGTCTCTGTGCTGTCGTTGTCTCTGTCTGTCCCTGTGCTGTTGTTGTCTCTGTCTGTCTCTGTGCTGTTGTTGTTTCTGTCTGTCCCTGTGCTGTTGTTGTCTCTGTCTGTCTCTGTGCTGTTGTTGTTTCTGTCTGTCCCTGTGCTGTCGTTGTCTCTGTTGCTGGCTCTGTTGCCTCTGTTGTTTCTGTCTGTCCCTGTGCTGTCGTTGTCTCTGTTGCCTCTGTTGTTTCTGTCTGTCCCTGTGCTGTCGTTGTTTCTGTTGCTGGCTCTGTTGTTTCCGTCTGTCCCTGTGCTGTTGTTGTCTCTGTCTGTCTCTGTGCTGTTGTTGTTTCTGTCTGTCCCTGTGCTGTCGTTGTCTCTGTTGCTGGCTCTGTTGTTGTTGGAGCCTCTGTTACAGGTACTTCTGTTGTAGTTTCCTCTGTTGTTGGAGCCTCTGTTACAGGTTCTTCTGTTGTAGTTTCCTCTGTTGTTGGAGCCTCTGTTGTAGGTGCTTCCGTTGTTGGTTCTTCAATTATTGAACCACTAACATCCTTAGGGAAATACTCATCCATTACAGCATTCGCAATTGCAGCTTCTGAGTTTGCCCAGAAACGGTGATATGTCATTGGACAATCTTCTCCGTTCTTATATGCCTCTTCCATTCTTGCATAATCTGCATCATTTTTATAATTGCTACGAATAGATAAGAATGTAGACACACCACTCTTGATTACGTCACCATTTGGCATGGTTCCTTCATAATCAGATCTGATATCAAGCTTATCTTCAAAAATTCTCTTCTCATTTGTATAAGAAATAGAACCTGGATCGCCAATACCCTTCTCATCGCCGTATTTGTTTTCCATAATTGTTAAAAGCTTCTGTGCTGTATCAACATATCGCTTAATCTGATCTGCATTACCTGTTGCATCATCTGCCTGTAAACCTGCTGCATAATATGTAAGTGTGTTTGCTAAAGAAGATGCTACACCAATATCATGATTCTTAGCTGCTACTGTAACGTGTAATCCTGTATTTGTCTTACCATTTACATATTCACCTGTCCATGTATCTGGCTGACCCTTCCACTCAAGTGTTCCAGGAATCTGGTATTCTGTAAATTCTTTTGTCTCTGTTCCAACTGCATCTTCTGACTTAACCCATTCGTTGCCCTTCTTGAAGTCAACTTCTGAAGCTGCCCATGCTGCCCACTTATCCATAAGCTGCTTACACTTCTCGTGAGTATCTTTATCTGCAGGATCTTTAGCTGTGTCATAGTATAACTCAGCAATACGCTGCATTGACCAGCACTGCATACCGAACCACTGGTTACTTCCAGGATCGTTGTATACAGGATGTTCCTGATAAGCCATTCCATAGAATGTAGCTGTTCCCTTTGGATAATCTGCATAGTTCTCGTTGTTTTCTGTGATGTAGTTGTTCGTTGCACCACCGGCGATACCACCTTCATCAGACTGTAACCACTGATAGAACTCTAACTGTCTGTCAAGACTTTCTGCCCAGTCCTTCTGTCCATTTGAAGACTTAGGAGTGAAATCCTTATCCTCTGCTAATACCCATGCTGCATATGGGTTCTGGTAACCGAAGTGACAGTGACTTGAACTAATCTTCCAAGACCATCCGCCATAGTTTGTTCCCAGTGATCCACCCCATGCATAGTACCATGAAAGTAAATAACTCTTCTGCTTGTCTCCGTCAGACTTCTTCTCTCCGGCTACATCTTCTTTGTCACCGATGCCAAAGTCCTTAAAGTACTTATCAAACATAGAGTATCTTAAGTAATCACCCATCTTTACAGTATCATTGATATCATCCTTCAACTGAGATGTGCTTCCTGTTACCTTAGCATTCTCATTTGCTCTGTGCATAGCCTGTACGACACGAGCATCCGCATCCGATGCGATTGTGTATTTCCACTGTTTTGAATATCCACTTCCTTCAGCAAAATATGGAAGGTATCCATTCTGTCCACCTGACTCAAAGTTCTCCCAACATGGCTGTGGAATCGTTCTGAATACACCTTCATTCTTTCCTCTCTGGAATGTATTTATGTAAGTAGCCTTACCTGATAATCCCTGATTACCACCAAATCCATAGAAATCATCTACATCCAGTAACCAGTGCATTCCATACATCTCCGATGCAGGCATCTTATATGCTGATGTTAACTCATCTACTAATGTATCCTGACCTACTGGTGCACCATGATCCTGACGTGCAGGATAATCGGATGGATTATTCATCTCTGGAGCATAATCTGCTGGATGATCCTTTGGATAATTACAGTCTAACTGTCCGGCAAATGTTGATTCATTGCCTTCTTTATCCTTTCCACCATCTTGTGGAATAAAATGATCATTAATGATTCGCCATGCTTCATTTACACCACTAAAATCTCCTGTGTAACGACCATTCATAGCCTCTAACCATACATAGTAACTTGCAGCCTCACTGGTTGATTCATGTCCCTGATCCGGTGCCTCGAACATCAATGTCTCAACTGAGTGATATGGGATTCCATCATATCCAAAATATCCATTGTTCTTATCTTTAATCTTAGAATATAATCTCTGGAATCTCTCACCGTATGCACCTTGTGCTTTCACACCCTTTGTCGCTGTTGCCTTCACACTGGCAGCTGCATCTGCCTTCACTGTTGTGTCAGCTACCGCTGTAAACGGACTTAATGCCTGACTTGCAACAACAGTTGCTCCCAAAAAAGCACTCACTACTCTTTTCTTCATCTTTTTATCTCTCCTCTCTTTTTTATTACCTGTCGTCTGGCTAAGATGATAAAGCCGGATAACGTATAAAGAATGCTCTTATAATAAGGGTTTTGTTGAATCCTTACAAAGCCCCCCATCATAAAAGCTTGTACACTTGCATTTTATCCAATTCTACAAATAATGTCAATAGATTGTATTATCTTTCTAATTCTATTTTTCTAATTTTTCCAAAAAATCTGTTCTGAATAAACCAACCAGAAAAGGAGCTGTATTCAGAATCCTTCTGCCTACAACTCCTTTTCGAAAGTATACAATATGAAAAAAAGAAAAATAAAAATAATGAATAAAAATTATTAAGTGCAGCACTGCAATCCGACTGCACCTATATAATACAATACTTTGTATATTTTTTCAAGTTTTTTAGACGCTCAATATATTTTTTGTCGACATGACCATTTTTAGGGTCTGATTTTTATTGAAATACGCCTAGTAGAATTTTAATTTTTGATTTTATCTTATGCATTAAGCATATTTAAAATGTCTTTCTTTGGTTGAACTCCCCTAGAGACACTTGTTTTCTCTCCATTTTTAAATACAATCAGAGTTGGAATCATTGCAACCTTGTATTGCATGGTTAACTCCGGCTGCTCATCTACATTAATTTTTCCAACCTTAAATCCTTCTGCTTCCTCTGCAATTTCTTCCACTACCGGTGAAAGCATTTTGCAAGGTCCACACCATTCCGCCCAGAAATCTACCAACACCGGTACCTCTGAGTTTAAAACTTCCTGTTCAAAATTTTCCTTTGTAATTTCAATCACTGCCATAGTTCTCTCTTCCTTTCTATGCTGCAAATTCATTTACTAAGACACAAAATAAGGTCCTATGCCTTTTTCGTGTGTCTTTACAAATGTCCATTCTAAGTTCTCATCTGCAATTACCACATCTGTCATTTCTTCTATTGCCTCTAAAGTAAGCAGATCTGCCCTTCTCACTAAGACGGTCAGGTCAATTACCGGAAAATGTATAAAACAATTTGCTTTTTTCTGGCTTTCAAAAGTCTGCAATGCCTCATCTTTCTGTATACACTGACTTTCTTTTAATCCGTCCCAAAGGTAATGATAGCCTTTCTTCACGTCCTTTGCCTGAGCATACGTCCTCTGCTGTCCAATACTTTTTTCTTTTTGACCACCCTTTTTCACAAATCGTTTCTTCCAGATATGTTTAAAATCCTGGCTTCTTTTTTCCTCTAACACTTTATAAGGCATTCTCTTTTCCACAAAGAGCAATACTGCATTCCAGATTTCCTCTTCATAGAGCACTCTGCGATACTCGCCGATTCCATATCCATTTGCTTTTCTGTCTCTGAATTCTTCTAACATCATTTTTTCCATCTCTTCCGTTATTTGGGCACCACATTTATTGTAGTGCTTTCTATTTTCTGTTACAAGTTATTTTTCTTTCTGCCATTCTAGTTGACAAAAAGAATCATCAATAATAAGACCGGTGCGACATATTTTACCATGATATAAAATAATTTCTGTCTGCGGAATTTCTCGTGATTTCTGGTCACTTCATCTGTAACTACCTTTGGTCCAAGTACCCATCCCACAAGAATACAGGTGGCAAATGCCACAATCGGCATAAGAACATTATTACTGATATAATCAAAGAAATCTAAGAAGTTTCTTCCAAAAATCTTAATGCTGCTCCATGCTCCAAATCCCATGGACGAAGGAATTCCCAGTACCAGAATAACCGCCATGACAATTGCACAGGCTGCTTTTCTTCCAACCTTGAACTTCTCCATCAGCGATGCCACGAGTGCTTCCATAATAGAAATAGAACTTGTCAAAGCCGCGAACAGCACCAGTACAAAGAATAAGGCACCGATGATATTTCCTGCCTTCATTTTTGAAAATATCTGTGGCATAGCCACAAACATTAATTCCGGACCACTTTTCTCTAATCCCTGTTCTCCTGCATAGATATACACAGTCGGAATAATCATAAGTCCGGCAAACAGTGCGATAAATGTATCAAAAAATTCAATCTGATTCACTGATTTTACCAGACTGACGCTTCTTTTCGTATAAGAGCCATAGGTAATCATAATCCCCATCGCCAGACTCATCGAATAAAACATCTGTCCCATTGCTACCTGAATGGTCTGGAAAGAAAACTTGCTAAAATCAGGCAGAAGATAAAAAGCTGCTCCCTTTCCTGCTCCCGGAAGCATCAGGACATACACCGAAATTACAACTGTAATCACAACCAGTACCGGCATTAAGATTCTGCTTAATTTTTCAATTCCTTTCTGTACTCCTGCCAATACAACAACAACAGAAAGCAGTGCGTATAAAATAAAGCATACAATCGGTTCCACTGTTTGCCCTGTAAACCCTGAGAAAAACTCCGGATTAGCTGCCATCTTCATGTGTCCACTAAAAAATACCCATACGTATTTTAAAATCCATCCTCCGATTACCGAATAGTATGGCACAATCATCAGTGGAACCAGCGCTGCCAGATAACCCAGAAAATTAAACTTCGGTAATAGTTTTCCATAGGCACGAATCGGGCTGGCCAGTGTTTTTCTTCCAATTGCAATCTCTGTTGTCATCAGTGTAAATCCAAATGTCAGTGCAAGAATTACATAAACAAGAATGAAAATTCCTCCTCCGTATTTTGCCGCCAGATAGGGAAATCTCCATAGATTGCCTAGACCAACTGCACTTCCTGCTGCCGCAAGTACAAATCCAATTCCTCCTGAAAAATTACTTTTTTCGCTTTTTTCTTTTATCTTATTGCCTTTCTTCATAATTTTACATCTTCTCCCTTAATCAAGAATTCTAAAATAGTATCTCCCGTTTTTCTGGTTTTACTATTAAAATTTATCCAGATACCCTTTAACTAAAATAATCAACACAATAATCGGAAGTATATAGGTAACAAAGAAGCGACTCCATGCCGGGAATTTCATTCCTTTTCCTTCATTTGCTTCCTGTATAAAATTCTTCCATCCCCAGCCGAACTTTTGCGTACAAAACAGCAGATAAATCAGACATCCAATCGGAAGAATATTATCACTCATAATAAAGTCTTCTAAGTCCATGATATTACTGCCTTTTCCTAGTGGTTCGAAACCTTTCCACACATGGAATCCCAGTATACATGGCATAGAAACTACTATAATAAGTATCAAATTACAAATGACAGCCTTCTTTCTCGACCATCCCCATGCATCGATTGCAAAGGAAACAATATTTTCAAAAATAGCAATAATGGTAGACATTGCCGCAAATGTCAGGAATACAAAAAATAAAGTTCCCCAGATTCTTCCTCCGCTCATGGAATTAAATACATTCGGAAGTGTAATAAAAATCAGACTTGGACCTGCATCCGGCTCAATTCCAAATGCAAAGCATGACGGAAAGATAATGACTCCTGCCATAATAGCAACCGCAGTATCTAATATGGTAATGGTAATTGCTTCACCGGTCAGAGAACGTTCTTTTCCGATGTAGCTTCCAAAAATCGCCATACTTCCTGCACCGATTCCCAATGTAAAAAATGCCTGTCCCATCGCTGCATAAACAGGTTCTGCCCATCCGTTCTGAAACATCTTCTTAAAATCCGGTTTCAGGAAAAAATTCAGTCCGCCCTTTCCTCCCGGCAATGAAAGTGTCTTAACAGCAAGAATTGCCATCAATGCAAGTAAAAAGAGCATCATAATCTTTGTGACCTTCTCAACTCCCTTCTGCACGCCCATTGCACAGACTCCGAAACAAAGCACAACAATCAGTACCATAAAAAATGTCATTTTCCCAGTGTTCCCTTGAAGCTCTGATAAAACCCCAGCTACCTGCCCGGAATTCTTATTCTCAAACTTTCCTGTTGCCATCTGAATACAGTAATAAATCATCCATCCGCCAATTACAGTATAAAAGGACATGAGCAGATAATTACCCACCATTCCAATATATTTTCCACAATGCCATTTCTGCCCTGGTTTCTCTAACCGGTCAAAAGATACTGCAATACTTGCCTGGCTGGCCCGTCCGACAGACAATTCCATCACCAGAATCGGAAGTCCCATGATTGCAAGAAACAGTAAATACAATAATACAAATGCACTGCCCCCATATTTTCCCGTAATATAGGGGAAGCGCCATACATTTCCAAGACCGATTGCACAGCCTGCACTTACTAACACAAATCCTAATCTTGAAGCAAATTTTTCTCTCTTCATAATCTCTCCTCTCTTCTGTCACGAATAGAAAAATACCAGAGGTAAAACCATGGCAATTTGGTATTAACTCCGGTATTTTTATTTTAATAATGAAAGTTATTTCGTTTACGGACTTTCATTAGAACAACCATTTAATAAATGCTGTCTTATCATTTTTATTATAACCGCAATCTTCGTAAAAGTCTAGTACTCCTTGCTCTTTTTGTCCTGTTAATAGCATAATTTTGTAACAGTTGGCAGGCTTTGCAATCTGATCCTTTGCATAATCTAATACACGTCTTGCCCAACCCATTCTTCGGTGCTCGACATCTGTAATTACATTTTCAATAATCGCATACGGTCTCTGTCCATGTGTCAGATTCGGAATAATCGTAATCATACAGGAAGATACTATCGTTCCATCTTCTACCCCTACAACCGTATGTACATGACGCGATTCTAAGATATCCCACCATACATGATTCAGTCTGATTGTATCTTTCGGCATAGGCTGATCACGAAGCTGCATATATAATTCTAGCAATCCTTTTAAATCACTTTCCTTCACTTCTCGAATCTCTTTCATATCGCTCTCACCTGCAGCTGCCAAAGGCTCTGCAGGCTCCCTCCTTTCTCTTGTCCGTTACTCTTCTGTTGTTCTTGTCTTCTGATAAGTTCCTGAGAAATCAAATCCCTCATCACCTACAGTACCACTCTGTTTTACTGTAATGGTTCCATTCTTATAACGAAGTGTTAAGGTTCCATTCTCACCTTTGTACTTATAGGTGCTGTCATTTACTTTTACAAGTGCTCCTGCAATCTCGCCATACTTATCACCGTCAATTCCATCTCCTGTAATCTCGAATCCAGAACCACTTTTCTTAATATGAAACTGTGTAGAACCTGCATTGCCTTCTGATTCATAATATCCTGACCAGCTATACTCTGTTGCTGTTGGTGCTTTTGTTGTTGCAGCCACTGTTGTTTCCTTCGTGCTGTCCTTCTTTGTAGCATCTGCTGCCTTACTTTCCTCATTCTGTAATTCACTCATCGCCTCAGACGACTTAACAGCCTCTGTCGCAGCTGTAGATTCACTCTCTGCACTCGTCTCTTCTGTTGTCTCCTCGGTCGTATCTTCTTCTGTTGTTGTCTCTTCTTCCGTTGTTGCACTTTCTGTTGTTACATCGTCTTTCGTATTATCGTCATCCTTTTTGCCTTTGCATGCGGTTACTCCTACTGCAAGTGCTGCAATAACCGTTACTGCTGTCGCCAAAACTGCTAAATTTTTCTTTTTCATTTTAAAGTACCTCCAATCTAAAAGCCTTTCTATATTTTCGTATTGTACTCTTTAAATATTTAGATTTGCAAAATAATTTATTACATTTTTCTTAATCATTCCGCTAATTTATCACGTACTGATTTTTTCCATTTCGCTTTGCCATATACAGTGCCTGATCTGCCTTGCTGTAAATCTGCGAAAATGCTCCCACCCCATCATACAACATTGCTACTCCGATGGAACAAGAAATCTCCCCTCCCTTGAATTCGCTCTGTTCTTCTTTCATCTGTTCTCTTATAATCGAGCGCAGCAGGGTAATCTTATCTTCGATATTCTTATGACTCACCGCGTTCGGAAGAAATACAGCAAATTCATCGCCACCCATACGTGCAACAATTCCATCATCTGAAAATTGCTCATCTAAAATGCGTGCTAATTTAATTAAAACCTTATCTCCCAACACATGTCCACAGGTGTCATTAATTTCTTTGAAGTTATCCACATCCATCATGATAAATGCCACCACTCCGCATCCCTGTACCTGTTCAAAATACTCCCGAATCAGACTTTCGATGCTGTCACGATTATAAATCTTCGTCAGAGAATCCATTCTTGCGGACCTCATTGCTTTTTCTATCTTTATATTTTTGTTCTTTGTTACGGCAAATAACACAATAAATAACAGCAACAGGGAGACACCCATTACTAACATCGCTACTGCCATGGCAAATTCTTTCGGATTATTATTCATCCAGTTCCAAAGCTCTGTGGATTCCGCATTATAACGACAGGATTCACTTTTTAATTTCTGAATCTTTTCTTTTCCAACTGCAGCAATTGCTTTGCTAAGAATCGTAGCAAGAATCGGCTGGTCTTTTGGAACCGCAAAGCAGATTCTGTCTGCATATCCAATAATATCTTTGCTTAAGGAACGGTAATCATATTGGTCTAAATAATAGTCTGCAGTAAAATTATTACAGTATGTAATATCTACTTCTCCATCTCTTACTGCATCTAAACATTCTTTTTGCGAATCATACCAGGTAATCTGTTTCTGTGCATAGTGCTCTAAGACATAATCATTGGCAATCTTTAACTGTCTTACTGCCGCTACTTTGCACTGTTTCTCATCCGGAATTGTCTGCTCTTTATTCGTTATCTCGTAATATTGCAGATTGATATACGGAGAAGTCAACTCTACATTTCCTTCTTCCGCCCAGGAATAATCATAGAAATATCCGGCGGCAGCCATGTAATCTCCTGCATTTATTTTATCACTTAATTCTGAATAATTTGCTACCTCATTGTATGTAAAATCAACCTGTAACTGATCTGCAACCTCTTTCATCAGGCGGTAATGGAATCCTTTTTCTTCTCCATCCTTCTTATATGATAAATACCCATTGTCTCGAACCGCTTCAAATTCCAGCACCGGATGTTCTTTTAAATATTCCTGTTCTTCCTTTGTCAAATTCAATTCGGACTCTTTTTTTCCAAAATCATACTTTGTCTCAAGCCATTTTGAAAGCTGCGGAAGATAATTATGAATACAGTTCAATCCATAATCAACCCGTTCTAAAAGATCCTGATCCCCTTTCTTAGCCACTAAATAAGTTAAGTTACTTGAAAAATGTTCTAAGGTCTTCAAATCTCCTGCTGAATTTAAAAGTGAATCCGTAACTGTCATGTCAACTTCATGATTATTTAACTTCTCAATTGCCTGTTTATAGTCTGTACACTCTATAAGTTCTGTCTGAAATCCCTTCTTCTTCATCAGTTGCAAAAAGAGTTGTTCTTCATTCGTTCCCTTGACTACAGCCACTTTCTTCCCATTATAAGTGATATAATTGCCCGGCTGTATCTCCTCATTCTCATTCAGTGTCAAAAGCACTGCCTGTATTACGCCCATCTCAATTTCAGAATAAGCGACTTCCTCTTCTCTGTCCTTGCGGGCATCCACAAGTGGCATAAGATCTATCTTACCTTCTTTTAACCGTTGATAACATTCATCCCAGCTGCCATCTACATATTCATAATCAAGTCCCGCATACTTCGACAGTTCCTGTAAATAATCATATACATAACCACTACGCTTCCCATACTCGTTCTTCTGCATCATTCCATCCATCCGAAACCATCCCACTTTCACAGTTCTACGATTCGTATTATAGGATGCAGCTTTGGATTCGACTGTCTCATTTTCCTGTGCATACAGACCACCTGCCTGAACAAGAGATAACACCCCTATACAAACGCAGGCCAGTATCCATTTTTTTATACTTCGTCCTCTCATCTCTGCCCTTCTTTCCGCATTGCCGGCGGTTTCTCTTAATCCCCTGTTAAAAAATGATATTCTCTCTGTGATCACCCTTTATGATGTATTCTTTCTCTCTGAACTTTACACTCTTTAATGCCGCATATTCTTCCATTCCCTCGAATACACACTGCGTCACAATCACAGCTGCTTCTTTCTGTATATCTTCTGTTCTCTGAATAATCACTCTGCTGATTAACATATCCCCTGCCGCAAGGCTGACTGTTTTCTCACCGATTGCTTCTAATTTATCAAGAATCTCTAATCCATCTGCAAGTTCTAACTCATCCCTTAATTCGCTCATATCTACCGACATCTTCAGAAAATCTGCCATTGCAAATGCATCCTGGTTCATCCGATAATATTCTTCCATCGGATCTGATATGGCAACTGCTCCATCGTTCATGCTATAATCGTCATCATTCCATTTGCAAATCACACCATTTCCCTGAAGCATACCTTCATACAAATTACATTTCATGCACTTCGTATAGCTTGGTTCTATCATCTGATTTTCTTTCTTACAGTATATTTTCCCTTTTTTATCTAATTTATTCTGATGTAAAATTAACGCCATTCTCTTAAACCTCCGTTGTATCTATAGTTTATCATATCTATTACAAGATTTAAAATGTTTTTTCTTTTTTTAGTCAAAAAGAGCGTCAGCCCGTCTGGCTAACGCTCCCTGTCATCATTTTACTCTAAAAAGTATAACCGTTTTTCTATTTTTTATTCGTTTTGTTGCCTATTCTGGAATTACTGTTGTCAGTGCTTCAATTTCACCTTCAATTGTATATTCGCCTGCATTTGCAGGAATAAATAAGCTGTCACCCTTCTGAACAGAAACTGTATTGCCACCATTTGTTACAGTTGCTTTTCCATCTAAAACTAAGATATGTAAGAAAGAAGAATCATCTACATTTCCTGTTAAAGTCTTTGAGTACTGTCCATCTAAGTAAATCTTATCAACCTTGAAGTATTTGCATTTACCAAGATCTGGTGCAAATGATTTATACTTTACTTTTTCACATTTTGTTACCTTAACGGCCTTTTCAATGTGTAATTCTCTTGGCTTACCATCTTTTCCAATTCTGCCATAATCATATACTCTGTATGTCAGGTTTGAATTCTGCTGAATCTCTGCAATGATGATTCCTTCTCCAATGGCATGTAAGGTACCTGATTCGATAAAGAATACATCACCCTTCTTTACAGGAACCTTGTTCAATACTTCTAACAAAGTATTATTCTTGATTCTTTCTTCAAATTCTTCTGTTGTGATATCCTGTTTGAATCCGAAGTATAAGCATGCGCCTTCTTCACAGTCAACTACATACCACATCTCTGTCTTACCATACTGTCCTTCATTCTTAAGTGCATAATCATCACTTGGATGTACCTGAACAGATAAGTTTCCTTTAGCATCAATGAACTTGATTAATACAGGGAAATCTTCGAACTTTTCGCAGTTCTTTCCTAATACCTGCTTGCCATGCTTGTCAATATATTCTCTCAATGTAAGTTCTTTTCCATCTTCTGTAACATAAGATGGTCCGTCTGGATGGCATGATAATTCCCATGTCTCAGCTAAAGGATTTCCATCAAATTTCTTTCCGAAATCTGTCTTTAATTTATTGCCGCCCCAAATATAATCTTTACAACTTGGTGTTAACTTAAACATAATGTCCTCCATCTATTCTTATCTTATTTTTATCATATCTGAAAGGAAATTATTTCCTTCTTCTGATATCTTTATAGGAAGATAAAGCGAATTCTAAATCGAATCCGCTTTACCCTTTTTATTGTTTAATTATTTTAATAATTCTTCGTTAGCCTTGATTAAATATGTTCTCTGCTGAACACATAATGTTGAACGAAGTGGATCCACTGGAGTATTAAATACGTAATCGATTAACTTATCAACTGTAGTTGTAGCTACGTGCATTCTTGTATCTGAAGATGCATAGTAAATATATACTGTTCCATCATCATCCTTGATTGCACCATTTGTAAATACTACGTTAGAAACATCACCAACACGCTCTTCTCCAAGAGGTCCTAAGAACATTCCTGAAGGCTCTGCGATTACCTTTGTTGGATCTTCTAATGATGTAGCAAATGCATATAATACATATCTTAATCCAGCTGCTGTATTTCTAACACCATGAGCGATGTGAATCCAGCCCTTGTCTGTCTTAATTGGCACTGCACCGGCACCGTTCTTTGCTTCTGTGATTGTGTGATATTTTCTCTTACTTGTAATGATTTCTTCATCAATTACTGCATGTTCAATATCATCACAAACACCGAATCCGATTCCACCGCCTGAACCTGTATCAATGAAATCATCCATTGGTCTTGTATAGAATGCATACTTTCCATTAACAAATTCTGGATGTAATACAACATTTCTCTGCTGTGGTGATCTTAATGTTGTAAGGTTATCAAGTCTTTCCCATGTCTTTAAGTCTTTTGTTCTAACAATACCTGCTGCTGCAACAGCTGCTGATAAATCATTCTTTGTATCATCATGACTTTCAGAACAGAATACACCATAAATGTATCCGTCTTCGTGCTGTGTCACACGCATATCGTATACATTTGTCTCATTCTTATACTTGTCTCCTAAATCTACAGGATATCCTGTAAATCTGAATCCGTCTACACCATTATCACTTTCAGCAACAGCGAAGAAAGACTTTCTGTCATTTCCTTCTACTCTGACGATTAAATAGTATTTTCCATTTAATTTGATTGCTCCAGAGTTCATAACAGCATTAACGCCTAATCTTTCCATGAAATATGGATTTGTTTCTTCATTTAAATCATATTTCCATTCTGGTGGAATGTGATTTCTTGTAAGAACAGGGTATTTATATCTGTCATAAATTCCATTGTAGAAATCTGTCTTCTCATTTTTTCTGTTGATAAGCTCTTCGTATCTTTCTTTTACTTCTTTGTACTTTGGGTGAATCTTTGCCATTCTGCGCCTCCCTTATTTTTATTTTTTCTTATTTATCGCCTAATCTCTTGATGATTTCCATGCACATTCTTCCATTGTGATATGGACACTTCCATGGCTCAACGATAGGCTTCTTATTTGGATTACCATCCTTGTCTACTGACCAGAACCATTCACTGCCAGGTCTCTTATCGATGACATATTCTTTAATATATCCCCAGATATCCTCTGCAGCCTTCATATACTTCTCGTCACCACTCTTCTGGTATGCATTCACAAATCCAACGATTGCTTCTGCCTGAACCCACCATACACGTGTTGTATTCACAACACCATTTTCAGCTTCATTACAGATAGAATGATTGATATATGCGATATCATAAATCTTCTCAGCTAATACCTTTGTCATTGCATGAGTCTTTTCGATGTAATCCTTCTCTCCAATCTCTTCTGCTGCCAAATCCATTAACCATGAAGTCTCAATATCATGTCCATATGAATACAAATCAATCAGTGAATTCCAGTTGTCATCAAAGAATACTTCCTGTCTTCCAAGCTTCTTGTTATAAACTTTATCAAGAACGTTATCAAGAATTCCTTCAATCTTCTTCTTAACGTCCTCATCCTTTGTAACACGATATAACTCAGCATATCCTTCCATAACATGAAGTAATGTATTCATCGTTCTGCTTGCCATAACACCATTTTCTGAAAGCTTTTCGTTGCTTTCCGGTTTGAAATCTCTTGTAAATGCCTCTAAATATCCGATTTCATCATGGCAGTGTTCTTCTATAATATGATAAATCTTATAAGCGTAATCTAATGCTTCCTGGTCCTTTGTTAAATCATAATATGACGAAAGAGCATAGATTGAGAAAGCCTGATTATACGTATGCTTTGTTGTATCTAAAGGCTTACCTGTATAATCAACGCTCCAATATACGCCGCCGAATTCATTATCATAACAATATTTCTTTAAAAATTCATAAGCATGCTTTGCATATGGAATAATGTTATCGTCTTTTAAGACCATAGCCGCATTCGAAAAGAACCACATAATACGGCTATTTAAAATACAGCCCTTTTCTGCAGTCTTATCTAAGTTCAAATCATAATCTAACATTCCATAGTATCCACCATGCTCATCATCTTTGAGTTTTTCCCAGAAAGGTACAATACAATTCTTCAGATGTTCTTTTACTTCTACTGCTAACATACAATTCTACCTCGTTTCCTAAAAATTGTCTAAACCACAGAATAGTCCAGAATCCCCCCAGGGATTCTGAACAATTCTAATTAGAACAAAGTCCTATCTTCTTCCAATTTCAGTATCAGATTCAGAAACTTTATTGTGTTCTTTGATATAATCAACTACAGTATCAACATCTGTAAATGCTAATCCAACATAGCTATCTGCTGCACCATAATATAATGCAATTCTTCCTGTTGCTGCATCATGAATTGTAGCACATGGGAATGTAACGTTAGGAACAAATCCTCTCTCTTCGAAGTCTTCTTCTGGAGTAAGTAAGAAGTTCTCACATCTGTACTTAACCTTAGAAGGCTCATCAATGTCAAGAATAGCTCCACCAATGCTGTATACATAACCATTACATGTTCCTGTAACACCATGATAGAATAATAACCAACCTTCTGAAGTCTCGATTGGAGCTGCTCCTCCACCGATCTTAACTGACTCCCACCAGTTGCTGTTCTTGCCCATAACGTGTCTGTGTCTTCCCCAGTATTCCATATCCTTACTTTCAGAAATAAAGATATCTCCAAATGGAGTATGTCCACTATCACTTGGTCTTGATAACATCATGAACTTGCCATCAATCTTTCTTGGGAATAATACTGCATTACGGTTGAATGGTAAGAATGGATTCTCAACTCTGACGAACTTCTTGAAATCCTTTGTCTTAGCCATACCAATTGCAGCACCATAGAAATCCTGGCACCAAATAATATAATAAGTATCTTCAACCTTAACTAAACGAGGATCGTATGCATAAATTGGCATAAATTCCTTACCGTCTTCATCTACGAACTGAATCTTATTCTCTTCAAAGTTCCAGTTGATTCCGTCTTCACTTCTTCCTAAGTAAATGAAAGGAATACCATTTACCTGCTCACCTCTGAATACACCGATAAACTTTCCTTCATAAGGAATAACTGCACTATTAAAAATTCTTGCAACACCCTTAACTGGATTTCTTCCGATTACAGGGTTGTTGTCATATCTCCAAACTGGCTTATCTTTCTGAGACTCTGGTCTCTCCTGCCATGGCATGTTGTTTACTTCTGGTCCAATAATTTTAACTTTGCTCATTCTTTCTAAACCTCCATCCCGCAAGCTTCTTCTCTTATTTATCTCAATTCGGCACTTAGAGCCAAATAAATTGATATTTGGCTCTGCAATCCCTTATGAGTCGCCTACGGCTCAAAATATTAAATTTAACCTTTTGTTGCTCCTTGTGCCAAACCTGCATAAATCTGCTTTTGACATAAGATAAAGATAATTAACGCTGGTAACATTGTAATAATTACACCGGCACAAATATAGTTATATTGGTTACCCATTGGTCCGGTAAATGTATACAATGATGTGGCAACTGTTACATACTGTGTTTTATCCTGTAAGTATAAGTTTGCCATATAGTACTCGTTGTAAGTACTAACACCCTTCAAAATTGCAACTGTTACGATTGCTGGTTTTAACAATGGTAATAAAATCTTGAAGAATACACCAAAGTATGTACAACCATCCATAATAGCTGCCTCATCTAACGAGGTAGATAAGTTTTCGAAGAACTGGATAAAGATGTAAATTGACATAACATCAGTTCCGCATTGTAAAATAATGTATCCAGGAATACTGTTAATCCATCCTAATGCATTCATAATCTGGTATACAGTTACTTGCATAGCGATACCTGGTAATAATGTTGCAAATAAGAATAAGTTTCTTATTAATCCATTACCTCTAAATTTAAATCTGTTTAATACGTATGCAAGCATTGATCCTGTCATAACAGATCCAAATAATACTACAACCATGATAATTAATGAGTTTCTAAATGCGATTCCCATCTTAGCCTTTGACCATGCTTCTGTAAAGTTACTGAAGTATGTCCAGCTGTTTGGTAAGTCGAGTACATTGGTTGTGTTGTACTCTTCCGGTGTCTTAAATGCTGTGATAACGCAGACAACAATTGGTAGTATTGCTACGATTGCTCCAATGATCAATGTTGCATAGCTTATCACTTCCCATAATATTTTCTTAAATTTCGCCCATGACATGCTATACTACCTCCGCGCCTGCTCTAATTGTTTCTGCTTTTTAGCCATCTGTCTCTTCTCACGAATTGAATCTTCTGTACCTTCACCGAAGAAGTAAGCAAATACAAACTTCTGTAAAAGAGTAATTACTGCAATAATTGCAAATAATACGATAGCCATTGCCGATGCAAGACCGACCTTCTGAGTTACGTGAGCCAAACGGTCCATGATTACGAAGTATGTTCCTGTTCCGAACTGTCCCTTTGTAATAACGTATGGTGGCTCGAATGCACTAAGTGATCCAGAAATTGCTAAAATCATGTTTAATACAATAATGGTCTTAATGCTTGGGAATGTAATATATCTGAACTTATTCCATCCGCCTGCACCATCGATATCAGCTGCTTCATATAAATCTCCATCAACTGACATAATAGCACCGATGAAAAGTACCATATTATTTCCCATATATCTCCATACAGATGTCGCTGCCAGGGAGATATTGTTGATGCTCTTATTCTGTAACCAGAATGGTAATTTGTCTAAATCAAATCCACACCAACCTAAAATTGTATCAAGTACGAATCCTCTTGCGAAGAAGAACTTGAAGATAAATCCAACCGCAATACCACATACCAGATAAGGGATGAACATTAATCCTTTGAAGATTCCATCTCCCTTTCTGTTTCTACTTAAAATTGATGCAAACCACAAAGCCAAACCAAGCTGTACAAATGATGCTGCCATATAGTACAAACTCAATTTTAACGCTTGGAAACAGTCAGATCTTGTAAATACATCTTTATAATTCTGTAATCCTATAAATTCCCTTGTTCCAATATACTTCATTTTATAGAAACTAAACTGAACCATCTTTAAGAAAGGAATATAAGTAAAGACTACCAGCAGCAACACTGGAAGGATCATAAACGTAACTGCACAGATACGTTTATTCACCTTTCCTGTTGCTATCCATTTTTTAAACCTGCGAAAGGCTGATTCTCTTTTTTCCATAATATAAGGTTCCTCTTAAATCTTATTTGTTAAGTGCGTCGCATGACTCCTGAGCTGTTTTCCACTTCTCGTTCCAGTCATTGATGATATCATCAAGTGTTTCTGATCCGTCTTTTGCAGCCTGTGCAACTCTCTGATCGTTATCGTTACCTGTACCGATTCCAAGTTCTGAAGCAGCGTTGATGTTGCTGAATAAGTCTTCTTCTCCAGCCTTTGGAGCGTTCTGGCTGATTAATTCAACATCCTTGAATGATGCAAGTGCTTCTGGAAGTTCTGAACCAACAACTGTTGAAAGCATACTCTGATCATTAGCATATCCTGATTCTTCAACTAAGAACTTAACATATAATTCAGCAGCTAACTGCTTATCTGAATCTGACTTGCAGTTGATACCGTAGTTGTAATCTCCACCTACACCTGAGTACTGCTTTCCGTTAACTGTGATAGGGAATGGCATATATCCGATATCATCTGGGTTCTTGTCAGCCTGCTGCATCTGGATAACTGCCCAGTTACCTAATACCATACATCCGATTTCACCTCTGTTAAGTTTACCCTTACTTGATTCCCAGTCAGATCCTGTTAAATCTTCTTCTGTAAGGCCATCTTTGATTGCATTGTATAATACATAGTATACATAGTAAGGTCCCATCTTCTTGTCTTTACCATATGTGAATGGATTTTCCTGATGACACATAATGTTGTTCTTGAAGTCTGGATCACCTGTTGCTGTTCCATCAATATAATCATCCCAAGCTCCCATTGTCCAACCTGCTGCGAAGTTTGTATATAATGGGTATGTAGCTGACTTCGTATCTTTAATCTTCTTTAATGCATCAAGGAAATCATCTGGAGTCTTTGGAAGTTCTGTGATTCCAGCCTTCTCAAATACCTTCTTATTATATACGATACCTCTTGCTGTACCAGCTGAAGGAATACCATAAGATTCTCCATCATATGACTTATCAGCTAACCAAGAATACTTCTTAGATAATTCATCTGTCTTACCAAATGAGATAAACTTAGAAGATAAATCCTTCTTATCAACTGATCCAGGGATCATACAAATATCGCCCCAGTCATCTGCTGTAAGTCTTGTTGTAATATCTGTATCGTAGTCTGTTAATCCTTCGTACTTAACTTCAATGTTAGGATATGTCTCGTTGAACTTCTTAACATAATCTGCGAATTTTGTATCAACAAGGTCAGTTCTGTTTGTAAGAATCTTGATGCTTGTCTTAAGATCTTTTCCATCTTCTCCTAACTTAAGATCAGTAATGCTCTTAGACTGGCTGTCTGATGAGCCACCTTTGTTGTCTTCCTGACTAGCCTTTGTTGTTGACTTGCTACTGCTATCATCGCTTCCTCCGCAGCCTGTCATTCCGATTACCAAGCTACTTGTCATAATTACTGCACTTGCTGCAGCCACTGTCTTTTTGATTTTTAACTTCATAACTGTTTTCTCCTTTACATATTTAAGTTGTTTTTAAGTTATTTAACTTAATTTAAGTTTAGCACTAAATTAAGTTTTGTCAACACTTTTCTTTCACAAATAGGACGATTTATATAATGGTAACAAGTTTAATTGTCGGTTTTTAGTTAATTTTAACATATGGTGTTCACAGTTTTTATACATATTTTTGCTATATTGTTTTTGTACCAGAGTTATGCTATGATGGTGAGGCCTTTACAGGCACTTTAAGCCGCCAATTTGAGCAGAAGCGTCTCAATTGTAACCTGATTGTATAAGGCTGCCATACGTATGATGCATTCCTATGGTACTACGCTTCAGAACGGAGGATATTATGAGCAATATTGTAAACAGCAAATTTTTCAGCTTCATGTCAACAGTGGGAGATTTAATTCTGCTTAATATACTTTTTATTCTATGCAGTCTTCCCATCATTACCATTGGTGCTTCTGCTACTGCTTTATATAGTAGTACGAAGTCAATTCTTAACAAAGAATATAAATACGCCAGCCGTAACTTTTTTAAATTTTTCAAAGAAAACTTTAAAAACAGTACGATTCAGTGGATTATTTTATTAATCGTCGGATATCTGCTTGGCATTTATACTTTTTATGTTGCGAATTATTTAAATAACATTCTGTTACTAGTTCCTTATATTATGCTTTTTGTTATTTATACATTCATACTACTGTATGCATTCGCTCTACAGTCTAACTTTGAGAACAAGCCTCTGACCATTTTAAAAAATGCGTTCTTCACCGCTTGTAAACACCTTCCATATACTTTACCGGTATATATTATAACTTATTTTCCGATGGTCCTAACGCTCCGTACGTCTCGTTCCATTGCTATAGCCGGTCCTTTCTGGATTGTGATTGGATTTTCTCTTACTTCATTAGCAAGAGCAACCCTTCTGCAACGTAAAGTATTCCAGATCTATTTTGACAAAGAAGAGCAGTTAAAGGCCTTAAGCGGCGCCTCTTCTGACAAATCAGATTCTTCCCGTAATGCTTAAGTCGCAGTGTTGTAAGAAAAGTCACTAACACATAACTGACATACTAAGATAATACCACATTTTTTCTCATTCGTATATATAAATATGCAATTTTAATAATAAGTTTTTATTAACTGCAATTATTCGTGACATTTTTAATAACATTTTTTCATCTCCTGTCGAGTATATCATAGAAGTTGAATTTCTCGTAAATAAAAAATACCAGTGTTTCCGTTACTTATGCACGAAACGCCGGTATTTCTTTTTATATTCGCTTTACGCTGTCTCTGATCAGCAGTTTTCCATCTACATGGATAGTTTTTCTGTTTTGTTTCTGTTCTTCTGTATTCTGGTTCATACGAGTCTGCATCATCTGAACCGCTTCAATTGCCATTTGTTTTTTATTTACATCGTATGTCGTTAATTCTTTCAAAAAAGAATCTCCGCTTTGATAGTTATCAAATCCTGTAACAGAAACATCCTCCGGGACCTTAATTCCTTTTCTAAGCAGCTCCTCTTTCAGTATTCCCGCCGTAAAATCTGAATTACATACAAATACCGTTGGCAGTTCTTCCGGTAACTCTATATGCATCTGCCCGGTTTTTCCATCCCGGTCGGATATAAGCCATTCTTTCTTCATGGGAACTCTCCTGCTTACAGTTGCTCTGAGTGTCCCCATATATCTGTCAAAAATACTGTCTGTTGCATAAATATTTCCAACATATGCAATCTTTGTATGCCCCATTTCTAAGACATATTTCACCACCTCGTACATTCCCATATAATTGTTAAACTGCACGCAGTCGCTTTTTAATGCCTCATCAAAATAATCAATAAATACAATTGGCTTTTTGCACTGTTGTTCTATCTGAAGTGCATTTTCAAGTCCCAAATCACCCATGACAATAATCCCATCGGCCTGCCCGTCTGTGATGAGTCCCGGCACTTCTTTTTTCTCTAGCATTTCATTACTAATCATTTCTAGCACAGCATAGTTTTGGCATTTTGCTATCTCACATACAAGTTCCTGATATAAATCCCAATAAAATGAGCCTTCTATTTCTAAAAATTTGGCCGGTACAATGACACCGATTTGTTTTCCCCGAGAACTTTGCTCTGTTTTTTTCCTTTTTTGTGTCTGATAGCCTAATTCTTCAGCCATCTTCACGATGTCAGCACGCAATTGGCTGCTGACACCGCTTCTTCCACTAACTGCATTGGAGACAGTGACCACACTGATGCCCATTCTGTCTGCAATATCCTGCAGTCTGACTTTCTTCATATTTTTCATTTCCTCCGAACTTCTATCTAATTACAGTCGTTCGTTTTGCACCAACACATTTTTTCATTATTTCTTTGCTGTCAAATGATACAGTCTGCTCTGATAATCTCCTCCAAATGGCAGAATCTTGAATCCTGCATTCATTAATTCTGATCCAGAGTAATCCCCTGATATTCCTTCGCCTTCCATTGTATACACAGTCTTGTCATCTAATCCTTTTAATTTCAGCATTCTGCTGTGATAATTTGCTCTTGCAAGTACCTGAACAAATGTAACTAATGCTTCAGACTTGTCTCTTGACACAATCATATAGCAGTCATACTGATGGTTTTCGCTCCAGGAAGCCACACGATAATAATCTCCTTCACGAATCAGTTCGTTATACTTTTTATATTCTGCCACCTGACCTGCAATCTGATTTCTGTCTTCTTCTGAAATCTTGGTAATGTCTAACTCATATCCAAATGTTCCGGCTAACGCAACGTGACCTCTTGTCTGGAACGGAGTTGTTCTTCCTACTGTATGATTTGGACAGTCACTTACATGTGCACCCATTGCTGAAAGCGGATAAACAAGTGCTGTTCCTTCCTGAATTGACAATCTCTCAATTGCATCTGTATCGTCTGAGCACCAGATCTGTGGGCTGTAATATAACATACCCGGATCAAATCTTGCTCCACCGCCGGAACAGTTCTCTAATAAAAGATCTGGGAATTCTGTAATCAGACGTTCCTGCAAACGATATACTCCTAATACGTAACGATGACACAATTCCTTCTTTTGATCACTTGGAAGTTTGCTTCCGCCTAAGTCACTCAACTGACGGTTCATATCCCATTTTACATATTTGATATTAGCACTATGTAAAACATCTGCAACGCATTGATATACATAATCTACCACTTCATCTCTTGACAAATCTAATACATACTGATTTCTACTTCTGGTTGCGACTCTTCCAGGAAGCTGAATTGCCCAGTCCGGATGTGCCTGATACAAGTCTGAGTCCGGTGAAATCATCTCTGGTTCAAACCAGATTCCAAATTCCAGTCCAATCTCATTTACCTGATCTACTAATGATTCCAATCCATTTGGAAGCTTGTTCTTATCAACAGTCCAGTCTCCAAGAGAACAGTCATCACTATTTCTCTTACCAAACCAGCCATCATCCATAACCAGCATTTCAATTCCATTTTTTTTGGCTTCTCTTGCAATTGCAAGAAGTTTTTCTTCATCAAAATCAAAATAAGTTGCTTCCCAGTTATTACTCAATACTGGTCTTGTTGTATGTTTATACTTGCTGCGAATCAAATGATCCATAAAGAAACGGTGATAATTTCTTGACATTGTTCCCAAACCTTCCGCTGAGAAAGTCATAACGACTTCCGGTGCCTGGAAACTTGCACCTGCATTTAACTTCCATCCGAAGTTCTTCTCACAAATTCCCATTGTCACCCGGACACTGTCAAACTGGCTCAGTTGTGCTGTTGCTGAGAAGTTTCCGGAATAAACAAAACTAAATCCATAGACATTTCCGCAATCCTGATTCAGCCCCATAGTAGAAAGTGCAATAAATGGATGTTCCTGATGACTTGATTCTCCTTTAATAGAAGAAAGATTCTGGATTCCATGACGAATCTTATTGCATTCAATATGTCTCTCTCTTGCCCAGGAACCACATAAAGAAATCAAATCAAAGTTATCATTATCCATATCGATGCAGGCACTATAAACCTTGTCTAAATATAATTCTCTGCTTCCTGTATTTACTACTTTTACACTTCTTGTAATGACATCGTTCTCTTCAAAAACCGAATAAGTTAAAATAACTTCTAATTGTAATACTTCATCAAACAGTACCAGATCAAGACTTGTGACTTCCTGTTTTGTTCCAAAAGAAGCCGGAAGTCCTTCTAATTTATTCTTACCCTGATAAATCGTATAATCTTTGTATTTTAATTCACAGCCTGTATAACCATCTGTGTCACGAACTTCTATACAGCTTTCTCTGTAATCTCCCGTTCCTCCTGCACTATATTCCATTGGAAAAGTATCTAAAAAGCTGCACTTTTCCCGATTATTCTTTGCCGGAATAAAAGGTGCTTCTTCCACTCTTAATAAATCTCCGGAAATATCTCCTTCTATCTTTTTTCCATAATACATGTGTCCCACATAGCCGTCTTCTGTAACCCCAATAGCATATGTTGTGTTCTTTGTTTCTAAGCGAAATACTCTTTTACTCTGTTCGAAACGAATTCCCATAAATTACCTCTTTTGCCTTCTTTTATTTTTGTTCTCTTTATTTTGAAATATTCTTATTTATTTTAAATAAGAATTACGTTCTGACCTGTTCCGGCCAGAATGTAATTCTTATCATTTCCTTCTCTTTATCTAATTGAAAGGCTTAGGATTATATTCCCATAACGCCCTTAACATCTTTTACAAACTGCTCGATTAACTTCTCGCTCTCTGCTTCTGTAGCACCCTTCACACCTGCATAAATCTTAATCTTAGGTTCTGTTCCTGAAGGTCTTACGCAGCACCAGCTTCCGTTCTCAAGTTCAAAGTAAAGTACATTCGACTGTGGAAGCCCTGTTGTTGTCTCTTTGTTCTCAAGATAATAAACAGCCTTATCTTCCTGATAATCCTTAAATACTTTTACCTTTACTCCACCGATTTCTTTGATCTGTGCATTTCTAACATGAGTCATAATGTTATTGATCTGCTGTAATCCATCAATTCCCTTTAATGTCTCTGTAATTAACTGTTCTTTGTAGTATCCGTACTCTTCGAACATCTTGTCCATCTGCTCGCATAATGTACTTCCCTGTTCTTTGTAGAATGCTGCTGCTTCACAAAGTCCTGTTACTGCTGCAACAGCATCTTTGTCTCTTGCATGTGTTCCAATTAAGCAGCCATAGCTTTCTTCATAACCGAATTCATATTCGTAGCTGTTGTTCTGCTCAAAGAACTTAATCTGCTCACCGATATACTTAAATCCTGTTAATGTCTCGATTAATTTTACATTATATTTTGCTGTGATTGCTCTTGCAAGCTTACCAGAAACGATTGTTGTTACAACAGCTGCATTATCAGGAAGTTCATTTCTCTTCTTCTTCTCAGAAAGAATGTACTCTAATAATAATGTTCCTGACATATTACCTGTAAAGCTCTTGTACTTACCATCTCTCTGATCTAATGCGTAAACACCAAGTCTGTCTGCATCAGGATCTGTTGCAAGAACTAAGTCAGCTCCTACCTTCTCAGCAAGCTTTAATGCTAACTTAAATGCATTCTTATCTTCTGGGTTTGGATATCCAACTGTTGTGAAATCTCCATCTGGATTCTCCTGTTCTGGAACAACATATACATTATTGAATCCAAGTTCCTTTAAGACACGTCTTACTAAAACGTTACCTGTACCATTCAATGGTGTGTAAACAATCTTAATGCTGTCAGCCTGGTTCTTAATTGCCTGTGGATTCAATACGTTTGATTTTACACATTCAATGTACTTGTCATCGATCTCTTTATCAATTGGCTGATAAAGATTCTTAGCAAGCGCTTCTTCCTTAGAAATGCTCTTAATCTCAGCATAATCCTTGATTGCATTCACTTCTGAGATAATCTCTTTATCTCTTGGATATGTAATCTGTGCACCATCTTCCCAGTAAACCTTATATCCATTGTATTCCTTTGGATTGTGGCTGGCTGTGATTACGATACCTGCTGTACATCCTAATTCTCTAAGAGCAAATGACAACTCTGGAGTTGGTCTTAATGAAGTAAATACATAAGACTTAATTCCATTCGCTGCAAGACATAATGCTGCACAATCAGCAAATTCCGGTGACATATGTCTTGAATCATATGCGATTGCAACACCCTTGTCCTGTGCATTGTTCTTGATGATATAATTCGCAAGACCCTGTGTAGCCTTACCAACTGTATAAATATTCATTCTGTTCGTACCGGCTCCGATTACACCACGAAGTCCACCTGTACCAAACTCTAATTCTTTATAAAATCTGTCTTCTATTTCCTTCTCATCCGTTACTTTCTTTAATTCGTCTTTTATCTCCTGTGAAAAAATAGGAGATTCGCACCAATACTTGTATGCTTCCTTTGCGTCCATTTTAAAAAGTTCCCCTTTCCTATAAAATAATATTATGTACGAAAATTTAAGTAAATTTAAGTTTGTTTAATCTTAGCATTTCTATGTTTTTTTGTCAAGGATAACTAACAATTGAAATACTCGAAAAACCACGTAAAAATGGAATTTTCCGGCTTTTCTTTACAATGTTTTTCTCGTCTTTGCGGTTCTTGCTTTTCTCTTTATTGAGGATTTTTTTCGTTTTGTTATTTTGTTCGAACTTAGTCTGAATTTTGCAGTTTTAATCATTGATGCACTCTTTAATACACGATTCGAACCCGCCTTCTGATGAAAGGTTGTAATTACCTGCTTTCTGCAGGTCAGACGGAATCTTTTTACACTAACCGGTGAATATCTTCTGGTATCTAGATTCTGCACGCTTTTCATTGCTTTTACCATTGGTGTATAATTCGTTGCAATCTGATTGTTAATATTTTGAAGTGATTTGCATTTTGTTATCAGACCGGCTAAAATCTTTCCCGCTATATCGGCTCCTTTTTTATTCATATGTGTAATGTCACGTCCGTTATAACGATATCTGTATAGATTCTTCGCTTTGCTTTCTCCTATCGCATCTAAATAAGAACGATGTGCCTCTCCAAATGCCAGATACAGAGTTCCTGTCTCATCTGCTACTTTTTTCATGACTTTTTCGCATCCGGTTAATTTGGTATACGTCTTTCCATAACGATAGGTACACATAGCGGTAGGAGAACATAAAATAGGAATTCCTCCACTAATGCGAATATCAGAAATAATCTTTGTCAGGTTCTTCCGGTATGCCGCCGGCGATGCATAGATTCCAACTTTATCATGCAAATAATCATTATGTCCTAAATTAATGATAACATAATCTCCCTGACTAACAGAACAAAGCATCTCATTCAAAGTACCCTTCTGTGTCATAGATACGGTACTCTGTCCACATCTGCTGTAATTATAGACATCAATACTTGGCATAGATGCAAGATACATCCCTTCATATCTTCCCTTAATCGATGTGATTTTGCACTGGTTGTATTCCTTAAGTGTTTTGATAAATCCTTCACCCATTCCACCAATCTGTTTTCTCTTATAATAAAATCTGGCTGTAGAATCTCCAAAGAAATATACCGCTGTCTTGTTTTTCTTTGGATTTACCTGTTTTTCTCCCATTATAATATCCGTTACCGTAAGTCCGGGCTGTGGAGCAATTGCTACACGAATCACACCTTCCGTCACTGCTATTTTATATGTAATACTCTTCGTTTTTCCAGCCGGAATACTTCTTCTTCCCATCGGATCAAATCCATTTACCTGAAAAGAAAATTTCTGGTTTGCTTCTGATTCATTTTTCACCCTGATGCAAATCTCGTAAATTCCATTTGGTATATAATAAGTCGTATTCTTCTCTAAACTGCGTCCTTCCTTTATGTCACTACTTTCTCCATCAGTAACAGACTCACTTACTGTAGATGGTTCTTCTGTCGTACTTTGACTTCCTGTTGTATCTGATGCATTTCTAGCATCCGATTCACTTGCAGGATTCTGTTCCCTTGTCGTAGTTTGCTCATTTGTCTGTACTGTCTCTGTCTTCTCCCCTGATAATATTTCTGCCGTTCCCTCTGTTGTAAAGGACAAAACAAGTAAAAAAGTCAGACACAAACATGCTGCCTTTGACCTTTTCTCATTTGTTGTAAAAATTCTAATCATTTTTTACTCCCTTTTTCACATATTTTTTATAATTCTCTGCTATCCTTACATACGAGGTTTGCGAGAACCTTAACATATTATATTACACTTTTTTTATTTACACAAATGCATATGATTGTGTGCTGTCACTTTTTTATATCTTTTGTTTTCCTGTGCAGCACACAATAAATGCAGTGGCTGCAATTCCGATTCCGGCTGCTGCAAGTTCAAAGGTGGAAGTATTTCCTCCTCCGACAACAATCAGTCCCGCAGCTGCGAATAATTCTAATCGCATGCCAGGGCTTTTTTTTGTGCCTGTAAATAGCTCCGAAAACTTTTTTATCGTATCAATGGCTGCTGTCTCATCCTTTTCAATATGTTTTCCAATTATTTCTAGTGATGCATCCTTTAAAATCAATCCGGCAAGAATCTTTCCGGTAACCGCTGCACCTTTTTTATTCAGATGAGTCGTATCACCCGGCATATATAATTTCTTTGCGCGGTCTTTTCCAATCAGATTCAGATATTTTCTATGTAACTCTCCAAGCGGCAGATACGAACATTTTTCATCCTTTGCCACACGTTTCATAATCTCTTCGCACTCACCTAACTTATTTTCAACAGCCCCATCGTCATAAATACACATTCCTGTCGGAGAACACAAAATCGGAACCGCCCCGTACTGGCGTAATTCAGAAATCATTTCTTTCAGATTATTCTCATAAACTTCCAGTGTTGTATATACCCCTTTTGCTCTTCTCAGAAAATCATTATGTCCTAAACTGATAATAACACGATCTCCTTCTCCCACAGAACAAAGCAGTTCGTTAAATGTTCCACTCTCCATCATAGAAAGTGTACTTTGTCCGAACCGGCTGTAATTATAGACATCATAATCCGGAAAGCTTGCTAAAATAATATCTTTAAAACGGATTTTTACTGTTGAGACATCACATTTACTATAGTCACGCAAGGTCTGTAAGAAGCCTTCGCCCATTCCACCCCGCTCTTTCCAGGTATAATAGCGCGTTGTGGAATCTCCGAAAAAGTAAAGGGTATCTTTGGATTTCTTTGGATTCTCCATGCGTTCTCCTAAAAGGATTCTCTCCGCTTTCATTCCTTCCTGCTCCGGAACTGTCACATAAAGCTGTCCATCTGTAACAGCCACTCTGCTCTCAATAATGCGGCTTTTTCCTGCTGATATCTTTTTCGGTCGCGTAGCCCGAAATTCATTGTTCTGAAACGTAAAATATCCCGGCTTGTCTGATTCATTTTTTACCTTCACAGATACCTTATAAATTCCATTTGTCAAATCATATACCGTATCCTGATTTATTTTTTTGTCTTTTGCCTCCGTTGTCTTTGCTGTAACCGCTAAAATAAGGCACACAAAACTCATAAACATTACTATACTAACACATTTCACACTTTTCTTATTCATTTTTCCTTCTCTTTCCTAGTTATAATAAACTATCTTCTTCTCCTTTTTGATTTTTTGATTCTGTTACTTCTTCTTTTACATTCGCCTGTATCTTCTCTTGTTTTCCATCTGTTTTTTGCGTTTCTTCTATATTATTATGGTTGTCGGTGTTGCTTTCATCTACCGGCATTACAATTCCTTTTTTCGCCAATTTTACATCGATTGCTTTCTCAACCAGATACGCAATTACCGCTACTACCGGTACACCTAAAAACATTCCTACCGGTCCGGCAACCCATCCGCCTACTGTAATCGCAAATATAATCCACAATGGACGAAGTCCTGTACTGTCTCCTAGAATCTTTGGTCCTAAGAACAATCCATCAAACTGCTGTAAGATAATAATCATAATCACAAATTCAATGGCACTCTTTGGTGATACCATGACCAAAATAAATGTTCCGGGAACCGCTCCGATAAACGGTCCAAAATACGGAATCATATTGGTTACACCTACAATAATACTAATAATTAATGTATACTGAAGTCCCAGGATTGACATAATTACAAAACATAATAATCCAATAATCAGGGAATCAATGGTTTTCCCAACCACAAATCCGGTAAAAATATTCGAGCATTCTCTCATGGTATGAATCAGATTCTCTGACTTCTCTTTCGAAAGGAATGCGTAAATAATTCTTTTTGCACTAATATAAATTCTTTTTTTATCAATCAGCATGTAGCAGGAAATCATAATTGCAATCAGCACATTTAACAGCCAGCTGACAATGGATCTTCCTAATCCGTAGATTCCCGGAACCAGTTTCGTTACAATATTTTGCAACAGTGATGATAACGATGGAATCGCTTTTGCCACTGTCTGATCTAAAGAATTCAAATCCAGTTGTGGAAAACGCTGCTGTAATTGTTCTAACCATTTTCCAATCGTTGGCCCAAAATTCTGAATTGCCACCGCAAGATCTGTAATACTTTTTGTAATCTGTGGTATTAAATAAAATACCGTAACTACCAGCAATCCGATTACAACAATATAGGAACACAAAATTGCAAGAATTAATCTGAGTTTTTTCTTATCTGGCAGTATCTTCATTAATATCTTTCTGTCCATTACCTTCACAAATGGATTAATGACAAAAGCAATAAACAAACCAATTAAAAATGGTGCAATGACTCTGATAAATCCCTTTAATATAGATAATGTCTCCGACCAGCTTGCGATTGCTTTCACAAAGCAGGCACAGATTACAACGATACCAATAATATAAATTCCTATCGTTCGTAATTCTTTATTAAAATTAAACTTATTATTCTTTTGATTTTGCAAACAGATTTTACCTTCCCTTTCCTGAATTTGAGTTTTTCATTCTGTTATTATACCTTTTTCCCTTGATAGAAAGCAATGAAAAACCGCATAATTCAAGGAATCTTAATGTTTTCTTAAAGAGTTCAAAAACTTTTCAAAAAAAAATCAATTTTTTTTAAAAAAGTACTTGCTTTTTTTTGAATCGTTGTGTATAATTGTTCTTGCGTTGAGGGACAGCACTTAAGATCACAGCTCAAGCGGTTCCAAAGTAATTAAATAATTAAGCGCGATTAGCTCAGTTGGTAGAGCACCTGACTCTTAATCAGGGTGTCCAGGGTTCGAACCCCTGATCGCGCACTAAAGGCACTGTTTTCAGAGACGAAAGAGCTTCGGGGGCGGTGCTTTTTGATATTGAATACCTACCAATCAAAAAAGACAGCATAGTTTTTTATGCTGCCTTTTTTCGTTTCATGATTTATTCTTCCTTTGTCCGTTCTTCCTTTGTCCGTTCTTCCTTTGTCCGTTCTTCCTTTGTAGCCTTTACCGTAACACCATTTACCTGAATCCGGTCACTTACCGTAATGACGATACATTCTCTTCCATCAATCATTTTCGTCTCTACCAGATCCGTCCGGTCTGGGTTCACTTTTATTACCACATCCGGAGTCTCTATGTTAAACTTTCTGGTTTCTGCAATATTTTGTGCCACAAGTTCCGCTTTTTCTCCCACTTCAGAATTGAATTCGTCTTCAAACTGTTCCATTTTTTCATTTGGGACTCCACTTTTTTCAAAAATATTGCGGACATCATTTTTTGTTAAAACAAGTGGTTCTGGTTCATCTTTGCTTTGCTCTAACATTTCATTTAAATTCTCATGAATATTTTTTACAATTTCATAATCACAGTCTTCTCCGACTGCCTCTTCAATAAATGTATGGAACGTCTCTTTCTGATCTCCTGCTGACATTGGCAATGTACTTCCAAGCACCTGCTCTACAAATTCATACTGCAGTTCTTCTGAATTTTTTGAATAATACAAAACACCATGAATATCGGTTGTACGGTCATTAAATTGAGGGAATAAAAATCCTTTGGCCGGTGTATCAACAACCCAGTCCCTGGTTCTGTCCTCTATACAGTTTTTAGACTGATTATATCCTAATCCGGCTTTGCTTAATTTTACTGGACAGATACTGCATAAAATATACTCATACACCTCATCCGAAGCATCAAACATCTCATCCCCTGCCGTTGATTTTCCCGGAACATCATACGCTGCATGAATTAAGATAATAAAAAAATTATCATTGCAAACATAGTTTTCAATAATTTTCTTATAAAACTCATCTAATAACGCATCATCTAACAATTTTGAATCACGAAGTTTTAGCAAAAACTCCTGTGTTCCGCCCTCTGCCTCCTGTTCTAACGGAAATTCCATATTTAACAGATTTTTGCCGATTGTTCCAGACAAAGTCTTTCTAAAAATTTCAAAATATTTAAATGCATCTTCCTCCGGCAAAGAATGAAATGCATCCTTTGATGTAAACTTAACCTCTTTTTCCCCATCCACATAACATCCACAAATTCTAGAAATCGTATGATTTTCCTGTGTGAACTGCTTGCGTATCTCTAAAACTTCCTTTTTATTCATAAAACCTGTAACCTCGCATTTTTTCTTTTCCTTTCACCCAAAGCTTTATCAGCATTTCCTGCAATTATTTTGCCTTCTGGATGGTTCATTTAAAATTCGTATCACTTTGCAAAGTGACTGACGAAATTTACGTTTTCTTCTTTCTGATTTCCTTGAGTCATAACAAAATTGTGCAAATTTGCACTTCCATGAACAGTCTTTCACCCAGATTCCCTTCTTATTTCGTTCTGCTTATCACCATCTTATGAATCGGATTCCCTTTTTGTGAAAACTTTTCTTCATATTCTGTCATAACATTCTCTGCATTCATCTTCTCATCATGATGCAGATCAAATGTACTTGCTTCAATCGTCCAGTTTGCCAGGGGTGCCTGCTCTAGCGAGAACTCAAATAGTGGTCTGTTATCCGTCTTAAATTCAATCTGACCATCCTTTTTTAAAATCTGATCATATCGTTCTAAAAACTGAACCGATGTCAGCCTTCTTTTGGCATGCCGCTCTTTTGGCCATGGATCTGAAAAATTCAAATAAATTCTGTCAATCTCTTCTTTCTCAAATACCTCTGGCAGTTCTTCCGCATCCATCCTTACAAATCGCAGATTCGCCAAATCCTCTTCTTCTACTTTCTCTACCGCCCGCACAAGAACACTCGAATACTTTTCTATTCCTATGTAATTGTTCTCAGGATGCATTTTGGCAAGTGTGGTAATAAATTTACCTTTTCCCATCCCTACTTCAATAAAAATCGGATTCTGATTTTCAAAAACTTCATGCCAGTTTCCCTTCACACTTTTAGGCTCTGCAACATTATATTTACTAGCAGCAATTTTTTCTGCTGCACCCGGTACATTCTTTAATCTCATGATAACCTCTCTTTAATATTTCATTTTTTTCTAAAAACACAATGATACATTCATATTTCTACCTATTAAATAGTATTATATTCCTGTAATCTGTCCAATTAGAATATCTGGTATTGCAAATACGTTTAAACTATACTAAAATTTGCTTTCTTCGTAAATACATTTTTTGCAAATTTCCTATGGCATTTTACAAAAAATGGTGTATTATTGTTGTAGTTGTATTTTATCTGTTTTTTACAGACAAGGAGGTGAAATATGGGCAAAGAAATCAACCAAGTGATAGCGAGACTATCACGCATCGAAGATGCATCAGTCGAGGTTGTGAATCGTTCCGAACAGGAGAAGAAGCAATATGCTGCTTTGATGGAACAAAAGACCAAGGATTTCGATACTTCTTTAGCGAAGGAAACAGAAATCAAACTAGCTAAGATCAAAATTGATCTTGAAGCACAATCTGCTAACGATTTAGCCAATCTTCGAAAGGAAACAAACGAAGAACTTGCCAGAATTGACGAGTCGTTTGAGACCAATCATTCAAAGATGGCAAAGCAGATCTTTGAAAATATGATAAGGATTTAGGAGGATGATTGCATCATGGGAAGTTTATTAGCTTACAGTGGCTTAACGACCAAGATACGCGCAATGCAGAGCAAACTGATTACGAATGCTCAGTATGAAGAGATTTCTAATCTTGAATCCGTACAAGAGTTATTTGCATATTTGCAAAAGCATCCTGGTTATGAACATTCATTTGCCGGAAAGGATCCTGCAACGGTCCACAGAGGTGATATTGAAGTTCTACTACGTTTTGATACGTTCCGGGATTTCTCTAAGATTTACAATTTTGCAAATCACAAACAGAGACAGTATCTGAAACTGTACTTTATGAAATATGAAGTAGAAGTGTTAAAGCGTTATTTACGTAATATTTTCGATAGTCGTGAAGATAATACGTATATGGTTAATGTGAATGATTTCGAACTTCACTCTTCTATCCGGACCGAGGTTGTTTCACAGTCTCAGACCATTGAAGAATTTGTACAGAATTTAAAGGATACGATTTATTATGAGCCTCTGGCTAAATTAAGTCATTTAGACAACTTAACTCTTTTTGATTACGAGATGTGTTTAGATTTATTTCTTTACACCACGATTTGGAAATCTAAAAACAAATATTTCAAAGGTCAGGAGTTAGAAATTATAACTCATAGCTATGGGCGCAAAATTGATATGCTGAACATTGCATGGATTTATCGTGCCAAGAAGTATTACAACATTGATAACAAAGAGATTTATTCTTTCTTGATTCCAGTCAATTACAAGCTCAAGAAAGATGAAACTATCGCTTTGGTCGAATCCGAAGATATGGAGACTTACTTTAAGGTTCTACAGGATTCCCACTATGGAAGATATTTGAACCTTAATAAGGGCAGTTTAGAAAATATGTCTCTTGAGCAGACAGAAGAAGCCGTTCTTACCAGAGTCCATGTCAAAGACTATGAACATGAGCCTTACTCTATAGCTACAATTAATACTTACTTATATTTAAAAGAGAGGGAAATATCAAAACTTGTTACAGCAACGGAATGTATTCGATATGGTTATCCAGCCAAAGAAATATACCGTCAGTTAACAATTTAACGGAGGTGATCAAACAGTGATAGCAAAAATGAATTTCATAAGTATTACAGGTCCGAAATATGATATGGACCGCGTGATTGATACGTATTTGTCAAAACATGAAATCCATTTAGAAAATGCTTTACAGGAATTAAATACCGCAAAAGAATTAAAACCTTATATTGAGTCAAACCCCTACAAAGAAAGTCTTACAAAAGCTTTAGACCTTGTCAATATGCTTGATGATGCCAGTGGTCCTTCTACTGATATCAATGTAGATTATGCCTCTTCTCTTGTAGATGAGATTACATCCCAGATGAAGGAATTAACGGATCAGGCAGATAAGTTAAAGCAAAAATATGACTCACTTCAGGCATCATACAACAAGATTGCACCGTTTATCGGTCTTCATTACGATGTGAGCAAGATTATTCATTTTGATTACATTCGATATCGTTTTGGACGTATTCCAAGAGAATACTGGTCTAAATTTAAAGATTATGTTTATGAAGATTTATCAACAATCTTTACAGAATGTAAGTATGATGACGATTATGTGTGGGGTATTTATTTTGTCCCGGTTGCTGAAAATGATAAGGTTGATGCAATTTACACATCTCTGCATTTTGAGAGAACCTTCATTCCGGATGAGTACAACGGTACTCCTATCGAGGCCTGTGAGAATTTACAGCGTCAGATGAATGAAGTAAGTCTTGAGATTGGCGAGATGGAACAACGCATTGCGAACACCTTAGCCTATAAGAAGCCTCAGATTTTATGTGCATATCGTAAGATTCAAACAGCTTCTGATAATTTCGATTATCGTAAAATGGCTGCCTGCACGAAGGACGGAGATAAGATTTATTATATTTTATGTGGATGGATTCCTGAAAATGAAGCGAAGCTTCTGAATCAGGAGACAAAAGATGACGCAGATGTTGTTGTTATTCTTGAAGGTTCTGATGCCAGCGAAGTTTCTACTCCGCCTACGAAGCTTCAAAATAAAGGGATTTTTAAACCTTTCGAAATGTTTATCCGTATGTATGGACTTCCTGCATACGACGAATTTGATCCAACTATCTTCGTGGCACTTACCTATGCATTTATTTTTGGTGCGATGTTCGGAGATGTAGGACAGGGATTATGTTTATTTATCGGTGGTCTCTTGCTTTACAAGTTTAAGCATATTCCACTCGCAGCAATTGTTTCCTGTGCCGGGGTCTGTTCAACGTTTTTCGGATTCATGTTTGGAAGTATTTTCGGTTTCGAGAACATTATTAAACCGGTATGGCTTCGTCCAGGAGCTGCCATGACAAATCTTCGAGGAATCGGAAGTTTAAATACTGTATTTATTGTCGCTGTAGGATTTGGTATGTGTATGATTCTCGTTTCAATGATTTTCAACATTATCAATTGTATCCGCAGCAAAGATTTTGGTAATGCCTGCTTTGATACAAATGGTATCGCCGGACTTGTGTTCTATGGAGCATTAGTTCTTACCATTGTGTTATTCTTAACAGGACACAGTTTACCTGCAACCATCGTCTTAATTATTATGTTTGTAATTCCCCTTCTTATCATTGCATGCAAGGAGCCACTTACAAAATTAATTGAGAAGAAACCAGACTTATTTCCTGAAGGCAAGGGCATGTTCGTTATTATGTCAGTATTCGAACTGATTGAAGTATTACTTAGTTACTTCTCTAATACGATTTCCTTTATTCGTATTGGTGCATTCGCAGTCAGCCATGCTGCCATGATGGAAGTTGTGCTTATGCTTGCTGGAGCTGAAAATGGTGGAACCGGTAATTTAGTCGTTATTATTCTTGGAAACCTGTTTGTTATGGGTATGGAAGGACTGATTGTAGGAATTCAGGTTCTTCGTCTTGAATATTACGAAATCTTCAGCCGATTCTACAAGGGAACCGGACGTGAATTTGTTCCGTTTTCTAAAAGAAACTCTAAGAAATAATATTATTTCTTCAGATGATAAATTATTTAATTCATTTAAAATAGGTAGATAACTGCAATGCAGTTACAATATGCTGTATAACAGCGAAATATTTATTTAACATTAGGAGGACATTATTATGTTAGTTAAAATCACATTATTTATCGCATTAATTTTAAGTTTTGTAGTACCTTGCGTTTATTACATGATGGGTGAAAAATCAAAAGGAAGATACAAGAAATCATTAGCATTCAACGTATTTTCATTCTTCGGAATTTTAGTACTTTCTACAGTTGTTCTTTTCACAGGTGATGCATCAGCCGCTTCTACAGCTGCTTCAGCCAGCTCAGGATTAGGTTACATCGGTGCTGCATTAGCAGTTGGTTTATCTGGTATCGGTGGTGGTATCGCCGTTGCTTCTGCTGCTTCTTCTGCCCTTGGTGCATTAAGCGAAGATAAGAGTATTCTTGGTAAATCATTAATCTATGTAGGTCTTGCCGAAGGTGTTTGTCTTTACGGTTTGATCATTGCATTCATGATTTTAAGTAAGCTTTCTTAATAGAAAGAAAAAACAATTTCCTGCTTTGATATAGTTTGCCTTGCAGGAACAAAACACAGAAAGGCATGATCATTTATGAAGATTTTTTTAATAAGCGATAACGTGGATACTTACACCGGAATGCGCCTAAGTGGCGTGGATGGTGTAGTTGTTCACGAAAAGCAAGAACTAAAAGAAGCACTTGATAAAGCGTTTTCAGACAGTGAAATCGGTATCGTGCTTATTACGGAAAAATTTGGTCGTGAATTTCCTGAAATCATTGATGATGTCAAATTAAACAGACGTCTTCCTCTGATTGTCGAGATTCCTGACCGTCACGGCACAGGCCGTAAGCCAAACTTCATTACTGATTATGTAAATGAAGCCATTGGTATTAAACTGTAAAGGATGTGATCTTTTGGATATCGAAGAAAAATTACAACATTTTATGGATGTTTCGATGCTTACTGCTGAAGAAAAGAATTCCAAAATTGTTGATGCATACAAAGCCAAACTTGACAGAACATTTGAAGACCACAAGAAAGAGGCTTTACGCAAAGCTCAATTGCAGGAACGTGTTGCGGCTGACAGTTTAAGTCGTGCAACCCGTAAAGACCTTTCTCATGAGCAGATAACGATTAAGAGAGAACTGTCATTAAAGCTTGATGCATTAAAAGACAAAGTATTTGATGAAGTTTTAGAGCTGTTAGCACAGTATCGAACAACTCCTGAATACTATGATTTATTATTAACTCAAATCAAAAATGCCCTTAAAGTTGCCAGAGATGAGCAGATTACAATATATATTGACCCTGAAGATTCTAAATATGTAGATAAATTATCCGCAGATAGCAATTTTCAAGTTTCTGTTAGTGATTACTCTTTTATGGGCGGTACACGAGCTGTCATTTCTTCAAAAAACATTTTAATTGACAACTCATTTGCTTCTAAGTTCGAAGAAGCAAAGGCACATTTTGTAATTGAACACTAGGAGGTATGCTACAAATGGAAAGAACAGGTAAAATATATGGTATTAACGGACCTGTAGTTTATATCAAAGGCAAGACTCCTTTTCAAATGGGAGAAATGGTTTACGTCAGCGAAGAAAAACTTGTTGGTGAGATCATTGGTCTTACTTCTGATATTACCACAGTTCAGGTATACGAAGAGACAAGTGGATTAAAGCCTGGAGATATGGTATATGGTACAGGAAGTGCTATTTTCGTTACCCTGGCACCTGGTATCTTAAATAACATCTTTGATGGTATTGAACGTCCACTATCAGAGATTGCAAAGAATTCCGGCTGCTACATTGATCGTGGTGTCAGCGTTGATTTTCTTGATACAAAGAAATTATGGGATGTTCATATTACGGTAAAGCCTGGCGACAAAGTCTATGGCGGTACTATTATTGCAGAAGTTCCGGAAACCTCTGCAATCGTACACAAATCAATGGTTCCTCCTTACATTTCAGGAACAATTGTCAGTGTTGAAAATGATGGAAAATATACAATTAATGACACAATTGCTGTTCTCGAGAAAAAAGACGGAACAAAGATGAACCTTACTTTAACTCAGAGATGGCCAATTCGTGTTCCAAGACCAACTTCAAAACGTTACCCTGCAAGCAAACCACTTGTTACCGGTCAAAGAATTCTTGATACTTTGTTCCCAATTGCCAAAGGTGGTACAGCTGCCATTCCTGGTGGTTTCGGAACCGGTAAGACAATGACACAGCACCAGATTGCAAAATGGTCTGATGCAGATATCATCATCTATATCGGATGTGGAGAACGTGGTAACGAGATGACTCAGGTTCTTGAAGAATTCTCAGAATTAATTGATCCAAAATCAGGAAATCTTTTGATGGATCGTACAACTTTGATTGCCAATACATCAAACATGCCCGTTGCAGCTCGTGAAGCCAGCATTTATACCGGTATTACACTTGCTGAATATTACAGAGATATGGGTTACCATGTTGCAATTATGGCGGATTCTACTTCCCGTTGGGCCGAGGCTTTAAGAGAATTATCCGGACGTCTAGAAGAGATGCCTGCCGAAGAAGGTTTCCCTGCATACTTAGCCAGCCGTCTTTCTGCTTTCTATGAAAGAGCCGGATATATGCAGAATTTAAATGGTACAGAAGGTTCCGTTTCCATTATCGGTGCCGTTTCTCCTCAGGGTGGTGATTTCTCTGAGCCGGTTACACAGAATACAAAGCGTTTCGTAAGATGTTTCTGGGGACTTGATAAATCATTAGCTTATGCAAGACATTTCCCTGCAATTCACTGGTTAACAAGTTACTCTGAATACATTAATGATTTAGCTGACTGGTATAACTCTAATGTAGGACCTGATTTTGTAGATTGCAGAAATAAAATTCTTGCTATTCTAAACCAGGAAAGTTCCTTAATGGAAATCGTTAAGTTAATCGGTAGTGATGTACTTCCAGATGACCAGAAACTGACTCTTGAAATTGCAAGAGTTATCCGTTTAGGATTCTTACAACAGAATGCTTTCCACGTAGAAGATACTTGCGTTCCTCTTGATAAACAGCTTAAGATGATGGAATTAATCCTTCATCTCTATGAGAAATCAAAGAGCCTTATCGAGATGGGTATGCCAATGTCTATTTTAAAAGAAAGCGATATATTTGATCGTATTATCTCAATCAAATATGATGTTCCAAATAGTAAACTTGAAATGTTCGATGATTACAACCACGATGTGGATGCTTTCTATGACGAAACATTAGCAAAGAACGCATAAGGAGGAAATATTAATGTCAGTAGAATATTTAGGATTAAGTGAAATTAATGGACCCCTTATTGCACTAGAAGGTGTCCAGGATGCTGCTTTCGATGAAGTCGTTGAATTATCTGTAAATGATGGCAAAGAAAAGAAATTAGGACGTATTATTGAAGTCTATGATGGTCGTGCTGTCATTCAGGTATTCGAAGGTTCAGAAGGCATGTCCTTAATGAATACACATACAAAATTAACCGGTCATCCATTAGAGATTGCCTTGTCTGAAGAGATTTTAGGAAGAACATTTAATGGAATTGGCCAGCCAATCGATGGTTTAGGACCAATTGTTTCTGATATCCATCGAGATGTAAATGGTAAGCCATTGAATCCGGTTTCGAGAGAATATCCTCGTAACTATATCAGAACTGGTATTTCAGCAATTGATGGTCTGACAACTTTAATTCGTGGACAGAAGCTTCCAATTTTCTCTGGAAACGGACTTCCACACGACCGTTTAGCTGCACAGATTGTAAAGCAGGCTTCTTTAGGTGATGATACAGATGAGCAATTCGCAATTGTATTTGCTGCAATGGGTGTTAAATACGATGTTGCTGAATACTTTAGAAGAACATTTGAAGAAAGTGGTGTTTCTGACCACGTTGCAATGTTCTTGAACCTTGCAAATGACCCGGTTGTAGAAAGATTGATTACACCAAAGGTTGCCCTGACTGTTGCAGAATATCTTGCATTTGAAAAAGGCATGCATATCTTAGTAATCTTAACGGATATGACATCATTTGCCGAGGCAATGCGTGAGGTTTCTTCTTCTAAGGGAGAGATTCCTTCAAGAAAGGGTTATCCTGGTTATTTATATAGTGAATTGGCAACTATTTATGAACGTGCCGGAATTGTAAAAGGCTCTTCTGGAAGTGTTACTCAGATTCCTATTTTAACAATGCCTAATGATGATATTACTCATCCAATCCCTGACCTTACCGGTTACATTACCGAAGGACAGATTGTTTTAGACCGTACCTTACATGGACAGTCTTTATATCCACCAATTAACGTATTACCATCTCTTTCCCGTTTGATGAAGGATGGTATTGGTGAAGGATTTACTCGTGATGATCATCAGGCTGTTGCAAACCAGCTGTTCTCTTCTTACGCAAAGGTGGGCGATGCTAGAGCCCTTGCTTCCGTTATCGGTGAAGATGAGCTTTCTCCAACAGATAAACAATATCTGAAGTTTGGTAAAGCTTTTGAGGAACAGTTCGTAGGACAGGGAGAAACAGAAAACCGTACCATTATCGAGACATTAAACTTAGGATGGAAACTTCTCCATATGCTTCCTAAGGAAGAATTAGATCGTATTGATACAAAGATACTTGAAAAGTATTATGATTCTGTAGAGCTTGATTCTTAGGGAGGTGGTTTCATTGAATCTAAACGCCGTACCTACAAAAGGTAATTATATTGCTGCTAAGAATTCATTATCACTTGCCAAACAAGGTTTTGAGTTAATGGATAAAAAACGTAATATTCTGATTCGCGAAATCATGGATTTAATTGAACAGGCTAAGGATATTCAAAGTGAGATTGATAAGACATTTACAGAAGCTTATACAGCTCTTGAGCGTGCGAATATTCATATGGGAATTAAAAATGTAGAAAACTTTGCATTTACAGTTCCTATTGAGAATTCTGTATCCATCAAAACACGAAGTGTCATGGGTACTGAGATTCCTCTTGTAGAATATGAACCAGAACAAAAGAATTTATTTTATTCTTTCCATGGAACAAGAGAATCCCTTGATGCAGCCAAAGCAGGATTTGAAAAAGTAAAAGATTTAACAATTAAGCTTTCCATGATTGAGAACTCTGCATACCGTTTAGCGTATAATATCAAAAAGACGCAAAAACGTGCAAATGCATTAAAGAATATCACAATTCCAACTTATACCGATCTGACTAAGATGATTGGTAATGCCTTAGAGGAAAAAGAACGTGAAGAATTCACAAGATTAAAAGTAATTAAAAGCAGAAAAAAATAATTGCTTTATTTAGATAATTTCAAAAAGAAGCTGTGCATGCACAGCTTCTTTTTATTTTTTCCTCAATGCAAGTAGAAAGTTCTGCCAGAACTTTCTACTTGCATTCTTTTTATTTTCATGTATAATCAATATATGACATTCAAAAATCTATATGTCATACTTTTATAATGTTTGATTGATAACGAAAAGTATACTATTGTCCCCTGCTCTGCATTTTCAGAAGAACAATTGTGTGCTTTGGATTGGAGAAAGAAAAAACTATGTATTTAAAATTTAATAAACGTCTTGCCGGAGTATTTACATCCATTTTATTAATAATCACTTCAACTGCTACAGCATTTGCGACGACAAATGATACACCGGAAGATACTGTGGTAGCACAACAGAATTCTACCCAGAATGTTTCCTGGCCCTCTGCCCCATCGATTCATGGTAGAAGTGCGATTTTAATGGATGGTGACACTGGAGCCATTTTATATTCCAAGAAGCAGGATAAGAAAATGTATCCTGCAAGTATTACCAAGATTATGACAGCTATTTTAACCTTAGAACATGCAAAGCTGACGGACAAAGTGAAGTTTTCACATGATGCAGTTTATAGTGTTCCTCCTTCTTATGCCCATTTAGCAATTAAAGAAAATGAAACATTAACCATTAAAAATGCCCTTTACGGCCTGCTGCTTGCATCTGCGAATGATGTGGCAAATGGTCTTGCAGAACATGTTTCAGGTTCTGTCGAAGAGTTTGGAAAGCTGATGACTAAAACTGCTGCAGATTTAGGATGCAAGAATACCAAATTTGTTAATCCTAGTGGCTGCCATGCTGATGATCACTATACAACTGCATATGATATGGCCCTGATTGCTAAAAAGGCCTTAACACTTCCTGATTTTCGTGAGATTTCCGGTACCTATACCTATACCATTCCCAAGAACAAGTTTTCAAAACAGGAAAGAACGGTCTATAATAAGCACAGTATGATCAATCCGAATAATACTTTTTATGACAAACGTGTGATTTGTGGAAAGACCGGATACACACAGGAAGCCGGGAATACTTTGGTGACATGTGCACAGTCAAAAGGACTGACTTTAATCTGCGTCATTTTAGATGATAACAATGGACATATTTATCCTGATACTAAGAGTCTGCTTGACTATGGATTTAAGAATTTTACCTCTATAGACTTAGCTTCCTCTGAGACCAGAACGTTTACACAGAATGCTGATCCTGTTACGATTCCAGCCGGCAGTAAGATTACAGTACCAAAAGGAGTGCCACTTTCTGACACTTCTGCTTCTATGAAGGAATCCGGCCAGCTTGCTTATTACTATGGAAAACATCTTGTTGGAGATATCCATGTCATAAAAGCTGAACCTGAATCTAGTGCCGATGCAGTAAAAGCCAATGCAAACAACGTGATTTCCGGGAATACAACGATTTCCGGACAAGGCAGTTCTAGTACAGCAACTACCAGATTCGTCTGGAAAGTCTTCAAATTCGTATTTTTCACTGCCATAATCATACTAATTCTCTTTATTATATTTATGATTCGCATTACACACCTGCGCAAAAAGAAACAACAGGAATCAATTCGAAGAAGACAACAACGCAGACAACAAGAACAAGAGATTGATTTTTAAGAATTACAGGAAAGGGGTTTGATTTACTATGAATTGGGTTGCACCTATCAAAAATGAAAATACACTTAAAGAGTTCAAAGAACATTTGAAACAATTAGATAATAAATATTATATTATGTTTGAACTTGGAGTTGGAACAGGTCTTCAGCTTCAGGAAATATTGAAGATTCGCAACAAAGACATTGTTGGAAAGGATGAGATTATTGTCTCAATCGGAACGAAAAATATCCAGCGTACTTATAAGGTTCCTGCAGAGCTAAAAGCAATTATTACTGCATACACCCAGGGAAAAGATCCTGATGCTTATCTCATCACAGGACATGCGAATTCTAATACCCCTCTTTCACGTGAACAGGCATATCGTGTGTTTAAGAAGGTCGGAAAGCAAATGGGAATTTCATCCATCGGTGCACAAACAATGCGTAAGACCTTTGCATGGAATTATTATCAGAAAACCAAAGATATTCATTATCTTCAGCATCTGTTTAACCATGCCTCTCCTTCTATTACATACCGTTATATTGGTGAGAAACCTAACGTATCTGTCATACTGAAGAAATTAACTCCAGAAGAAAATGAACGCAGCCGTTATATGCTTTATCTCAATAACAATGGTGTGGAAAGATTGAATCATATGATTCAGTCTTTAACCGAAATCAGAGACCAGTTTAACAATCCATCAAATAATGATTCCTTTTATGGCAAAGTAGACTGTCTTTTAGAAGAACTAGAACTTCTAATGGATACCTATGAAAATACAAAATAAAAAGAGAGCTTTCTAGCTCTCTTTTTCTTCTTCTGCCTGTCTCAAGCGCCTCTCCCTACGCTTTTCTCTTATGGCATCTTGTCTTGCTAAAATCTGCTGACTGCCTTCCTTTGTGGTTGGCTTGGTAATCTTAATTACATAATTAAGACCATTTGCTGTTTTCTTCATTCGTATTCTGCTCTGCATATATCCATGTTTATCACAATATCCAATCGCATAATATGTCTTGGAATTATCTGAAAACCATGGAAGAACCTCCGGCAAACTCTGGTCACAAAAGAAACAGGGAATCTTACTTACCTCTTCGTCTGCAATTGCACTTTCCTTACTGCTGAACTTCCTTGAAATATACTTACTATAATGATCAAATTTAACATAAATCTCATCCTTTTTATTTCTTGGAACGTAGTAACAGTCAATCGAATAAAACCTTTTTACACTCTCAAACTGAATCATCCTCATAACCTTGCATGTATACATGGCATCATTTACAGCTCTGTGAAAAGGTTCCTCTTCTTCTATCTGTAAATATTCAACTGCAAGAGATAAACTTCTTCGAATTTTGCCATCCTCCTGGTCAATGCTAAATAACTTCTGAATATCAAGATAAATGAACGGAAAAGGCATCTGACGTTTAATCTTATAGTATTGAATATTCCTCTGCAGTTCCGTCAAATCCAGTGCTCCCCAGGTGCAAAATGTCACGTCCTCTCCACACCAGTCTAAAAAATCATTGACTACATCTTTAAAATTACGGCATTCTTTCAGATCATCCATTGTTATTTTACTTATTTCCCGAATTTTATAATGCAATGACCGATAGACCTGTGGACGAATCAATTCACTAAAGGTATCTATTACATTCAGATTCTGATCTAGCTTCACAGCCCCAATTTCAATAATTTCAAAAGGAATCTTTTTGTTTTCCTTCTCTTTTCCATTTGGACACTGATTCCATTCCAAATCTAATACAATATAATTCATGGTGGCTCCGTTTCTATGATGATCCAAAACGTATTTTAACATGAAACCCCTTCTTTTGTATAGAGCAGAAAATCATTTTCACTCTCATTTCACGATATATCAATATCATAATGACGCATGCATAAATACATTAAGAAGGAGAGAGATACGATGCTTTCAAAAAATTTACGAAAATGCGGATGTTGCTTACTAGCTGCAAGTTTTCTATTTTTATCCGGCTGCCATGCAACATCTAATTCCACAAATGATACGACAAGTACACAAAAATCAACAGACGCAGCTCTAAGCGTCACAAATACAAATGTGATTACTGCCAGTAATAAATTTGAAAAACAAACCGAAATCGATGAGATGTTAAAAAAAGAATTACAAAACTGCCCATCCATTGAGAATCCTACCGTAATCATTAATCCTTATGGAAATTCCCCTCTTAGTGGAGTTGTTCTATTCCAGACAGACCAATCCATTGGTGGAACAATAACCGTATTAGGAAAAGATGAAAAAGATAACATTACCGGAGAGATTGAAAAAGGAACCAAACATCTTGTCCCTATTTATGGCTTATATCCGAATGCAACGACCAAAATAAAACTCACACTAGAAGATGGTACGGAAAAAACCGTAGAAGCCGTTACAGAAAAAATAGATATGAATATCAATGATATTTCTGTCTCTATGAAAGATAAAACACAATATAATTATGACGAATTAACCCTTGTTATGGGATGTACCGGTGCTTTATATGCCCTTGACAGTAGTGGAGATGTCCGCTGGTATTTCACTGACTGTGGAACATTAGGCGTTCATAAATTAGCGAATGGACATCTTATGGTTCCAACCAAAGATACCTTAAAAACGTCCTATTATAAATCCGGCTTACAGGAAATGGATCTGACCGGACGCATTTACAACGAATATGCCATTCCCGGCGGTATGCATCACGATTTTCAGGAAATGCCAAATGGAAATCTGTTAGTTGCCAGTGATTCTCCTGATTTTAGTCAGGTGGAAGACTACGTAGTAGAAATTGACCGAAATACAGGAAAGGTTTTATGGTCACTTGATATGTCCGATCTGATTGATGAATCAGACGGTGCCTCTGCCTCATTAGAACTCGATGGCACCAGTACAGAAGACTGGTTTCACAATAATTCTATCTGGTACGATGAAGCAAATGATCTCTTACTGCTATCCGCAAGACATAAAGATGCAATCTTTGCTGTAAAAAAATCTACAAAAGAATTACAGTGGATTCTCGGCGATCCTGCTGACTGGAAACAGATAGATAAAAAATATTTTTTTACTCCGAAAGGAGACAATTTTGAATGGTTTTATGCACAACATCAGGTTACCATGTTAGACAATGGCGATATTATGCTGTTTGATAATGGTACTGCCCGCGTCAAACCATCTCAGATCAGCCAGAAGAAAACCGGAAAAGATGTTTATTCTCGTGCCGTTATTTATCATATTGACACAGATACCATGACCGTTTCCCAGGTTTCCGAATATGGAAAAGAACGTGGTGCAAGCTGGTATTCCGACTGGATTTCCGGTGTAATTTCACTCGACGGAAGCAAGGACAGGCTTTGGGTTACAGCTGGTTCTAACCTGTATAACAAAGAAAAAGACAGCTATGACTACGGCCCTTCTTCCATGTTTCAAAAAGGAATGCAGTTTACTACGCACATTGACTCGATTGTAAATGGAAAACTCGTATACGAAATAAAATTAAGTGGTTCTACAGCCAGTTCTCTGACATTCCGCAGCCTCAGACTTCCATTCTATGAAAAAACAACGAAGTTAGACTTAGAAACAACACCAAAATTACTCGGCAGTCTGGGACAGACCAAAACCAGTGTTCAAGAAATAAAAATCGAAAACGAGCAAACATTAGATACCAATGGATGGACCTTTGTAAATGATACCACCAAACTTACCATATCAGGAACCTATCAGACACAAAAAGCCTCTGATCAGTTAGGTGATGGTTTTATTATTTTAAAAAATAAAGAGCAACAGCTTGTATATTCTTTAAATCAGACCTATACCAAGCAGGATGACAAAGGCTCTGTTTCCGTATCCGGCTGGGTCTCTACAGAAGGATTAACAAATCAATCCTATGATTTATACCTGATGCTAGATGGAACGATTTATAACACCGGTTATTCGATTCAATTTTAATCATCCATACTTTTCAATGATTTTTAAGATTTTCATCTATTTATCATTGTTATTTCCTATAATTTGCGTTATGATGAAAGTTGTGCCTACAAGGTACAACTTTCCAATCAAAAAACAGATTGAAAATAAATATTTTAAGAAAGGAATCAAAATTATGAAACCAACTAAAAAATCATGTATTTGTAAAGTCTTTTTATTTTTTACAATGATTGCTACCAGTGTTTTCTTTTTGCTTCCACAGCAGGCTCAAGCCGCAAAGAAAACAACCAAAGCGAAAAAAACAGTAAAAGTAAAACAGGTAAAAATTACAAATTATCCAACAAATTATATTTTACCAATTAATAAAAGATTTACTTTAAAAACACAGGTCTTACCATCAAATGCCAAAAACAAAAAAATCAAATGGACCTCTTCTAATAAAAAAGTGGCCTATGTTAATAGCAAAGGAAAGGTTACAGGAAAGAAAAAAGGCTCTGCTACCATTTATGCTACCGCAAAAGACGGTTCTAAAAAGCGTGCAAAATTAAAAGTGACCGTTGGAAACAGAGTTTCTTCTATTACTTACACAAATACAGCTGACATTCCTTATTTAACAACAGGAAGCAGCAAGAAATTAGAAGCTTCAATTTTACCGGCAGATGCAGTAAAAAAGACTTTGGTCTGGACAAGTTCTAACACCAAGGTAGCAACAGTTACCTCTAATGGAACTGTAAAAGCAATTGCAAATGGATCTGCAACTATCACAGCCCGAAGTATTGATGGTGGAAATGCCCATGCATCCTTTACCGTAAAAGTCATTACTCTTGCCAGATCCGTATCACTTAGCAATCCAATGGACAGTACTTTCGTTAAAAAAGGCGATACCATTCAATTTACAGCAACAGTATCTCCTGAAAATACAAGCAACAAAAAATTAAACTGGACAAGTTCTAACCCAGGTGTTGCTTCTGTCAGTTCTTCTGGTTCCATTACAGCATTATCGGCAGGAACTACAACGATTAAAGCAACGACAACAGATAATTCAAAGAAATCTGCTTCATATACCATTCATGTAATAGAATTAACTGCTTCTGACTGCAACTTTATTGCACACAGAGGTTACTCCGGTCTGGCTCCGGACAACTCTTCTACTGCATATAAGTTAGCATGCCAAAATGGATTTTATGGGGTAGAAACAGATGTCAGAATGACCAAAGACGGTACCTTTGTATTATCTCATGACGATAGTTTAAAAAATAATTTCGGTGTTGATAAATTAATTTCAGAAAGTACTTATGATGAAATTAAAGATTATAATATGATTAATGGTGCCAATGTACAGACATTTTCAACAGAAAAGATTGTAACACTCGATCAGTTCATGGATATTGTCAGTGCTTCTGATTTACATCCAACGATTGAATTAAAAGTAAATTATAATGAAACACAGCTAAAAGAAATTTTAAGAATCGTTACTTCTTACAATATGAATGACAGAGTTAACTTTTCTTCCTTCAGTGCTTCCACTTTAAAACGATTATCAAATTTAATGAAGAAATATAACACAACTCCTGATCCATCAGGAAACATTAACTTAAAAGTAATTCCACAGATTACATTCCTTTCTAATTCACCTATGAAAGTTTCCGCAACATGTGACAATACAACTGAACTTCAGTGGTGCATTAATAACGGTTTTAATATGTGCATTAACTACAATGATATTACAAAAGATATCGCAAACAGTTTACATAAAGCAAACTTAAAATTAGGAGCCTATACCATCGACAATTTCTATACCGCATTTACTTACTGCAAAGCCGTTGGTGTTGACAGCCTTACTTCTAACTACAAATTATTTGAATAATTTTTATAACAAAAATGGATACTTCATGAAGAAACTTTCATGAAGTATCCATTTTTTATTTCTATTTCTTTTTCTACTCTAAAGTAATTGTCTGTTCCACATCATATAACTGGTCTTTATAAATCACCTGAATCTTATACGTATCTTCTTCCATTCCATTTAATGGTATTGGCAGCTTATACCGATACGAATGTCCATTTTCATGCATCTGCTTAATATCCGAAATATTATATACATAAGTTCCTTTGATTCCATTAAATATAACCTGCGTAATGGTATGATCTCCTGAATTAATATAAAGAAGCTGGTCAATCACAGATAATTCCACCTTACTTCCTAATTTCTTTTTTGCCGGAATATTTTTATTTGTTTTTACCTTTACCGGTGCATGCAACTCTCCCCGATAATAATTGTCGCTAATATCAAATTCATCTGTATATTGGTTCAAATCAATTTTTATATTATATCCACGATAGAACCGATGAGAAATGAGATAACGTCCCTTCACATTCTCACTGTCCTGATCAAATTCATAAACTGCACCTAATGCTCCTTCCTTTGTCTTCTTCGCAAAATATGCGCAAACAGAAAAGACAGAGTTTGTACTTGAATCAAAAATAAAATTTGAAGTAATCGAAGACAGTTCTGTTTCATATTGATGCTCCTGTTTCACTGTCTTATTCTTTTCATCGATGGTATACATCTTCACATATGACTTCTTAACTCCATCGAATGTAGATACTTCATTATGTGCAGCATGATGATTATCAAATAACATCACATGCACATTTGATGCATCTCCGTCGATATCCTCCACTTCATATACCGTATGTTGTTCATACTGGTAATTCACATTTCCTAATGGCTTTAATACCTTATCCTCATATCCTGTTCCCTGCCAGATTGAAGGATCCGAAAGAATCCATTCAATCTCATCTGTAGACCAGTTAATTCGGATTCCGGCACTTACATTTCGCAAACTTACTAAAACTGTATCCGTTTTCTTATCATAAGAAACCGTATTAATATGCGCCCAGTCATCATTGGAAATATATTTTAATCCCTCAAATAACTTTGTAAAATCCAGAGATTTTACCACTTTTCCGGTTTCACGATCAATTTCCTGAATCATGTCCTGCTCATATCCATTATTGGAATTTGTCGCAATCAATAAGTTTCCATTTGGTTCCTTTTCTTTAATTTCATGATGCTGTCCTTCCGGGAAGAAATATACATGATATACCCTTCCTAAATAGTCCATTTCATAAAATTGCGGGGAATTCGGCATACTTGCATTTGGAAATAATACATTCTCTGCCTCCACTAAGAAATGTCCATTCGCCAGTGGAAATGCACCATAGTATTCAAATTCCTCTGTATCATACCAGCGAATATCTCCATTTCTATCAAAGGCATATAAATACGGTGCCCGAAGCCCTGATATCATCATAAGCCCCATCGCCGTATCCTCCGCTTTCTGATCAACGGTAACAACATTTTTCAGTGATTCTGGCAAATCATCGGTCTGAATTTCCACTGTCTTTTTATTTACCACCTTATCCTTTTCATCTAGAACCTCTAATAAAACCTTATTTTTTGTTCCTGCATACAAACCAATAACCGGTATCCTATGATCCGCTGTACTATCTAAAACACTGCTGATATCTGCATCACTTGTCTTTCCCTTTACCGTAACTCTGATTTTACAGGCATCCTCTGTATTAAAAATAATCATTGCTGTTAACGGACATGTCTGAAACGGATTCTGAATAACGAGTGGATTTTCCAACGTGTACGTATTTTTTTCTAATTCCTCAGAAATCTGCTGTTCAATTTCCGCTGTCAGCATCGGCTTCGACTTCTCCGTTGCCAACTCTGTTTTTACACTCTTAGAACTGTCATCCACCAACTGATAATTGCGTTGCAAATTATCATACAATGCATATTGTGCTCCAACATTCTTTTCATCTGTCCTAGTATTAATTAAAAATGTTGTCCTGCGATTCGTATCATAAGTTTTCCCATCATTATAAAGATAAATATGATACACATGTCCCTGCGAAATCATAGATTCCGTAATCTTCACACAAAACTCTGTTCCCTGCGCTGAATTCTGCGTACTTTCCTCCTGCACAGAAGCCTGTGTATTCTCTTCCTGCACAGAAGCCTGTGTATTCTTTTCCTGCACAGAAGTCTGCGTACTTGGTTCCTGCTCTGTGGCTTGCACACTTTCTTCCGTTTTTCCCGTCAACTTAAAACTATATGCCTTCTTTGACTCATCTACTAAAATAATCGATGCATCCCTCATATGATCTAATCTCCCAGAAACGACCAGACTATCATTCATTCTTTCTAATTTTAAATTCTCTATTTTTTCTAAATTCTCAAGACTGTACTCTGGATTGGCAATCTGCGTTGTAGACTCCTCTCCTGCATCCTCTGAAAAGGCCTTTACATACTCCACAAAAGGAGCCTTATCCTTCTTTTCCTTCTGCTTTACTTCCTGCTTTGTTTCCGTATCCTGCTTCTTCCTGCTGTCAGAAAGAATCCGCTTTCCTGCAAAAACCGAACCTGCCAGGACAATACAAAGAATCACAAAAATTAGAAATATCTTTTTCTTTTCTTTCATCTTTTTTCCTTTCAATATTCAAATTCAGGATTTACTTACTTTTGCGTTCAAATTCATACTGGTACAAATCCTTCTCAAATTGGTATTCTAATGTAAATTTCTGTGCATTCTCATCGACTTCAAAACAAATCCATCCTTCATTTTCCCCAAAATTTAAAGTGGTTCCAGGAAGTCTTTTCATTCCTAAATCACTAATAAATTCATCCTGCAATCGTGTATATTCTGTGCCATTATTATCTTTTAATTTCAATTTACTCCAGTCAATTACTTCTGAACTGTCTTCTTTTTTGATCTTTAATTTTATCAGGCAATATACTTTTCCGTCTCCAGCCTCTTTTTTATAATTTGAAGTCTCCACTTCCCCATATCCCAAAACAGCTTTTGCATTCTCAAGCGAATGATCCACTAATGAATCCTCAAATTCAATCTTCCATCCGGCAATCGATGCACTCGATGAATTATCTTTCTCTGTTGCAGCTTCTGTTGCTGTCGTTACATTTTCAGTACTCTTTACTGCGGTGTCATCCTTCGCACTACCGCATCCCATACAAGTAAACGCTCCAATCAATACCGTTGATACCGTAATAAAAAATTTTCTTCGCATAAAAAAACCTCACTTCAATGGATATTTAATCTGATAAATTCTGTCAGATTATGTTTGATTATATCCATTGGTAGTGAGATAAACGTGAAATTCTATTTAATTATTATCTTGTCTGATCAAAAGACCAAAGGTAACACCTACTGTATTATTTTCAAAAAATACTGCTCCCTGATGCCTTTCAGCAATTGACCGGACAATCGAAAGCCCTAATCCATAATTATGGTTCTCATTTCTCTTTCTAGACGATTCCTCCTTATAAAATGCCTCCCATAACTCATCCTTCATGCTTTCCGTAATATGTTTTCCGTCGTTATATACAGTAATTAACACATATCTGTTCTGATCTTTTGACTCTAACTTTTCTAATACCTCCTTTGCTGCCTGCATCTTTTCTATTCCATTTTCCCCTTCTACTCTTTGGAATCCAACAATAATTTTTTGGTTACAATACCGGATGGCATTATCAACATAATTAAATACTGCCCTTTCTATCAACCTTAAATCCCCATAAAATTTTCCTTGAATGCTATCCTGAAATTCTAAATCTATCTTCTTTTCTTTTATTCGATTTCCAAAATGATTTTGAATTCCAATCAGAAACTGGTTCGAATCAATCGCATGTAACTTTAATGGAGTAATCCCAGCCTCTGTTTTTGACAACTGTAGCATTTCCTTTACAAGATCTTCCATTCGATTACATTCTTCTACAATGATTCCATAATATTCATTCACTTTATTCTGGTCCGCTGCCACACCATACTTCAATGCCTCTGTATATCCCTTAATAGAAGCAATCGGTGTCTTCAACTCATGTGACATATCCCTTACTAATTGCTTTCTTCTTTGAATATCCTTTTTCATTTCCTCGATACTTTTACTTAATTTCTCCGACAACGTATTAATCGTCACTCCCAGCTCCCCTATCTCGTCATTACTTTTGATTTCAATCGTCGAATCAAATTTTAAATTCTTAATATCATTTGCCACTTTACTCATATTCCGAATATTATTCGTAATGTATGCAGAAAAAATCCAGATAATAATTAAACCAATTACAATAAACCCTGTTGCAATCAAAATAAAAAACTGGTTTGATATCTGCACATTTTCCTCAATACTCTTTATAGTTTTAAAAATAATAATCGTCTTTCCATCATCTAAACGTGACATACAAAGTAATTTTGTAGGGGTATTGGTTTCTAGATCATGCAATTTTACAATAATCTTTTTCCCCTCATTCAAATCATCCTTATATTCCTTAATATTAAACAACACTCTTTCCGATACATCTGCCTGCTTAATAGCCTTACGCTCAGAAGAATATCTTACATTATAATTTTTATCGACAACCTTAATTGTTAAATTCCAATCCTTTTCACAATCACTTAAAAATTGAATAAATCCGGTTTTACTTTCCTTATATTTTGAACTAACCAGATCCGAAACCGTCTTCATTTTTTTAGAAGTTACCCGTATGTTGTAATCCTTTAAAAACAACGAATTAAACATCAGAATCGATAATATCATTAAGATCAGGAATCCACCAAAAACAATAAAGAGTTCTTTTCGCACCGATATTTTTTTATTTTTTCGATTGAACATCAAAATTCTCCTTTTTTCTTCTCATGTACCTCAAAACAATAGCCAGTTCCACGTATCGTCCTGATATAATCCCCAGCCACACCTAATTTTGACCGAATCATTTTAATGTGAGTATCCACTGTCCTTGCCGTTCCTTCATAATCATATCCCCATACAGCCACTAAAATCCGATCCCTGTCCATAGCAATCTTTTGATTTTTTATCAGGTAAGTCAATAATTGATATTCTTTATTATTCAATATCACTTCCTCGCCTTCCACATATACCTTATGCTCAATCTCATTAATTTCAATTTTACCTGCAATAATCATTTCATCCTGATTAAATCCAGAACTTCGTAATGCAGCCTTAATTCTAGCTAATAGCACTTCATAACTAAAAGGCTTTGTGATATAATCATTGGCTCCATTATTTAACCCCTTAATTTCATAATCATCATTTTCCAATGCCGTTAACATAATCACAGGCACATTAGAGATAGCACGAATCTCCTTTAAAACCTGCCATCCATCCATTTCCGGCATCATCACATCCAATAGCACCAGATTAAAGTCCTTCTCCTCTACAAAAATCCGGATAGCTTCCATTCCGTCCTCAGCCTCAAATACTTCGTATTTTTGATTTCTCAATATATCACATAAAAGATTCCGAATCATTTTATCATCATCCACAACTAAAATCTTATTATTCATATTTATCCACCTTCTTCTTTCTACTTATCTACATCATTGTATAAATTCACACAAAATAAAATCTTCCCACATACAGATAATATTACATTTTTTGCATTAAATCTATGTTAAAATGACAAGATCCTAAATATGCAAAAAAGCACAAGACCTAACTTAAGTCTCATGCTTTCAAACTTCTATAATAACAAAAATGCCCAGAACCGGAATCGAACCAGTGACACGAGGATTTTCAGTCCTCTGCTCTACCAACTGAGCTATCTGGGCATATGAGTTTTTCAACTCAAAATTGCGGGAATAGGATTTGAACCTATGACCTTCGGGTTATGAGCCCGACGAGCTTCCAGACTGCTCCATCCCGCGACACTATCTAATATCTTCCTATAAAAAAAAGGAAACTGGATGGAGGTGGATTCGAACCACCGAAGCAAAATGCAGCAGATTTACAGTCTGTCCCCTTTGGCCACTCGGGAATCCATCCAAAAAGCCGATGATCGGACTCGAACCGATAACCTGCTGATTACAAATCAGCTACTCTGCCAATTGAGCCACATCGGCATATAAATAATATGCAATAAATATTTAATTATAAATGGGACCTACAGGGCTCGAACCTGTGACCCTCTGCTTGTAAGGCAGATGCTCTCCCAGCTGAGCTAAGATC
>CAKRHW010000009.1 GCA_934339365.1 uncultured Lachnospiraceae bacterium | reverse complement strand
CGGTGAGGGGTTATTTTAATTTAGCAACAAAAAAATGTCGTATTTATGAGGATTATGGCGTTTCGCAAACGCCTAATGATTGTTTGAAATTTGAGAGGAGTGAAGCCATCCATGGATGAAAAAAGAAAAGATGATATTTATTTTGTATGTACGATGATAGAATATGTAGCCAGAGCGACAAACAATCGGAGAAAAGATGTTGTCGCATGTTTATCCAGAAAAAATATCGAACACCAGTTAAAAGTTGCAGAGGTAAATCATTGTCTGAGCTTTGAACAAGTTTCAGATGAATGGATTAAACAATATGGGATTTCGAAAGGTTCGTTTGATACAATTAGTACTTGCAAATATACGATACCTTCTGTTACATCAATTGGAAGAGTATATCAACAGCTTGTATTATCCAGTACCACAGAAAATGAGGAAGCACAGGCAATTATTGATGTCTTTTCCTCCTTCATCAGTGATGAGATATCAGATTTTAATTCCAGTTTGTATTACAGCAATCCCGATTACTTAAGATGCTGCTATCAGGAGGGTGTTTTATTAACCTAAGACAGGTGCTTGCCATTGACAACCAAAAACAGAGTGCAGCTTCATTTGCGTAGGTTCTGGACTTACGTTAGCTTTTCTATGCCCTAATTCTCAATTTAATTTCTGTAAAACTATTAACATTGATATATCGTTCTGCTATCCTATACCGATTTGACAGTGCACTATCAGATGGTCGGGAAGGGAAAAGATTCAAAAGCTTCTTTGAAATACCTGATTTTGACTCTGTTCGAAAAAAGGTAAAATATATAAGAAGCCGCAATAAAACAAATGATTTGCGGAAAGAGTATCTTCGTTTGAGGAATCTTAGTCTTAGTCGTAAGGACGATAACAAATTAGCATTTATGATTTATGCGGAAGCTGTGAATCTTATTTACGAAACGTAGCAGCCCAAAAAATAAGTGAATATAAAATCCACATCAGGCCATTGCCATCCTACAATCTCTTTTTCTGAAAGAATATAACAGACATCATCAGACTGATAATAATCATTCCGGTAGTCATGCAAATACTTCCTATGTAATCTTCCTGAACCGTCATTCCCTTTAAAATCGTAATTCCATCCATTAATTTTACCGGAAGAAATTTACCAATTTTTCGCAGCATACCTAGCAGATATACTCCAAATACAACGACTCCGGTTCCAACAAGAACCTGCGTATTGCTTTGGGCAAGTGTAGAAAAGAGTACCAGAAATGCAATAACCCAGATTCCAAATAACCAGTAACAGAATACCCCAAATACAAGATTCGATGCAACCCCATTATCCCAGAAATATGCATTATATCCATAAGTAATTCCAAAACAAATCAGATATAATACCGTCCATATTCCAAACATCATTCCCGCTTTGGCTGCCATAATTTTACTTCTAGACATTCCCTTTGCAACAATCTGAACCAGCGTTCCTCTCTGATATTCTGTCGTAAATGAAGCACTCCAGATTAAAACAAACGCAATAAGCCCCATGGGCATATTTTTAAAAAACTGCGTCCAGGAATCCATTGCACTTACCGGAACTTCTTTTATCACAATTCCTGCATCTGCGAACGAATCTGACATCATCTTCATCAGCCATGGTGTCAATTTTGCCACCGCCGGATTCATAATGCCAAACAGCACAAAAACAAAAAGCAATATCCATAACCGTCCTGTCCGGGTCATTTCCATCCATTCTTTTTTCATAAATGCCTTCATCTTCTAGCTACCGCCTCTATAAACAGATCCTCCAGTGTCGGTTCTACCCGCTCTATACGAAGTATAGAAATTTTTTGATCTGCGATATAACGCAATACCTCTGGCATTTTTTCCTGATTTTCCAGCACCAGACAAAACTTACCATCATGCTTATCCTCGTACTTTCCGCCTAAATGTTCCTTGGAATGTATCGAATTATCCTGAGAGTTCTCCTTAAGAAAAGGAAAAGATGCAAGCATCCATCTTACATCTTCCTTATATTCTAACTCTATCTCCATAGCCGGTGAATGATGCATTTCCTTTATTTCATGGAGAGTTCCGGAACGAACAATCTTTCCCTCATTTAGAAATGCAACCTCATCACAGATATGTTCCACATCCGAAAGTATATGTGTAGAAAATAAAATCGTTGTCTCTTTCTTTGCTGCCACTAGCATATCTAATAATTCCTTTCGCCCAATGGGATCAAGTGCCGATGTCGGTTCATCACAAATTAAAAGCTTCGGTTTTCCAAGCAATGCCTGTGCCAGTCCCAGCCTTTGTTTCATTCCTCTTGAAAATCCTTTGATACGCCTCTTTTCTTCTCCTAATCCCACCAGCTGTAACAAGTGTTTACTTCGATTTTGAATCTCCTCTTTGGATAGTCCTACAATTTCTCCACAAAAATGTAGATATTCCATAGGTGTCATATAAGGATAAAACTCAGGTACATCCGGAAGATATCCCACAAACCGATTTGTTCTGGTATTGCCATAAGAAACCGCTTCTCCATTTACCAGAATCTGTCCTTCATCTATCGGAAGCAGTCCCAAAATCATTTTCATAGTAGTCGTCTTACCGGCACCATTTTTCCCAACAAATCCAAATATCGTATGCTCCGGTACTTCAAAATTTACATCCTTTAACACTTCCTTTGTGCCAAATCTTTTTTGCACATGGGAAACGGTAAGTATATGTTTCATGATTCATCATCCTTTCCAAGCAAGAAATATAAGATCGGTCCAATAAACTCCATCCCTACAATAGAAATCACAAGCCAAAGCATCCGGTTTCCACGCTTATACGTCTTGTGTGTTAAAATATGATGTATTGTATACCCTAATAATCCCAGTTCCACGATGATAAGTGGAATAAGAAACGGTAAAATCTCCTTGATATCCATAATAACTCCCTTCTTTTTAAGAAAATATTTTTTGAAATTCTTCTTTCTCTTTTAGTGCTGCAAAAGCCGGATGTAACAATGCCTGTTGTATACTAACTTGAAGAAAACGCTTATCTCTTGGTGCCATTTTTCCAAGGGGCAACCGTTCAATCCATTCTTCTATGCGGTCGAAGTCTTGGTTTCCTTTTAAAAAAGGCTCCTTGATTAACAAATCCACGCACCCTTTAAAAACCTTTAGTTCTTCTAGTGCTTCCTCATTTTTTCCCTTGGAGGCATGAAAAACAGCTGCCTGATAATAAAACTGTGCAACTGTATTTGGATGCAGCGTATCCATTGAATACAATTCTATAATAAGTTTTACCCTTCGGATTGTCTCCTCACAACGCTCTGTTTCCTGCTCATATAAAGACAAAAATATCGTTTCATCCGAAATCAAACTCAATAAATGACTATATATCCGGATTTGCGTATATCCTTTCGCCTTTTCTATCTCTCCTGCCTGCAAATATGCCTGAATGAAAACTCCTTCAATCTGTTCTGAAATTCGAATAGGATCCGCTAAGTCTTTTAGCATTTCTATCGCTTCTTCTGCTTTTCCAAGCTGCAGATTCAAAATTGCTTTTAACGAAACTGCATCTTCCCGAATACTAATATCCTTACATCTCTCAATAATATGATCACAAAATCTCTCTGCCTCTAAAAGCAGTTTTCTGCTTTTTTCCTGATCATCAATTAATAAAATGTGGTTTACATATAAGCTAACAACCTGTAACAAAAAAGGATAACAGGAATAATACCGCCGCACATAATCTCTTACTTTCTCAAAAGCCTCCAGAACGGGAAGTTCTACAAATGCCTCGCATAACTCTCCATAAATCCGTCGAATCTGTTCCTGTGCCAATTGTGGTTCATACCCCATTAATTCATCCACCGTTACTCCAAAAAACGAAGCCAAAAGTGGCATCAATAAAATATCCGGAGTACTCTTCCCGCTCTCCCACTTCGAAACAGATGCCTTGGTTACCCCAACAAAATCCGCAAGTTCTTCCTGTGTAATTTTCCTTTCATGCCGTAGTCTTGCAATATTTTCCGATAAATTTAAACCAGACATAGTCCTCCCCTTTCATCATTCTTTTCTAAGTTCTTCTATACCATATCCAACTTTCCCCTAAAGCTCAATGGAACTACATGCAATTTCTGGTTATCAAAGTTAACTTCCAAGAAACCTCGACGATAAGCATGTACACCCGGAGTTGATAGCTTCCTTTTCATAAAAGCTACATTTATCCGGGTCTGAAATCGTCAACAATTCGCAATAATGCGACCATGACAATTTAACAGACACTGTCTGGCAAATTGGATATGCAAGATACAACGCCCTCATATTCTGCAAATTAGAACGTGAAAAACCCTTTCCAAACTTTTCTCTGATTCTCATCATTAAAACAAATCCAACATATTATCTAAATATATTTCTTCTCGAACCTTCAGCTGATACTCCGGTCTTGTCATATAATAGAACAGAAATTCCAGAACTAAAGCACTTCCCAGTCCCCGGCCTTCTATCTTAAAATTGGAAAATCCCATTGGAAGGTACACATTTTTAATATCCTCTATGCCAATAAATCCCGGATTCTCCATTGCTTTAGAAAAACGATAGCCATCACTGGCATCTGGTGCCTGGCAGTGATAATCAGGACAATTTTCTCCAAGGTTTTGACGACTCACTGTTTCATAACACCATTTTCTGTCCTTACAGCCAAACCAACAGCATTCATTACATAACCATTCTATCTTATCTTTCTCCGCTTCTGACAGGGTACTCCATTTATCGTAAAGCTTATTTAAGCGAAAATCCGGTACAACATAACGGAAATCATCTCTGTCCACCTCTTCTACCAATTTTCCGAAGTCCGTTAATACCTTCGTGGTCGAAGACACAACATAAAGATTCGGATAATTTTTTTCTAAATACTTTAATAATAAATCGGAATGAACAATAACGCCATTTCTAACTTTCCTGCTTTCATCAAATAACCTGCAAAGATCATTACATTTTCTGTCTAAAAGGTGCTCTTCCTTCAGCAGAGAATTGCTAAATGTCAGTCTGGCAGAAATTCCATATTCCTGCATCATTTCTAACACCTCTCGTGGCTCGTAATCTCCACTCCCCACGCGTCCTCCTCCCCACAGGCAATCAGACGGAGCACCATAAATGGAGCCAATGTCACACCAGTCATAAAAATACTCTCTGTGCTCATAAAATAGTGGTAAAAACGCCTGATACAATTCATAAAATTCAAACAAGCCCGGAAGGTGATAAAACGCCTTATCTTTTTTCGATGTATCCATTCTATTTCCTCATTTATGTTTTATATTTTCTATATTATATCCAACTTCCCCTTAAAACTCAATGGAACTACATGCAATTTGGGGTCATCAAAGTTAACTTTCAGGAAACTTTTTTCGAATCACTCTTTTCTACATATTATAGTGAAAGTTGTTACATTGAATTATTTTCTCATTAACTCTCTTGTTCCTTTTGTTAGAATCATGCTATATTAGTTAGTGGAATCTTACTTGTAACAAAAAGATCGGAGGTTAAAATGAAGAAATTTTTAAACAAACTTTCAGGAAGAATTCTTCCTACTACCCTGGCCGTTGCCATGGTTTCATTTCCGACAGTCGGAAATATTTCAGCAAGTGCTAAAACCAATTCGAAAACATCGGATTCTAAAAAGGCAGAAAAGCTCTTATCCGATATTTCCGGGACCTATGAAGAACTGTTCCCGGTTCTATTTCAAAAGAAATACAATAAATACTGGACTTCAAGTTGTGAACCTTTTGTCGGCAAAGCAAATGCAAATGATGCCGCTAAAAAGTTAAAAGCCAGTGTCAGTGGCAAAAAATACGGTAAAAAAGCGGTAAAATATTACAAGAAAAAATCTACTATCGCATTTAACTGTAATTTTACAAAGAAGTTGAAAAAAATCACCTTCAAGAAAAATCAGATTACTGGAAAAAATGCAAAGGGAAAGGTAGTCTTTTCTCATAAATATCATTTCGTAGGTTTTAACAAATCAACTGGTTCTTATCTGTATAAGAGTAATGATAAGAAATCCGGTGAATTTACCTACTTCTCTATCGCACAGGATACACCAAAAACAACCTACCATACAGAATTCCGCTATGGAAGCAATAAAAAAGCACTGAGTCAGTTTACTTCCGGAAAGTATGCTTACTGGAATGTCGGTGCCATCCCTGTAAAGCGCTCGAAAAAATTAATTAAAAACGTAATTCAGTTATTCTGTGAGGAAAATCTAACCCCTGACACTTCATTCTTTGCAGGTGGAACGGGTACAAAATCTGACCCATACCACATTGCAAATAAAAAGCAGTTACAGGCTTTCTGTAAGAGTGTCAATGATGGTTCCCACTACGGATATTATGGAAAATATATTAAGTTAACAAAAGATATTAACTTAGGTAATACCCCTTGGACACCGATTGGAAATATGAACGATAAAAAAACACATTATACCATGTTCTTAGGAAACTTTGATGGAAATCAGCATACCATTTCTAATGTCAAATTTACTTCTGCCAAAGATGATATCGGTGCCGGATTATTTGGAATCAACTGTGGAACAATTAAAAACCTAACGGTAGTAAATGCTAATATTTCTTCAACAGGTGCAAATTCCATGGCAATCGGTGGAATCGTTGGTTATAACATGGGTGGAACTCTTACGAACTTATCCCTTTCTGGAACCTCTTCCGTTACAGGAAATAACTGCATCGGAGGAATTGTTGGTGGTTCTACCGGAAACATTACCAATGCCACAGCATCTTCTGTAACCGTTACCGTAATTGGAAATAATGACTTTTCAAAGGGCCTTGTTCAGTGCGATATTGCTGAATGTGGTGGTTTAATTGTCGGTGGCGGATTTGGTGGTAATGTAACAAACTGTACTGCAACCGGATCAATTAAGGCAACCGGAAATGAACCTGTCGGACTAGGTGGCATCGGCGGATGTTTAGAAATGATGGATACCGTAACTAATTGCAAAGCAACTGTAACAATTGATGCACCAAAGGGTGGCCATGCTATTGGTGGAATCTGCGGATATGCCGGTACACATTCTAATCCAAAAATTGCTTTGGCATCCGAAGGTGTTGTAACAACAAAGTATCCTTCTGAAATTTCAAACTGTACTGCAAACATTCAGATTACTGCAAACAATGCAACTCATGTTGGTGGTATCGTCGGTACAGGTCTTTACTATTACGGAGAAGAAACACGTTTCCATGTGAGCAACTGTTCGGTAACCGGTACGATAAATGGTGCTGTTACTCCAGGAGCAATTGCAGGACGTGCAGAAGGCAGCCAGATTTCAAATTGTACATCCGATGTAAAACTTGGCCAGACTCCTCTGACCGAACAGATTGGAAAAACAACCTGCAAATACGAAAGTGCGGATCAAAACTAATTTTCTTTTTATACAAAAATATCGCCTTACAATTCGTAAGGCGATATTTTTTAGATATAATACATCTCATCCACAGCTTTACAGGATTCATTATAATCATCTACCAAATCCTGTAAGGTCAGGTTACTAATTACTTCTCCTGTTTTGTCGTTAATTTCATCAATGACACGTGTCTGGATAATCTCAGATATTCCACCAAACAGACAATCTTTTGAGATTTCCTCTGATTCAATCCGGTAATCTCCTTCCACTGCATCTAGAATTTCCTCTACCGTAATTTTTTCCGGTGCCTTATTTAGAATATACCCGCCGTTAATACCATGCTCACTTTTTACGATTCCCGCTCTCCTTAAGCTGGCATAAATCTGTTCTAAATATTTTACCGAAATACCATTCGCTTTTGCGACATGATTTAAAGTAATCTTTTTTTCTTTCCCATTCATGGCAAAATAAATCAAAGTACGCAGTGCATATCTTCCCTTTCTGGAAATTTTCATTTTTACCTCCAATCTATCTCACAAATGGCAGTCTAAATATATTCTCCATCCCTTGCAATTCCTGTTGAAAATACGGATTTCTTTTTTATAAATGCAGCTATCTTTTCTGCATCCTCTTCTTTTTTACCTGTCAGTTCTACTTCCTTCTGCCATTCATCGATAAAGTTCTTTGCAGTACGAACTGCGTCCGGAACCTTAATCTCAGCGTCATAAGCAAGTAAAACTACAATTCCTGCCTCTTGCAGATGTTTTACTACTGTTTCTACTTCCTGCTGATTCTCTGGCTGATATAAATACGTATGTCTTCCATCGATACTTAAATTACGTTCTACTTCTTCCACCAGTTCCTTTGTAATTCCATTCTGGCCGACTGGGAATGCAACAGTTACCGGAGTCTGTCCCTTTAAGGCACTACGTGTTTCTCTCGTTACCTTTCTGTCACTTAAACCATTTTCCTCTAATACACCTGTTACAACACCGCAGGCAGATGTCATATTTGTAATTCTGTCAATGAAAATGAATTCACCCATTGTTCTGTGCTTTGCAAAATCATCTACGACAATCTTATCAGCAAATGTTACATTACAAATTGCAATTTCATTTTTCTTTAATTCTTCTACTTTTGTTTTCTCTCCTGTGTTCACATCAATTGCAGATACAATCTCTGTTACAATACCAGGAATCATTTTCGTACCTAACTTAATAAAGAAATTCTTTCCATTTTCAAGTTTCTCATCATCCATCCAGAGAATTGTTGCCTGAATAGAAGAAGATATTTTAAGGTCGGCATTTTTTGTTAATACGCATCCTCTTGATACATCCACTTCTCTGTCAAGCTGAATCGTAACCGGCTGTCCCTTTTGTGCTTCTGCTTCTGTACGGTCTCCAACAAGAATGCTCTTTACATGTGCCTTCTCATTGCTTGGTAAGGAAACAATCTCATCTCCAACATGAACAGTACCTGCTTCAATCTGTCCCTGGAAACCACGAAATTCATGATTTGGACGGCATACACGCTGTACTGGAAGATAGAATCCTGCTTCTTCCTCTGCAACCGATACATCAACGGTTTCAAGATAAGGAAGTAATGCTTTTCCCTGATACCAAGGTGTATTTTCTGATTTTGTTGTAACATTATCACCTTCTGTTGCAGAAACAGGAATGATGACAACGTTCTCAAGTGCTAATTCCTGTTTCAACTCATCAATCTGCTTTTCAATTTCCTTGAAACGTTCTTCACTATATCCAACTAAATCCATTTTATTAACGGCAAATACGAAATGGCGGATTCCCATTAATGCACAGATTCTTGCATGACGCTTTGTCTGAATCAAAACTCCCTGCTTTGCATCTACTAAAATAATTGCTAAATCTGCAAAAGAAGCTCCAACTGCCATGTTTCTTGTATACTCTTCATGTCCCGGAGTATCTGCTACAATAAAACTTCTGTAGTCTGTTGTAAAATAACGATATGCAACATCAATTGTGATTCCCTGCTCTCTTTCTGCCATCAGACCATCTAATAAAAGAGAGTAATCTATTTTTCCTTCACGACTTCCTACTCTAGAATCTAACTCAAGTGCTTTTTCCTGATCTGCATAAATTAACTTTGAGTCGTAAAGAATATGTCCTATTAAAGTAGACTTTCCATCATCTACACTTCCGCAAGTTATAAATTTTAATAATCCTTTCATCCTAGAAATAACCCTCCTTCTTTCTTCTTTCCATGCTTCCGGCAGCCTCATGATCAATCACACGACTTGTACGCTCAGAATCTACTGCACTTAATGTTTCATCAATAATCTTGTCTAACGTATCTGCATCCGATTCTACTGCTCCTGTCAGAGGATAGCATCCTAATGTACGGAAACGAACCATTCTGTTTTCAATCTTTTCGCCTTCTTTTAACTTCAGACGATCATCATCTACCATAATAAGATTGCCATCACGTTCAATAACCGGTCTTTCCTTTGCATAATAAAGAGGAACGATTTCAATATTTTCTCTCTTAATGTATTGCCAGATATCCTTTTCTGTCCAGTTAGAAATTGGGAATACACGAATACTTTCACCCTTATGAATCTTTGTATTATAGAGTTTCCACATCTCCGGACGCTGATTTTTCGGATCCCATGCCTGTGCTTCATTTCGGAATGAAAAGATTCTTTCCTTTGCTCTGGATTTTTCTTCATCTCTACGTCCACCACCGAAAGCAGCTGTAAATTTGTACTTGCTTAAAGCCTGCTTCAATGCCTGTGTCTTCATAATATCTGTATATGCAGAACCATGATCAAATGGATTAATTCCTGCCTTAACCCCTTCTTCATTTGTATACACTAACATATTGATTCCAAGTTTCTTTGCAATATGATCTCTAAACTGAATCATTTCTTTGAATTTCCATGTTGTATCAATATGTAAAAATGGAAATGGTGGTTTCTCCGGATAAAATGCTTTCATTGCCAAATGCAGCATAACTGAACTGTCCTTTCCAATTGAATACAACATAACCGGATTTTCGCATTCTGCTGCAACCTCACGAATAATATATATTGCTTCTGCCTCTAAGGCATCAAGATGAGATAAATTTCCCATTGTCGATTTCCTCCTTCATTAAGAATGATATTTAATATTTATTTGCATCTTTTTTATTTACTTCAATCTCCTGTACCTGTCCTGTTGGTGATGTAATAGACCAGGTATTGATATCTCCTTTTTCCGTAACAGATAATGTGCTTCCTCTACCTCCAATATCAGCTCCTAAGTAAAACAAAATTGCTCCTGTCTTACACTCTTTTACACAAGAAGTACATCCCCAGCAATCTCTTTCATGTTTGATAAATGCCTTTCCTTGTGCATCTATTTTAATTAGATTTCCCGGACATGCTTCTACACATCGTCTGCATCCGACGCATAGATCATTTTTTATCTTTATGCTCATATTAGCCTCCATTTCACATTTTATTTCTATTTGGTTTGTTTTCCACTGATATTTTCTTACTGAAGTTCACGATAGATCATCTCTATTTTTCCATCCTTCATTCTGGAATTTACGTATTTCTCCCATTCCTTACTCTTTTCCGGATAATCCATGTTTTCGCCAAAACTATGCCATCTGGTTTCTTTTCTCGCAAGCAAATGTGCAATTACAACCTTGCAGACTACCAGTCTTTCCTTCAATTCATAGATACGAAGCAAATCATCCATATCATCTGCTGCAAGCTCTTCACAAACCGACTCAACTCTGCAAATCTTCTCTTCGGCAAGCTGTAATCTGCTTTCATTACATTGATAATCTGTACTGATACCACCCGCATACTGATCCATGATTTTCTGCATGGTTTCTTCTAATGCTTCTGTATCAATGAGTGTCTTTTTATTCTGCAGATACTTTTCGTATTCTTTCTTCTTTGCCTCTGCAAATGCCTGAATTTTCTCTTCTTTTTCTGCTGTATTAGAAGAATCCTCTTTTTCTAGATATTTTACAACAGCCTCTGCTGCAATCTCGCCTTCTGCCAACGCACCGGTTACATATTTCTGTGGACATCCTCCTGCAACATCTCCTGCTGCAAATAATCCATGAATGGTTGTTTCTCTGTCATTATTTACCCAGTATCCACTTGCTGTATGTCCACCAACAATATACGGTTCTGTTCCCTCAATTTCTACATTCTGCTCAGAAGGTCCTTTTCCCGCTTCTAGCCATTTCAATGTCTGGCTTGGTGCCATATTTAAATATGCTTTATATAAATCCTGTTCCTGTTCCTTTGAGATTTCATCTGTTTTCAAATAACAAGGACCTCTTCCTTCCCTGTTTTCTGTTACTGTTCCATACAATCTCTGTGATGTCGTAAGACCATATTTTTTCTCATAAATCTCTTTTTTCGAATTCATCTGTTTTGCAAAAACACCCTGAGCAATGGTTCCTGTCGGTGCAATAGTATCTTTACAGCGAAGTGCAATAAAACGCATTTCAAAAGTTGTCATCTCTGCTCCTGCACGAATTCCCATAGCATATCCCGCTCCTGTGTTAAATGGCGGATACCACATCTTATGTCTGGAAAATCCTGGATTATTTGGACGATAAAGACCAGCCGCACCACCGGTTGCACAAATAACGGCTTTGGCTTTGAACAGATAAAAAACATCTTCATTTACATCAAATCCGACTGCACCTTTGATTACGCCATCTTCTACAATATAATCCGTTACATTCACATGATTTAAAATCGTAACATTTTCCTGTGCTTTTACTGCCTCTGCTAAGATTGGCTTAATATTTTCTCCGTTAATCTTAATATTACGGTTTCCTCTTGTTACATACTTTCCATTTTCATCTTTTAAAATGACAAGTCCTAATTTCTCCATCTCTTCTGTCACATGATTTAACCGTTCACACATCGACAATAGTAAGTCTTCTCTTACAATTCCTTCTGCATCTTTCTTTGCGTAATCTACATAATCCTGTGGCACATGTCCCTCTGTAATGTAGGCATTGATTGCATTGACACCGGCCGCTAAACAACCACTTCGCTTAATATTTGCCTTTTCCACTACAAGAACTTTTCTGTTTTTTTCTTTTCCTAATGTGATGCCTGCAAAACATCCGGCAGTTCCACCACCAATAATCAGTACATCTGCCTCTAATTCTTTTGTTCTCATCTTTATCTCCCTTCCAATAACTTCCAATGATATTTGTCCGTAAAAATATAATCAAATAATACCATGCATTGCAATTTTTGCAACGTTTCCGACAATCAGATATAAATAGAATCTTCCTGCAATGACTGATTCTCTAATAAAAATGCTTCCTCTCCACGAATGACAAACAGGCGATAAATAAATACATTCACCGACTCTCCTGCTTCAACCTTTGCCTCATTTAATCCTCTCTGAGCCGTAAGCAGATTCCCATTCACACGAATATGCAACTCCTGACGGTCTCCTTTAAATAAAGTGCTTTCTACAATTCCTTTTGAAGAAGAAGTCTTGTAAATCTGCACTTCATTCTCTTTTGTAACCTGAATAAATTCTGGTCGAACCACAGCTTTTTCTGCTCCTTCAATATGTTCAAAGGAATGAAATTCTTCATAACGGTCAATAACGGAAGTCTGTCCAAAAAACGATGCTGTAAATGCGGTTTTCGGATTCTGATAAATCTCTAATGGAGTTCCCTTTTGTTCAATCCGTCCCTTATTCGTCACAATAATCTCATCTGCAACTTCAATCGCTTCTTCCTGATCATGCGTAACAAAAATACTTGTAATTCCAAGCTTTTCAATTGTTTCCTTTAACCAGCTTCTCAATTCTTTTCGAACCTTCGCATCAATTGCCGCAAATGGCTCATCTAATAACAATAATTGTGGGTTTGGAGCAAGTGCTCTTGCAAACGCAACTCTTTGTCGCTGTCCTCCGGATAACTGGCTTGGATAACGTTTTTCCATTCCCTCTAATCCGATGAGTTTGATCAGTTCCATCACCCGTTCTTTTATATAACGCTTATCCGCTTTTTTTATTTTTAATCCAAATGCAATGTTATCAAACACTGTCATATAACGAAATAACGCATAATTCTGGAAAACAAATCCAATTCCTCTCTCACTTGCTGCAATATGATTCACAACCTTTCCTGCAATCACAATTTCTCCGGAATCCGGCTGCTCTAAACCTGCAAGCATTCGAAGGATGGTCGTCTTACCACTTCCACTTGGTCCTAGAAGTGCAACAAGTTTTCCTTTTTCAATTCCAAAATTCACATGTCTTGATGCCTTATAGTCACCATACATCTTATTAATATCTTTTAATTCAACGTACATAACATCCTCCATTCGCTTTTCTCTCAAAGACATTATTCTGCTTTCTTCTTTCCTTTATACTCAAGTACACTTCTAATTACTAAAATCACTACAGATATGACTACCAGCACCGAAGATACTGCAAATGCCGGTATATACTGAAATTCATTAAATAAAATCTCAATATGTAAAGGTAATGTATTTGTCAGTCCACGTAAATGTCCGGATAAAACAGATACTGCACCGAACTCTCCCATTGCTCTTGCCGTACATAACACGACTCCATAGAGGAATGCCCATTTAATATGTGGAAATGTAATCTTGCGGAAAATGGTAAATCCACTTGCACCCATCAATGCGGCTGCTTCTTCCTCATCTGTTCCTTCTGCCTCTAATACCGGAATTAACTCTCTCGATATAAATGGAAATGTAACAAAAATCGTTGCTAACACAATTCCTGGAACAGCAAATACAACACTAATTTTTAATGTCTGCAAATATGGATATAAAAAACTATTCCTTCCAAACAGTAAAATAAAAATCAATCCGGCGATGACCGGTGAGATCGTAACCGGTATATCGATAAAAGTGGTTAACAGTTTTTTTCCTTTAAATTGGAACTTCGTAATTGCCCATGCTGCAAATACACCGAAAATCGTATTTACCACAACTGCAATCACAGTCGCTTCTAAAGTAAGAAGTAATGCCTTTACTGTATATTCATCTGTAACCGCTTTCACATACTGTCCTACACCATTTCGAAATGCCTGTGAAAGAACAACTCCAAGTGGTAATACTAACATCACAAACAAAAATAAAACACTGATTCCAATAAGCACTCTTCTTAAAAGAATTTCTCTTTTTTCTCTATTCTGAAACGGTTTCTTTTTTTCTCCCTGTAAAGCTGCTTTTTTTCTTCTTCTGCTTTTTACTTTTTCATCGATGGAGAAAGAAATATTTTCTATTGCTTCCCGAACCGGTGTGAAGGCCTGTGCGATGGAACTGCAAACTTTAGATTTTCTTCTTACCTGTCCACCTCCATTTACCTTTCTCTCATTCTTCGCCTGAACAAGATTAATCGAAAATAAAATCAAAAACGCAACTAATAGCATAACAAGTGCAATTGCTGTCGCACTCGCATAGTCAAATTCCTGTAACTTTGACATAATAATCAGTGGTGTAATTTCTGTAGAATACGGTTTATTTCCTGCGATAAATACAACGCTTCCGTATTCTCCTAAACACCGTCCAAAGGCAAGTCCAAATCCGGTAAATAATGCCGGTTTTACTTCCGGGAAGATAACTTTCCAGAAAATTCTGCTCTTACTTGCTCCCAGCACGCCGGCAGCTTCTTCATAAGAACCGTCTAACTTTTCTAAAACCGGTTGTACCGATCTTACTACAAATGGAATTCCCACAAAAATTAATGCGACGGTAATTCCTAATTTGGTATATGCAATCTCAATTCCAAACTTTGCAAAAAACTTACCAATCCATCCCTGATCTGTTGTCAGATATGTCAATGCAATTCCGGCTACCGCTGTTGGCAGTGCAAATGGCAATTCTATCATGCCATCTATAATCCGTTTTCCCGGGAACTGATAGCGCACCAGCACCCATGCTAACACAAGTCCCATAACCGCATTAATCAATGATGCAATAAATGCTGTCACAAAACTTACATAAAAGGATGACAACACTCTTTTCATCGTAAGTGTTTCCACAATCTCATGGAAACTCAGCTTAGAAGTATAAACCACTAAAGAAATCAGTGGAATCAAAACTACAAAACTAAGCATGGTAAGGGTAACACCCATCGACAGGCCAAACCCTGGAATTACTCTTTTTCTTCTTCCCTTCATATGCTTTCCTCCACTATTTCTCATAGATTTGATCAAAAATTGCGCCATCCGCAAAATGCTTCTTCTGAACTGCTTTCCAGCCACCAAAATCCTTAATATTCACTAACTGAACATCTAAATTAAATTGATTTTTATATTCCTCTAAAATTTTCTCATTCGTAGGCCGATAGTAATTCTCTGCCGCAATCTTTTGTGCTTCATCGGAATAAAGATACTGCAAATATTCCGTAGCTACATCTCTTGTTCCTTTTTTATCTACCACTGAATCTACTACAGCTACCGAAGGCTGCGCTAAAATACTAATACTTGGAGTGATAATCTCATACTCATCTGGATTATCCTTCAAAGAAAGATATGCTTCATTCTCCCATGCAATCAATACATCTCCCTGCTTATTCTCTACAAAAGAGGTTGTTGCACCTCTTGCTCCGGAATCGAGTACCAGTACATTCTGATAAAGCTTACGGATAAATTCCTTCATCTTCGTCTCATCGCCCTGATACTTCTTCTGTGCATATGCCCATGCTGCCATATAGTTCCATTTCGCTCCACCCGATGTCTTCGGATTCGGAGTAATCACACCAACGTCATCCCGAACCAGGTCATCCCAGTCATGAATGTTCTTCGGATTCCCCTTCCGAACCAAAAATACAATCGTGGAATTATATGGTGCACTGTCATCCTGAAATTCCTGAATCCAGCCATCCTGAATCAGACCAGAATCCTGAATTGCATCAATATCATATTCCAGTGCCAGAGTTACTACATCAGCCTCAAGACCATTCGCAACTTCAAGTGCCTGCTTCCCTGATCCTCCATGTGACTGCACAATGGTAATATCCTTTCCCGTCTTTTCCTTCCAGTGTTGTTCAAAAATTTTATTATAAGATTCATACAACTCTCTCGTCGGGTCATATGAAACATTAATCATTACATTATCACTTCTATTACATCCTGAGGTACCGCCTATTACAAATAATAATGCCAAACCCAATGCTGCAAATCTTCTCTTTTTCACTTGTCGTACCTCCTTTTTTATTACCGTACTTTTTCTATATATCATAGTTGTTTAGTAGGATTTATATGGATAGTACTACAACTGATAACTATTGTCAATAGTTTTTTAAAAAAATCCCCTAAAAACCCAGATGTTTAGTCTGTGTTTTTAGAGGATTGTCTTTTACTTTCGATGAATAAAATGTTTGATAAACGTGTAGGCTACAATGACCAGTGCAAAAAAATATCCAACTGCACCCATTGCCGGTATTCCTAATATCTTCGGTTTCATATTTGTCATGCACAGAATACTAGAACTTACAAGCAAAGCAGTCACCCATAATCCAAGCACAATATTACGCACCAGATGCCGCATTAAATGGGATAACTGATCCGTTGTATGCAAGTCTAGCTGTAACTTACTTTGTCCATTCAGATAGCCCTGCATAATCTCTGCTGCCATTCCAGGAATATCAATTGCTTTGTGTAACGAACGATATAATCGCTTCCCTGTCTCTTTGCATTCCTGTTCCCAATAATCGCCATGAAGCATTTTCTGTTTCATATACGCTGCCGCAATCTCTACCATATTGATATCCGGACTAATTTCCACCAGAACACCTTCAATTTGTGTCATACTTCTTGCAAGCATCGTAAGTCCATTCGGCATTGCAATTTTATTTTTCTTCATAACTTCCATAAGATCCTGTAGCAAAAGTGTAACATCAATATCGCCCATTCCCTGCGTTCCATATTGAATCATCAACTCCTGAATATCATCATACAGGCCAACCCGGTCTGGCTTACCCTGGAATTTACCAAGCGATAACACTGCTTCCTGAATCATGGTAATATCCTTCGCCGCAACTCCCTGAATTGCTTTTGCAATCAGGTTTTTATCCCTCTGCGTCAAACGGCCCATCATGCCCATGTCAATCCATACAATCTTCCCACCACTGATTCGAATATTGCCGGGATGCGGATCTCCATGAAAAAATCCATCATCCATGACCTGTTTGATATAGTTATCAATCAGTTTCATCCCTATTTCTTCTAGGTCATATCCATTTTCTAACAGTTCCTGCTTATGATCAATGGCAATTCCATCAACATACTCCATCACTAAAATATGTTTTGTTGTATACTCCTCATAGCATTTTGGTGAGCTGATAAAATGTATGCTTCGATTGTTCTTTGCAAATTCCTGCATATTCGAAGCTTCTTTTAAAAAATCCATCTCCTCCTGTGTAACTTCCCATAATTCATCTAATACCATATGGAAATCCACTGCCTCTTTGAGACTGATAGGTGGAATCAGACGTACCACACGATGAAGCAATGCAATATCCTGTTTCATCGTCTCATAAATACCTTTTCTCTGAACTTTAATTACTACCTGATCTTTCGATTTTAATACAGCTTTATGTGCCTGCGCAATGGATGCGGAACCTAGTGGTTTAGCCTCAATTGACAAAAAAATCCGGTCTGCCTCGCCACCAAGTTCCTCCTGTATAATCTTTTTGACCATTTCAAATGGCATCGGTGCAACCTCTGAATGTAGCTTCATTAACTCGTCACAATACGGTTTCGGTAAAATATCAGAACGCATAGATAAAATCTGTCCAATCTTTACATAGGTAGGACCCAGATCTTCTAAAATCATTCGAAATTTTTTCGGAGTTAATCCTTTCATAATTTCATATTTTCGAAGAACTGCTGTCATCTCCCGAATCCTTACATGATTCTTTTCTGCTTTTTTCTTATCTTTTACGTTCTCATCGAAAACTACCTTCTTCTCTGCCATTCTTTCCTACCACCTGTACCTTCTCTCAATTTTTTCCTACTTTGTTTCTTCTAATGTTTCTTCCTTCTCTTCTGCAGGTGCTGCACTGTCTGTCTCTTCTATCTCTTCTGCAGCCTCTGTCACATCCGCTTCCTCTGTTTCATCCTGCTTTGCAGCTTCTTCTGCATTCTGAATCTGTGCCTTTAATGCCTCAAGCTGTTCCGGTGTCATTTCCTTTACCAGCTCTGCTAATTCCTCTGGTGTAGATGCCTTCACTGAAACCTTAACATTCTTCTTTACTGTCTCTTTAATATTATGTCTCAGTTCCTGGTTCATAACCTTTCCCTGCTGCACTGTCTGCTCACCTTTTTCTGCCATGGCATTGATAATTTCTTTTGACTTTTCTGCTGTTGTTGCAACAGTACCAACTCCTGCTAATAAAATTTTCTTTACACTATCTCCTATTGTACTCATAATACGTACCTCCTCTTTCTGTTTTCATAAATAGAATTTATCCCAAAAATGCAATCAGTCTTGGAATAAAAATCAGACATCCGGTAATTGCTGCAAAGATTGCTGCAATCAAGACTGCTCCTGCTGCTGTATCCTTTGCAATTTTTGCCAATGGTTTTCTCTCTTCTGTTACTAAATCTACCACCGCCTCTACTGCTGTATTTACAAGCTCTAATGCCATAATCAGCCCAAATAATGTAAAACAGATACACCATTCTATTCTTGAAATGCCAAATATCAGACCTGCAATCACTACAAGGACTGCCGCAGCCACATGTATTTTCATATTTCTTTCTTTGGTCACACCGGTAAAAATTCCTTCAAAAGCATAACCAAAGCTCTTATATAATGGATCCTTTTTTTCCTTCTTCATCTCGTTTCCTTTTCTCTATTTTTTCACAACGCTATATACATCTCTTTTCGAAATGCCCCTGTCCTTTGCAACCTGTTTCATTGCCTCTTTTTCCGCCATCCCTTCTTTCACATACTGCTCAAAATGCTCTGCGATTGTAAGCTGTTCCCAGGACTGCTGCTTCTCTCTGTCAATTTCTTCGAAAGATTTTCCTTCTATTACAAGGACATGCTCCCCTTTCGCTTCATTCTCTTTCAGATAAGAAACCGCCTCTTCTAGTGTTGTCTGCCATCCGTTCTCATATTTTTTCGTAAGTTCTCTACAGATTGTCAGCCTTCTGTTTCCTAATGTCTGGAATAACTCCTGCATCGTTCTCGCTAATCGGTGAGGCGCTTCATACAAAACAATGGTTCTTGTCTCTTGTTTCAATTCCTCTAGAATTCTTGCCCTCTCTTTTTTATCCATTGGCAAAAATGCTTCAAAGCAAAATCTTCTAGTTGGCAGTCCTGACATCGTAAGTGCCGTAATACAGGCGGCAGGTCCTGGAAGAGAAGTAACTTTAATTCCGGCTTCATAACACTGCCTGACTAACTCTTCTCCTGGGTCTGAAATTCCTGGTGTTCCTGCATCGGTAATCAACGCAATATTTTTTCCTTCCTGCATCATCTCCACTAACTGCTTTGCCTTATCATATTTGTTAAATTCATGATAACTTGTCATCGGTGTCTTAATTTCAAAATGATTTAATAATTTAATACTGTGTCTGGTATCCTCTGCTCCAATCAGATCAACCTCTTTTAATGTACGAATCACCCGCATCGTGATATCTTCTAAGTTTCCAATTGGTGTTGCACACAAATACAAGGTTCCCTCCACTACTATCACCACCTTTCCTTTTCTTCTCTAAGATTCCTGATACATCTGCAGGACTTCCCTGGTATAAACGCCTGGTTTCTCATAAATAATTAATGGTCTCTCTACTTTTGCAAATGTTTTTCCACATTTCACTGCTTCTATTAAAACCATAGATGCCTCTTTCTCTAAAAAAGAATGTACAAACTGAATTCTTTTCGGTTCTAGATGATAACTTCGCAGTACATCAATCAGCTCTGCAATTCGATGCGGTCTGTGAATCAGATACATTCTTCCCTTCACTTTCAAAACCTTCGAAGTCTCTCTTGCAACATCTTCAAAGGAACATAACAATTCATGTCTTGCAATTGCCTTTGGTTCCTTCGGATTCCGGATTCCATGCAGGTCTGTCATATAGGGAGGATTCGTGGTCACAACGTGAAAAGAGGCAGGCCCAAATATTCTCCCCGCCTCTTTGATATCTCCACATACAATATCAATCTTTGCTTCTAAATGATTATAAGCGACACTTCGTCTTGCCATCTCAACACTTTCCTTTTGTATCTCAAGTGCCTGAAACTGTTCTCCTTCTGTCTTCGCCTCAAGTAAAATCGGAATGATACCTGTTCCGGTTCCTAAATCCAATGCACGTTCTCCCTTTTTTACCCTGGCAAAAGAAGATAGCAAGACTGCATCAATTCCAAAGCAAAATTTCTCCGGGTCCTGAATAATCTTATATCCCTTCCGTCCAAGATCATCTAATCTTTCTGACTCTCTGATTTCTATCATATATTCCAACCTTTAACTCTAATCATCAAATTTAGATTTTCCATCCTGTTTTTCTAACTGTTCTAGTTTCTTCAATTCCTTGTCACTAAGATCCACTTTCTCGTGTTTTTTCTTTCTCTTAAACTTTAACTTAGCAACCGGATAATCTCTGCTTTCCTTTTGATCACCCACCTCTACAATGACATTTACCTTCTGTCGCAGCACATTAACACTCTTTACTTCTCCTCGCAGTCCATCCTCTGTTGTGACAGTATCACCTACATTTGGAAGCTTCGCATTTAAGTATTCATAAGTATCCTGCTCATTCTTCAGACAACACATTAATCTTCCACAGACACCCGATATCTTTGTCGGATTCAAAGAAAGATTCTGTTCCTTTGCCATCTTAATAGAAACCGGTGCGAATTCACCTAAGTAGGTATGGCAGCACAAAGGTCTTCCACAGATTCCAATTCCGCCAACCACCTTTGTCTCATCTCTCACACCAATCTGACGTAACTCAATTCTGGTACGAAAAACAGATGCTAAATCTTTTACCAGCTCTCGGAAATCAATTCTTCCATCTGCTGTAAAATAAAACAAAACTTTATTATTATCAAATGTATATTCTACATCAATCAGTTTCATCAGCAAGCCATGCTTTGCAATCTTATTCAGGCAAATCTGAAAAGCTTCTTTTTCCTTTCTCTTATTCTCTGCCTGCCTCTCATGATCCTGCTGCGTTGCTACACGAATCACAGTCTTTAAAGGCTGAAGAATTTTGTCATCTTCAATCTCTCTCGGTCCTAACACAACCTCTCCGTATTCTACCCCTCTGGCAGTCTCAACAATTACATACATTCCTATCTTTATTTCTTCTTCACCAGGGGCAAAAAAATATATTTTCCCTGCTCTTCTAAATCGAACTCCTATTACTTCTGTCATTTATAATCCTCATTTCTTCTTTGCAGTTAACACCGTTCATTAATCGTAAGAAACATTAATTCTACTGCCAAATCAAAATTAACATTGGCATTCAAACGAACTCTGCATTTATCAATGGCTTCTAATACCTCCTGAATTCCATTAAAAGAACTTTTCTCTGCAATTTTTATAATATCGCTCACTTTATCTTTAAAAATGAGTTCATCGATATTTCTAGTTGCCTTATAAAGCAAAACATCTCTGTACCACATTCTCATCACATTTAAATAATCTTCAATCTCAAGCTTATAATTATCCACTTCTTTGACCGCTGCAACTAACTCACTTAATTCCATATCCTTAGCATGTACTACAACACTCAAAACGTTATCCTTCAAATCATTAAAATGATCAGACGCTGCTAAATTGATTGCTTTTCCTAAATTTCCATCTGCAAATTCCGCTGCTAGTTTGGCATTATAATCTGGAATTCCCTGCTTCCTCATCAGATAATCCGCAATGACTTCTTTTCCTAATGGTCTTACATTCAGCATCACACACCTTGACATAATGGTTGGAAGAAATGTTGCTGCATTATTCGTCAATAAAAGAATCACTGCATATGCAGGTGGCTCCTCGATTGTCTTTAAAATCGCATTCTGTGCTGCAACATTTAACTTTTCTGCCTCATCAATAATATAAACTTTATATGCACCACTATATGGTTTAATCATTATATCACCATTGAGTTGTTCCCTTACATCTGCAACACTAATGGTATTTGGTTTCTCATGGGTAATCCATTTAATATCCGGATGATTATCACTTTCACACTGCTTACAGGCATGACAAAGTCCACATGGTTTATCCGGGCTTTCACACTCTAATGCCTGTGCAAACAATCTCGCCATACTCTTCTTACCAGTACCCTTCTCTCCATTCAAAATATACGCATGCGAAACCTTTCCATAATCAATAGCATTCCGAAAATGGTCTAATATATGATTCTGTCCAATAATATCTGAATAATTCATATTATCCCTCCATCTCGACTTCTAAAGCTCGTTTTTCTCAGTCTCATAGAACAAAAAAGTCGTTTTTCTTATTTCTAATATACCACATTGCGAAACATCTTCGCAATGACTTCTGTATTTTATTCGTTATTTCTGCCTTTGTATCATCTTTTTTATTACCAGATAACTTTCTTCCGAACTCTGCGCACAATATCTTTTTTTAATTCCTGCTGCCTGAATTTTTTCCTCACTAAAATCTTCACAATCAGCTAAAAATCTTCTACACATTTCCTTGTAATCTGGATTTTTCTGTTGCCGCTCCCGTTTTAATGCCCGCTCTAACCGAAGTCCATCATCAATTTCAATAAATATCGGAACCACTTTCTCCTGCCCATAATAAGAGACTAATTTTTCATAGGATTCTAGTGTTCCAATATACAGGTAATCTCCATGGCTTAAATCAATCTTATCATCCGCAACAGTAAAATAACTCCAGATTCCATGTACTGTCTGGTAGTTCCGACATTCAATGACCTTTCCTTCCTGTCTTAATTTTTCTAAATCCTTCTTCGAAACAAAATAATACTCTCTTCCATTTTTTTCATTTTCTCGTATCGGACGAGTCGTATATCCCACAACAGACTGTAAATTCAGCGAAGTATCTGCCATTAGTTTCTGATAAATGGTATCCTTGCCCGAAGAGCTTTTTCCCATAATAAAAAATAACTTACCCATTGATTCTTACATTTAATCCTTTCTCCACTTCATCGAGCAGTTCTTCACAGATTGCGTCCGTATACACTTCTCCCGGAACAAGCCTTGGAATTCCAGGTGGATATACATAAACAAAATTTTCCGAAATCTTTCCCCTTCGCTTTTGAATCTCCTGCTTTAATCCTTCTCTTTTCTTCGTACTTATTTTATCCACATCCTCTGTGCCTTTTAAAATAGTTATCCACCATGCAATGCCATCTTTTCTTAGGTTATCCTCTATATCCCATAAAGCCTCCACCAATCTCTCAATTCCTTCCTCCGAATCAAATATGCTTGTCATCGCAATAACATAATCATAGGCTGCCATTTCCATCTCTAAATGATAACGTCGTCGTAAAATTTCACTCAGACCTGCTCCTGACAATACCTGCTCGTATCTTTGCCGGAACAGCTCTTTATTCTCTTTTTTTTGTTTTGTTCTCCATTTTCTGATAGAAATAATTACCTTTGTAATATCCTGATTTTTTAACCTTGCTACCTGCAAAATACGAAGTCCCTCTGTCTTTTTATAAAATGCTTGCATACTTACTTCATACTCGCTACATAACTGCGTACCAAAATGCTCCATTACATACACGCACTCATCAATACTTGCCATCAGTACATAAGAGGGAGAACTTGACTCAAAAAATCCCAAATATCTCTGCACGCGTTTCTTATAATCCTGTGCCTCTAATGCTGTCATGCTTTTCGTATTCATCTTTAAAATCGCTGTCTGTGTCATACCATTTAACGTCTTATGAAGACTATTAATTACAAAATCTGCTCCTAAACAAACTGCCGATGGAAAAAAACAGGTTCCAAAACCAAAATGTGCACCATGCGCCTCATCGACGATAAGCTTCATTCCTGCCCGATGCACCAATTTACTTATCTCTTGGATATCTGAAACAATTCCCTCATAGGTTGGACTTGTAAGCACTACTGCCTTCGCATCCCGATGCTCCTCTATTATTTTCTTTATCTGTTCTATTCCAATTTCTTCAAAAAAACCATATTCCTGATTTTCCCTTGGAGAAAGATATATCGGCTGAAGATGCCTCAATGCAATCGCATGATAAATCGATTTATGACTATTTCTAGCAACAATTATCTTATCATTTTCTTCGCACACTGCAAAAATTGCAGCAAGATTTCCACAGGAGGAACCATTCACTAAATAAAATAACTCATCACACTGAAATACCTGTGCTGCATGCTCCATACACTCCTTTAGAATGTCCTCTGGATGATGCAAATCGTCAAACCCATCTATCTCCGTAATATCCATCTGATACGGAAGCATCTCTGAAAGGACACTTTTTTCCTGACATGCTCTCTTATGTCCAGGCATATGAAAAGGATAAAAATCTGACTGTCCATATTCAATTAGCTTCTGATACAATCTCCCATGTTCTGCCATAACCTGCTTTCCTTTCTTCTCTCTAAAAGAACTTAGAATAAACTCCATTCCGAAGCATTCCAAATGTCACTTACGAGTCCATTATAAAATTCCGGTTCATGACAAACCATTAAAATACTTCCTTTATACTCCTGCAATGCCCGCTTCAGTTCATCCTTAGCATCCACATCTAAATGATTTGTCGGCTCATCTAGAACCAATAAATTACTTTCACGATTCATCAGCTTGCAAAGTCTTACCTTTGCCTGTTCTCCACCGCTAAGTACTCTTACCTGACTCTCAATATGCTTTGTCATCAATCCACACTTTGCCAATGCACTTCTTACCTCATACTGCGTAAATCCAGGAAATTCCTGCCAGATTTCTTCGATGCAAGTACGAGTATTTCCAGGTGCCATCTCCTGCTCAAAATAACCGATTTCTAAATAATCCCCTAACTCTACTGCTCCTGCTAGTGGCGAAATCAATCCCAAAATACTCTTAAGCAATGTTGTCTTTCCAATTCCATTTGCTCCGACAATCGCAATCTTTTGTCCCTTTTCCATACTCAAATTCAATTTTTTAGTTAATGGTTGATCATATCCAATTACCAACTCCTTTGTTTCAAAAATAATTCTTGCCGATGCCCTTGCTTCCTTAAAAGCAAACTCTGGTTTTGGGTGCTCACGATCTAATTCAATTTTATCCATCTTATCTAATTTTTTCTGTCGTGACATCGCCATATTTCTAGTCGAAACTCTTGCCTTATTTCTAGCAACAAAATCCTTTAATTCACTAATTTCCTGCTGTTGTCTATGATAAGCAGCCTCAAGCTGCTTCTTTTTCACTTCATACACTTCTAAAAACTTATCGTAGTCCCCTACATATCTCGTCAACCTTGCATTTTCCATATGATATACCAAATTAATTACACAATTCAAAAAAGGAATATCATGTGAAATCAAAATAAATGCATTTTCATATTCCTGTAAATATCGTTTTAACCATTCAATATGATTTTCATCTAAATAATTCGTCGGCTCATCTAACAACAAAATATCTGGCTTTTCTAATAAAAGCTTTGCAAGCAACACCTTCGTTCTTTGTCCACCACTTAATTCCGTTACATCCTTATCTAAACCGATTTCTATAATTCCCAGTGCTCTTGCTACTTCCTCTATTTTCGAATCAATCACATAAAAATCATGCATTGTCAACAAATCCTGAATCACTCCAAGCTTCTCCATCATCTCTTCTAGTTCCTCTGGCGAAGCATCTCCCATTTTGTCACAGATTACATTCATCTGTTCTTCCATTTCAAATAACCACGCAAATGCACTCTTTAACACATCACGAATCGTCATGCCCTCTGTCAGCACCGTATGCTGATCTAAATAACCTACGCGGACATTTTTCGACCATTCCACTTTTCCTTCATCCGGCATTAGCTTTCCAGTAATAATATTCATAAATGTGGATTTTCCTTCTCCATTTGCACCTACCAGTCCAATATGTTCTCCCTTTAACAATCGAAAAGAAACATCTTCTAAAATTACACGATCTCCAAATCCATGTGTTAAATGTTCTACATTCAGTATGCTCATTACTTCCTCCATCCTTATCTTTTTCAATTTATTGCTTCGAAAATTATACCACAGAAATGGATAAAAAAAGATACAATTTTTATTATCATGGTAACAAACAAAAAGAAAGGGAAGACAACAACTCTTGTTATCTCCCCTGTAATTGAATTATAATACTCTGATGTGAACTTTTTGAGTCAATAGAACCTGCCCCGAATCTATGATACAACATTTTTAGGTCGTTTTTTATTGATATTCAATAACATCAACCCATTTACGAAGTAATTCTTCTTCGTCTGCTCTCTTCTTAATTAATCTTGCACCTGCAACAACTGGAAGCCATTGCTGAACATATGTCTTAGCCGTTCCGCTCTTTGCACAGAAGGTATCTAAATACTTATCTGCAATCTCTGCATGATGTAAACTTAACCATAAGTATGTTCTTGCTACATCGGCACTTGCATTACCCTGTGTTGCATGATTCCAATCAAGAATATATGCTTTCCCATCTGTTCCAATCATAACATTGTGTGGAGTAAAGTCTCCATGACAAACCTTGTTATGTTTTGGTGCTCCATCTAAAATTGTTAATAATTCATATTTCTTATTATCGTCGAGATCAACTCGATTAATTCTATCTGTTAATTTATCCTTCATCTTTGTAAGAAATGGGCATCTCTTTGTATGCATTTCCATCTGAATGGCTACTAACTGATCGATGTATTTATCTATATCAGCTGGATTCTCCTTCATTAACTGAGCCATTGTTTTTCCTTCTACATAATCCATAGCAATAGCGAACTTTCCATCAATGATAGGTACTTCTTTCAAAGTTGGAATATTAATTCCACCAACTTCTTCTATTCTTGCTGCGATATAAGCCTCATTCATTACATCAGCCTTAGCATATCCATCATTGAAAACTTTTACGGCCATTGTTCCATCTTCTGACTTATAAACTGTATTGTTTGTTCCTTTTGCGATTTGTTGTCCTAATTTCATAAAAATCCGCTCCTTTCAACCATTGCATCTTCTGCAATTTTATTCTGTCAATTCGGTAAGGGCTTTTGTTTCCAAAAGCGATTGCCTCCACGCTTGTTGTCTTATTTTATAAGCGTTCCCCAATTTGTATAAAGACTAAATGTCTTGCCTAACATTTATCTCGTCCTTATGTCTATGATTATAGACCTACTTTATCATTTTGTCAACATTTTGCACTAAGTTTTTTAAAAAAAGACCGTTATTTTTTTAACATATTTGACAATTTTTTATCAGTAATCGCAGTATCCTCTCACATTCCCACAAATATAGGCAATTTTGCTTTCATTTTTTGCGATTTTCGTTCATCTCTTTCCACAAAAAAAACAGGCCGGAAACTATTTTCCCTGACCTATTTTCTTCTAATTCATTTATAAACTGTAATTTTTTCTTACCAGCGTTGTCCTGGTCCAAATCCACCGCCATTATTTCCACCACCAGTAACAGTACCGGTTAACTCAACGGTTGTGCTTAATGTATCATTTAAATATAAAGAATAGGATTCATTAACAGTTAATTCCGGTGCTGAAATAACAACTGACTGGAATACCTTTTCTGGAGTAAAGGATACTACTACATTTCCTTCTGAATCCTTTAACTCAATCTTTGTTCCTGCCTGCTGCACACTCTGTAACTGGAATCTGACACTATTTTGCGTAGAAGTATCTGAAGGTGTCTGATCCATTCCAATACTACCTGCTGCAATCAAAGTTCCTCCACTGATTAAAAATGTTCCATCGTAATCTAATGCACCATTTCCACCATTCGTTGGTCCACTGACATAAACCTCTCCTGCAGTCATTGTAATATTACCATTAGAATCAATACCATCTCCACTTGCATCTACATAAATTTTTCCTCCATTAATCTCAATAGAATAGTTTCCAGAACTCTGTCCCGGCATTCCGCCCTGATTTCCGCCCTGATTTCCGCCCTGATTTCCGCCTGGTCTTCCCGGACCAAATGTATCATCTCCAAAGTTTCCACCATTCGTGTTTCCATCAGAGCCGCCAGCTGCATTAATTCCGTCATCACTTGATTTTACATGAATTTCTCCACCATTAATTACAATATTTGCTGCTTCAAGTCCTTCGTAAGACTGCTCCACTGTAATATTTCCACTCTGAATCGTTAATTCATCATCTGCATGAATTCCATCATCTCCGGTATTTAAATTCATCTCTGGATCATCCTTGATCTCAATGGTAGCATTTGAATGAATTGCATCATCACTTGAAACAATATTAAAAGTACCTCCAGAAATCGTCAGATTTCCTTCTGCTTTGATTCCCTTAAAGCTATTCTTTGTTTCTCCATCTACTGTTGTTAATTTACTTGTATCCTTAGTAGCCTGAATATCAATATCACAATCTGTAATAACGGCATCCTTATAACATTGAATTCCATCTTCATTGCATTGAATCTTAATTTTTGTATTAGTCAACTCCATATTTCCTAATGTTGTATCATCTGGAGTTGTTGTCTTTAATCCATCGCTGTCAGAAGTAATATCTAAACTACTATCTTTTACAATTAATTCCGTTTTACCTGAAATACCATTATTTCCAGCTTCTGTAACTACAATATCTGCATTGGTAATCTGTAAGCTGTCAGTTGATTTAATTCCACTTCCAAGTTTTGAAGATACATACAATTTTCCTGTACCCTGAATGGTAAGTCCTGTCTGCTTACTAACTATCGCTCCATCCGGATAAACAGTTGTCTCAGCTCCAGTCTCCTCATTTGTCTCCGTTCCTGTTTCTGCTGTATCTGCAAATTTATTTACAGTTCCCTCTTCTAATGTAACATTTACACTAGCAGTTTTCTTCTTAACTGTAAATACTCCATCTGTATCATCACTTGTCAATTGTACACCTGCAAGAATTACATTTACATCTGCATCCTCAGCATCAACTTCAATTCTTCCGGTAATCATTTCCACCTGATCAGATGTAATACGATACGTTCCTGCCTTAGAAATTGTCACTTTATTCTTTTTACTGATTGACAGAATTTCTTCTCCTGCGTCATTGGTTAAAGTAACCTTCTTTTCCGGTGCATTTCCAATCACAACCTGAACCTTGCCATCTTCCTGAATCTCTGCATATGAGCTTTCTGTCTTTCCTGCCTCTGTTGTCTCCTGCTCTGTTGTTGTCTCTTCTGTTGCACCTGTCGTACTTTCTTCTGTACTAGTCTCCTCTGTAGTTGCTTCTTCTGTGCTTGCTTCTTCTGTGCTTGTTTCCTCTGTACTTGCCTCTTCTGTGCTTGCTTCCTCTGTACTTGCCTCTTCTGTGCTTGCTTCCTCCGTTGTTGCTTCTTCTGTGCTTGCTTCCTCTGTACTTGCCTCTTCTGTGCTTGCTTCCTCTGTACTTGCTTCTTCTGTACTTGTTTCTTCCGTTGTTATTTCTTCCGTTGTCTCATCTGTCGGGAATTCCGGCATTGTCGGTCTTGTCATATCCGTTGGGAACTCAGGCATTGTCGGTCTTGTCATATCCGTTGGGAACTCAGGCATTGTCGGTCTTGTCATATCCGTTGGGAACTCAGGCATTGTCGGTCTTGTCTCATCTGTTGGAAATTCACCACTTGTCTGCTCTTCGGAGGTTGTTTCCTCTGTTGTTGGGTCTGGTGCTGTTGGTTCTACTTCCGTCGTTGTTTCTTCTGTACTTGTCTCTCCGGTAGTTGCTTCTGGTTCCGTCGTAGTAACATCTTCGGTAGTAGCCTCTACAGATGTTTCCTCTGTTGTAGTTGCTTCTGGTTCTGCTGTTGTTTCAGCAATCGTTGTCATCTCAGGAATACTCGTTGTCTCAGCGACCTCTGTCGTTGTAGGTACTGCACTTGTTGTCTCTTTTACAGTTGTTGTAGGTACTGCACTTGTTGTCTCTTTTACGGTTGTTGTAGGTGCTGTACTCGTTGTCTCTTTTACAGTTGTTGTAGGTGCTGTACTCGTTGTCTCTTTTATTGTTGTAGGTACTGTACTCGTTGTCTCTTTTATTGTTGTTGTAGGTGCTGTACTCGTTGTCTCTTTTATTGTTGTAGGTGCTGTACTCGTTGTCTCTTTTACGGTTGTTGTAGGTGCTGTACTTGTAGTCTCTTTTGCAGTAGTTTCTGCTACAGTTTCCTTAACACTTGTGGTTTCTGCTGTAGTTGTCGCCATCTGTGTTGTTGTTTCAGCTGTAGTAGTTGCTGTTTCAGCAGTTGTCGCAGCCACTGTAGTTGCAGCTTCTGTTACCTTTGTAGTAGCCGTTGTTGCCTGTTCACTCGTAGTTGTATTTTCCTTCGTTGTTTCTTCCGAATCTACAACCTGCTTCTTTATAACATATGTATAAATAATCTTCTTTTTCGCTTTTGCAAGATTTGTAATCTTCTCACCCTTCTTAAACGCATAAATATTTAACTTTGTTGACTTCTGGAAAGTAAAATTTTTGCTCTTAGTTGCACAAATTTTATTCTTAGAATGAAATGTTCCATCCGTAGAATAATAAAGCTGATATCCCTTTTTCGCTTTCACACGAACCTTTACCTGACTGTAATAAGTACCAGATACCTTGGTAATCACATATTCTTTCGGAGCCTGCACTTTGATTTTTAATTTTTTAACATTTTTGCTCTTCTTATCCTTCAAAGAAACAATCGTAGTTCCTTTTTTCTTGGCGGTTACCATTCCGGTTCCACTTACTACCGCAATCTTATCCTTTGACGAAGTAAACGAAATATTCTTATTAGCCATATTTGTTTTTAAAGAAAAACTACTTCCTACCGGAATCGTCAAAACATTTCCATTTACATTTTTAACCTTAACATTTTTCTCTGCATGTGCAACGACAGGCATATTCATTACCATTAATGAGCCTGCTAATACAAAACATAATTTTCTCTTCATAATTGTCCTCTTTTCTAAAATAATTTTATAGATTTTCTAATCCCTGGTCACAACGCGAATAAACTACATTTAAATTACCATTATGTGTTCTGATGTCATCCATCATCTCTTTTACATTCATTCCCTCTTTGGGAGAAACATAATAGGTTAATTCAAATAAAGAGCCCATATTCGTTGTCTTTACGCGATTAAGATGAAATTCATTAAAATATCTCCATAAAAGCACCTGATATGTTTCTGTGAAATCTAGGTCTTCTGGCACTAAAATCTTTAATTCATAATCGTCAGAATATTTTTGAAATACTACTCTTGTACTTGCAAACAATAAAATTCCTACTAAAAGTGTAAGAAAAATAGCTACAAAAATATATCCCGTACTTACGAGCAGCCCAGATGCCATCGCAAAAAAAACATTAATAATATCACGCGACGTTCCTGCAACACTTCGAAAACGCACTAAACCAAATACACCTAATACAGCAATCGATGCCCCCATGTTTCCATTCACTGCAAGTAATGCAGCCGTTACAAGTGATGGCAGAATTGCCAATGAAACAATCATATTTCTTGTACATTTGCTCGTTTTCGAACAGATAACTGCTAAAAAACATCCTAACACAAATGCAATCATTACTAACCCCAATGGATTTTCAACCTGTACTTCCAATATCTTACTCATATAAACTCCTCTCTTGCGTGTCTTCGTTTTATTTATTTTTTCTCAGCCCAGGAAGTATTACCTTTTTATAAACACTTCCTATCTTTGAGAATGAAACATTAAAAATTCCAAGTGCACTCAATAATCTTGAAAATTCCAGTGGAAGGCTATTCAAACATTTTAATTCCATCAAAATTTTATCCTTATCTAAAATATGCTCGCCCTCATCTCCCTCTTCGAACAGCACATCATTCAGACGATATCGTATATTTTGATCAAACGTCATACGAAAATCCGGATTCGTTTTCCATTGGTATGCTTCCCTGTCATAACTTAAATACACCTGCGGTTCTAACTCATATCGTTTTAAAAACATCCCAATCTCCCTTTGGTTAATTGTTTTTAACTGCATAGGAAGCTCCCTTTTCCTAATTGCTTCATAAACCTCTTCTCGTTCTAATTCAATTCTTCTTTTGTATACAATTCCCTTATATTTCTTTTTTACTTCTAAAAATACTTTTTTACCATCCTCCACTTCTCCATAATTTCTTACCCTGAGTTTTTCCTTAAACTCTGGCTTCTCACTTGATTTTCGGAACAAATCAAAATTCTTCGTATCATAATAAATATTTAAAATTTTATACTTGAAAAATTCCTCTTCCACAAGCTGATCTCTAATTGAAGACATTAGCTTCTCATATTGTTCCTTTGTCATCACATACTTAACTTCACGTCTTTCGAATATAGATGGCATTTTCCCCTCCTTTCATCACCATTTTTTCTCAGTTCCTCTTGTCTTGCATCAAGAATCCCATAAACGCTTCTTGCATTTCTACAATGAACATTCTATCTATTTTTTCTTAAAGAAACATTGAATGATTATAAATTTTATTTCAATCTTATTTTAAGAAGCATGGATTATGATATAATTAGTCTAAAGCAAATCATCGCCTATGTGCGAATGCTATCATTCTATATAGAACGAGAGGATTTACCTATGAGATTTTTATTAATAGAAGACGAAAAACATTTTGCAGAAGCACTTGTTGTTTCATTAAAAAAAGAAGGTTATATAACCGATTGGTGTGCGAATGGGTTAGAAGGCTATGAACAAGCCCGTAGTGACTTATATGATGCTATTATTTTAGATTGGATGCTTCCTGGCATGGATGGACCTACGATTTTACAACATCTGCGAGCAGAACATATTAATACTCCGGTTATTTTACTCACAGCAAAGTCTGAATTAGAAGACAAAATTCTAGGACTAGACTGCGGTGCAGACGATTACCTATGCAAACCATTTCATCGTGAAGAACTATTTGCACGCCTTCGGGCACTTACTCGACGCAAATCCATTCAAGAAATCTGCAGCCTCACATTCGGAGATTTATATATGATTCATGGACAAAACTCCCTATGCTGTAGTAGTTCCGGGCTTTCTCTTCCTTTACATGGCAAAGAATATCAGCTTATGGATTTTTTTCTACACAACAAAGAACAGATTATCAGTCGTGAACAAATTATTGAAAAAGTATGGGGCTATGACTCCGATGCGGAGTACAACAATGTAGAAGTCTATATATCATTTTTACGAAAAAAATTGCTATATCTAAAAACAAACGTCACCATTAAAACCATTCGTAAGCTTGGTTATTGCTTAGAACTGCAAAAATAATCTTGCTGCCCTATCTTTTTCAGAAAGGAAATCACATGAATACAACCAATAAACTTCGCCATAAAATCATGGCACTTATGATGATTCTTCTTTCTTTCACTTTAATTCTTATTCTTGTAGCAACCAACATCTTAAACTATGAGAAAATTACCAGTGAAATGAATGACGTATCAGAATATTATTTATCTGAAAAAATAAACCAAACACAACCATCTCCTCCACCCAAATCAAATTCTTCTCCACAAGGTGAAAATGAAAATAGCAATAAAGAACGTCCTGAAATGAATCCTCCGAAACGAGAGCCATCCCTTCCACATTCAAAAACCTCCGACAAAGATTTAAAGGAGCTTGTTCATTCTTACTCCTTGATTTACATCAAATGCTCGAATTCAAAGGAATATCAATATTCAGAATCAAATCGTGATGATACAACTACTTATTCTGAAGACACTCGAAAAGAATATGCTAAGAAAATTCTAAATATGTCCGAAGATACTGGCAAAATGGGAACATTAAAATTCATTAGACAGCATTCCTTTGACGGATATCACATTGTACTTATGGATACCAATATTTCATATCGTAGCTTCCGCAGTTTTTTGATTACCTCATTGATTTTAGGACTTATCGGATTATTAATTTTTATATTTTTATCCTATTTGATTTCCTGCCTGATTGTTCGTCCGGTAGAAAAAGTTTTTCAACAGAAAAAGGACTTTATCTCAGCTGCCAGTCACGAACTAAAAACCCCCATTACGATTATTCAGGCAAATAGTGAGCTTCTATCCGACCAATATGGACATAGTAAATGGCTCAGCTATATTCAGTCTGAATGTCACCGAATGGGAAAGTTAGTTAATTCCTTATTAACTTTATGCCGATTAGATCAAAACGAATCACAAACCCAATATTTTCAAAACTTTTCTATTAGTGATTGCATTTTAGAAAGATTACTGCCATTTGAAAGCATTGCATTTGAAAAAAACATTAAATTTGATTATACAATTGAACCAGACCTTAATTTTAACGGAATTCGTGAAGAGATTCAGCAACTCTTCTCCATTCTTCTTGATAATGCCTTTTACTATACCAAACCAAATGGTCAAATTATAATCACTTTAAAGAAAATAAATCGACAAATTCAGCTTTCCGTTTCAAACACCGGAATTTCTATATCAAAAGAAGATCAAAATCGTATCTTTCAACGATTTTATCGTGTCGATAAAGCCCGCAGTCGAAGTCAAGGACATTTTGGCTTAGGACTTCCTATTGCAAAGGACATTGCCGAAAAACACAAAGGCTCAATCAAAGTACACTGTGAAAATGGCCTCACAACCTTTCTTGTAATGTTTCACGTGTAACATTACAAAAGCTGTCGCTTTATAATCTCAAATAAAACGACAGCTTTTTCTTTACCTATTTAACATCTCATCCGATACGAGCTTTCCATCCTCAATTCTTACAATTCTTTTTGCACAGGCCGCAATTTCTGGGTCGTGCGTTACAATGATTACAGTTTTTCCTTCATCATTGATTTCCTTTAATAAATTCATTATCTCCGTTCCCGTAGCATGATCTAATGCTCCAGTTGGTTCATCCGCTAATAATAAATCCGTTTCCTGTACCAATGCTCTTGCAATTGCACATCTCTGCTGCTGTCCTCCCGATATCTGCACAGGCAACTTCTTTGCCAAATCAGCAATATGCATCTTTTCAAGTTGCTCCATTACCATTTTTCTTCTCTGTTTCTTACTCAGATTTCTGATTCGAAGAGGCATTTCAACATTCTCATAAACCGTATAATGATTCATAAGTGCAAACTGCTGAAACACAAAACTTACATTCTCCTTACGAAACATATGAAGCCCTTGATTTTTCAACTTATCGACCTCAATACTTCTCTCTTTAGTCTGGTATCTATAACTCCCGCTTGAAATACTATCCATTGCTCCAATCATATTCAACAAAGTCGTTTTTCCAGAGCCAGACGTTCCCATAATCGCAACCAATTCGCCATCCTGAATCGTTAGATTAATATCCTTTAAAGCTTCTTTTTTATTATCCCCTTTTCCATATGTCTTACAAACATGTTCTAAAGTTATCATAATTTCCTCCAATCATTAAGTCTCATTTCCGCCAATCAAATACACAGGTTTCATTCTTTTTATGTAACGAATCGGTAACATTGCAGATATCACTGTAAAAAACACCGCAAAAATCAAAACCATCCACCAAATATCATGCTTAATAAAATAGATACTTTGAATCATAAAATAACGATTGTAGGACATTATTAATCGAATTCCAATTACCATTCCAGCCATCGCTAAGCAATACGCAATTGCATTAATAAAGACAACTTCCATCATCTGAATCTTCGTCAAGTCTTTCGTTGTACATCCACTCGCATACATAATCCCATACTCCGATTTTCGATTCATAATATTAATAAATTGATTGGAACAGAAAATAAAAAAGGTCGAAATGGATAACACAATAAATAATAATACAAAACTATCCTTCATCGTTTTAAACACCTGATTATTTTCCTGAATGACACTTTTCATCTTTGTTGTTCCTACAACTACATTACATTGTTTTGCAGCGGCTTGAATTTCATTTCGAATTGTCCCATAATCCATTCCACTTTTCCAAATAAACGTATAATTACCTGTTTGTGGTGTCTCTTTTTCATCAAAGCACATTAAAAGATAATTATCTAAGACCTGTGTATATTTTGTAGTTGAATCCGTTGCAACATCTAGTCTTGTTGACAGAATTCTTGCCCCATTTTCTAACTGTCCCGCAATATAATAATTCTTACCATAAAAAGAAAATCTTTTTCCAATCAATGAAGCATCATAATTTGCTCCTAACAAAACGACTTCCTCTCCTTCTTGCCTTTGCTTTTCAATCTCCTCTGTTGAGCCATTTTTCAGAGAAATCCCCATTGCTTTTACACCCGATAACGTAGTATTTTCGCATGGTAGCATCGTAGTCAGTGTACCTCCGATATTCTCACTAATTCCACTAAGAAAATCCTTTTCCGAATCACTTTGATTTGTTGGAACTTCTACATTTTGAAATACTTCTACCTGACTTCCATCAAAATAATCCGATTCACTATACCAAAAAAGCTGTTCCATTCCCTCTAGCTTTCTTAACTTCTCATAAAACTCAGAATTACCCTGAAGGTTTTGCCACGTACTGTCTGTCATTACCACACTTCCTGCTCTGTCTAATTGATCCTGTAAGACACGATTAACCTCAATCTCGCCCTGATTTAATAGCATAACTAGCAACATGATTACTCCAAGAATCACAAATCCCAATAAGCTCAATAAATTCAATAATAAAAATTGCTTTAAATTTCGACTTATTGATTCTCTTGCAAAACTAAATATATTCTTTATTTTCATTTTCACCCTCCTAACACTGCCTGATTCCATTGATTGGTTGAATTCTTCGAACCTTGGCTAAAATGGTTAAAATGTATAAAATCGAAACCACTCCAATCACCAGATAGTAATACGGTAAATTCTGCACTAACTGCCTTTGTACTCTCATCATATCATTTGCTTTCATCCATATTCCTGTGACAAGCAAAGCTAGAGCCGATGCAATCATTTCCATACTAAACAATTCAAAAAAAATACATTTACCAATCTGAATCGTCGAATATCCAAATGCTCTTCGGATAGAAAGTTCCTTCTCTCTCCGCTTCATCCAAATACGAAGCACATAAAGCACATTGACCAATGCAAAAACAAAGAAAACATCAAACATATACCCATTCATAGAACGAATTACTTCAACGGTTTCCTCCGCATCCGTTTTTGTTGTTACTGTCGTCGCTTCTTTCTTTATCTTTTTATACGAGCTTTTCACGTGAATCGTCTCTTGCAATGTATTTTGCATTTCTTCTATTTCCTTCCATAACTCCTTCCCTTTGCTCTGATTTGATGAGAATTCAAAATCCAAATCCTCTAACATCAAGGCATTTAAAATATTCTGTTTAACTGCTGTTCCACAGTTCTGTGCAAATACAATCATTCGATAATCATTTGCAAACATTTTATTTTCCAACACCCCCACAACCCGATAACCTTCTCCATCTAATATTACTTTTCCATCCTTTATCAGACTTTTATATCCATCTCCAATAATTACCATTGGTTCATTCTTATTCTGATTTTTCAAATCCAACTTCAGATACTCTTTTCCCATCTTCTCTTTTAAATCTTCCGTCTGCGAAAAAATAACCTCAGCACTTCGTTCAATATAATCCTCTCCAGTATGTACAGTAATATTGGAACTTACATTACCTCTCGCAAATCCACACAATTTCTGGTACAGCACTTCTGCCTCCTTCTCCGTATGCTGCTTATTAATTGTAATATTCGATTTTTTATCTACCTTTTCCGCCTTAATTGTTAATCTATAAGCCTGCTTATAAAACGAATCATTCGAGCCATTCTTAGTAAATCGAATTGATTGATTAATCGAAATACTAATGAAAACCATTAAAAACGTAATAAACAGACTTCCAAATATCAATGCCGTTATTTTGTCATGAAAAAACCTAGTTTCTTTCATTTTCTCCTCCTTTTTTATGATGCTCTGTATTCTTATTGAATACGACCTTGTCATTATACACTTTTTTATGTGATCTAGAAAGTTTTTTCTCCATTTTTTTCATATTTTTTCATATTTTCATTTATTTTTATATGTTTTTTTGATAAACTAATATCGTATTATCAAAACCACACGCACATATCGCATCTTTAAAGAAAGGACACTATTTATGAATTCAACAGAGAAAAAAATTAAGATTTCCGTCATGAAACCTAGCAAAAAATATTATCTTTGCACCACTCTTTTTTTCACCATTCTATTTTTTGCTCTTATCTATTGTGCTACAACCTGGTGGAATTTTCGTAATTTCTTTAAATATAACGACTTATCTGACTATCCCACCTCAGCTAACGGAACTGGTCAGCACTTTACCGCCGACATTGACGTCTGGCAATTCCTAACCAATCCAAACTTTGGTGGAGATGCCTTTTCCTCTTACACAGCAGGTGTAGATACAAATAACAGTTTTCACACTACTTTATATTGCTACTGCTTTTATTATGAAAATCATGTATACGCCTATTACATTCCGCAAAAAAAAGTCAAAGACTTCGAACAACAGCTTGCAAAAGGTCCTGGAAATACCATTCATATATCTGGCATTCAGTTAAATACAAAGCTAAAATCATTTTATAGCTGGTTAAACGAAGGTCCACACAGAATTGACGGCAAAGACTTAGGTGCCTCCTCCTTTATGCCCTTACCCCTTATAAATGCAGCACCACTTGACTTTTTTTTGAAAATATTTAGTACACTCGCCTGTATCATATTCGATATTATTTTTTATATTCAAATACATAAATACTTTCCAAAAGAAGAAGAACATATCCTAGAATTTCCAACAGATGCATTTATGTTACAGGAATACACCGAATATAAGGATTGTAGTTTATCCGTTCTTCATGAACGCGAAGGTGACATTCGGAATACCAAAAAAGAACTCGAACAAGAATTCAAGAAAATACAAAACAAATGCAGGGATTCCATCTACTTTATCCTCATCGCAGGTTTTTTTCTCCTGATTTTTCGACATTCCTTCTTTGTTATTCCACTTCTAATATCGATTTTAATGTTTATCAGACGTGCATTTCGTCTATGGATTAACACCTATAACGGAACCTACCAAAAGTGGAAAAGAAAATTTCAACCATATCCCTATGAAGAGCTGATTTCAAACTGTGAAATAAATCTCACTCAATTTGAAGAAATTGTCGACCAAACAATCAAAGCTAGTCAACGAAAATATACTGGATTTTAAGCAAAACCAAAAACCCCCATAAAGATTTCAAAAGAAATCCTTATGGGGGCTCCATTTATATCTATTTATTTAGGATTAAAAAATATGCTGTCGAAACTATTTTGTCTCTGCTTTATATTTATCTCCATAGAATGCTCTTAAATACATTTCCTTAATTTCTGACATTAATGGATATCTTGGGTTAGCACCTGTACACTGATCATCAAATGCATTCTCAACCATTTCATCTAATGTTGCAAGGAAGTCTGCTTCGCTTACACCATAATCAGCGATTGTCTTCTTAATTCCAACCTTATCCTTTAATTCATCAATCTTAGCGATGAACTTCTTCAATGTGTCAGCATCATCCTTACCTGTAACTCCACAGAAGTTAGCACATTCAACATATCTCTGTAATGTGTGTGGGTACTTGTACTGAGAGAATGTTCCCATCTTTCTTGGGCACTCAGCTGCATTGTACTCAACAACCATGCTGATAAGTAATGCGTTAGCAATACCATGTGGAATGTGGTGGAATGCACCTAACTTATGAGCCATTGAGTGACATACTCCTAAGAATGCATTGTTGAATGCCATACCTGCCATACATGAAGCATCAGCCATCTTCTGTCTAGCTTCTACATCATTTCCGTTCTCGTAAGCTCTTGGTAAGTATTCAAATACGTTCTTCATAGCCTTAAGTGCAAGACCATCTGTATAATCTGATGCCATAAGTGAAGCATAAGCCTCTAATGCATGTGTTAATACATCGACACCTGATGCACTTGTAAGACCCTTAGGCTGTGTCATCATGTTATCTGTATCAACGATTGACATATCTGGCATTAATTCGTAATCAGCAAGTGGGTACTTAATACCTGTCTCCTGATCTGTGATAACTGCGAATGATGTTACTTCTGAACCTGTACCTGAAGATGTAGGAACAGCAACGAACATAGCCTTATCACCCATGTGAGGGAATGTGTGAACTCTCTTACGAATATCTAAGAATCTCATAGCCATTTCCATGAAGTCCTGTTCTGGGTGTTCGTACATTACCCACATAATCTTACCACAGTCCATAGCAGATCCACCACCCATAGCGATGATAACATCTGGCTCAAATCTTCTCATGATTGCAACACCTTCCTGAGCGTTTGCAAGAGTTGGATCTGGCTGAACATTTGAGAAGCATTCATATGTGATTCCCATTTCATCTAATCTGTCTGTGATAACCTTTGTGTAACCGTTCTTGTATAAGAATGAGTCAGTTACAACGAAAGCTCTCTTCTTGTGGTAAACCTTGTCTAATTCCTTAAGAGCAACTGGTAAACAGCCTTTCTTAAAGTAAACCTTTTCAGGTGCTCTGAACCAAAGCATATTCTCTCTCCTCTCAGCTACTGTCTTAATATTGAGTAAATGCTTAACTCCAACGTTCTCTGAAACTGAGTTTCCACCCCATGATCCACATCCAAGTGTTAATGATGGAGCGAACTTGAAGTTGTATAAATCACCAATACCACCAAGAGAAGATGGTGTATTAACGATAAGACGACAAGCTTTCATTCTTTCTGCAAACTTATCAAGTTTTTCTCTTTCATTCTGGTTGTCAATCCAAAGAACTGATGTATGTCCAAGTCCTCCGTTGTTAACAAGAAGCTGCTCAGCGATATCAAGAGCATCATCAAAGTCTTTTGACTTGTACATTCCAAGGATTGTAGTAAGTTTTTCATGTCCAAATGCTTCTTCTGTAGCTGTGCTTGTTGCTTCACCAATAAGAACCTTAGTATCTTCTGGTACTGTAAATCCAGCCATCTTAGCAATTGTTACAGGACGCTGTCCAACGATCTTAGCATTAAGAGCTCCGTTGATTAACATTGTCTTTCTAATCTTATCTGCTTCATCAGGTTTAAGGAAGTAAGCACCTCTCTTGATGAATTCCTTCTTAACATCATTATAAATAAGCTTATCAGCGATAACTGTCTGCTCTGTAGCACAAATCATACCATTATCAAATGTCTTTGAGTGGATGATTGAGTTAACTGCATCAATGATATCTGCTGATGGATCAATGATTGCTGCTGCATTTCCGGCACCAACACCAAGAGCTGGTGTACCTGAAGAATATGCTGCCTTAACCATTCCAGGACCACCTGTTGCAAGAATGATATCAGCTTCTCTCATAACTTCGTTTGTTAATTCAAGAGAAGGAGCATCGATCCAAGCGATTAATCCCTTTGGAGCACCTGCTTTTTCAGCTGCTTCCTTAACAATCTTAGCTGCTGCAATTGTACAAGCCTTAGCACGTGGGTGAGGGCTGATGATAATTGCATTTCTTGTCTTCAATGAAATTAATGTCTTGAAGATAGCTGTTGATGTTGGGTTTGTTGTAGGAATAACTGCTGCAACAATACCGATTGGTTCTGCAATCTTTGTAATACCATATGCTTTATCTTCTTCTACAACACCACAAGTCTTAGTATCCTTATATGCATTGTAAATATATTCTGCAGCATAGTTGTTCTTCATAATCTTATCTTCAACGATACCCATGCCAGTCTCTTCAACTGCCATCTTAGCAAGTGGAATTCTTGCTTGGTTCGCTGCTACTGCTGCTGCATAAAAAATTGCATCTACCTGTTCCTGTGTAAATGTAGAGTACTCTTTCTGAGCTGCTCTCATTTCTTCCATACGAGCCTGTAGTGATTCTACAGTGTCAACGATTTCTGGTCTCTTAGCCATTTTTTAATCCTCCTAAAAAGTTTGACAATCTTTTAACAATCTCTATTATAAAATGATGTCATATTTTTGTCAACATTATTTTTGTAAAATCTTGCTTTACAAAAAAATTTTTTTACATACATTTTTTCTTACCTTATTATTTTAGAAGAATGAAAATAAATAGATTGAATTCTTGAAAAAAAGCCTATACTATCATATAATAAGAAGATAATAATTTATATTAACTTAAACTTATACGGAGGATTATTTTTACTATGATCGATATTAAATTTTTAAGAGAGAATCCAGATATTGTAAAGCAGAATATCAAAAATAAATTTCAGGACAAGAAGCTTCCTCTTGTTGATGAAGTAATTGAATTTGATAAAAAGGCAAGAGACACAAAGGGTGAAGCGGATGAACTTCGTGCCAGCCGTAACCGTCTTTCGAAACAAATTGGTGGTTTAATGGCACAAGGTAAGAAGGAAGAAGCGGAAGAAATCAAAAAACAGGTTGCTGCCAATGCAAAGCGTCTTACTGAATTAGAAGAATTAGAGAAAAAATATAACGACGAAGTTTACCAGCGTATGCTTGTTATTCCTAATATTATTGATCCATCTGTTCCAATTGGTAAAGATGATTCCGAGAATGTTGAAATTGAGAAATTTGGTGAGCCAGTTGTTCCGGACTTTGAGATTCCTTATCATACAGAGATTATGGAAAAATTCAACGGTATTGATTTAGATAGTGCACGTAAAGTTGCTGGAAATGGTTTCTACTATTTAATGGGTGATATCGCAAGACTTCATTCTGCTATTATTTCTTATGCACGAGATTTTATGATTGATCGTGGATTTACTTATTGTATCCCACCATTTATGATTCGAAGCAACGTCGTTACAGGTGTTATGAGTTTCGATGAGATGGATCAGATGATGTACAAGATTGAAGGAGAAGACTTATATCTGATTGGAACAAGTGAACACTCTATGATTGGAAAATTTATTGACACCATTGTTCCAGAAGAAGAATTACCAAAGACTTTAACCAGTTATTCTCCATGTTTCCGTAAGGAAAAGGGTGCACATGGTATCGAAGAACGTGGTGTATACCGTATTCACCAGTTTGAGAAACAAGAAATGATTGTTGTCTGCAAGCCAGAAGACAGCAAGATGTGGTTCGATAAATTATGGCAGAACACCGTTGATTTATTCCGTTCTATGGACATTCCAGTTCGTACATTAGAATGTTGTTCCGGAGATTTAGCAGATCTTAAGGTAAAATCATTAGATGTGGAAGCATGGTCTCCTAGACAGAAGAAATACTTCGAAGTTGGAAGCTGCTCAAATCTTGGCGATGCACAGGCTAGAAGATTAAAGATTCGTGTCAATGGAAAAGATGGCAACAAATATTATGCAAATACTTTAAATAACACTGTTGTTGCCCCTCCACGTATGTTAATTGCCTTTTTAGAGAACAATTTAAACGAAGATGGAACAATTAATATCCCGGTTGCTTTAAGACCTTATATGGGTGGAAAAGAAAAGATTCAATAATTTCATATGATACAAAAGCTGTTAGATTCCCCGTTTATCTTTGTAATCTAACAGCTTTTTCTATTCATATGTTCTATCTCCTCTTTTCTCTTTCTTATTTCTTATTTCTTATTTCTTATTTTATATGTACAAACAAATTTGCTATTTACTTCTCTATCTAGATTATGTTATAATATTAGTCAAAGGTTTTATCCCTTTTCTTATTTTATAATACAATAGTCTTTTATTTTTTGTTCCTGTAGCTCAGCAGGATAGAGCGATTGCCTCCTAAGCAATAGGCCGCTGGTTCGACTCCAGTCAGGAACGTTTTTAAGCATCATATTTTGATGCTTTTTTTATTGCCCATAAAACAATTTTTCAGACTCACATCGTAGTTACCGTAATGTCATTTCTCCATCCCCTATATAAACAGCATAGATTAAATTTGACCTATTTACGTTGTAATCAATCATATTCTTTCTATCTCAAAAAAATCCAGGGCTTAAATTCTTTTATCAAGAATTTAAGCCCTGGATAATTATTATATAATCTTTATTATATCGTCTTTATTATATCGTCTTTCTTATATGATTATTTATAATTTTACTTCCTATTCCTAATCTTCTTCGTACATTGCTTTATCTAATGCTTCTTTTTCCTCGTCTCCTAAGGCAATATAGGATTCGCCTTTTATAATTTCCTTCACATATGTATAGCATGCCTCTCTGCTATGCATAACATTTAAAACAAAACCTGTGTCTTCCTGATCTAATAATGCCAATGAAAAGCTTAATTTACCACCCATTTCTTTAAAAGCATCGTATTTTACAATCCCAACCTTTTGGAATGTATTTTCCATTGCCTGCAGAATCTTTTCATTTTGTTCTTTTCGTTCCTGATCATTTTTTGTCAGCTCATCAATTTGGCGATAAGCCTCTGTCACTGTATCTTCAAGACTTTTTGCATCTTTTCCTTGCATAAATTCCTGATATTTTTTATTGCTTTTATTTACTTGTACAATCAAAACAATTGTCATAACAAGTAAAACAACGACCAGGATTGTAAGGCAAAGAATCATTATTTCCGGGTCTAAACCAATATCTGTCAATATTCCGTTCATATCTTTTCCTCTTTTCTTTTTTGTTTTTGTATTTACCCTTGTTTCATTTCACGTGAATTATTGCTGATTTCCACTTTGTAAAATCATATGGTAAATACGTTCTAGTTCTTCCTGGGAATAATATTCAATCTCTATTTTCCCCTTTCCATCCTTTTTATTATTAATCTTTACTTTTGTTCCAACTGCTGTCGCTAATTTTCCACTTATTTCTTTATAGAAAATTTCATTTTCGTCTTTTTCCTGTGTTTTCTCCGGTTTCGGATTTAAAACCAATTTTACAAGTCTTTCCGTCTCTCTTACACTTAAATTATTATCAAAAACTTTCATTGCTGTTGAATACTGTAATTCAGAATCTGAAATTGGAATCAGTGCACGTGCATGACCACTGGTAATCATTTTATCTACAATCATATCCTGTACTTTATCACACAGCTTTAGTAAACGCATACTATTTGTAATTGCGCTTCTGCTTTTTGATACTTTTTCAGCTACCTGATCCTGTAATAAATGATATTCCTCAATTAAAGTCCGATATGCTCTTGCTTCTTCTATCGGATTTAAACTTTCCCTCTGAATATTTTCAATTAAAGCAATTTCTACAATTTCCTGTTCTGTATAATTTTTTACAATAACTGGAACCTCTTTCATATCTGCAAGCTTAGCTGCTCTCCATCTTCGTTCTCCGGCTATAATCTCATAGTAATCATCTTTCTTTTGAACAATAATTGGTTGTATCATTCCAACCTGTTTCATTGACTCTGCCAGTTCATTTAATGCATCTTCATCAAACTGCTTTCTAGGCTGCTTTCTGTTTGGCTCAATATCACTTAATTTTACCATGAAATTCGATGGTACTTCCTTGATTACTTCAACCTCTTTGATTACAGGTACTTCCTTAATAACCTCTTTTATGACTTCCTTGACTTCCGGCTTCTTTGATGTTTCAAGTGTTTTTTTATCAGAATTATTTTTATTCGATACATTCACATGATTGTCTGGAATCAAAGAGTTTAACCCTTTTCCCAATCCACCTTTTTTTGACATATCGTCCTCCTTAATCTATTTTAGAACTCATCATCCTGTTCTACACCCATATTAATCACTTCATCTGCTAACATACGATAAGCTTCCGCACCAGCTGATTTTGAATCATATATATTAATCGGCATACCATAACTTGGTGCTTCTGCTAATCTGACATTTCTAGGTATAATTGTCTTATATATATTCTGTTGTAAATTTTCCTTTACATTTTCAACCACCTGAAGAGACAGGTTCGTTCTTGCGTCGTACATAGTAAAAACAACCCCTTCTATATGTAATTCAGGATTTAGTCTATTTTGTATTAACTCTATGGTATGAATTAATTGTGATAATCCTTCCAATGCATAATATTCACATTGTATTGGCACTAAAACAGAGTCTGCTGTAGTCATTGCATTTACTGTCAGCAAATTAAGGGAAGGTGGACAATCTATAATGATAAAATCATAATCATCTTTTACTTTATCCATACTAACCTTTAAAATAAACTCTCGATTTTCAACACCAATCAAATCAATTTCTGCACCAGATAAATTAATATTCGATGGTAATACCGATAAATTATCTATTTCTGTCTTCATCATACAGTCCTTTAATTCACACTCCCCAAGTAACAATTCATACACTGTATTATTTAGCTCGTTTTTATCAATTCCAACACCACTCGTTGCATTTCCCTGTGGATCTATATCAATCAGAAGAGTTTTCTTGCCTTTTTCTGCCAGACAAGAGGCTAAATTCGTAGAAGTTGTTGTTTTACCAACCCCTCCTTTTTGATTTGCTATTGCAATAATTCTTGACATTCTGACCTCCAATCTATTCCTTGTTCCGTTTTTCTTGCTTTATTCTTGCTCTATGCATCTAAAAAGGAATGCATTTCAAACAATTTAGGCCATTTCAGAATTCAATATAACTCATTAGTGATATGATTATACCACTTTTTTCTTTTATATTCTATAATATTCAAAACAATTTCTAAATACTTTTTTATCCAATTTTATATTCAATTTGGGCTTCATGTTTCACGTGAAACTTTTTACCTTTTTTGATTTATGTTTCACGTGAAACATTTTACCTTTTATTTTATTCTTAATTTTATTCTTGACTTTATGTTTCACGTGAAACATTTCTGTTAGAATTTTACATAAAAAAAGAGTAAAATAACCACTGTTATTTCACTCATTCTTTTATCTATCGCCTTTATGATATTCTTATTATAAACTGTTTCTTCGATGCATCATCAAATTCAGCCTCTTCTCCTTTTGAAAACAAAATTAAATCCTGAACTGTAATAGTTGATTCTTTTCGGTCAATATAATAATTTAATAAAGTATCTTTCGTAAGTCCCTCTTCAATTGGAATTTCAAATATAATATTTACATGTTTTCCTTTTCCTACTAATTTAAAAGTAACTTTTTCTTTTACATCTGACACAATCTGATTTAAAATATTTTTAGAAATTTTATAAATCATATCTCTTGAAAAATCTGATGCACGATTTGTTTCTCCCTCGTATGTGAAACTAATTTTATTATCAAAATCCTGATTTAATTTTTCAATTATCGTTTCTAATTTATTTTCTAATTTGTCGCTATCCTTTAATCCTGTTACCGCACCCGCTGAAGCATAGATATTCCTTTTTGCCTGAACAAGTCTTGATTCTACATTTTTTAATGTAATATGATTTTTAACAACTTTTTTCAGGTCATTCGATGTCTCATCAATTTCTCCAATAACTGCATCTAATAAATAATCCACATTGCCCTTCTGTTCCATATAAACGTTGGTGGCACAGTTCATATCATAATCCACTTTACTAATTTTCTCTCCATTACGAATCAGATTAAAACAAGCCTCTATCTTCTTTTGTTCATCTTTCAAATCTTCTATTTCTTTTAAATTATTTCGATTATTTGCCAGTAACTCTGATTGTCTGGCTGCTAAAACAGCCATTTCTGTCTTGCTAAATTCACTTGTTCTTGGTTTTGGTGAGAATAATTCATATGTTTCATCGTAATTTTCTTTAATTTCGACAATTTTTTCTTTTAATTCATCTATTTGAATCTGATTCTGATTACATTTAGTTAACAATTCAGTTTTGCGACTTTCAATGTAATCATTTCTTTCATTTAAATATTCATATGCAAAATTATCATTTACTTCGCTCATCTTGATCCCAACTTTCTATTTGTATTTTTATTAAATATAATAAGTTGTTTCTTCTTACTATTATATAATATATTTTATCTTTATTTTTGTTTTTTATTTGTATTCGTCATTCAAATACGATATAATTATGATAAGTATGATTGATAGGAAACTTCAAGCGAAACTATAACGTATTTGATTTTTCCAATTCATCATGGTGAAAGAAAATAATAGAGAAAGGATTCGCAAACATATTCTTTCACTTTCTGTTTGTATCCCTTTTCGGGATGGGTGATATTTATGAAAAAAACTGGAAAATTAGTTACTGCACTTTGCTTTGCTACTGCTGCAACAGGTGCAATTCATTTGATTAATAAAACAATAACACTTTTTGCTGAAAAACAAAAGCATTTACTGACTACAAATTTAAAAAAATATGATTGGAGATTCGGAAATATTTCTTATCGCGTGACAGGATCTGGTTCTCCTTTGCTTCTTATTCATAGTTTAAATCCACTTTCTTCTCAAGAACAATGGAATAAACTTATTTCAGAATACGCCAAAAATCATACAGTTTATACACTTGATCTTCTTGGCTGTGGACAGTCTGACAAGCCTGCAATCACATACACAAATTATTTATTCGTACAATTAATTACGGATTTTATGAAAGATATTATCAAGGATCAGGCTAGTGTCATTGCATCGGATTCTTCCTGCCCTATTGTCACTATGGCTTGCGCCATGAATCCTGATTTATTTAACAAGATTATTTTTGTTAATCCTGATTCATTTTCTGCTACTTCCCGCATTCCTGACAAAAATAGCAGACTAGCTAAATTTTTATTCGAGATACCTATTATTGGAACATTGGTTTATAATATGAACTTTAGCCGATATAAGATTCAAAAAACACTTCAAAATAAAGTATTTTCCGATGCTCATCTGTTAAATCAAAACACGATTGATGCCTGCTATGCAAGCTCACACCTCGGAGGAGGCAATGCAAAATACTTATTTGCCAGTTTAACAGGTCATTATCAAACTGCAAATACCTATCAGGCAATCCGTAAAATAGATAACAGCATTTATATCGTCTACGGTGAAGATACAAAAAATCAGAAACATATTACTGATGAATATGTTTCTGCTAATCCGAGTATTGAGGTTGCTTGTATCCCACATGCCAGACAATTACCTGAAGTAGAACAACCAAAGGCATTTTTAGACATTACAAATATCTACCTCGGATAGATTTCTGCCTATTGCAAAGGCTCTTTTCCAGGAAGACCTGCTTTTCTTGGATAAGCCTTTGCAATAGGTTTTATTTTTTTTATCTTTAGCATGACACGTGAAATATCTGAATCAGGCAATAAAAACTCTTTTTTTTCTTCTAATTTTCCACTCAATTTCCGAATGGCATTTCCCGCCTGTTTCACTTCCTCTTCTACATTACCTGCTTTATAAGGAATAAAATATCCGTCAACGGCTACGAATGGCAGACAATATTCAGATAAGGTAGATAAATTCGCAACTGCACGTGAAACACACAAATCAAACTGTTCACGAAATTCTTTTTTTCTGCCATATTCCTCTGCCCTTCCATGGTATGCTTCAATTTTCTGAAGCTGTAGTATCCGGCATACATCATTCAAAAAATTTACTCTTTTATTCAAAGAATCTAATAATACAACTTCTAAATGTGGAAATGCAATTTTAAGAGGAATCCCTGGAAAACCTGCTCCTGTCCCTATATCAATTATTTTCTTTATTTCGGATAAATCCATGATTTTCGTAATAGATAAACTGTCTAAAAAATGTTTCTGTACTACTTCTTCATATTCTGTAATTGCAGTTAAATTCATAACTTTATTTTTATCAATTAATAACTCATAATACTGTAAAAACGCCCCTATTTGTTCATCTGATAATGATATATTTAATTCATCTAATCCTTTAAGAAATTTATCCACTGATCTGCTCACAGGTTACTCCTTTTCTAATTTAAATCATATTTTTTGTTTTATTTCGACATTCTTGTATATATCAAATTGTATTATTTCGTATGGTTTTCTTTTTGTTTTTTATAGCGATATTGTTCTAAATATACAATTAAAACTGAGATATCTGCTGGCGAAACACCCGATATTCTTGAGGCCTGTCCTAAAGATACGGGTCTTAGTTCTTCTAATTTCTGTCTTGCTTCAATTCTAAGGCTTCCAACATCTTCATAATCAATATCTTCTGGTATTTTTTTCTTTTCAAGTTTTTTGAATTGTTCCACTTGTTTTAATTGACGGGAAATATAACCTTCATATTTAATATTAATATCTATCTGTTCCATTACATCTTCTGGAAGTTCTTCTCTTTCCGGATCAAATGGTTGGACAATCTGATATGATAATTCCGGACGACGAATCAGCTCTGCAAGGTTACTTCCTGTTTTTAGTGTTGTACTTTGATGTTCCTCTAAAAATGTCTGCATTTTACTATTTGCTCCAACGGTCACGTGAGAAAGTCGTTCTATTTCTTCCTGAATCTTTTTTTCTTTCCAGACAACATAAGAATAACGTTCCTCTGATATCAGTCCAATTTCATGACCAATTTTACTCAGTCGTAAATCCGCATTATCCTGTCTTAAAAGTAATCGATATTCCGCTCTCGAAGTCATCATGCGATATGGCTCTTTATTTTCCTTTGTAACCAGATCATCAATCAATACTCCGATATATGCCTGTGAACGGTCTAATATCACTTGTTCACGTCCTAAAACCTTTAATGCCGCATTAATTCCTGCCATTAATCCCTGTGCAGCAGCCTCTTCATAACCAGAACTTCCATTAAACTGACCACCACTGAATAAACCAGATATCTTCTTAAATTCTAATGTCGATTTTAACTGTCTTGCATCAATACAATCATATTCAATTGCATAAGCATTACGAACAATCTTAACATGTTCTAATCCCGGTACCGTACGATACATTGCGTATTGAACATCTTCTGGAAGTGAAGATGACATACCTCCTAAATACATTTCATTTGTATATAATCCCTCTGGCTCAATAAATACCTGATGTCTGTTCTTATCTGCAAATCGAACTACCTTGTCTTCAATTGATGGGCAATATCTAGGTCCGGTTCCTTCAATTAAACCGCTAAACAAAGGCGAACGATGAATATTTTCTCGAATAATTTCATGTGTCTTCTCATTGGTATACGTAAGCCAGCATGAAATCTGATCTTTCTGAATAGATGCAGGATCTGTGGTAAATGAAAATGGAACAATCTTTTCATCTCCAAACTGTTCTTCCATTTTAGAAAAATCGATGCTTCGCTTATCTGCTCTTGCCGGTGTTCCTGTTTTGAAACGATACATTTTAATTCCTAATTCCTTCAAACACGCCGTTAAATGATTCGCTGCCTGAAGTCCATTCGGTCCTGTTGCATTACTAATCTCTCCGTAAATACAACGTGCACGAAGATAGGTACCGGTACACAAAACGACTGCTTTACAATGATAAATGGCTCCGGACGTAGAAACAGCTCCGACAATCGTATCATTTTCTACTAGTAATTTTGCAATCTCACCCTGTCGTATTGTCAAATGTTCTGTATTCTCTAATGTTTTTCTCATGCTTCTTGAATAGTCCTGCTTATCCGCCTGTGCTCTTAAAGAATGCACTGCCGGACCTTTGGATTTATTCAACATCTTAGACTGAATAAATGTTTTATCAATATTTTTTCCCATTTCTCCGCCAAGTGCATCTATCTCACGTACCAGATGTCCTTTCGAACTTCCTCCAACATTTGGATTGCATGGCATCAAGGCAATACTATCTACACTGACGGTAAACATAATTGTCTCTAATCCCAAACGTGCACATGCTAAAGCAGCTTCACAGCCTGCATGTCCCGCTCCTACAACTACAATATCATATTCTTCTTCTAAAACTTGCATCTTAATTCTCTCTCCTTGTACCAGCTCTTATTTTCCCATACAGAACTTTCTGAAAATCTCATCCACTACATCATCTTCTACAGCCTCTCCAATAATAGACCCTAAAGATTCATACGCATCCATCAGATCAATAGAATAAAAATCCTCCGGCATGTGATCCCCTAAACTTTTTTCTACCAGCTTCATACTTTCATAAGCTCTAGAAATAGCATGTTTATGTCTTGCATTTGTAATGTAGACCTGATCATTAAAACTAATCTTATCCTGATAAAACAAATTCTTAATTACTTCCGTTAATTCTTCTAATCCTGTCCGATTCTTTGTGGAAAATTCTATGACATGTTTTCCTTCTAACCACTTTTCTAGTTTTTCTTTATCAACCACAGTGTTAAGATCTGATTTATTAAATAAAATAATTGCTTCCTTACTTTCTTTCTGAATTAAATTCATAATCTGATAATCATTCTCATCTAACGGTCTGGAACGGTCTATCACATATATAATCAAATCTGCATCTCTCGCATGCTCCTTGGCTCTGCTGACACCAATCTGTTCTACTACATCCTCTGTCTGACGTATTCCTGCTGTATCTACAATATTTAATGTAATTCCATTAATATTAGCCCGTTCTTCAAGTGCATCCCTTGTCGTTCCTTCAATATCCGTCACAATGGCCCGTTCTTCTCCAAGTAAAATATTCAGCAGAGAAGACTTTCCTGCATTTGGTTTTCCTAAAATAACCGTCTTTACACCCTCGCTTCGAATTCTTCCATTATCAAAATTTTGAATCATATGCTGAAGCTGTTCTTTTATTTTCAGAACAACCTCTAATAATTTTTCTTCAAATCCATCTAAAGAAATATGTTCAGGATCGTCTAATGCAGCTTCGATAAATGCAATATTCTCTAATATCTCTGCACGAATCTCTTTTATTTTTTCAGAAACAGTTCCCTGAAGCTGCGAAACAGAAGACTGTAACGCAAAATCATTTTGTGCAGATATCAAATCCATCACAGCCTCAGCCTGCGCTAAATCAATTCTTCCATTTAAAAAGGCTCTTTTCGTAAATTCTCCCGGTTCTGCGGCACGTGCACCATATTTTAAAACTGTCTCTAATACTTTATTTACAACAACAATTCCACCATGGCAATTAATCTCAACTACGTTCTCCCTTGTATACGTATTCGGCTCTCTCATAATACTTACAAGAACTTCATCGATTAATTCTTCTTCATCCATAATAAATCCATAATGAATTGTGTGACTCTTTGCATCACTTAATTTTTTCTTTGAATTCTTCGATTTAAATATTCTGTCTATAATGTCAAATGCTTCTTCTCCACTAATTCGAATGATTCCAATCCCTGAATTACTCACTGCTGTAGCAATTGCTGCAATTGTATTTGTCTGCATTTTTACCCTCTTTTTCTAAAATTCGTTACTGCCCTTTATTATACACCACCCGATTTTATTACACAATTAAAATTTTACGAAAAAATGCTGCACCTGAATGATGCAGCATTTCTTTTTCTAATTCCTATATTATTTTAAAGCGATCACAACAAAACGATTCGGATCTTCTCCTTGACTAGTTGTTTTAATCATTTTATCATTCTGTAATGCAGAATGAATAATTCTTCTCTCATACGGATTCATTGGTTCTAATTCTACCGGACGCTTTGTTTTCTTGACCTTATTTGCAAGATTTTTCGCAAGATTTTCTAATGTTTCTTTTCTTCTTGCACGATAATTTTCGGTATCTAACTTAATACGATAAAATGTTTCAGATTCCTTATTCACAACCAGACTTACTAAATACTGTAAAGAATCTAAAGTCTGTCCTCGTTTTCCAATCAAAATTCCCATATTGTCTCCAATCAGGTTAATCTTAATTGTTGCGTCTTCTATTTGAATCTCAACTTTTACCGTAATATCCATTGCACGACATACTTTTGTTAAAAATTCTGTGATAATTTCTTCTACTGTAGCAGCTTTTTTCTTAACACGAATAATTGCCGGCTTACTGCCTATACCCAAAAATCCACTGCTTCCTTTCTCAACAACATCATACTCTATCTTGTCGCTTGTAGTTTCCAGTTGAAGTAAAGCATTCGTCAGCGCTTCATCAACTGTTTTTCCTTTTACTTCAATCGCTTCCATTCTTCCACCTTCAATCTACTTTTTCTTATTTTTTTCATCGTATGCCTTTACCAGATTTGCTTTTTCTGCTAAGCTTCCCGGCTTCGGTGCATTTTTATAATATTTCGAAGAATCCTTCGCCTCAGCTTTTGACTGATTCTGATTTTGTTTTGCCTGTTGGTTCTGTTTCTGAAGATCAATCTTCTTTGTATTATAGCCCGCAACTGTTGAAATTTTATTTGGAGGCAGTCCCTGTTTCTCGCGCTTTTTGTTCTGCTTTTCCATATTTTTCTTTAAAATATCATTCACATCTTCTTTCTTGAAGTGTGCATTGATGACCAGCTGCTGAATAATTGTCGCAACACTACCCATAATCCAGTACAAACCAAGACCTGACTGTAATGTCAGACATAAAACACCGGTAAAGATTGGCATAATATTATTCATCATCTTCATGGATCCTGCCATTGGATTTCCATCGTCCGATGCACTTGCACTCATTGTCTGTGCCTGAATTAACTTGGTACTATACCACTGTAAGACAGCTGCTAATACCGGAATTAATAATGCAATTCCCATTGCAGCCATTGGTGTCATAGATAAATTAATTCCACAAAAACTATTCAAATCATTAATTTTATCAATACTGCTCTTATCTGCATTTGGAAATGTACTTTCAAATTGATTCCATCCACTATGGCTAAACTTTGCCATAGCATCGATTACCGAATCTCTTGACGACGCCTTTTCAAATACCGCAATATTATTAATTTTAAATGTCTTATTTCCAATTAAATTATTCAAATCTACGCTGCTTATGACTGTCTTATATAAGCTCTTTAACTGTGGAATATATGCCGGTATATTATAAATAACACGATACAAAGCTAACAGAATTGGCATTTGAATAATCATCTGTAAACAACTGCCGGCAGGAGAAACTCCATATTTTTCATAGACAGCTTTCTGTTCCTGCTGCATCTTCATCATAGAAGCTTCATCACGTTTATCCTTATACTTCTTCTGAATTGCCTGTAATTCCGGATTCATTGCCTGCGACAGCTTCGAAAACTTCTGCTGCTTGTAAGTAAGAGGCATCAAACACAGTCTTACAATAATCGTAAATGCAATAATACAAAGTCCTATATTGGCAATTCCGATTTTATCTAATACGTAATACAATCCCTCTAAAATCTTACCAAGGAGCTTTGCAATTGGTCCTAAAAACATTCCATTATACTGGGTTAATAATAAGTTTAACACGTATTACCTCATTTCTACGCTGTATCTCGTCCCATAACTTCTGGTGCAGCGCTGACACAAATCTTTATTAAATTGTTATGGAACCGGATCATATCCACCTTTTGAAAATGGATTACATCTCAAAATTCTCTTTATAGACAAAAATGTTCCTTTAAAAGGTCCATATTTTTCAATCGCTTCTAATGCATATTCCGAACAGGTAGGTGTAAACCGACAATGGTTATACCTTTTTAACGGTGACAAAAATACCCTGTAAAATCGGATTCCTGCCAGTAAAAATAAAGATAATCCTTTTTTTAAATACTGATAACAATTTTTACTTATATTTTTTATTCTCTTCATTTTAATCCATACCTTAACGATTTCATTGTCCAATAATCTTGTGCAATCTGCCAAGATGCAAAAATGCACTTTCTATCTCTTGAAAACTTCTGTCCTTTGCACTTACACGTGCAACTACAACCAGATTTAAACTACTATTAAATCGGTTTTCATTTAATCTGTATGCTTCCCGGATTAATCTTGTGATACGATGTCTTACTACACTATTTCCTACTTTTTTACTTACGGATATTCCTAATTGATTATAACCACATTCATTCGGCAGTACATACATAACTAAATACTTATTTGCATAAGAAATTCCTTCCTTATACACTTTTTGAAATTCACTGTTTTTTCGTATAGAATTAATCACTTCTTCTACTTCCTCCAAAAATATGATAGAAGAAAAGGCCACATCTCTGTGACCTACGCTGATAACTTCTTTCTTCCCTTTGCTCTTCTAGCTGCTAAAACCTTTCTTCCACCAGCTGTACTCATTCTAGCTCTGAAACCATGAACCTTTGATCTTGATCTCTTCTTTGGCTGATATGTCATCTTCATTCTGAATCCACCTCCTTTACATGGTAAAACATCGTTCCAATTATATGTGAAAAATGCTTATCCGTCAAGCTTTTTTCAATATTTCGCACTTCTTTTTTTATTCTGATTTTTTTTCGTGTTGTCCCAGTTTTTTTATTCTGAAATTTTGCTTTTTTATCAGGTAATTTTTTGTTCTGTCTTTTTCGACATTTTTCTAGAATATTCTATACACTTTATTGAATTGTATGCATTTCTCTTTCTGGCTTTTTATCCCCATATTCGTCTATAACCGTCAAATCCCCGCTTTATCCCCAAGTTATCCACATGATGTGGATAACTTGGGGATAAAGCGGGGATTTAGGAAGAGTTTTCCCCCATTTGGCTTATTTTTCGGCCATATTTTGGGGGATAACCAGATTTAGGCGGGTAATTTTTTTGTTTATAACTTGTCATTTTTTGTAAAATTATAAGGTTATCCACACTCCTGTTTCGATTTTTTCCCCGAAAAACGTGTCTGATAATTTCGATTTTTGTCTTTACACGATTCATCCCCTTTTTTATTCTCCTGCATCGTTTTTCCACGCTTGCTTTAGTTGCTTTTTACATCAAAATAGTATAGAATAAAGAAAGGTATATGATGCAGTCATTTTATACTTTTATGTATAAGCGTTTTGCCAAAAAGTAACTAGTTAAATTTGCTTTATCATAAGGAAAACAGCCTTATGTTTTCTTTTTGTGACTTTAAGCATATTTTTCTATGTGCTGAATTTATAGATTAAGAAAGAGGAAACCAATGTTAGAAGAGTTAAAAAGTAAATGGGACGAAATATTAAACACGCTAAGATTTGATGGTGAAATTTCAGAAGTTTCTTTCAAAACATGGATTTCTCCTTTGGAAGTGCATTCTATTAAAGATAATGTCATTACTCTTGTTGCTTCCTGTGAGAAAGTCGGACTCAATATTATCAAGAAAAAATATGGTGCGGCTCTTCGGGTAACAATTGCAGAAATTATGGGCCACGAATTTGATTTAAACTTCGTTCTTCCTGAAGAATTAGAAGCTTTAGAAGCGAATTCCAACCCTTCTTCCAAGGCGTTTCCATCCAAAAAAGAATATCCTTCTTCCTATTATAATAGGGTGGCTGATGCAAATCTGAATTTAAAATACAACTTCGACACCTTTGTTGTCGGAACATCGAACAATTATGCGCATGCTGCATCTCTCGCTGTTGCCGAACGACCAGGTGAATTATATAATCCATTCTTTCTTTATGGCGGGGCCGGATTAGGAAAAACGCATTTAATTCAGTCGATTGGATTATTTATACTTCAGAATGATCCGAATGCGAAGGTCATTTACTGTACCAGTGAAGCCTTTACGAATGAACTGATTGATGCAATCAAGGCCGGTAATACTTCTGCTTTCAAAAATAAATATCGTAATGTTGACTGCCTGATTATTGATGATATTCAGTTTATCGTTGATAAAGAAGCAGCCCAGACTGAATTTTTCAATACTTTTAATGCATTACATATGATAGGAAAGCAGATTATCATATCTTCAGATAAACCACCAAAAGATATGTATGGTCTAGAAGAACGTTTAAGAACACGTTTCGAATCCGGCGCAACATTAGATATCGTTGCACCAGATTATGAAACCCGAATGGCGATCCTTCGTAAGAAATGCGAAGAAGAAAGTTATAATTTTTCAAATGAAATCCTTGATTATATTGCAACAAACATTAAATCAAATATCCGAAGCTTAGAGGGTGCCCTGAAAAAACTTGATGTTTTCACGAAGTTTTCTTCTACCCCTCTGACATTAGATATTGCAATGGACACATTGAAAGATACGATTTATCCAGATACCAACAAAGAGATTACACCTGCTTCCATTCTTGAAACGGTTGCAGATCATTTTGGTATCTCAGTGGATGATATGAAATCCCGGAAGAAAGACAACCGTATTGCATATCCAAGACAGATTTATATGTACCTATGCCGTACTTTGACGGATTCCTCTTTAATTGACATTGGAAACCTTGTCAAACGTAAGGATCATTCTACGATTAGCTACGGTGTACGCAAAATTGAGGAAGATTTAAAGAAAGATGAGTCTCTACAGACCACTGTAGATGTAATTAAGAAGAAAATAATGCCTAACTAGAGGATAAATCCCCTTTCTATGATGATAAACTGGAAAGTTATCCACATTTTCGTCATTTTCAATGGGGATAACTTGTGAATTTGGTGTGGATTGGGTGATGATTACTTTTTTTGACAGAATTTGATTTTTTTTGTCGAGTGGATAAAAAAAGGCTTTTGGTTATAAATTTTTTTTTATCCACCGAGTTATCGAAGCTCTTAAAGCTAGATTTTATCAGCCTTAGAACGACTTTTAACCAAATCCCCACTGCCTACTACTATTGCTACTATATTAGTTATATATATTTATACATGGATTTTTGAATTTCAACCACGAAAGGAGTTATACCCAACATGAAACTACTTTGTAAGAAATCAGATTTACTTCAGGGAGTTAATATTGTTTTAAAAGCTGTTCCTTCTAAAACAACAATGTCTATATTAGAATGTATTTTAATCGATGCCAGTACGAATGATATTAAATTTACAGCTAATGATATGGAACTTGGCATTGAGACTAAGATTGAGGGACAAATTATAGAAAAAGGAATTATTGCAATTGATGCTAAGGTATTTTCTGATATTATTCGTAAATTACCTGATAATGATGTTACGATTACTGTTGATGAAGATTTAAAGATGACAATTACCTGCGAGAAAGCTAAATTTTCTATTCTTGGTAAATCCGGAGATGATTTTTCTTACCTGCCTTACATTGAAAAAGAAAAATATATTGTTTTATCTCAATTCACATTAAAAGAAGTGATCAGACAGACACTATTTTCGGTAGCAGATAATGATTCTAATAAATTAATGACAGGAGAGTTATTTGAAGTAGCGGAAAATGAATTAAAAGTTGTTGCACTTGATGGACATCGAATTGCAATTCGTACCATTGATCTGAAAAAAGAATTTGAAGCTGTAAAAGTTGTTGTACCTGGTAAAACATTGAATGAAGTTAGTAAGATTCTGACAGGAGGAACAGAAGATGATGTAAAGATTTTCTTTACATCGAACCATATTGTATTTGAATTTGATCAGACAGTTGTTGTTTCCCGTTTGATTGAAGGAGAATATTTTAAGATTAACCAGATGCTTTCTAGTGATTATGAGACTAAGATTGAAATTAACCGTCAGGAATTATTAGATTGTATTGATCGTTCTACTTTATTAATCAAAGAGGGAAATGTAAAACCAATTATTATTAATATCACAGATGAGCATATGGAATTAAAAATGACGTCTTTTATTGGTACCATGAATGAAGAGATCGATATTAAGAAAGAGGGAAAAGACATTATGATTGGATTCAATCCTAAATTCTTAATCGATGCTTTAAGAGTAATTGATGATGAAGTCGTAAAGATTTATTTAGTAAATCCTAAGGCACCATGTTTTATCAGAGATGACGAAGGAAGATACACATATCTTGTATTGCCGGTCAGTTTTAATATCACAAATAATTAATTGCAGTCAGCATAACGAGAAGATTTCGTACAAAATGAGACGAAAATATAAAGGAGATGAATGCAATGGTAGAAGAAGTAAAGTTAAGAGATGAATTTATTAAGCTTGGACAGGCATTGAAAGCAGTGGGTTTTGTTGAATCTGGTGTAGAAGCGAAGTTTGTCATTCAGGATGGACAGGTGAAGGTAAATGGAAAAGTAGAATATCAGCGAGGTAAAAAATTATATGAAGGTGATATTGTAACTTTTCAAGAAAATCAAATAAAGATTGTGAAATAGTTATGATTATCGAAAAGATAGAATTGAGTAATTTTAGAAATTACGGGGAACTTTCTATGGAATTTTCGCAGGATACGAATATTTTGTATGGCGATAATGCGCAGGGAAAGACTAATTTGTTAGAAGCAATTTATCTATGCAGTACAACAAAGAGTCATCGAAGCAGCAAAGACAGAGAAATCATACAGTTTGGAAAAGAAGAAGCCCATATTAAAATGATTGTAAAAAAACGTGAAGTTCCATTTCGAATCGATATGCATATCAAAAAAAACCGCTCAAAGGGGATTGCAATTAATGGAATTCCGATTAAGCGGGCCAGTGAACTCTTTGGCATTGTCAATGTTGTGTTTTTTTCGCCGGAAGATTTAGAGATTGTCAAGGGAAGTCCGGCTGTCAGAAGGCGTTTTTTAGACATGGAGCTGTGCCAGTTAGATAAGATTTATGTCAGTAATCTGGTAAATTACAATAAATGTCTGATGCAGCGCAACAAATTATTAAAAGAGATGGATTTGAATCAGAGTAATCATGAATTATTAGATATCTGGGATCTGCAACTTGCTAAATATGGCAAAGAAATCATAGACAGAAGAGAAATATTTATCGAGCAACTGAATCAGATTATGCAGTCGATTCATCATGATTTGACCAATGGCAAGGAACAAATCATGATAGAGTATGAAAAAAGTTGTAAAAAAGAAGAATTGTATGAACAAATTGTATCAAATAGAAAAAAAGACATACGATTCAGAACAACATCGACAGGTCCACATCGAGATGATCTGATGTTTTCTTCTCAGAACATGGATCTGAGAAAATATGGAAGTCAGGGACAGCAACGGACAGCTGCATTATCTTTAAAATTATCAGAGATTCAGATTGTAGAACAGTTAATTCATGATACACCGATTCTTTTGTTAGATGATGTGCTATCAGAACTAGATAGTAACAGGCAGCATCAGCTGTTAAATAGTTTGAAAAATGTACAAACATTTATTACATGTACGGGATTAGATGAATTTATTCAGAATAGATTTAATATTAACGAAGTTTACAGAGTTGTAGAGGGAAGTGTGATTCGCGTAGAAGCATAAACAGGTGACTTCGGTGCAGGAAAGGAGTACAACAAATGAGTACTACAAATAATAATCAGGGATATGATGCCAATCAGATACAGATTCTAGAGGGTCTTGAAGCAGTAAGAAAAAGACCGGGAATGTATATTGGAAGTACATCTTCAAAAGGATTGCATCATTTAGTATATGAGATTGTAGATAATGCAGTGGATGAAGCTTTAGCAGGCTTTTGTTCAACGATTGATGTCCAGATTAACAAAGATAATTCAATTACAGTAAAGGATGATGGACGAGGAATTCCGGTTGGAATTAATGATAAAGCAGGAATCAGTGCAGTAGAAGTTGTATTTACAATTTTGCATGCCGGCGGTAAATTTGGTGGCGGAGGCTACAAGGTTTCCGGAGGGTTACATGGAGTAGGTGCTTCTGTTGTAAACGCATTGTCTACCTGGCTGGAAGTAAAAGTAAAAAGAGAAGGAAAAATCCATTTTCAGCGATATGAAAGAGGACATGTTTTAGAAAAATTAAAAGTAATCGGTGAATGTGATTTAAATGATACCGGAACACAGGTAACATTTTTACCGGATCCAACGATATTTGAAGAAACTGTTTATGATTATGATGTGTTAAAAACCAGATTAAGAGAGACAGCATTTCTAACTAAGAATCTGAAAATTATCTTAAGAGATGTACGTGGCGAAGAGATAAAAGAAGAAAAATTCCATTATGAAGGTGGAATTAAGGAGTTCGTAACATATCTCAACAAAGGAAAAACGCCATTGTACAATGATGTGATTTATTGCGAAGGAACCGTAAATAATGTTTATGTGGAAGTTGCATTTCAGCATAATGATTCTTATACAGATAATAGTTTAAGTTTCGTAAATAACATTATTACTCCGGAAGGTGGAACGCATTTAGAGGGATTTAAACGTGCTTTGACAAAGACTTTTAATGATTATGCAAGAAGCAATAAATTATTAAAAGACAGCGAGCCGAATCTGTCAGGTGAAGACATCCGGGAAGGAATTACAACAATTATCAGTATCAAGATTGAAGAGCCGCAATTTGAAGGCCAGACAAAGCAAAAATTAGGAAATAGCGAAGCTAGAGGAGCTGTTGAAAATGTAGTAAGTGAGCAGCTTACATATTTCTTAGAACAAAATCCAAGTGTTGCAAAGGTAATCTGCGAGAAATCAATTCTTGCCCAAAGAGCAAGAGATGCAGCACGAAAAGCCAGAGATTTAACGAGAAGAAAAACTGCATTAGAGGGAAATAGCCTTCCAGGAAAGCTTGCTGACTGTTCGGATAAGAATCCGGAAAACTGTGAGATTTATATCGTAGAGGGAGATTCCGCAGGTGGATCAGCTAAAACAGCAAGATCAAGAGCAACACAGGCAATTCTGCCATTAAGAGGTAAAATCCTGAATGTAGAAAAGGCAAGAATTGACCGTATTCTTGGAAATGCAGAAATTAAAGCTATGATTACGGCATTTGGAACCGGAATTCATGAAGATTTTGATATATCCAAATTAAGATATCATAAAATTATTATTATGACAGATGCCGATGTGGATGGTGCCCATATTGCAACATTATTGCTGACATTTTTCTATCGTTTCATGCCAGAATTAATCAAACAGGGATATGTTTATTTAGCACAGCCACCTCTTTATCAGATTACAAAAAATAAACAGAATTATTATGCATATAGCGATGAAGAGTTAAATGATATCTTAGAACAGATTGGAAGAGATGGTCAGAATAAGATTCAGCGTTATAAAGGATTAGGAGAAATGGATGCAGAACAGTTATGGGATACAACCATGGATCCTGAAAAACGAATTTTACTGAAGGTTACAATTGACGAAGATACGTCAAGCGAAATTGATTTAACATTTACAACATTAATGGGAGATCAGGTAGAACCAAGAAGAGAATTTATAGAGGCAAATGCAAAATATGTCAGAAATTTAGACATTTAATCAAAGGCCAGAATAATTGAAATAAAAATATGCACTAGAAAGTAAGTGGCGGCGCTGCGTCATAACACAGAAAAAGTGCAAAAGAGAAGCAGCGCAGAAATGAGGCAGAGAATGGATGATAAAATCTTTGATAAGGTACACGAAGTTGATTTAAAGCAGACCATGGAAAAATCTTACATAGATTATGCCATGAGTGTAATAGCGGCTCGTGCCCTTCCAGACGTAAGAGATGGATTAAAACCAGTGCAGCGAAGAGTATTATATTCAATGATAGAGCTGAACAATGGACCAGACAAGCCACACCGTAAATGTGCACGTATTGTCGGTGATACAATGGGTAAATACCATCCACATGGAGACAGTTCCATCTATGGAGCACTTGTAAATATGGCTCAGGACTGGTCAACCCGTTATCCATTAGTGGATGGACATGGTAATTTTGGGTCTGTCGATGGAGATGGCGCAGCTGCAATGCGTTATACAGAAGCAAGATTAAGCAAAATCTCTATGCAGATGCTTGTAGATATCAATAAAAATACCGTAGATTTTGTACCAAACTTTGATGAGACAGAAAAAGAACCAACCGTATTGCCATCAAGATTTCCAAATCTTTTAGTGAATGGAACAAATGGAATCGCAGTTGGTATGGCAACAAACATTCCTCCACACAATTTGAGAGAGGTAATCGATGGTGTTGTTAAAATTATTGATAACAAAATCGAAGATAAAGAGACAACTACAGAAGAGTTATTAGAGTTAATTAAAGGACCTGATTTTCCAACAGGAGCGACAATTTTAGGAAAACGCGGAATTGAAGAGGCATATCGTACCGGACGTGGTAAGATTAAAGTACGTGCTGTTTCTAATATTGAGCCAATGGACAATGGAAAAACCAGAATCGTAGTAACAGAACTTCCATACATGGTCAATAAGGCAAAATTAATTGAAAAAATTGCAGAACTTGTTAAAGACAAAAAAATAGATGGAATCACAGAATTAAGAGATGAATCAGATAAGCAGGGAATGCGAATTGTAATCGAACTTCGAAGAGATGCAAATGCAAACGTAATCCTGAATCGGTTATATAAACATACACAGCTTCAGGATACCTTTGGAGTAATCATGTTGGCATTAGTAAATAATGAGCCAAAAGTTTTGACACTTTTAGAAATGTTAGGCTATTATTTAAAACATCAGGAAGATGTAGTAACAAGACGCAGCCAGTACGATTTAAATAAAGCAGAAGAACGTGCTCATATCTTAGAAGGATTATTAATTGCATTAGATTATATTGATGAAGTGATTCAGATTATCAGAGGTTCTGAAAACACACCGGTTGCAAAACAAAGATTAATTGACCGTTTCAAACTCTCTGATGCACAGGCACAGGCAATTGTAGACATGCGTCTGAGACAGCTTACCGGTTTAGAGCGGGAAAAGATCGAAGAAGAATATGCAGAATTAGAGAAACAAATTGATTATTTAAAATCAATTTTAGGTGATGAGAAGTTACTGTTAGGCGTTATCAAAGACGAGATTCTTGTAATCCGGGATAAGTTTGGAGATGACAGAAGAACTAAGATTGGTTATGATGAATATGATATTTCCATGGAAGATTTAATTCCAGATGAAGATACAGTAATTACCATGACAAATCTAGGTTATATCAAACGTATGACAGTAGATAATTTCCGAGCACAAAATCGTGGTGGAAAAGGAATCAAGGGAATGCAGACGTTAGATGAAGATTTCATTACAGAACTTTTCATGACAACGACTCATCACTATATTATGTTCTTTACAAATAAAGGACGTGTCTACCGGTTAAAATGTTATGAGATTCCAGAGGCAGGAAGAACAGCAAGAGGAACTGCGATTATCAACTTGCTGCAACTTCAGCCGGATGAAAAAATTTCAGCGGCGATAGCAGTCAAAGAATATAATCCGAAAAAATATCTGATTATGTGTACAAAAAAGGGAATTGTAAAACGTACTCCAATTACAGAATACGCTAACATCCGTAAGAATGGTCTGCAGGGAATTCAGCTGCGGGATGACGATGAATTAATTGAAGTAAAGACAACAGATAATACAAGAGATGTATTTATTATTACTAAATATGGACAGTGTATTCGTTTCCCAGAGACCGATATCCGAAAAGTAGGAAGAAATTCAATCGGAGTAAGAGGAATTAATTTAGCAGATAACGATGAAGCAGTTGCCATGCAGTTAAATACACAGGGTGAGGCATTATTAATTGTATCTGAAAACGGAATGGGAAAAAGAACAATGACATCGGAATTCTCAAGTCAGAGACGTGGTGGAAAAGGTGTCAGATGCTATAAAATAAATGATAAAACAGGAAATATTGTTGGATGTAAAGCAGTAAACGAAGATCATGAAATCATGATGATCACAAATGAAGGGATTATTATCAGAATTCCGGTCAGTGAAGTATCTATTTTTGGACGTTCCACAGTCGGTGTTAAATTAATGAATGTAGATACAGAAAACGACATAAAAGTAGCAACGATTGCAAAAGTAAGAGAAACAAAGTCATCGATGGATGATAATGGAACAGAAACAGAGATTGCAGAAGCAAATAAAGAACAAACAGAAGAATCTGAAACTACACAGACAGAATAAAAGTACAGATAAAAAAGAGGAAACAGGAAATTTCGGATAAGATGAAAATCTTATCCGTTTTCCTTAAAATGAAAGAATTGGCATTACAGGAATGATAAAATTCGAAAAAAGAAAGGTTTGGTACACAAAATGAGAGAAATGGATGTAAAAGAAATTACAAAGCAGATTAAAGAAATGTGCTTTGAAGCAACACATCATTTGTCAAAAGACATGTGTGAAGCTTTAAATCAGGCAGAACAAAAAGAAAAATCACCAATTGGGAAAAAAGTATTACAACAGTTACAGGAGAATTTAGTGATTGCAAAGGAAGAGACGATTCCAATTTGTCAGGATACAGGAATGGCTGTTATATTTATTGAAGTTGGACAAGAAGTTCATCTTACAGGCGGAAATTTAGAAGATGCCATCAATGAAGGCATAAGACAGGGCTATGTAGAAAATTATCTGAGAAAATCAGTAGTAAAAGATCCATTAGAACGTGAAAACACAAAAGACAATACACCTGCAGTCATTCATTATCAGATTGTACCGGGAGATCAGGTTACCATTACATTAGCTCCAAAAGGATTTGGGAGCGAAAATATGAGCAGAGTTTTTATGTTAAAGCCGGCAGATGGAATAGAAGGAGTAAAAAATGCTATATTACAGGCAGTAAAAGATGCAGGACCAAATGCCTGCCCACCAATGGTAATTGGCGTGGGAATTGGAGGAACATTTGAAAAATGTGCCATAATGGCAAAACATGCTTTAACAAGAGCAGCAGGAGTTCATTCAGAAATTCCATATGTAGAGGCAATGGAAGAAGAATTACTAGAAAAAATAAATAAATCAGGAATAGGACCAGGAGGACTTGGTGGAACACAGACCGCTTTTGCTGTAAATATTGAAACATATCCAACACATATTGCAGGACTTCCGGTAGCTGTAAATATATGTTGTCACGTAAACAGACATATAACCAGAGTACTATAATAGAAAAAGAATAAAAAAGTAAAGCAGAAAAGAGGAGTAAGATGGATAGACATATACATACACCAATCAAGGAAGAAGAAATCGACCAGTTAAAGTCAGGAGATTATGTGTATTTAACAGGAACAATTTATACAGCAAGAGATGCAGCACATAAACGCATGTATGAAACATTAGAGCAGGGAAAAGAACTTCCAATCAATCTTCAGGGAAATATTATTTATTACTTAGGCCCATCTCCAGCCAGACCAGGGAAGGTAATAGGATCAGCAGGACCTACAACAGCAAGCAGAATGGATAAATATACACCAAAGTTTTTAGATTTAGGTTTAAAAGGAATGATTGGAAAAGGAAAAAGATCAGAGGCTGTAATTAACGCCATAAAGAAAAACAAAGCCGTATATTTTGCAGCAGTAGGTGGAGCAGGAGCTCTGCTTTCAAAATGTATCAAAAAAAGTGAAGTTGTAGCATATGAAGATCTTGGAACAGAAGCAATCAGAAAACTTGAAGTAGAAGATTTACCGGTCGTAGTTGTTATTGATAAAGATGGAAACAATTTGTACGAAACAGCAGTAGTAGAGTATAGATCATAACACAATAGAAAGATATAAATTAAATAGATGAAAAGTAATCCTTGGATAAGACAAGTTTCGAATTCACAGATATAAGCCTGACAGAATTCGGAAATTTCTTATCCAAAAATTATTTAGAAGAAAAATAAAAAAAGTGTTGACAAACAAAAAGCAATTTAGTATACTTTTAAAGCACGTTAAGTGAGAACTGAATAAATCAAACGAATTCAGTGTTTGGAGAAATACTCAAGAGGCTGAAGAGGCGCCCCTGCTAAGGGTGTAGGTCGTTCACGCGGCGCGAGGGTTCAAATCCCTCTTTCTCCGTTTAAGGAATTGGAATATCACCAATCCTTAATAATTCTCTTAAAGAAATGAAAAAAGTTCTTGACAAGAGAGAATTAAAGTGATAGAATATACAACGTTGCTGATAAAAAGAACGAAAAATATTTATTTCAAATCTGACGATTTTAGAAAAAAATAAAAAAGTGCTTGACAAAAACAGACAACAATGATATAATATCAAAGCTTTCTGCTTGAAAGCACTTGAGAAAATAGAAAATAAAAAATAAAAAAGTGCTTGACAAGATAAAATGAAAGTGATATAATTAACAAGCTGTCACTGAGACAGCAACAAACAAGTTTAGAACATTGAAAACTGAACAATATTTAAACCATCCCGAAGATTTCCAAAAGAGATTTTCAGATAAGTTTAATAA
>CAKRHW010000008.1 GCA_934339365.1 uncultured Lachnospiraceae bacterium | reverse complement strand
TCTTGCTTGAGCAAAGTGACTTCCTTGTTTGGGGATTAAGATTGCAAACTCGCAAAGCGAGTTTCGCAATTACCTATCTTTTCTTTCTTAGACGGTATTATCTCAAGCCAGTATCCATCCGGGTCCTGAATGAAATAAATTCCCATCTCCGGATTTTCAAAGCAGATACATCCCATTTTCTCATGAAGTGCGTGTGCTTCATCAAAATTCTCTGTCTCAAATGCCAGATGGAATTCACAGTCTCCTAAATCATAGGCCCGTTCCATATCTCTCATCCAGGTCAGTTCTAAAACAAAATCAGACTCTTCATTTCCTACATAAACAATGATAAATGAGCCATCCTCTGCCTCAATCCGGCTTTTCTCCTTTAACCCTAATGCTTCTTCATAAAACTTCATTGATTTTTCTAAATCAAAAACATTGTAATTCTCATGAACCATCTTAAATCTCATGGTATTTCTGTCCCTCTCTTTCTATGATTCGTATTCTGTCCTGATACTTTTGATATCTCTGTATAAATTCCGGAATCACCTGATATTTTCCCCAAAAATGCATCGGAAAAACCACTTTTGCCTTCGTGTACTCCATAAAAGAAGCAATTCCGGCAAACATATCTTCCTCCTGCCTTGGATCAAGCGGAACAAATGCAATATCAATGAGCATTCCCTTTAACTTCTCTAACTGAAGAAAATACTTTCTGCTCATTTTATCATTATATTCCTTTCCTTCTTCCTTCCATAACCACAAATTTAAATCTCCCGCATGATAATAAGTCCGGCCTTCATATTTTAGTAAAAAAGCCACACCCAAATCCGTCGACTTAAGTGTTGTAATCTCTAACAGACTGCCATCGGAAAGTTCTTGTCTGTATTCTGAATCAAAACCAACCTTCAAAATATGATCCTGCAGCAAAATCCCCTGTTTCGCATACTGCTCTATTTCACGTTTCACAGGAACATCCTTCGATAAAATATACAACACCTCTGGATATTCATGAATCAATTCAAATATCTTCGGATTATAATGGTCTGCATGCTTATGACTTACAAAAACAACTAATGCTTTCTCCCGATTCAGCTGACTTAAATCTCCATGATCATAATCAAACAAAAATGTCACATGATCTGTCTCTAAAGAAAATCCACTATGTCCAATGTATGTTACCTCTTCCATGTTTTCTCCTTAACGTTCTCTATCGTCAATCTTTACGCCTCATACTTAGATTGCTTAGGATTTATTTTACCTCAAAGCACTTTTGTTTTCTACTAAATCTTTCTTAAAATTTTTTTAAGAAGAATTTTTATAAATAATTGGATGCTATTTCATCGATCCGTTCCGGATAATTTTTCCGAAATTCTTCATATGTCATTCCACTTTTTTCTACTGCATGACCTAAGTCTACTAAAAATTCAGGGATATCTTCAACCAGCATGACACCAACTTCCCGTCCCATCTGTTCCTTTCCCATTTCTTCACATCCATTCTCGTAGACAGCAAATGCATCCTGCAGACCATTCTCAGTTTTTTTCTTTCCACCTCTCATACCGATTGCCGCTGTCTGATGTGCAGAGCAGGAAGACGGACAACCTGAGATATGAATTGCCGGCAAGGTTCCATTGGCAAAATGCTCTTTTCTTACCCGTTCCATACACAACTGCAGCATGGCCTGAGATTTTCCAATTCCAACCTGACAGATATCTGCTCCGATACAGGCTGTCGACCTCTGAAAGACCGTTCCATCATCTTCCTTTGTCATGGACAAAATCTGTTCTGCCTCTTCTTTCAACAGGTGAATCACAGATAATCCCTGATTTGGCATCAGCCGAATCTTCACTCCGTCCATATTTGCAACGATTTCCGATAATTTTTCTAAAAATCCAGTTGGTACAATTCCTCCTGTGGGATGAAATTCTACTGCATAAAGTCCTTTCTGCTTTTGTGCAGTCACACGTGGATTCTGTGCAAATGCAAGGTCTTCTTTCTCTACATGTTTCAGTTTTTTTGCAAGAATTTCCTGTTCTTTTTTCTGTTGCTCTTCTATCTTTGAAATATCTAAATCTAACTGTTCTGTCTGTAGATTTTTCTCTAACTTTTCCGCAAATGCTTTTTGTAATCCTTCCACCCCTAAGGTATCCTGTAAAAACCGGCTTCTCGATGCTGCACGACTTTCATAATTTCCATACTGGGTAAAAACGTCTACCATTGCCTTCACACAATATAAAATCTTATCCGGCTCAATATTTTCTGCTACCAGAACACCAAACTTCGGCTTATTTCCCAGTCCTCCCGCTGCATATACATCAAATGTCTGATTTTCTTTTGCTACAAAACCAAGATCCCGAAATGTGGCATGTGGCTCGTTTTTTCGTCCATTTGAAAAACATACTTTCAGCTTTCTTGGAAGTTTTACAGTCGAAATCAGTGTAAGAAGATAATCTCCCGCCTCCTTCGCATAAGGCATAACATCAAACGCTTCCCCAGATTCTACACCAGATAATGGAGAACACATCACATTTCTCGGAAAATCTCCTCCGCCACCTCTTGTAATAATTCCATGATCCAATGCTTCTTCTATCAAAGCACAGACCGTTTCCTGTGTCAGATTATGAAGTTGTATCGTCTGGCACGTTGTAAAATGTGCTTTATCAATCTGATATTTTTGAATACTGTCTGCAATAAATGTCAGCTTGTCCTGATCTATTTCTCCTCCTGCAAGCCGAAGCCGCAACATACTCCTCTCTCCACCTCTCTGGGCATAACTTCCAAATCCACCAGAAAAAGATTTATATTCCGGTACAGAAATCTCCTTCTGATAAAATTTCCTTGTCATTTCATGAAATTCCTTCAAATCCTCACGAAACTGCACCAATATTTCTTCCTTCATATTTTCACTCTTCCTTTCTTCTTTCTTCTTTTCTCCTCCATCCTTTTTCATTAGAAAAATTTTCGATATTTTTCCTGCAATTGTTCTGTTCTCTCTCTCTTCACAAAAAAATGATTTCCGATTGCATTAACACTCATAATTCCCATAATCGAATTCGTCAGAAAACATTCATCGAACTCTCCGATTTCTTCTAAAGATATCTTCCTCTCTTCTACATCCTCACCTTCACAGATGGTATTCCTCATCACTCCCGGTAAAAGTCCACAGTCAAGAGACGGCGTAATCAGCTGCTTTCCTTTTACAAAAAAAATATTGCTACAGCTTCCCTCACTTACAAAACCTTCTGTATTCAAAAAAAGTAATTCATCCTGATTCTCTAATGCAGCCTGCCGTTTTCCTATTATATTTTCTGCATGATTTAGAATTTTATGAGAAACAAATGGAGACGTCTCATTCCTGCGCCATTTGCTGATACACACCTGAAATCCTTTTTGATACATTTCCTCTGTATAGTGATGATCCCTTGTAGAAAAAATCGTATTCTCCTCCGAAACAGCCACCTTTAAGATTCTTTTCCCCACTTTCTCACTGTCACCTAATTTATGGATATAAGAAAAAACATCTTCCCTTGTGATTTTCCTCTTCAAGCCCATAAAATCAAGCGATTCACTTAACCGTACAAGATGTTTCTCTAATAAAACCGGTATTCCATTCTTCATACAAATCGTTTCAAATGCACCAATTCCAAAATAAAATCCATCATCAAGTTCTATTTTCATTCATTATACCAACCTTTCTTCCACCATGTATATCATATTCCCCCTGTTTTGTCAAAAAAGGTGTATGATTTTCTATTCTCATACACCTTTTTCTTAATTATATTTCATTTTTTTATATCCGACATAAATCGAACCTAAATAACTTGTTGCCACTAATCCACTGCAAATGACAAGCATTTGTGACGATAAATTATTATGATCCATGATAACAATCGTATGTAACAGATAAATAATCCCCTTAGTAATTGCAATTCCAAGAATCAATCCTATCAGATAAATAATGGTGATTTCTATGACAAAAATCTGATATTGAACCTTCCCGGAAATGCCTAAATAATTCATAAGTGTCCTCTCATATTTTTTCGTCTTTAATTCAAAAATCCACAATAAACAAATATTAATAAAAATTCCTAACAATGCACACACAAAAATAGCACTATATATCATCAAAGACTGATAATAATTCTTTTTTGTCTGCCTGATTTCCTCCTGATGATCTATGAATTTTATAAAACTACAGCCTGCTACTTCTTCTTTTATTTTCTGAACACCTTCCTGTTGGCTGGTAGTAAAATAAAAACTATATAAATTACTCTCATTATATAAATCATTATAGGTATCCCTGCTTACAATTAATAATAAATAATTTTCATTCACATCCGGATATACGCATGCATTTTTTACAGAACCAACAACCTTGATATTCATATCCTCACTAATTACATTTCCATGCTTATCTGTTTTAGGATTTCCCGTTAGCGAAAAAGAGTCGCCTGTTAATGGTTTTAAGGCAACAGATCCTGTATTATTTCCATTTACAGTCCTTTGTAGAAAAATTCCTTCTCCTTTTTTCAGCTTTGGAATCTCACATCCATTTTTCTTTCCAAGTTCTTTTAACATTTCATCTGAATAACCCATAACAGCAATTGACTGTTCCACATATGTCTGCCCGAAATCTAATTCTTGTTTTTTCACAACATCTTTGCTTAGCATTTTTCTATATTCTTCGGTCAGATATTTTTTCTTTAATTTAAATCCTGTGCTATATTGGTATTCATTCAAAAAAGGCGTGATATGATATTGGCTACATATTTTTAAAAGATTATTTTGCCGGCACGAAGCTTCTACTATTTTTCCATCCATATAAGCGTCCTGCATTTTTATCTCATATTGATATCCATCATTATTATCTGCTGTATTTTGTACCCGTTTTACCTGTGCTCCAAGAATGGATACACATGCCACTGAAAAACTAATACACAAAATTAAACTTATCTTCTGCCACTTACTTGCCCTGATATTTCTAAATGCCATTTTTAATTTACAGAATCTTCTGTTCGTAAATAATGTCCCAAAATGTGGCCTCTTCCCTTTTCCTTCATCATCTCCAATTTCTGAAACCACCTGATACGCAGTCCTTTTTTCTATTATTTTAAATTTGTCTGTGATAATATATTCTGCTGTAAAAAGGCAAACAACAATTGCTGCTCCCATCCAGCCAAACGGTATATGCGTGCCTAAACTTTCAGAGTTTCCAAAATACTTTCCTGATATATATTGAAAAAAATGAAAAAGCACTACCGACGTAATTGCTCCGGAAATACCACCTGCCAAGAGGATTTTTCCAATATATTTTCTTACTGTTACAGACAACATTTTTATTGGTGCTCCAACTAATTTCAATATGCTGACTGCATCTTTCTGACTCTTCATATAAAGTGCCATTACACTATTTACCATCATAATCATAAAAATTCCCATTATAATCACCAGAAAAAGAAACATCACATAATTTGTTAAATATAATATAATGGCATTTTCTCCATACCCTCTTGCAACATACAAAGCTTCATTAAACCTGGCATTTACATCCCCTTTTTTCTCCGCCTTTTTCTTTAATGTTTCAAAATGACTTTCTGCTTTTTGAGGTTGTTTATCTACCACATAGATATTTCGATATCCACTTTCCCCTGTTTTCTGGTGGAATTTTCTGTTTAACAGAATATATGGAAGTCCCTCTGTTCCTTGTTCTTCCTGTGACTTGGTATTCAAATTCGTAATAGTTCCTGTAATTCTTTTTTTTGCATATGATTTCTTATCCTTGTCATATATCTTTATTTCGGTACCAATCACATCCTCCGTTGTAATCCCAATCTGTGTAAGAAACCATTTTTCTACAGCGATTTCATCTTCTTTCTTAGGAAACTCACCCGTCTGCAGATGGAGATCAGAATTTTTCCAACTATCTTCATCCATATATTCACATACCACTTCACGTTTTTCCACAATTCCAGGTTCAATCTCTGCAACATTTAGCTTCTTTATATAATTTTCTTTTTCCATTACACTTTGTTGTTCTTTCGTCGCAACTTTAAAAAGATAATCATATTCTCCTGTTTCTTCTACAGCTAATGTAATATAATTTTGCTTTTCTGCCTGATATACCATTACATACATCGAAAAAATAAAGATACAGATAAAACAAATAAAAAAGAGAAAACGGCTATAACTAACTTTTGAAAACAAACATTTTTTTATCATTTTTTCATTTGACTTATTTTTCAACAATAGCACCATCCCTTAATACAATTTTTCGATCCGTACTTTCTGCTAATTCCTTATTATGGGTAACAAAAAAAACGGTCTGTTTGTATTTATGAGCACATTGTTTTAACAATTCAAAAACAATCTGTCCATTTCTACTGTCTAGATTCCCTGTCGGTTCATCCGCAAAAATCACTTTGGGATGATGTAACAATGCCCTTGCAATCGCTACTCTTTGCTGCTGACCTCCTGATAATTCATCGGGCATTTTATAAATCTGATTCTCAATCTCTAATAATATTGCTATTTCCTTTAAATATGCTTCCTCTATATTTCTTTTTGCCATTATCATAGGAAGTACAATATTATCATATACATTCAGATTGGGCATAAGATAATATTTCTGGAATACAAAACCAAACTGCTCTAACCTTAATTTAGCTGCATCTTTCTGCGATAAATGATCAATCCTTGTTCCATTATACTCAATGCATCCTTCACTAACCTGATCAATGGTGCTAATCACATTCAGTAATGTTGATTTTCCTGCTCCTGATTCACCTGTAATTGCAAGAAATTCACCCTGCTCCACTTCTAGACTTACATGATCTAATACTCTGTTCTTTTCTTTTCCCTGTAAATACTCTTTAGATATTTCCTTTACACTGATAAAACTCATTTTTTCTCTTTTACCTCTTTTATAGTATCTAAAATTCCAGATTCCCTTCCATCTTCCACAATCAATTTTGGAGTAAATCCATGATATGAAATAGTTTTCTGTTTCACCTGCAATGTATTGGCATTCTGAATCTTTAAATGCAATGTTACATTATCTATTAACTTTTGCAATTCTTCTTTACTTTTTCCTTTGGTAATCCCATATACCGTCACAATATATCTTCCTATACACTCTGGATCTGTATTAAACGGTTCATCCGGAAAAGCTTCGTAACAAAATAAATAATTTTTTAGTTCTCCCTCGATTTCAACCTCCGAACTTACCCTGCAACTTTTTTCTTCAAATATGGTATCAATGTGCACTGCATAATCAATTTCAAAAACATATCCATAGTCTGTTTCATCTGATTGCCATTCTGTTGAGAGCGGCATGCAACCTGCCTCACTCCATTCATCTTCTGTCATATTTTTGATACATTCTACATCTTTCTTTGTAACTTTTTTAAAATCTAAATAACGAAATGTTACCCTTTCTGGTTTTGCTTTTGCCGGATTCCAGAAATATAATCCTGTTCCTATGAGGCCAATACAAAGAATTCCTATTATCACTATTTTTATCTTTCTCTTTTTCACTTATATTTTTCTCCTAATTATTCTTTTTTTGCCAGCACCCATGAAAAAACAAATGCTACTGCTGCTGCAACAACCATAACCATTGTATAAGGAATCACATAATCTGTCGTAATCAAATATCCAAATAATCCGGTTATCCCATAGGCTGTGGAACCAATTCCTGTTATTCCTGCTACCAGTCCTCCTGCTGCACCTCCTATACATCCTGCTATAAAGCATTGAATATATCTTAAATTCACTCCAAAAATAGCCGGTTCTGTAATTCCAAGAAAGGCTGACAGAGAAGCGGGCAGTGCCACGCTTTTTAATTTCTGGTTTTTTGTCTTTAACGCAAGGGCAAGTGCCGCTGCTCCCTGTGCTACATTTGCTGCCGTCGCAATCGGCATCCAGGTATCTATTCCATTTGCACTAATCAAACCAGCCTCCAGAGCATTGTACATATGATGAACTCCTGCCACTACAGTTGGTGCATAAACAGCTCCTGCAAGTGCCGAGCCAATTCCAAATGGAAAACTAATCAGTGTCTGCACTCCACGCAAAACACCATTTTCAAGCCATGAAAATACCGGTCCAAAAATTGTTAATGTACAATATCCTGTAACAAGTACTGTTACCAATGGTGTAATAAATAAATCCAGCATCTCCGGTACGATTTTATGTAATTTTTTCTCTAATTTACTCATGAACCAGACTGCAATCACAACTGGAATCACATGCCCCTGATATCCTACCAGTTTAATCTGATAAAGACCAAACCATGCACTTGCTGTCGGAATCGACTCCGCTGTAGATACGGACCATGCACTGAGTAAATCCGTATGAATCATAATCATTCCAATCACTGCACCAAGATACACATTCCCACCGAATGTCTTCGCTGCACTAATTGCTATTAATATCGGCAAAAATACAAATGCTGCATTGCTAAAAAGATGAATGATTGTATAAAAGCCAGAATTCTGCATATTCGGAAATACTTTACTTAATCCCTCTAGCAGCCCCATTAATAATCCACTCGCCACAATTGCAGGAATAATCGGTACAAAAACATCACCTAATATCTGAATCATTTTCCTGAAGATGTTTTGTTTTGCCATTACTTCCTGCTTCACTTCTTCCTGACTAACCGCTTTCATTCCTGCAATATTAATAAATTCCTCAAAGACTTTATTGACGATACCCGTTCCAAGAATAATCTGCAACTGACCAGATGCTTCAAAAACCCCCTTTACTTCCTGTATATTTTCAAGTACCTCTTTTTTGCACCTGGTATTGTCTTTCACAACCAGTCTGAGTCTTGTCACACAATGCGTTGCAGATACTATGTTCTGCTTACCACCAATATTCTCATAAATTTCTTTTGCGATATTTTTATAATCCATTCCATCCCTTCTTTCCCACCTGATAGATTTAACATTATTTTAGCAAATTATATTGCAGAAAAAAAGACGTTAAATTCGATGTTTCTGAATCTAACGTCTTTTTCAGCCATTTTCCTTATGTGACTAATAAGATGATCGTCTCTTCCATAAGAAGATACATAACTTTTTTTATTTCACAAATAATTGTGTCCAAAACTTTCTTCCTGCCTGATTCTGATAGAATCCCACTCCGATTTTCTTAAAATCAGGATTCAGAATATTCGCTCTATGTCCACTACTATTCATCCATCCATTCATTACTTCTTCTGGTGATGATTGTCCCCATGCAATATTTTCTCCTGAGCTCTGAAACGAAATACCATTTTCTGTTAATACTGTGCTAAAGCTTCTTCCATCTGGTCTTGTATGTGAAAAAGACAGCTCAATTTCTTTTGCTCTTACCAATGCTGCCGATTCTATCTTCTCATCCACTGTTACCGCTTCCAATCCAGCCTTTGCTCTCTCCTCATTAACCAAATCTGCAACCTGTCTTGCAAATGTTTTGTCTGCCTGTTCCGGCTTCTGATTTTCCGGTTTCTGGTTTTCCGGCTGCTGGTTTTCTGGTTTCTGATTTTCTGGTTTTTGATTGCCACATAAAATATTCTGAATTCCAGAGATATCACATTGACCAAGTTTCTCACAAATATCGGCAATATTGTAATTTCCATTCTCCTGACAGTTTCCTAATATTTTCTGGCAATCTGTATCCTGACAATCTACAGTCTGATTTCCATTAAGAACAATGACTCTTTGTAAACATTGATTTTCCGCTGCCTTTGCAGACATACCAAAACATCCTGTCAATCCTAATACTGTTACTGCTGTACCTATAAGTAGCTTCTTCATTTTGACCTCCATTTCAAAAGTTACATTTTTATTTCGTAACTATTTCTTTTTTGTTACAGCAAGATCATAACATAAGCTGTCTTCAAAAGATACAAGTAATATTTGGTAATTCTTTTCTCTATTACTTTACTGCCTCTATAAATGCTTTGGCCTTCTGCAATGTTTCCTCATATTCTGCCTCTTCTTCGGATTCGCAGGTAATTCCACCCCCTGCCCCAATGCAATATTTTCCATTTTGATAAATAGCTGTCCGTATCACAATATTCATATCCATATCTCCATCTAAAGAAAAATAGCCGATTGTCCCTGTGTAAATTCCCCGTTTATGATGTTCTAATTCATCAATAATCTCCATAGCTCTCTGTTTAGGTGCCCCTGTAATCGAACCGCCCGGAAATGTTGCCTCTATTACATCAATCAAATCAGCATTTTTTTTCAATTTTCCCTTCACTTCTGCAACTAAATGGTGCACCGTTGCATAAGACTCGACGGTAAAAAGATTCTCTACCTTCACACTTCCAGGTTCACAGATTTTATTCAGGTCATTTCGTTCTAAATCTACAATCATTAATAATTCGCTTCTATCTTTTTTTGAATGAACTAGTTCTTCCTTTAACTGCTGATCTTCTGCCATATCAGCTCCTCTTTTTCTGGTTCCTTTTATCGGTCGTGTCTCTATCATTCGGTCTTTTACCCTCATAAACCGCTCTGGTGAAGCACATACAATCTGGAATCCGCCATAATTCAAAAATCCACCAAATGGAGACGGATTCTCAGTCCTTAATATTTCATACAAAGCAAATGGCTCCATCTGACTTTTTATTTCTAGCTGCTGTGTCATATTTGCAATATAGACCTCTCCATCTATGATATATTGTTTCAATCTTTGAATAGCATCCTCATATTCCTTTTTCGTAAAATCAAACAACATCTCTGTCTTATACTTTTCAGGCTGTCTGTGAGAAATTTCCATCTGCCTGCTTAAAATCTCCTGCATTCCCTCCTGTGCGGACTGCAATTTTTGATTCGATACAAAATATAATTCCTTTTCCTTACAATCTTCAATCCAAAACTGATCATAAAAAGTCAAAATACTTTCCGGAATATTCTGTTCTGTATCTGCTTTTCCATAGTCATAACTAAAATAGCCAATCGCACCGGATAAGAGCGGCAATGCCGTTGGATTTTCCTGTTTATGTTCTGCAAAATATTGCTTCACATATTCGCCAAAATCTATTTCTTTTCGTACTCCATTTACATAAAGCTTTCCATTTTTCTTTTCCATTTGATGGTAGGACTTCCTTCCAAGAATTGAAAATTGTCCCAGCTCATTTACAAGTGAAGACTCTAGTAAAGCCGCATCCTTTTTTTCCTCTTCCGTTAACATCTGGTAAATCTGAAAAACAGGCCGGTATTCCTTTACCTTTCTAACTACCGGCATTTGCTTCTTCTTGTGTTCTTCGCATATCGATATAAAATTACGAATCAGTTCATGTCCATATTCTGTTAATAATGCTTCTGGATGAAACTGCACACCGTAAATCTCCTTTGTACTTTGTGAGATTGCCATGATTGTTCCATCCTCGGTCTTAGCATCTACTTCAAATCCCTCTGGTAAATGTTCACTGTCAATTACAAGAGAGTGATATCTTGTCACCTGATATTGTGCCGGAAGGTTATAAAAAAGACCTTTCCCATTATGCCGGATGGTTGATATTTTCCCATGCATCGGTGACGATCCATGAACAACTTTTCCTCCATAATGATATCCTATTACCTGATGTCCCAGGCAAACTCCCAAAATAGGGACTTTCCCTCCAAAACGTTCTAGTACATCATTTGCTTCCTTTGCATCCTCTGGTTTCCCCGGTCCCGGAGAAAGTATGATTCCGTCCCACTGTCCATTTTCTAATGCAGTCAATGGCCTTCCAATCTTTTCTACTACAATTTCCTGCCCCTCTTCTTCCAAATACGCCACAAGGTTGTATACAAAAGAATCCTGGTTATCAAGCATATAAAATCTCATTTTTTTCCTCATTTCTCTTTCTGACATTTTCTTTCCTTATACCGTCAGATTACGTAAAATAAAATTATAACGTAAAAAAAAGTAAAAATCAATTTTAACAAAAAAAGACTCCTCCATTCAGCAGTCTGCCAATAAAGAAGTCTTCCTATCCCTATTCCTATTCCTATTTCTAATCCAGTAATTCTAATAAATCTTCCCTCGCATTCATCTTATAACAATCCTTTAAATCATAATCACCTAATTCTGTATCCCCTGTAATCAGAGTAATACTTTTTAATTTCAAATCTTTATTCGCTCCCGCATCAATTAATACTTTTACGGTTGCCTTTGATGCTAACACTGCACTATTGAGAATATCATCTGGTATTTCTGCACCATTATCCAGAATTAATTTTACAGTGTCAGAAGAGCCATGAACCACAGCATTTCTAAGTGTTTCATCTACCGGATGATATCCCTTTTTAAAGGCTGCTTCTAATGCTTTCTTTTGATTATGGGATGCCATATAATTTATATTTTCATCTGATACTTTCATGCCATGTTCTATCAGATACTCATTAGTAGCTTCATCAGAATATATCATTTGAAAATCCGAAAAATTATGTCCCTTTGAAAATAAAAAATCGTAAATCTCTTTTCTTTTATCATCAAGTGGCATATAACTTCCCCACTTTTTCTCACAAAGTTCAATCGTATCTCCCAGATATTCTTCTGTTATTTTACCTTCGTAACTTTTAATATAATTATACAAATATTTTATCAACTTCACATTTCCTGAACTGATAGCATACGAAAGGGCAGAATATCCACAACCAATTGCTTTAGCTGAACGCATTCCTGACTCACACAAAAACTTGCAGGTATCATAATGTCCCCATAATGCAGCATAATCTAAACATTCTTCATATTTATCTAGTGACAAGTCTAACTGCCCTACTTTTTTATAATCTATCTTTACCTCATTTTTCTTAAAGAGATATCTCAACATTTCCGTATTCCCACATTCTGCAATTCGTGGATAAGATATTTTGTATTTCTCTCCATATTTCTTATACAGTTCTTCATACTCTTCTGGTGTTCCATAACAGCAGACATATTCCTGAATTATAGTCTGATCTGATTCTGTTATTTCCTCTTTTCCTTCTCTTATACTCTGAATACATTTTGCACTTTCCCCGCATAATGCATACTTTAATGCTTCTGGAATATCAATATCGTCCTTTTTCTTTAAATATTCTGTCACTAACAGTCTGGCAGATGATACACTTGAAGATAATTGATTATAGGAATATTGGGGTTCCTTACTATCCCCTTCATTCTGAAACATCTCCGGATATATCTCTGCCCCCTTATCTAACAACATCTTGGAATTGTTATAGGCTGTATAATCCATTCCTCCTCTATGATTTTCCATTGCCATATATAACGCACTGTACTTTCCCATACTTTTTTTATTAATATCTAATTTCTTGTCTGTCAACAATGCTGCTAATTGGAAAATAAGATCATTATATGCTGCCTGCCAAAGTAATTCACCTGTATTGGCATCCGCTCCTTTCTGAATCAAGTGTGTCATTGTCAAATAAATATCACACATATTCCCTGTTGCTCGTCCTAAACCATTATTCAATGTTTCCTGTGTAATTTCTCCTGTATCTAGCAGTTCATCTATTAATTCTGTATTTCCATAGGCACATGTTTCCTCAAACACATCCTGTATATTCACTGTTTTTCCAAAACTTTTTTTTAACTCATGTGTTACATTACAACTGCTTGATAATACAACCGTAAACATGAGAAAAATTGCTACTATTTTTTTCTTCATATTTATTCTTTTTCCCATCTATCCCTTATTTTTATCTAATTTACTTTCCGTATTATGATTAAAATTATATATCATTGCATGCTTTTCATGCAAGTATTTTTAATTTTAATTCTCTTTTTTATATTTTAATGATATATTTTCACAAAAAAGAAGCCATTGTTTTAGAAGTAATAATTTCTAAAACAATAGCTTCTCTCTTATCTGACAGGAAAGTTTTATCTACACGAATGAACTCTCCTGTCTGTCTTTTTTATAATTGTGTATATCCCATAAGGCTTTCATCTACTTCTCTGGCCACTTCACGACCTTCGCGAATTGCCCAGACAACTAATGACTGTCCTCTATGCATATCACCTGCTGTAAAGACGTTCTTTACATTTGTTGCATGCTTTCCGGCTTCTGTCTTTACATTTGTTCTGGCATCTACTTCTACACCAAAATTCTTTGTTACATAACTTTCACTTCCTAAGAATCCTGCTGCAATTAATACTAATTCACATGGAACTTCCCATTCAGATCCTTTTACCGGTGTCATATTCATTCTTCCGGTCTTTGGATCTTTCTTAGCTTCTAGTTTTACCAAAACAGCTGCTTTCAGATTTCCTTTTTCATCTGCCTTGAATTCCTTCACTGTTGTCTGATAGATTCTTGGATCTTCTCCAAATACTGTGATTGCCTCTTCCTGACCATAATCTGTCTTGCAGACTCTTGGCCATTCCGGCCATGGATTATTTTCAGCTCTGTGCTCTGGAAGCTTTGGCATCATCTCAAGCTGGGTTACTGATGCAGCACCATGACGGATACTTGTTCCAACACAGTCATTACCGGTATCACCACCACCAATAACGATAACATGCTTGCCCTTCGCACTGATATAAGTTCCTTCTTTCAAGTTATATTCAAACAAACTCTTTGTTGTAGAAGTAAGGAAATCTACTGCAAAATAAATTCCATTTGCATCTCTTCCCGGAACTTTAATATCTCTTGGATTCGATGCTCCACATGCAAGAATCACACGATCATAGTGTTTTAAAAGCTCATCTGCTTTCAAATCCTTTCCAACATTTGTATTTGGAATGAATTTCACACCTTCTTTTTCCATTACTGTTACCTTGCGGTCAATAATCTGTTTCTCAAGTTTCATATTTGGAATACCGTAACGAAGCAATCCACCAATCTTATCTGCTCTTTCATATACCGTTACTTCATGTCCTCTCTGATTCAACTGGTCTGCAGCTGCTAGTCCGGAAGGACCTGATCCAATAACTGCTACTTTCTTTCCAGTACGAACCTTTGGAGGCTTTGGATTTGCATAACCCTGCTCATATGCATTTTCAATTACACCATATTCATTTTCACGAACAGAAACTGCCTCTCCATTCAAGCCACAAGTACATGCCTTCTCACATAAAGCAGGACACACTCTGGATGTAAATTCTGGAAAATTATTTGTTTTATGCAGTCTGTGATAAGCCTGCTCCCAGTTTCCATTGCAAATCAAATCATTCCATTCAGGGATCAGGTTGTTTAACGGACAACCTGAAACCATTCCTGAAATAACCATTCCTGCCTGACAAAATGGAACGCCACAATCCATACATCTGGCTCCCTGCAACTGTTGTTTTTCCTTCGAAAGAGGAGTATGGAATTCGTTAAAGTTTTTAATTCTCTGCTTTACAGCGATTGCTGCTGCATTTTCACGATCATAATCTAAAAATCCTGTTGGTTTTCCCATTGTTCTTCCTCCTACTTACCAGAGATTGTTGCATAAAATGCTTCAATCTGTGCCTGTTCACTGCTTAATCCCTTCTCTTCCATCTGTAAAATGGTCTGAGTAATCTTCTGATAATCGTGTGGAATAATCTTCTTAAATTTAGGAAGATACTCTGCGAAATTATCAAGAATCATCTTACCTTTCTTAGAATTTGTGTAAGTAACATGATCCTCGATCATCTTCTTTAATTCTAAGATATCATATTTATCTGTTACTTCTGTAGATGATACTAATTCCTTATTTAATCTTGTATAAAGCTTTCTGTCTTCATCTAAAACATAAGCAATTCCACCGCTCATACCTGCTGCAAAGTTCTTTCCTGTCTGTCCAAGAATTACGGCACGTCCACCTGTCATGTATTCACATCCATGATCGCCGACACCTTCTACAACTGCTGTTGCACCGGAATTACGAACGCAGAAACGTTCTCCTGCTACACCATTGATATAAGCGCATCCACTTGTTGCACCATATAATGCAACGTTACCGATAATAATGTTCTCGTCTTCTTTGAACTTCACACCCTTTGGAGGATATACAACCAGCTTACCACCTGAAAGACCTTTACCAAAGTAATCGTTACTGTCTCCCACAAGTTCTAGTGTTAATCCCTTAGGAATAAACGCACCAAAACTCTGTCCACCGGATCCATTACATTTTACTGTAAATGTATCATCTTCAAGCTTATCATCACCATATTTCTTTGTGATTTCAGAACCTAAAATTGTTCCGAATGAACGGTCTGTATTTACTACATTTAACTCAATACTGCGCTTCTGCTTCTTATCAAGTGCTGTCTTAAACTCTTTTAATAATACTTTTTCATCTAATGTCTTAGCTAACTGGAAGTCATATAGATTCTTCTTGTCATATTTTACTCTGTATTTACAGTATTCTGTATCTAAGATTCTTGATAAATCAACCTTTGCTGCATTTCCTGTAAGATCTGACTTCTCTTTCAATAAATCTACACGTCCTACTAATTCATCCACAGTACGGATTCCTAACTGTGCCATATATTCTCTTAAATCCTGTGCAATAAACTTCATGAAGTTTACAATATATTCTGGTTTACCCTTGAATCTCTTACGAAGCTCTGGATTCTGTGTGGCAACACCTACCGGACAAGTATCTAAGTTGCAGACTCTCATCATAACACAACCCATTGTAATCAATGGAGCTGTTGCAAATCCGAACTCTTCTGCTCCTAATAATGCTGCAACTAAAACATCACGTCCTGTCATTAACTTACCGTCTGTCTCTACAACAACACGATCTCTTAAATCATTCTGAATTAATGTCTGGTGAGCCTCAGCTAATCCAAGTTCCCAAGGAAGACCTGCATTGTAAATAGAGTTTCTTGGTGCGGCACCTGTTCCACCGTCAAATCCTGAAATCAGGATAACTCCGGCACCTGCCTTGGCAACACCGGCAGCAACTGTACCAACACCGGCTTCTGAAACAAGCTTAACAGAGATTCTTGCATCTCTATTGGCATTCTTTAAGTCGTAAATCAACTGTGCCAAATCTTCGATTGAATAAATATCGTGATGTGGTGGAGGTGAAATCAGACTTACACCCGGAGTTGAATGTCTTGTCTTAGCAATCCATGGATATACTTTCTTTCCTGGAAGATGTCCACCTTCTCCCGGTTTTGCACCCTGAGCCATCTTAATCTGAATCTCTTTTGCACTTGTAAGATATCTTGATGTAACACCAAATCTTCCGGAAGCAACCTGCTTGATTGCAGAACAACGATTCAATCCGTCCTCTCCAATCTCTAATCTTTCAAGGTCTTCTCCACCTTCACCAGAGTTTGACTTACCATGAATCATGTTCATAGCGATTGCCATACATTCGTGAGCTTCCTTTGAAATAGAACCATAAGACATTGCACCTGTCTTAAATCTCTTTACAATCGAATCCACGCTCTCAACCTGATCGATTGGAATTCCCTTCTTAGGGAAATTAAAGTCCATCAGACCTCTTAAATTAACAGGTTCCATCTGTTCATTAATTAACTTGGTATATTCTTTATATAAATTATAATCTCCGGTACGTGTTGCTAACTGTAACAAATGAATTGTCTGTGGATTATACAAATGCTCTTCTTTTCCACTTCTTTCCTTGTGTGTTCCAATACTGTCTAATGTCAGATCCACACCAAGTCCCAATGGATCAAATGCTTTTGAATGCAAATGATCAACGGAAACTTCAATATCTTTTAATGTTACACCACCAACGCGGGAAACTGTATTGGTAAAGTACTGGTCTGTCACTTCTTTCGAGATTCCAACAGCTTCAAAAATCTGTGAACCCTGATATGACTGAATTGTTGAAATACCCATCTTAGAAGCAATCTTAACAATACCATGTAAAATGGCATTATTGTAATCATTTACTGCTGCATAATAATCTTTGTCTAACATATTCATCTCAATTAACTGATGAATCGATTCCTGTGCAAGATATGGGTTAACTGCACATGCACCATATCCTAACAAAGTAGCAAAATGATGTACTTCTCTTGGTTCTCCACTTTCAAGAATCATAGCCAGTGAAGTTCTTCTCTTTGTTACAACCAGATGCTGATGTAATGCTGAAACAGCTAATAAAGAAGGAATTGCTACATGGTTCTCATCGACTCCGCGGTCAGAAAGAATCAGGATATTCGCTCCATCCTTATACGCCTTATCTGCTTCTACATATAAATGTTCAATCGCCTTTTTCAAAGATGTATTCTTATAATATAAGATTGGAATGACAGATACCTTAAATCCAGGTACATTCATATTCTTAATCTTTAAAATATCTGTACTTGTAAGAATTGGGTTCTGAATCTTAAGAACCTGGCAATTCTCAGGTTTTTCCTCTAAGATATTACCATCTTTTCCAATGTATACTGTTGTTGATGTTACAATCTCCTCACGAATTGCATCGATTGGTGGGTTCGTAACCTGTGCAAATAACTGTTTAAAATATCCAAATAAAGGCTGTGGCTCTTCTGACAATACTGCAAGCGGAGTATCTTTACCCATTGCTGCGATTGGTTCTGCACCAGTCTTTGCCATTGGTAAAATAGAAGTAATCAAATCTTCATATGTGTAACCAAATGCCTTCTGCAGACGCTGTCTTTCTTCATATGGATGCTCTTCTACCTTTTTGTTCGGAATCTTTAAGTCTTTCAAACGAATTAAGTAAGAGTCTAACCATTCACCGTATGGCTGTCTTGTTGCATACTTTTCTTTTAATTCATTATCATCAATCAGTCTTCCTGCAACAGTATCTACTAATAACATCTTACCAGGACGAAGTCTTTCTTTTACAACAATCTTTTCTGGTGGAACATCTAATACACCTACTTCTGAAGACAGAATTAAATTGTCATCATCTGTAATCATATATCTAGAAGGACGTAAACCATTTCGGTCAAGTACGGCTCCCATGATATCTCCATCCGAGAATAAGATTGATGCAGGTCCATCCCATGGCTCCATCATCGTTGCATAATATTGATAGAAGTCTTTTCTTGCCTGTGTAATAGTATGGTTATTATCCCAAGGTTCTGGAATTGTAATCATAACAGCAAGTGGAAGATCCATTCCACTCATAACTAAGAATTCCAATGTATTATCTAACATTGCAGAATCGGAACCTTCTGTATTTACAACAGGAGTTACCTTATGCATGTCACCCTTCAAATGTTCTGATTCCATTGTCTCTTCACGTGCAAGCATCTTATCCGCATTACCACGAATTGTATTGATCTCACCATTGTGAACCATCAATCTGTTTGGATGTGCTCTCTGCCAGCTTGGATTCGTGTTCGTTGAGAATCTTGAATGCACAAGCGCAATTGCTGATTCATAATCTGGATCCTGTAAATCGCGGAAGAAAGAACGTAACTGACCTACAAGGAACATACCCTTATATACAATGGTTCTGCTTGATAATGATACTACATAAGTATTATCATTACTCTGCTCAAATACACGTCTTGCAACGTATAATTTACGGTCAAATTCAATTCCCTTTGCACAATCTTTTGGTTTCTTAATAAATCCCTGCATAATACAAGGCATACATTCTAATGCTTTATGTCCTAAAACATCTGGTACCGTAGGAACTTCTCTCCATCCTAAGAATTCTAATCCTTCTTTTTCCACAATGATTTCAAACATTTTCTTAGCCTGATTTCTTGCTAATTCATTCTGTGGAAAGAAGAACATTCCAATACCATATTCTCTTTCTTCACCTAAAAAAATGCTGAGTGGCTTAACAGCCTTCTGGAAAAATCTATGCGAAATCTGTAACAAGATTCCTACTCCATCACCTGTCTTACCCTCAGCATCTTTGCCGGCTCTATGTTCTAATGTCTCTACAATCGTTAATGCATTGGCCACTGTATCGTGTGACTTCACACCCTTGATATTAACAACAGCACCAATACCACAGTTATCATGTTCAAAGCTTGGAGAATATAATCCTTTGCCATGAACATCCTGTCTCTGTACATTCTGTTCCATTGCATTTCCTTTCTTTACTTTCAAACATTCTCTTATTCGTAGGCATGAGGCAGTTTGATTAATGAGACTTCTTCTCATCTACATTGTTATAATCTAGTACCTCAGACTGATTTGAATTATACTACATTCTATTTCTCTTGTAAATATAAACTTTTTATCAAATTGTCAGACTATTTGACTTTTTATCTTTTTTAGTTGAATTGTGTATGCAAATTAGTTTTTTCTCAAAAAATGGCACCACAAGCAGTAACACCACAGAAACCAGAAAAATCCAGAATCCTGCACCAAATTTTGTCTCTACCGAGGTTGTCATATGGATTCCAAATAACTTTAAGGCATCATTCCCGGCACTTATTTTTTCTTCTATCTGCTGATACAAATCTCCAAGATTTGTCGCATTCGTGACTGCCTGATAGCAGGTTTCCATCATTAACAGCACATCTCCTGCTGCAAAAAGTGCAGCCAGGTTCAGATAACGAAACAATGCTGCCAGAAAAATGAAAAGATTTAACACAAAAAATATTTTTCCTTCCCAACTGTTCCAATAAATTACATTCGTCTTGAATTTTAACACGCCAATGGTAACCTTTCCATATACCAGAGGCAGGAAACAGGAAATATTTCCAAGTATGGCTGCAATCATGGTTAAAATTTCTATTCTATTTGCTCTTGTCTGTAATCGTTGTTTCATCTGATTTGCTCCTCTATGAATTCTAATACCTGTTCGGAAAATAACGAATCTTTGACAAGATAGTGAATCTTTGGATTCTCTTCTTTTCCCTGCTGCAGTTCCTCTGGTGCCAGTCCAATCTCTGCCTCCTGCAACATAGATACATCAAACAGGCTGTCTCCTGCCGCGATGATGTTCTTTTCTTTCATTAATCTCCTCAGTCGTTTTACTGCCATTCCTTTATTTAATTGTTTCGGCACTACATAGACTTTGACTCCATTCGAGAAAACATCCACTTTCGTAAGGTCTAGGTTTTCTTTTAAGTCTGAAATCGTGTCTTTCGCATTCCTGCTTTTTGTAAAAATAAAAAGCTCCCGGATATTGCGAATCTCAAAAGTAATTCTCTCGTCGGATGCTAACAATTCCATTGCCTTTTGTAATTCTTCCTGTGCCTCTTCCACCAATTTCATTGATTCCTGATACCAGTTTTTATTTTCTTTTCCATCGCAAAGTAAGACACCACCATTGCATACCAGTGCATAGGCAAATGGACGAATCCCAAGCTGAATCCTTTGATACTGTTCTACCGTTCTTGTGGTAACCGGAACAATCATCATGCTTTCCTGCAGCTTAAGCAGTCCATGATAAGTTTTTTCTGAAAGAAAGGAAACTTCCCTTCCCTCATAAATCTCAACGCACCGCTTTTCTTCTGGCATTTGCCTGCGATAGGAATAAATTAAAGTATTATCTAAATCCGTACAAAAAATCATTTTGAACCTCCAAGAAAAAAAGATGTGCGATTATTATATCACACATCTTTCCTCTACTATTGAATTTTCAGTGAATTCTAGTTATTTTTTTCTCCAACAATTGCTTTTCGAATCATATCAACCGGAATCATAGTCACTGCCAATAGAACAACTGCAATCCATCCTTTGATACCAAATGGTGTACAACTAAACATTTCTCCAATCCATTTGAAAGGTGCCAAAGGAATCAATGCTGCATTTACGATACATGCCTGCACAAGAATAATAATGAAAAATACTTTCAAAAATCCAGGATTTAAGTTTAATCCTTTGAAGATTCCAAATCCATCATCACGCACATTGAATCCATTCATCAATGCCGCTACGATAAATAATACGAAATATCCTGTTAAATGCTGTTCCTCATTTGCAAACAGGTTCTTAAAAAATCCTGCTGTTAAATAGACGAAGCTGACAATCGTAAGCCATGCACCCATAATAACAATCTGTTCCATCATCTTCTTGCTGACAATGCTTTCATCTCTTCTTCTTGGTTTCTCGCTCATGTATTTCTCTAATGCCGGTTCATTTCCAAGCATAATGGCACCAAGACCATCCATAACAAGATTAACAAAAAGTAAATGCGTTACTTTAAGTGGTTCTTCTATTCCAAAGAATGGTGCAATAGCACTGACAATTACGGCTGCAACATTTATGACAAGCTGGAATTTACAGAATTTTAAAATATTATGATAAATGGTTCTTCCATACCAGATGGCATCTTTGATAGATTTAAAATTGTCATCTAAGATAACAATCTTACCGGCTTCTTTTGCTGCTTCTGTACCACTTCCCATTGCAAATCCGACATCCGCTCTTTTTAGTGCAGGGGAATCGTTTACTCCATCTCCTGTCATTCCAACAACCAGATTCATTTCCTGACACAGACGTACCATTCTTGATTTGTCTGTTGGAAGTGCTCTTGCGATTACACGAATATGTGGGATCATTTCCTTCACTTCATCATCTGTCATCTCATTTAACTGTGCAGAAGAAATCGCACGATCACTTGCTTCTTTCAACAAACCTGCATCTTTTGCAATGGCAACTGCTGTCTCTAAACGGTCTCCGGTAATCATAACAACCTGAATTCCTGCTTTTTGTACTTCTGCGATGGCATCTCTTGCCTCTGCACGTACTTCATCACGAATTCCCACAAGTCCAATGATAACAATATCCTCATGAATCTTATTTTCTTCTAATGGCTTTTCTGAATATCCGAATGCAAGAACTCGCATTGCTTTTGCTGCTAATTCATCAATCTTTCTGTCTAAAACAGCACGATCTAATTCCTGTACATTGCCATTTTCATCTAAATACTTCGTTGCAGCAGCAAGTAAACGTTCCGGTGCACCTTTATAAAAAGTCTTTCCTACGCTGTCAATTCTTGCCTGACTGAACTTATTTGTAGAGTTAAATCCCTGTACCTGTGTCACAACACATTCCTTGTCTTCTTCTAATGCAAGGTAGGTTGTTTCACCCATAAATTTCATCAATGCCTGGTCTGTTGCATTTCCACCGATTACGCGGTGTGTTCCATCAAACATTGACTGTGTATTCTTTCCGATTGCTAAATCAACCAGACCTTTTACTTTGCTATGTTTGCTCAAATCGTCTAATGGAATGGAATTTCCATCTGCTGTGAAGAAATCAACTACTTCTAAATGTCCCTTCGTAATGGTTCCTGTCTTATCACTAAATAAGATATTCAAAGAACCGGCTGTTTCAATACCTTCTGCTTTTCTTACTAAAACGTTATGATCTAACATCTTGCTGGTATTTTGCATCAGAACAAGAGAAATCATAAGTGGCAATCCTTCCGGAACTGCACATACAATAATAACAACTGCCAGTGAAACAGCTTCTACTATTTTCTTAATGACTTCCTCTGCACCTAAGGCAAAGAACTCTGAAATTCCACCCTGATTAACAATGAAGTATGCACAATATAACACTGCAATCGCAATGGCTCCGATATATCCAAAAGTGGAAATCTGTTTTGCAAGCTTTGCAAGTTTGACCTGTAATGGTGACTGTACTTCTTCTTCCTGCATTTCTTCAGCCATTTTTCCCATCATTGTCTTTAATCCGACCTTGCGGACATCGAGAATTCCCTCGCCGTCAAAGACAACTGCTCCTCTGAAAAGGGAGTGTGCATCTACAAAAGTATCTCCGGTAATATTATCTGTTAACTGAAAATCTTCTTTTGCAGCTGTTTTCTTACATTCCTCGGCTTCTCCATTCAAAGCAGAATTATCTACTTTTAAAGAACCCGAAATCAAAATACCGTCTGCCGGTATCTTATCTCCTGACTGGAGCAATACTTTATCGCCTACAACAACGTCATCTACATTGATGACTGTTACAATCCCGTTACGATGCACTTTACACTGATCTTTTTCTGTGTTTTCCTTTAATTCCCGATACTTCGTATCACTGGTCACACCTGTCTTGGCAGAAACAATCGCTACAATAATTACTGCTACAATCGTTCCAAGTGGTTCATAAATCTCAGCATATCCAAAGAAAAACATCACAATCATAATTGCTGCAATAATCAGCAAAATCCGGATCATAGGATCACTAAATGTCTCCTTAAACTCCTGCCAAAAAGTAGTCGGTTCTGAATCCGGAATCTCATTTGAGCCGTATTTCTTCTTCGACTCCTCTACTTCCTTGTCTGTAAGACCATTATATTTCATTCTTTTCCTCCAACTTTATATACTTCTAGTCTCTATACGAATCGATTTGCAATCTCGGCAATGCCTGGATCCTTTGTTCCCTGTCCTACGGCATTAAACTTCCATTCGCCATTATGTCTGTAAATCTCTCCGAAAATCATTGCTGTCATTCCAGAATAATTCTCTGTTAAATTATATCTGCATATCTCTGTATTATTCCTTGCATCTACCAGACGGATAAATGCATTCTCAATCATTCCAAATTCCTGACGTCTCTGCAGTGCATCATAAATATTGACTACGATGACAATCCGGTCATATGCTGCCGGTATGTGTGACAAATCTACAACAATCTGTTCATCATCTCCTTCACCCTCTCCGGTAAGGTTATCTCCCATATGCTGTACAGAACCTGACTTGTGTCTTAAATTACCAAAGTAAACCACATCTTCATTCGATGTAAACTTTCCATTCTTCAATAATAAAGCTGAAGCATCACAGTCAATTTCCTGAGGTCTCAGTGAAAAGAACCCTCTCTTCTGACGTTTTGCTTCGTCCCATCCAAGTCCTACAATGACTTTTGAAAGACCTGCATTTTCCTTTGACAGATTCACTTTCTGTCCTTTTTGTAAACTTACTGACATATCTCGCTCCTCACTTTCTGTCATGCATGTTTCTTACTTATGCTACCTGAATTCCATAATGTCCACAAAGTGCTGCAAGTCCGCCCTGGAATCCGCTTCCAATCGCATTGAACTTCCATTCTCCATTGTGACGATATAACTCACCAACAACTACTGCTGTCTCGATTGAAAAATCTTCTGCTAAATCATAACGGATTAATTCCTGTCCCGTTGCATCATCCACAATACGGATAAATGCATTCGATACCTGTCCGAAATTCTGTCTTCTTGCATCTGCATCATAGATGGTTACTGTAAATGCAATCTTAGAAATATTAGCAGGAACTTTCTCTAAGTCTACTAAAATCTGCTCGTCATCTCCATCTCCTTCTCCGGTAAGGTTATCTCCCATATGCTGTACAGATTCACTTGGATGTTGAAGATTACCATAGAAAACGAATTCCTTCTCTGTCGGGCATATTCCATTCTCTTCAACCATAAATGCTGCTGCATCTAAATCAAATGCAGAACCTGTATCGAAGGCATTTACATCCCATCCAAGTCCTACCATGATTTTCTTTAATCCCGGGTTTCCTTTTGTTAAATCTACTTTCTGTCCTTTTGATAAATTAATTGGCATAATTAAAATCCTCCATTCTTTTTATTTCTATTTATTTATCTTTTTTCTTTTGGCATGTGATACATCTTATTAAACTCTGTCTTAATATTCTCTAATCTTGCCTGATCTTCCACACGCTGTCTTCTTGCATCTTCCTGAATCTGTCTGGTTTCATTAATACCATCTACAATTGTTCTCCAGGTTGTCTCTAAGGTATCAACCTTAACAGAGCTTGTTGCTGCCATTCTTGCTGTCATCTTAGACTGTTCTACGGTATTTCTTGCATTCTTAATGAGCATCTCATTCGTCTTCTCATCTAAAGCTGCCATTGCATCTGCCTGAACCTTCTGTCGTTTCAACATGATTGCCTGTGCAAGTGCCTGCTTAAATACAGGAAGTGTTACAATAAATGCAGAATTAATCTTTCGCACAAGATTCATATTCGTAAATTCCATCGTCTTAATCATTGGAACTGACTGCATCGCTACATTCTCTGCAGTTCTAAGATCCTGTGTTCTTTGCTCAAGCATCATAAGAGACTGCTGCAGCGACTGAATCTCAAACTGAATTGAATTGTCTCCTGTTGTCTCTAAATCCTTCTGTCTCTGATCGATGTATGCCTGAATCTCCCTGCACCCCTGTTCACCTGCTAAAATATATTTGACAAGCTGATGATAATAACCGACATTGGCATCAAACATCGCCTGAAGATTACGGTTTGACTGTTTGATCTCTGTTTCGTACTTCTTAAGCTGTACGTAAATCTTATCTACTTCATCACCCATTGTGTGATATTTTGCAAGAATCTTCTCAAGCTGCTTCTTGGCATTTCCAAAAATCTTTCCAAGCAGTCCCGGTTCCTGTTTGATTTCTTCAATATCAAACTTAGACATAATATCCGTCAGTACTTTCAGCATCTCACTTGATTCATCTAGCTGCTTCATATTCATACTGTTTAGCACTACATCACTTGCCTTCGAAATCTCTTCTGCAGCCTCTGCTCCAAAAGTAGTAATTGTCTCTAAATTATCTATTTCAATTGTACTTACAAGTGCATCTACTTCCGGTGAGTTCGTCAACTGTGTGTTCAATTCCTGTCTGTCCTGTACAATATCATACTGCTCCACCACTTCTATATCATTGTTCTGGGCTGTCGCTGTATTCTGCTGCACATTCTGGTCTGTCTTCTTTGTAAAATCAATTCCCATTACTACCCTCTTTCTACACTGCTAAAAAATAGGGATGTGGGCAGTGTTCCTTCTTCATTCCCATTTCACTACTATGCTTCTTTTTAACTCTGAATTCTCCGAAATATCCGGTCCTTTAAGGATATATGACCTTTTCCTCCTTCTAAATTCGGCACCTGCATATCATACAGATATTCTCCAATCTGATGTTCTTCCACTATTTTTTTATTAAAATAATTCTCAAAACACTGATATCCGGTAGGAACAAAAATGACAATATCGAATCCTACCAGATTTAAAAAGGCAAGCATAATCGCATCCTCTAATGACACAACATTCTCTGTTGTGTTAATATAAATCAGTTTTGGATTCTTTTTGGTAAAGTCAAATTTTTGCAGCATCCGTAAAATATCTTTCTTCATATTCATAACCGTAGCCACAATGGTGTATTCCATTCCATTTTCAAAGGTTCCTTTTATGACCTTCTGGTCAATCAAAAGCTGTAGCTTATCTAAAATATGTTCCTGAATCTCATCTCTTAAATATCCGTATGGATACTGTGGATGTGATTTGATCCGGTTTTTCTGCAATTTTCCATTCTTATAAAATTCTGTTGAAAATGCTTTCATCGGATTATGTGTTGTTGACAAGAGATACGGTGCCCTGGTAATGACAAAAGTATCTGCTGTAATCAACGTTCTCACATCATTCCAATATTTTGAAACATCGCCATCTTTTACTCCTGACACCTTTGCAAAGATTACCGGAAGTGTTACCTTCTCATTCATGGTGCTAAAATTAGGCCGGTATTTTAATTCCTGATCCCACAAAATAGCAATCTCTTCATACATAGTCTGAAGAGAAACCGTATTTGCTTTCGCATACTGTTGATTCCGGTACATTCCGGTATCCTGATACATCAAAGTATCTAGTTCCCTCTCTGCATGATATGCTGCTGTTCCCATTCTAATCTCTGAAGAATTCTCCGGGAAATAATCCACATGAAGAGATTCCTGATAATTACATTCAAATAAAAGGGAATCTTCTAGACAGCATTTTTGATTCAGATCCGGAACAAGAATTAAAACATCTACCGGAAGTCTTGATACAAACTTCATAAACAATGCTTCATTCTCGTTACGACATCCGCCAAGATAAACCATACATGAGATATCCGGCATCTTCCAATTAGAAAACAAACGATCCTGATATCTTTGCATCCAGCAAAGCAGATACACTGCTTTGTTTGTCAGTTTATTCAGATTCATTTCTGGAATTTGAGATTCTTTTAGAATTATATCAATAAATGACTGTTTCATCAATCTTTCTAATTCAATATTTGCAGAATATTTCAAATTCGTTAACAAATCTGCAACAAGATGTTCGATTCCTTTATAATTTCCTCTGTGAATCTTTGCAATTTCATCCACCGTAGGTGCCTGTATTGTCTGATTTATCACCACTAAATTCCGCTTACCCGCCTTTACTTCCATCTGAAAGGCATATAAATCATTCACATATGTGGTCTTGTCCTCAACTCCGTTAATTCTCATAAATGCATTATAGAAAAAACGGGAATCCTTTCCTCTTGCGTAAATGCCAATTTTTAAATCGTCTAACCCTTTTCCGTCCATCCATGCATTCGTGCAGGCTTTCATCTGTGGTCTGACTCCATACAGTCTTTCGTATTTCATCGACTGTTCTGCCTGTCTGCGCATTTCCTTTAAGGAAAATTGTTCTGGAAATGCCGTAAGTCCGGGTTCTGTCCAAAGTTCTGAATACTTAGACGGTGCATCTAATTTTTGATATGCGGCATCTCCCTGATACTCTAACAGAACAATATCGCATCCTGCATATGCCAAGACAATCAACAACTTTAATTCATAATTGCTGACTTCTCCCTCATACAAAATCTTTGGCAGTGAATTTGCTCCTAACTGGTGTACAATCCGTTCGAACTTATAATACAGCCAGCACATAAATTTGACATACGCATTCTTCATCATATTCATGTTCTTGCCTTCCTGCTCCATCTCCTGTAAAGTCCGGTAAATTGCATTCGTAACATTCGTGCACTGTACATCATTCATTCTAGGCAGCCATTTTTTCAGCCTGGTTTTGATAAAATCAGGATTCATCTCAAATTCCATTCCAAGCATCTCCTGATAATACGAAAGATTCTGCTCTGTAGGATTTTGTATCTTTCCTTCAATGATCACTCCGTTCTTTCTTGCTTCCTCATAATAACGCTGAATAAATTCCCGGATTCCATCACTGTATCCATCTATGCGGTAGAAAAAAATTCCCTTATTTTTTCTTTTATCTAGTCCGAAAAAGAACTCTTCTAAACTCTGAAGTTTATTATGTTCAAACATACGCTTCTCATCACCTTTATATTTTTAACTTGTCCTCATTGTACCATAGTCTAATAAGACGGTCAAAAGATATTTTCTGATTCTGTTTCTGTTCACACTGCCTATTTTTCCTACCATTTTCTCTCAAATGATGATATACTTATCTCATGCTGTCTAATTTCAGACAACATATTTTAATTATTTGGAGGAATTAGAATATGAATTTTTCAATAGACGCTTATCAGGTAGGACCTTTGTTATATTGTCCTGCGAATCATAAAACAATCGCTGACTCTTTGATTCATAACCAGTTTGGCGGACATTTTTCCCTGGCATTCTGCTTAGAAGATACAATTAAAGATTCCTGCGTTTTAGAAGCAGAACAGATATTATTACAATCTCTAAAACAGATTCATACAGCCAGACAAAGCTCTGATTTCTTTCTGCCACAGATTTTCATCCGGGTCCGGACACCTGAACAAATCTATCATTTAACACATCGCATGCAGGAATCACGTGATATTGTAACCGGATTTATCGCCCCTAAATTCTCCCTTTCAACCGGAGATGCTTATATTGATATCTTATTAAAAACAAATGCAGATTTTCATACTGCCTTTTTTTTAATGCCGATTTTAGAAAGTTCAGAAATGATTTTTCCCACTTCCCGCTATCAGATGCTATCTTCTTTAAAGGACAAAATAGATGCTGTTTCTGATCGAATTTTAAATGTACGTGTCGGTGGAAATGACCTGTGCCATGCTTTTGGTTTCCGTCGTCATGCTGACGAATCCATTTATCAGTTGCGGCCTGTTGCACAGCTTCTTACCGATATTGTAACTGTCTTTGCCAGGGATTATATTGTTTCTGGTCCTGTCTGGGAATATTATAACGGTCCCCTGTGGGAAAGTGGACTTTTACACGAATTAAAAGAAGACCGTCTATGCGGATTTATCGGAAAAACTGCTATTCATCCAAAGCAGATTCCTGTCATAAATCAGGCATATCAGGTCTCTTCTAATGATTATGAAGATGCAAAATCCATTCTAAACTGGGATGAATCCTCTTCTTCTTTCGTTTCTGCAAATGCGTCCAAAGAACGAATGAACGAATATAAAACACATACCAACTGGGCAATGCGAACACTTCTGCTTGCGAAAACTTATGGAATCCGTTCTTAAGCATCTGCTATTTTTTTGATTAACCCACATGCCTTATAATGTTTTAACGGATATGTACATACCGGCACATGTTTTTCTTTTGCCAGACGAATGAGATGTGCAAGCTCTTTTTGTTCCATTCCATCCTCAGCAATTAGTATTTTCCAGGGAACACGACGCAAAAGGACTCTGGTTGCCTCACCAATGCCTGGTTTTACCAGATTAATATCCTGAATATCAAATTCCTTTGCAATTGCTTTCACTTCCTCCATTCCTGGATTCGTCAGATGTTCTATTTCAAAGGCTGTGTGAGTTTCCTGCTCACATAGCTCTTTTTTTTCTACATTTTCTTTCTCAGGATATGAAAAAGCTGCTTCTATCGTATGTATAAATTCATACGACAAATCCGCATCCTTTAATTCCCCATAGTATACTGCTCCATGGAAATCCCCGGGTTTGATAATATCGTCTCTTAAAAATGTCCGGCTGACTAATCCACAGACTGTACTATTTAAGCAGGCACTTGGAATTAAAATATCCTCATGTGTTCCACAAAGTCTTGTGACATATGCCGGATCTGCCACAACAGCAATTTCAGGTGATACTCCTTCATACGCAGAAATTGCTTTCTGAAGTTCATGCAGTATCGCACCCTTTCCAACCCATCCGTCTACAAACATCAGATTCTCCGGCTTATAATGTTTCAGCAAATATTGCATCGCCTGATCATCAATTCCCTTTCCACGAATAATCGAAATGGAATAATGGGCAACTTCTGTCTGGTATCTTTTTTTGATATATCTTTTTAACAGAATTCCAATTGGAATGCCCGCTCGTGCAAGAGATACCAAAACCACATTCTTGCCTCTTTCCGCTATTATTTTTTCTGCCAGTCTGCCAATTGCCTCTGCAACACTGTCTGCATAGATTGCCAATGATTCTTCATATACTCTCATATATTCCTGACTCGGTACATATTCAATCGGCAGCATCTCGCAATAATGTCTGCCTGCCTGTATCTGCCGTTCTCTTTCTTCTGTAGACTGCGGTTCTACCAGTCCGGTAATGTCCTTCAATAAAAGAATAACATCCTCTTTGCTATATGAACTTCTCAACTACCTTTTCTCCCTTCATACATTTATCACTCCAATGATGTAACATCATTTTCTAATTTCTATGTTATCTCCAGTTTATGAAATATACTTCTTGATTGCCGGCTAAATCCAGTGCATGAAGTAACGTCTCTACTGCCTGTTTGGATGCTTTCACCGCATCCGTAATAATCAAAACCTTATCATACTTTTTTAAATCATATACAAAAGTTCTTCTGCTTTCCTCATAAAGACTAAGCAGCTCATATCTTTCATGCAACGGATACTCTGTCTCTAAGCTAACCTCAATGGGACTTCTCGTCGTTGCATGAAAACGGACATCCAAACCATTTTCTTCTATTCTTCGTGCTACATAAAATGGCGGATACATAAATTCCTCTGTTCCTAAAACTAAAACACTTTCATGCCCATGAAATAATACCTGTCTCGCAATCTCTGTATATAGCTGTTCACATGCGTGCTCATAACTTTTCCCACTTACCAGCCTTCTTGCATTTTCATATCCACAGTTTACATCGATGTTCTGCACTGTTAATCCATATACCGTTCCCTCTTTGTGATAAGAACCGTTTCCTAAGTACTTTCCTGCTATTTCCGAATATCTGTCATGATTCGTTTTCACAAGATATAAGGTTTCTATTTTTTCCTGCTCATAAAAAGCTTCTGCTTCCCGATTCATCCCATTTAATAGCGAGGCCACTGAAAAATTCAGTTGTTTCCCATACTGCTTCTTCATCAGTTGGATAATCTTATAAATGGTGTTGCCGGTTGTCACCTCATCTTCGATAAAAAGAATCCGATCCACCAGATGAATCATACGGTCTAACTCATTTTTTACTAACTTTTGTTCTGTTGCATGGCTATGTGATTCTGAAAAATAAAAATATTCAGCTCCAGGGATATTTTCCCTGGTAGTCTGAATATAATAAGAATTCAGCTGTACTGCCAATGCAGCACCGATTGCAGTTGCAGTCTCTGCAAACCCAATCAATAAAAGCCTCTCGGTATGATATTTTTTGTAAATCTGGTCACCAAGCGATGAAAATAACTCCATCGTTTTCTTCGGGCTCACCCGGACGTGCTTCCCCTGTAATCTGTTCACAACCAGATAATTTCTCTTCTGATTATTCTCTCTTTTGGCAATTGCAACCAAATCCTGTTCTAAATACATTTTTCCTCCACTTTTCTGACTTGTTTTTATTTTGCTTTTCCAATTTTACGAACAAATACAAAATAATACATTAAACCAACAATAACTCCACCGCCAATGATATTTCCAATGGTAACATAAAGCAGATTATCATAAAGGAAATGTCCCACTGTCAGCTGGGAAAGCTGGCTTGCTGTAATTCCATATGCTTCTTTTGCCTTTTCAACATATGCTGCATTATGACTTGCCATAATGCCTGCCGGAATATAGTACATATTGGCAACACAGTGTTCAAATCCAGAAATAACAAATGCAAAAATAGGGAAAAAGGAACCAAAAATCTTTCCAATCATATTCTGTGCTCCACTGGCAATCAGTACCGCAGCGCAAACAAAAATATTGCACATAATTCCTGAGCAGATTGCTGTCCATGGACTCAGTGTAACCTTTCCTAATGCAATCTTAATCGTCATCGCACCTAAAAGATTATCGGAATAATTCCACTGTCCTGTCTGGCTTACAATGTAGGCAATAAAAACGCCACCCACAAAATTAGATACAAAAACAAAAAACCAGTTCTTTAGCATTCCGGACAAATGAATTCTTCGATCTACAAGTCCCATCAACATCATTGTATTTCCTGTAAATAATTCTCCACCTAATAACAGCAATGTAATCAAACCTACCGGAAACACAGCTCCTGCAATCACTCTTGAAATTCCGACATGTGAAATTCCATGCATAGCAACATTACTTGCTTCTGCTCCAAGTGCAATACAAATCCCCGCCATAAATCCTAACATAATCAACTGTGGAATCGTGTACTTTGTCTTCTTAACAGAGGCCTTGGTCATATTTCCATGAATCTGCTCTGGTGTAAAAAAATTACCTTCCATCTCTAAATCCTCTTTTCTTCTTTCAGTAGTATAATTTCGAATCAAGAAGTTCATCTGCCATTGCTGCCTGCATATTCGTTTGAACTTTTGACCCGACAGACATGATTTATTTTACCACAATTTTGATTCCCACTCAATATGATTTCTTATCAACTTCTTCAATCACACAGGTATGTTTCTTGTCTTTATCATAATTAATTCCCACTAAAAGAACCCTGCCGGAATAAAAGGAAGACAAAAACTTTTATTTTTTGAAAAATGAGAATTTCTTTTTCTCATATGGTTCTGTTTCAATTCCTTTTAATTCATAACCAGTTTCAGCAATTACTGACTTTAATTTTCCCTCATCTAATGCCTCTTCTGATATAATTTCTGTTTTTCCTTTGCTATGAGAAGAATTTACTTTCTTCACCTGAAATTCTTTTCTAATTGCATCATTTACGTGGCTTTCACACATTCCACACATCATTCCATCAATTGTTAATGTTGTTTTAATCATAATTTTTTCCTCTTTTCTTTCTTCTAGATTTTTGGTATTGTTACCGAATTTTTAATTTTTTTATCGTGGCTGCTGTCTTTGATTTTTACAAAATTCAGACGCAAGGCATTCGATACTACGCAGAAGCTTGAAAGACTCATGGCAAATGCTCCAAACATTGGATTCAATGTCCAGCCAAAGAGTGGAATCCACACTCCCGCTGCTAACGGGATTCCAATAATATTGTAAATAAATGCCCAGAACAGATTCTCATGTATATTTTTTCTTGTCGCTCTGCTTAAACGAATGGCTGCCGGCACATCACTCAGCCTGCTCTTCATTAAGACAAGATCTGCTGCATCTCTTGCAATATCGGTACCTGCACCAATTGCAATTCCTACATCTGCTTTTGTCAGTGCAGGAGCATCATTGATTCCATCTCCGACCATGGCTACCTTGCCATATTCGTTTAATTTACGAATAACAGCCTCTTTCTGATCCGGCAGCACTCCGGCAATTACCTGATTTACACCTGCCTGTGTTCCAATGGCATTTGCAGTATTTTCATTATCGCCCGTTAACATCACTACCTGTATGCCCATATTCTGTAACTCTTTTACCGCCTGTGGACTATCTTCTTTTATGACATCTGCAACTGCAATCATACCTGTAAGTTTCTTTCCTCTTATAAATAAAAGAGGCGTTTTCCCTTGTTTTGCAAATGTCTGTGCCTGCTCTTTTAATTCTTTTTCTAGTGGAATCTGACTACTGATAAATTTCATGCTTCCACCAAGCAATGTTTCTCCATTCCAGACTGCCTGCAATCCATTTCCTGCAAGAGCTTCAAAATCCGTAACTTCTTCTAATGCTATCTTCTTTGTCTCTGCCAGTTCCATAATGGCTTTTGCAAGTGGATGTTCACTTCTTTGTTCTAGAATTGCCGCCTCACGCAAAAGCTGCTCCTCTGAAATCCCATTTGCCGGAATGATATCCGTTACTTTTGGTTCTCCACTTGTAATGGTTCCGGTTTTATCTAATGCAACAATTTGCACTTTTCCTGTCTCTTCTAAGGATACCGCTGTTTTAAATAAAATTCCGTTTTTTGCTCCAATTCCATTTCCGACCATGATTGCAACCGGCGTTGCAAGTCCTAAAGCACAAGGACAACTGATTACCAATACTGAAATTCCTCTTGCAAGTGCATAACCAAAGCTTTGCCCCACAAGACACCAGACAATTGTCGTAATGACCGCTAACAAAATGGCCGTCGGAACAAAAACTCCGGATACTTTATCTGCTATTTTTGCAATCGGTGCCTTCGTTGCTGCCGCATCACTTACCATTTTGATAATCTGGGATAAGGTTGTATCCTCTCCCACTCTGGTTGCCTCACATTTTAAAAATCCCGACTGATTCGTTGTTGCTGCCGAAACTAAATCTCCCGCTTCTTTATCAACCGGAATACTTTCTCCTGTCAGTGCCGCCTCATTAATCGCACTGTGTCCCTCAAGAATCTTTCCATCTACCGGAACATTCTCTCCCGGACGCACAACAAAAATATCTCCTTTGCTTACCTCAGAAATAGGAACCGTTACTTCCTTCCCATCCTTAAGAAGCACTGCACTCTTTGGGGATAAACGCATAAGCCCCTTTAATGCATCTGTTGTCTTGCCCTTAGAATGGGCTTCTAACATTTTTCCAACTGTAATCAATGCTAAGATCATGGCTGCTGACTCAAAATACAGATTCATCATTCCATCCATGACAGCATCCATATCGCCATCCACCTGTGCTCTTGTCATCTGAAACAACACAAAAACACTCCATAAAAAGGATGCCATAGAGCCCATTGCAACAAGCGTATCCATATTCGGAGATCTTCTCCATAAGCTCTTAAATCCACTGATGAAAAACTTCTGATTAATAACCATAATAATTCCTGCTAATAAGAGCTGTACCAGACCCATTGCAATATGATTATCCTGAAACCATGCTGGAAGTGGCCAGTTCCACATCATATGCCCCATAGAAAAATACATTAAAATTAACAGAAAAACAATGGATGCAACCAGCCTTTGCTTTAATGCCGGTGTCTCCTTATCTTCTAATGCATCTTCCTGTTCTGCCTGTGCCTTGCCCTGATTCCCAGACTTTAACTTTGCTCCATATCCGGCCTGTTTTACCGCTGTAATAATCGTCTTGGCATCTGCTGTACCTTCTACTGCCATAGAATTTGTCAGCAGACTCACCGTACACGATGTTACCCCCGGAACTTTAGAAACAGCTTTCTCTACCCTTGCGCTACATGCTGCACAACTCATCCCCGTCACTTTATACTGCTCCATATTATTTCCTCCATGATTCTTCCACAATCCACCTGACAAATACTTCTGATATACCCATGTCTCTATTTCATCAGCTTCTGTAAAGTTGCTACCAGTTCATCCACAACCTCTGTATTACCCGCCTGAATGTCACGAACGACACAGGTATGAATATGACTCGAAAGAAGCTCGCGGTTAAATGCATTCATCGCCGCACTTACTGCAGCGGACTGTACTAAAATATCATTGCAGTAAGCATCACGCTCTAACATTCCTTTGATTCCACGAATCTGTCCTTCCATTCTGCTTAACCGGTTCATAAGTTTCTTTCTCTCCGCCTCTGACCGAATTGTTGTTTTACAACAAGAACAAGCACTATTTTCCATAGTATCTCCTTTATTCTCTATTTGATTCTTGCTTACATCTTCCTTCATGCTTCCTTCTCCTGTTCTGCAAATATAAAAAAGGCGTTTCTGTTAACGCCTTTACTATATACCCCCTTAGGGTATTTGTCAAATTATTTTTTTCTTACTGATAAAAACAATCGAATTACCTGTTCTACGGTTTCTTCCAGATTTGCTTTTGCATTTTCTGGCTTCATTGCTTCTTCTAAACTCGTTACTCCCCTGACAATTGGAAAAAATGCGTCAATTCCTTCTTCATTACATTGCCCTGCATCACTCGTCACACTTCCTGCCAGTGCAATGACGCATGCCTGATATTTCTTTGCAAGCTTCGCCACCCCGACCGGTGCCTTTCCCATTGCGGTCTGTCCATCTAATCTGCCTTCCCCGGTAATTACTAAATCTGCATCCTTTACTTCTCTTTCTAGATTAATCGCATCTAAGACAAATGTAATTCCAGACTTTAATTTTACCTTAGAAAAATAACTAAGAAAGGCATAACCTAATCCGCCTGCTGCTCCTGCTCCCTTTGCCTTACTAAAATCTTTTCCTGTTATTTCATTCGTTTTCTCTGCATAATGAATCATTTTTTGATCCATCTTATCACACTGCTCTTTTAAGATTCCCTTTTGTGGTCCAAAAATAAAAACTGCCCCATTTTCCCCGTACAAAGGATTATTTACATCACAGGCAATCTCAAATTCGCATTCCTTACAGACTCGATTCATGTTCTCTGTCTGAATTCTTGCAATTTGATCCAATTCACAGATTCCCGGTGCAATTTCTTCCCCATTTTCTTTTAAAAAACGTACTCCGAGTGCACGAAGCATTCCTGTTCCACCATCACTCGTCGCACTTCCTCCAATTCCGATCAGAAATTTTTTACATCCATTTTCTATTGCATCTAAAATCATTTCGCCCACACCATAAGTCGTTGCAGTCAATGCATTTCTCTCATTCTCAGATACCTTCGTAATTCCGGCAGCCTGTGCCATCTCTATTACTGCTGTCTTTCCATCTTCAAGGATTCCATATTGTGCCTCCGTTTTTCTTCCCGACGGCCCCGTAACCTGAATCTTTCTCTTTTTTCCTCTAAGTCCTTCTAATAATGCCTCAAATGTTCCCTCTCCTCCATCTCCTAAAGGTTTTACTACAACATCGGCAGCACATACCCGTTCAATTCCCCTTTTTACTGCAAGTCCGGCTTCCATCGAACTTAAACTGCCTTTCAAAGAATCTATTGCAATTACTACTTTCATTTCTGGCAAATCTCCTTCTTATCTTCTCTCTGCGTGTAATTTTTCTTCATTCTCTCTGTCCGAATCATTTCTTCCATAATCTGCATATTTATATCACAATTCTGAATTTGTTCTTGTAACGGATACGGCTGTATCTTTCTTTTTCTTGCATTCCATTCCCCGTTATATGTATGACTCCAGGCTGTCATGCATTTCTTTATCGCATAACAGATACCCATGCCAAGAATTACAGCTGTTCCTTTATTCGTCCATATAATAAATAGCAGAATACATCCTGCGCACAACAATAATCCATCCCTTGCAGTCGTACATTTTTTTCTATATTCCAATTCTAATCTTTTTTTCACAGCTCTGATTTCTCCTAGTTTTTCTTCTAAAACCAAAGCACTTTTTCCACTCCATTCGCTATAATCCCGAATTGAAAATGCATCCTTATCAAATTCTAACAAAATTGGTTCTTTCTTATTTTTTTGTCTTAAAGAAATACAATAGAAAATAACCGCCAGAAACAATATTCCAATTCCGGAAAATGCCCAAATTCCTATTTCCATTCCATTTTGCTGTACAATTTGATTTTTGGCATTCTCCACAAGAACATCCATCCCCACAGGCTTCCCATCAACCCTTTTTACTCCATGTTCATACCATGCATTTGCCGGCAAAATCATTTCATCCTTATTTCCCTGTGCCTGAATCGAAATCCTGGTACCTGCTCCCTGTTTTAACTGCTCATCAAGAGACTTCCTCTCCTCTTCATCTACATAATATTCCCAGACAGTATCTCCGGCAACAAATGCATAACCATACAGTTTCTTTCCATAACGATTTTGTTCACTTACCTTTGTAATATAAGGCGAAAGCCCCTGATTATCTTTCCTGTGAAAAGTAGGATTTTCCAAAAAAGCCCCTGCATCTATCTCCGTATCAAAATAATCTCCTTTGCTCTGTATCTGGTCCCCTATATGATCTGTAATTTTACGCGCCGAAAAAAAATTAGCGGCATCTTCCCATTGATCTACACACACATAAATGCCAACCACAATCAATATCATACTGAGCATGAAAAATATGTCGACCTTACGCCGGTATTTATTCGTATTTACATAAACCTTCTCGTCCATTCTCAATTCCTTTCATGGATTATGTTTCTTAAATCTTTATTAATATTCTTACTTCCTAAAAATTATAAGAGTATATGTGGACCTTTTAGTTTCCAACATTAGTAAATTTATTGAAGTCTTCATTTTAAAAGTTAACTTTACTAAGCATATATATAATTAAAAAAGGGTTCTCTATCAATATAATAATGAAATAATACAGTGTCATTCTTCTTAAATAATTAACTCAGAAACTTATCAATGCAAAGTTTGCTCACAAATTTTTCAACGAAAATTAAGTCTACATCGAAGAATAATACCGAAGCTATGAATAATATAGAACAAATAATAAATTAAATCAAAACATTTTAAGAGAATATAATGAATTGCATCGAAAAACTATGTACTAAACAGCTTTATATTTCAAATGATTTAGACATTGGTAAATATTAGAAAAGCTATTTGCCTTAATGACAGATTATTGCATATCAAATTTAATCAGCATTTTGAAAAACTTCGCATATCTCCATTTTCTTTACCCTTTGTATTGGCACGATTACAGCAATGATACTTATAATTACTGACACTCCACAAGTAATTAACATAATTTCCCAAGGAAAATAAAAGAAAAATGAAATATCCTTTTGTTCAAGATCTAATGCTAATTTATAATGCATAGTGTATCCCACCAAACACCCCATTAGGCATCCCGTAAAAATTCCACTAAACATAATCAAAAATGACTGTGTGAAAATCTCCTTATATATATCTGAGTTCTTTGCACCTAGTGCTTTTTTTATGCCAATTTCATACCATTTTTCTTCTACAAAAATAAGCATCATCTGAATAACATTAATTGCTCCAATAAAAAATGCCAAGGCTCCAATGCCTGTTATAATCCACACCAATATCTTCATACCTTTTTCAAAAGATTCTATGTCCTTTTCATAAAAAGATACTTGCAAATCATAATCCTTATCAAGCAATTCCGTTTGATACTTCCAAAAGGAACGAATCTTAGATTCCACAAAGTTCTTATCCATCCCCCCTTGAAAGGTATACATAATTAGAGAGCCATCTATATCAAGACAATACCCCCTGTTTCTACAATATCCCAATGGAAGATATATTTGTGCCTCTTTAGCCTGCCCTTTCTGTAAAAATGTATCATCCATTAATTCATCATCATAAACTCCTATAACTTTCACATATTCATAAATCCCCTCTCCTATCATTTGCATTTTTTTCCCTATTGGATTAGCTTTTCCATAATATACTTCTGCAAACGACTGAGGAATAATCGCAACGGCTTCATTTTCATCTTTTTTTGAAAAAATTCTTCCCTCTTTTAATTCTGATAAATTCTCTTCTGCATATTTCTTACTACATCCATTTAAATACAGATTCCATTGTTCTTGTGGTTTCTTATCATTCCTATAAGATGCCTCTGCCACTTCAACTACATCATCTCTTTGGAATTCTATCCCCACTGCCTTCATTCGCTCTTCAAATTCACACATATTTTCGTCTGTAAAGCATGGAGATTCTAACATAAAATAATCCTCTGTATTCTTTCCATCTCTTTTTTCGCATACAGATAATTCTACACTAGTGCCATTTTTATTATTATATACACTTTCTTGCATACTATCTGAGATACCTTTGCCAGTAATATGAATCATAATTACCGCAGCAACACTAATCACAATTCCAAGAATAGACAATGCTACTTTCATTCTTTCATCACGTAACGCTTTTATTGCATCAATCAAAAAATTTTTCATGCTAAGACACCCCCTTTGATAATGCAACTGCAATATTTTGCTTAGACGCCCTCTTTGCTGGTAAATATCCGAAGACTAAACTAACAACCAGACAATATAATGTGGAAATCTTTACTGCCTTTATTGGAAATAAAAATTTTATATCATTTCTTAGCATTTCCAGAAAAATCCCTGTTTCAAGAGAATTCAAAATTTTCGCTACTATTCCCGGCAATACTGTCCGAATAACAAAACTCCCTAAAAAAATTCCCATTATTTCTCCTACGGAACAAATAAGTACTGTTTCAAGAATTACTTGCATAAGAATCCATTTTCTCTGTTCTCCAATAGCCCTCTTTATTCCAATCTCATAAGATTTTCGTTTTACAGTTACAAGCATCACATTCATAATTCCGATTCCTGCTACTGCAAAAGTAATAATTGCAATGAGCGAAAACAAACTATTAAACATCCAAATAATTTTCTTATCATTATCTAATAAATCAGCCGCTAATACGGAAATCTTATCTTTTTGTGCTCCAGTTTCCTCCATAATGAGTTTCTTAAGTACTAAAGACACTTCATCACATTTACTCATTTCATTCATATAAACTTCAAAAGATATATAAGTAGGAGCCTTTTCCTGCTCTTGTAAATAATACAGATAATCTTCCGTACATATGATGGTATTGTCATCCTGTTGCTTAGTAAATATATTCCTATACACACCAATCACATAAAATTTTAATCTTCGACCATCCTGACAATTTACGGAAAAAGTCTGATACAATGCATTTGAAACAACGCCAAAATATTGTTTTGCAATACTCTCTGGAAGTATCACTGGTGCATGATTTTTTGAAAAATCGTTCTTCTTAAAATCTCTTCCACACAGAATTTTATTCTGCATTCCTTCCATATATAAAGAACTTACTCCCTGCAATCGCATAGTTGTATGTTTCTCGTCTAACCCAGTTATCTCTAATGCCTCTTTTGATTGAGTAATCACTCCTTTACATGTATCTGGAAGTTTTTTCTCTATATTTATTAGTTGTTCTTTCGTAATCTCCTTACTGTTCATCTTACAGTTTATCAACTGCATATAAGGGTATTTTGAAACCATATAATCATCTAAGGCATTCTCTAAAATACTAGATATGGAAAAGATCATAATAATCAGACTAACACTTATAGCGATTCCGATACTGACCAAAAAAACTCTTCTGCGATTTTGATAAATGGATTCAAAAGACTCTTTCCACAATTCCCAGAACATATTTTTTCCCTCCTGTCTATTGTTCCGTACTAAGAATCATTCCCTCTTGCAACTGTTCTGATTTTATTTCTACATACTCCTCTGATTCGCATCCTGTCTGTACCTCTATTTTCGTTCCATCCTCTTTACAGACGTACTTCTTGTCCTCTCCATAAATCATATCGTAAGGCACCGAAAACACCTGTTTTTTCTTATTAACGCATACCTCAATTCCAACATTTTCTCCTGAATTCAGTTCTTCTTTTTCGTTATCAACTATTTCAATTCTGCAGAGATACCCCTTCTCATCCTCTTCCTTTTTATCGCTTACAAAAGTGAGCTTACCAAGAAAAGATTCATCCCCATTCAGCCAGATACAGCATTCCATTCCAATCTGAACCTTAGATACATCTCCCTGCATAATCGTTCCAGTAATTTCTTTTTGTTTTTCCTTATTTTCTGTGACAATTCCAGGAAAATTTACTATCTGTTCCATATCTCGTTTTTCCAGCACAAACTTTCGCTTTTTACCGATTTCTTTCTCATTCTTTACTTCTGCCATTGAAACATTTCCTTGTTCACCTGAAATCTCATTTGGGTTTTGTACAACAAGATCTCCTTCTTTTACTTCCGAAGAAACGAGCACCTTCCCATTGTCTGCTTGTTCCAATTTGGAAATTATTTTCTTTTCAATTCTTTGATTTTCACCTGTTTTTTCTGCAACCAAAACATATTCACCACCATCCTGATCTTTACAGACTGATTCATCATCTACCACAAACACATGATTCCATTCTTTTAAATATAGTTGTACAGACAACTCCATCCCTATTTTATACAATTTTTTCTCCTCAATAGATAATATAACAGAAAATCCATTTTCCTCTTTTCTATCGGAAACTTTCTCCACAATAGCTTTACTCTTTATCTCTTCTCTGCCCCCTAAAATAACAATTGCTTTCTGTCCTTCCTTTACTTTTCTTATATCATATTGACTGACAAAGATTTCAAGCTTGTTACCTGCTGGCTCTAACACAATTCCTTTCGTGTATAATACATCCTTCGTATTTTGATACTGCACTTTTTTCACAATAACAGATGTCTTTTCCTGCATTTTTCCACACCCAATCGTTCCAAATGATAATTCTATTAATATATTGCTGATTATCATTAAATAGATAAAACGTTTCATTCTCTAACCTCTTCTTCATAAAAAAAGCCTGTTTTTACAGGCTCTTTCTAATTGTTCAATTTCTAGTTTTGAACCAAGAATACTATTGTTTTAGAACATCAATTTCAGTAAATATCAGCAAATTATTGTTCCAATTTACATTCTTGGCTAAAACAAACTTACCATTCAAACTTTACTCCATTAAACCAAACGTGATACGCAATGAATAAATTAGGCAAAATACCTAACACAATCAATACAATCTGTGGCCACATCTTATATTTTTTTCTCAAAGCAACAGTACAAATAAGAGAAATTCCCATAATAATAAATCCTATTATCACCTGAACTTTGTTAATCAAAAAATTCCCTGAAATAAAACCTACACATGCTAGTAAAATATTCCACCAACAGCATTTTTTCTTTTCTTGCAATCTTTTATCTTTTGCATCTTGGAACACAACACTATCCTCATCATATTCATCTAGTAATCTCTCATTCATTTCCAACTTTCCCTTCCTTTATTCTGTACTTCAATTTAACTAATGTAAATAATCCATTACTTTCGGTATTGATTGTTTGTACTTAATTTCTGCATTAATAAGCTCATCATTTCCTTCAAGAATTTTAATCTTATTCCATTCTTCTTTTGTTCCCTCATAGGATACTTTTTTTAATTTTTTACAGCTTCTAAAAGCATTTAATCCAATTTTTTCCATAGTTTTGGGTATAAATATATATTCCATATGAGCATTGTTTTCGAAAGCACCATTGGTAATCTCAACATATCTAAACTTTGTTTTTTCACTAGAAGCCCCGAATATTCCAACGCTTTCAGTTGGTATAATCACATTTTTAAATAACTCCTTTTCTTCCGAATCCTCAAGCCCTTTTACTACCATTTCAACTGCTCCATTTTGTTCCTTTGGTCCTGTTCCTTCTGCATTCATATTAAATTCATCATCCATTCTAAAAGTAGAAACCTCTGCCAATTTATGATAATACCAGTTTCTTAACACAAAGAACATCAAAATGAAAAGCCCTATTAATATAAAAAACTTTTTGTCTAATCTTGATTTTTTATTCATTCCTTTATTCTTCCATCCTTTATCTTATATGTTTTTTGTGTTTGATGTGCCACTTCTTCACTGTGTGTTATAACTACTATTGTTTTTCCTTGTTGATGTAATTTATTAAAAACTTCCATTATTCTATGACTATTTTCAGAATCTAAAGCTCCAGTTGGCTCATCAGCCAAAATAATAGGAGGATCGTTGGCTAACGCTCTTGCAATTGCAACTCTTTGTTGTTGTCCTCCAGATAATTGACTTGGTTTGTACTCTGCCCTTTTTCTCATTCCAACCATGTCTAAAAGTTCATATGCTCTTTCACGATATTCTTTTTTCTTCATTCCTGCATACTTCATTGGTTGTTCTATATTTTCTAATGCATTAAATCTTGGAATCAAATTAAAATTCTGAAATACAAATCCTATTTTTTTATTCCGTATTTCACTTTTCTTTTTCTCATTTTGTTTTAGAACATCAATTCCATCTAAGTGATAATTTCCACTTGAAAAATCATCTAACAGACCAATAATATGCATCAATGTACTTTTTCCAGATCCTGATTCTCCAATAATAGAAACATATTCATTTCGCTGGATACTCAAATTAATATGATCTAAAACCTTCATTTCATTTTCCATTCCTTTAAAATAATACTTATCCAAATCTAAAATTTCTATAATCTTCTTATTCATATACTTCACACATCTTTCTATAATCATCACATGTTTTTAATATTTCTTGATGCTTACCATTTGCAACAACAATCCCATTTTTTATAAAAAAAATCTCGTCACAATTTGAAATACTTGAAATTTTATGTGTGATAAGTATTCTTGTAATTCTAAGACTATCTAAATAGTCCAAAATATATTTTTCAGTTAAGGGATCTAAATTACTTGTCACTTCATCCAAAATCAATATCTTTGGTTTTCTTAAAACTGCACGAAAAAAAGAAATTAATTGTTTTTGTCCTCCTGAAAGATTCTTTCCATTTTCTTCAACTATAGTTTCTAAACCCAACGGAAATTTTTTCAAAAAAAATGAGTTTTCCTCAACTTTCTTTAATTCCTTTTCTGATGAATGCGTTGCATCTACTAGATTTTCTCTTATCGTTCCTGAAAACAAATATACACTCTGCGTAATATAAGTAACATGTTCTCTTAAAAATTCACATGATAATTCTGAAAGTTTAATATTTCCAACCATAATATTCCCAGATTCCGGAGAATAAAATCCTGCTAGTAGTTTTGCTAAAGTGCTTTTTCCGCTACCGCTTTCACCAACAATTGCCACTTTACTTCCATTATGTATATGGAGATTAGTATCATGAAGAACAACTTCTCTTGTGCCATAACGAAATGTTACATCACAAACAGATATATCATTTTTAAACAAATTCTCTCCATGAATTTCTTCTTTTCCGCTACTCTCTATTGATAATTCCATAACATCATTCAAACGATCTGCTACAATGAAAGTACTTTGTATTTCAACTTGAAGATTTAATATATTTTGAACGGGTGTAAAAAAGCTCCCTAGCATTGTATAAAATGCAATCAAATTTCCAATACTAATAATTCCTTTATCCACGAAATACATTCCCCTCCATAATAACAAAACCACTGCAAGAGATATTATACAGCCTACCAACGCTCCTTGTAAATTATTTAATTTTGCTATTTTACAATTTATATCTACTGATTTCTCTACCAAATCAATCGTCTTTGCCCGTACACTTTTTTCCATGTTATAGGCCTTTACCGTTTCCATTCCTTCTAACGATTCTTTTAAGTACGAATTAACATTGGCATTTTTTTTCATCGATATCATTTCCAAATATTTTATTCGTTTTTTTAAGATAAAAACTAGCAACGCAAAAATCGACAAAATTGCTAAAACGCATATGAATAATTGCGGATTAATATAATAAAGAAATAACGAATAAAAAATCAACAATACCCCATCAACAAAAACCGTAAATATAGTATCAACAATCATCTGACAAACATTAGAAGCATCATTAAATCTTGTTAATAATTCTCCTATTTTTCGTCCCGAAAAAAAAGAAATTGGTAATCTAGTTAATTTTGTATAATACTGTAAAGATACTGGTAAATTAATTCTTTTTGTTACATTTATAGAAACGATTCCTCTTATATACTGCACCAAATATTGCACAATATACAAACCAATCACCAATGTAAATATTATTTGAAAAGAAGGTATATTCGAAAAAAACAAGCTAAGAATTCCCTGTTGTACATTTTGTTTAATTATTTCCTGTCCTTCACTTTTATAAAGCCCATCTACTATATACTCAAATAAAGTTGCACTAAACATATTAATTCCAGCTATTATAATTGAAAAAAATATTATCAAACCTAAATAAAATTTTTCTTTCGCAACATTATCAACATAACGTTGCATTGACTTTTTAATAAAATTTCCCTTTCTGAAAGTTGACGTAGTTTTCAGCGATATTACATATCCAGTCCATCTTATTAAAAACTCCTCAACAGGCACCTTCAATATACCTTTTGCAGGATCACCGATTTTCAAATATTTATCTTTCAATTCAAAAATCACAACAAAATGTGTCATTTGTTTATCATTTACTATATGCGCAATTATAGGGCAATAAAATTCTCCATGATGAACGGAATCTACCAAATCTTCAAACGTCCCTCTTCTTCCAACTGCACACATTCCAAGTTTTTCAGCTCCCTTTACAATTCCAAAAATTGTCGTTCCCGAGCTATCTGTTTGTACTAACTCTCTAACTCTTCCAAGTGGGAGTTTTAATCCATAATATGAAGCAACCATAGCCAAACATGCTGCTCCACAATCTCGTTCATCATGTTGCATAATATGAGGATATTTCATTTTCTTCTCCATCATCTATATCAAAAACTTTTGATTATAGGGAAGATAATTCTCCCCCTATAATCAAAGTAAAAGAACTTTTTTATTCTCTATTCTTTTAATATAGTCCCTTATAAACATCATATTCATGGCAACCATGTTTATGTAAATTTGCAACCTCTAACTGTCCAGCTAAAACCCATGCGTTTTTTGAAGAACTCTTTTCTTTTCCTTTTGACCATTTGCAACTTCCAAGGAACCAATTTGTCTTCTTATTATTCTTTATAACATCCTTTACCAAAATTAGGACAGAATGTATACACACTAGCTCCTCCTCCAATTTTTCTCAATTCGTTTAAGTCATCAATCTTCTTCACTTTGTTATCTCCTTTTTCAACTCATTATTTAATCTATGTTTATTCTAGAATCCACACGAGTATGCAAAAACATTTATTTAAAATATTTTTCACACAACATTTGCAAGCACTTATGCATTATCATATTCTTTTTTCATTGTCAATTATCTTATTATACAAAATTCATTATGTTTATATTGTGAAAAATTATGTGTTTTCATCATGTTATAATTTTAAAAATTTATATCCATTGCATTAGCTTCTCTAAACTCCCACCACCAAAAGAGTATTAATTCTCTATTGCAGATTTAGGAAAATTATTAAACCATCAAGCCTAATTAATCGTTGCTATTTGTATGTACTTACAGATTTGCAATTTTTCATAAAACTTATTATTAGAGAAGCGGCTTTCTCACAACTTTAATATTATATATCTTACTAAATGTATCGCTTTTATAACAAGCTCCAACAATTTTAAATAGACCGTATCAATACACTGTTTGCACATATATGTGGCAATTCAAATTAAATATGCCATAAGCAGACATATACACTTAAAGTCTGTTCGCTTTTTTAATCTTTATCTGATGTCTACATAAAATATATCTTTGTGAAATAATTCTCTAATTTTTTTCACAAAGATAGTATTAGAAATAAAAATATAATCCATTGAACTTCGTTCTAATTCCATAAGTATATAAGTTGGGAAAATTATTGTAATAGCATATTTCTGATTTTTCTCTCTAAATTTATTAATTCTTCGCGAATCAAGGACATTCGTTGGTTCATCGAATAAATATAAGAAAATCTATCTCATATAACCTATAATTTTCAGATTTAATAAGCTGTTTTAACCATAAAGCCGAATTTCTTTCTTACATACTGAATTTTAGCATCTTTTTTCCATAAACGAATATCTACCCACAAAATTTTCAAATGAATCTCATCAGCATTTACAACATTTTATTGATATTTTGTCTTTATCGTGATATGATATCCAACAGATTATATATAATATGGCTAAGTTTCAAAACATCTTTTACGAAAGGATTCATGAATGAAAAAAATAATATATACCTCTTTCAGTTTATTCCTTCTACTTTGCCTGACTTCGTGCAATAGCAAGGAAACTTCAAAAGAGATAAAACCAGGTACCTACCAAATGGAGGGTTCTGACAGTCAGATTATTTTAAATCCAAATAAAACAATTACGATTCACAATTATGATTTATCAGAACTTGAGAAAAAATCATATGAAGATTTTTTAATTGCGAAAGAACAGAAAAAACTTTCCGAAGGAGAAACACTAAGTAAAGAAAAAGAACAGAAAATTCGAGATGACATAGATTTAACAAGTCAGTTTATTGATAAAGAAAATTCCTATCAGGAAGAAACAGAAGATGGTTATATCGGCATCTATGTTCCTGTTAAAAACTGCGACTTATATTTCTATGCACAATTTTGTCCGAGCGACAATACTGTTACTTTTGATAATAAGATTTTTAAATTAACCAATTAATTTGATTATAGTATGAAAAGGTCAATTCCACCTGTACCTTCACAGTAATGGAGACCTTAATTTTTAATAGAAACAGAGGTATCCTATGATTGAGATTACACATCTGAAAAGAACTTTTTTTTGCTGGTGATAATACTATTACTGCTGCAAATGATATTTCTCTAACCATCCATGATGGGGAGTTTGTAAGTATTGTCGGTCGCTCAGGAAGTGGAAAATCTACCTTTATGCATTTAATCGGCGGCTTAGATCAGGCAGATGATGGAGAAATTATTGTAAATGGCAACCACTTATCCAAAATGAATCAGAAGCAGCTCTCTGCTTATCGTGCTACGCAAACTGGTTTTGTATTTCAATCCTTTTATTTAGAACCACAATACACAGTTTTTGATAATATCCGAATAGCCCTTATGATTGCAAAGGTCCCTTTTCAAGAACACAAATTCAAAATAAAAGAAGCTCTCAGACAAGTAGGACTTCTAGATAAAATAAATGTTCGCACAGCAAATCTTTCCGGTGGAGAAAAACAACGCGTTGCTATTGCACGTGCTTTTATTAATAACCCACCTATTATTTTAGCCGATGAACCATGTGGCAATCTTGACAGTTCTAATTCTGAAATCATTATGAATCTGCTTGAAGATTTACATAAACGTGGAAAAACGATCATACTGGTGACACACAATCTGTCAGATGCCGAAAAAGCTGATAGAATCATTGAATTACGTGATGGAGTGATAATAAGAGATGAGAAAAAGAATCCTATGGTTTAGCCTCAAAGAATTAAAACAAAACTGTTTATTATATCTGTTAAGCTTTCTTTTGCTGACAATCATGATTACAACTGCATTATTTGTATCTTCTACATCTAATCATATGATTCAGGTATTTTATGATTATGCTAATACTTTAAGTCCAGATCAAGATGGATTCTCTATTAGTCTCAATGGATTACACTATTCATCTGTTGATATGATAAAGGATCTTCCTTTTCGTTATGTTTATCCTGAACTTGCAGAGGGGATCAACGGAAATGAATTCTCATTTCATGGGCATGAACTTTCCGATTACACCTTTTCTGCAAACTACATTACCAATCAAGCTCTTAAAGTAAAAGAAGGAATTCCTTTTTCAAAAGCATTGAACCATTCCGAAAATGCATGGATTTCTGAACAGACCGCAAACACTTTACATTGCCACATCGGAGATACTTTGGTTCACACTGCCGATGGAACACATCAGGTTTCTTATAAGATTGCCGGAATTTATGATAACGAAAGTTCTGATGATGATATTTTGATTCCTTTTGAAACCTATTACCAAACCCAGACATCCTGTGGAAAATATGTTGAGCATACTGTTTATGGTGTGTTGCAGGATTCACGAAAATATACTTCCATTTGTCAGATTCTTGAAGAAAGAAACATTTCTCCCTTTAGTATCTTAGACGACAGTTTTCGTTCCTTAACTCTTGCTCATACCCTTTTTCAAATCTTATTTTTACTTATTATGATTGCAGCAGTCTGGACCTTTTTTAATTTGAGTAACATCATTTTCCAAAACCGCTTTTGTTTTATCATGCGAATGCACATTTTAGGATTTCAATTTTCACAGATTTCTGGCATTTATATACTGATTTTTCTTAGTATTATGATATTATCCTTTTGCTTATCATTTGTTTTAAATAATCGTTTCTCTATTTATGTGCAAAGCATTGTTACACAAATGTTTCCAGACATTCATTACACTATTACAAGCACCTGGTATCAGCTTTTCATCGGAATTATTTTATGTATCTTTGTACTTTATATTTCCTTTCGACGTCTGTACCGTAAAGTTAACATGCCAAATTTAATTGGAACTCTAGAAGGAAAGAGGTAAGCATATGCAGCTAAAATCGTATTTTTACATTGCATTCAAAAACTGTTTTTCTCAGAAAAAAACAATGTTCAAAATAATAACCGCATTTACAATTGTAGTTTTTACTACCATCTGTTTCTTTTGTTATAATCATTCCATTCAACAGCAGCTTCATAACATTGTAACAAAATCAGCATCTGAATGTTATATCGCAACTTCACAGAAACTAAATCCTAAGCAATATCCTGATGCGAAAGAAATGAAATCTTTCTCTAGTCTTGAATCAAATATCGACCTTGAAGATGTCACATTGATTTTAAACAATGACACATCCCATCAGGGTACGAACGATTACAGCTATGATTTTGAAGAACCTTTTTCCATTGGTAACACAAAAGAAATTTATTCTGTTCCTTTCAGACTAGATGCTTACCAGCCAGATGGAGTGATCTTTTCAAAACAGGATCAGGAGGAATTTTTAGAAAAATATAAAAATCAGTCTCTTTTGAAAGCAGGAAATTTAACAATCAATAAAAATAGTATTCTGATATCTGATTATATGCTTGAAAGATTCGGTATTTCTGCATCTTCAAAACTCATTGGTTCAAAAATAACCCTCATCAATCATAAAACCAACGAAGAATACTGCCATTCATTGACACTTACAGGAATCATAAATTCAAATATTTTCTATACTGAAAATAACACGAGTCGTGCGCAGATTATACTTTCAGACGAGCATCAAACCAATTTTAGTTCCCCTGAATATTATTATTATTCCGACGACTACTCTTCCACCTATCATTTATTCCTGGAATTGCAATCTAATCAGATTGACTGCCATTCAAGTACCTTGCTAGAAATGTATCATACCATTGAAAACCAGCAGATTATTGTTTCTAAAGTAGTATCTGTCATATTGTTTGCCTTATTTCTGGCATTATTTGTAAGCATTCTTACTGTATTGTATTTCTATTCCATACAGCAAAAATCTTACAAACAAATGCTTCTGGCACTTGGAATGACAGCAAGATCCATCTATTTTATTTCTCTTTTAGAACTTGTCTACCATATCATCATTTCCATGTGTTTAGGACTTGGATTGTCTCTGGCTTTCATGCACTGTTTCAATCTTTATTGTAGTTCTCTGTCTCTGCAGATTACCTATGATAGCAGCTACCTTTTATGCTTATTAGCAATGACTGCATCTGGACTTTTGCTTCTTTCTGTTATCATTACTTTCATTGAGATTCCTAAAAAATTTTCTATCCAATAAAAAATCCCCCTTAGAATTATTTTCATAGTAATCCTAAGGGGAATATTTTTTATGATTCTTTCTTTAAGATTTCTTGTAAGGTATGCCAGCCTAACACTGCGCATTTTACACGTGCCGGCATATGTGAAATATCTTTGAGAGCCGAAGCCTCCTCTAACTGATTGATTTCATCTTCGCTTGCTGACCCCTGTATCATTTTTAAAAATAAGTCTGCAAGTCTTAACGCCTCTTCTTTTTTCTTGCCAATAATGATTCCAAGCATAATATCTGCCGAGGCCTGTGAGATTGCACATCCATCGCCAACAAATGCTCCATCCACAATCGTATCATCTTCTACCTTTAACTTCAGCCAGATATCATCTCCACAATTCGGATTGATTCCTTCTAAAACAAGATTGGCATCTAAAAGATCATGTTTAAATTCGGGACGCATATTGTGTTCTGTTAATATCTCATTATAAAAACGATTATTCATCATATCCCATTCTCCTTCGTACACTTGCTATACTCTCTGCCATAGCATCAATTTCTTTTTTTGTATTATAAAACATGATACTGGCCCTTGTCGCTGAAAGAGTTCCTAGATATTGCAAAAGTGGCTGTGCACAATGGTGTCCTGCTCTCACATCAATTCCATCTGCATCTAAGATTGCACTGACATCATGCGGATGCACCTGGTCAATCGCAAATGTCAAAATACCCTCATGATCTTCGGGCTGTTCTGATCCTAAGATATGCACATGTGGCACATTCTGTAACTGCTCAAATGCATATCTTGTCAGTTCCTGCTCTCTTTCTTGTATCAGATCAAATCCAATACGATTGATATAATCGATTGCAGCTGCCAGTCCAACTGCACCTGCTGCATTAACAGTTCCCGCTTCAAATTTGTGAGGCACCTGTGCATAAACAGCTCCGGTTCTTGTTACCGAATCGATCATCTCTCCTCCTGTTAAAAAAGGCGGCATCTCTTCTAGCAGCTCTCTCTTTCCATATAAAACTCCAATTCCCATCGGTCCCATCATCTTGTGTCCGGAAAATGCAAGAAAATCTACTCCTAATTTTTCTACATCAATTGGAAGATGTGGTGCACTCTGTGCTGCATCTAAAACAAAGACTGCTTTCGATTCTTTTGCTTTTTTCACTAATTTCCGAATCGGATTCACACGCCCTAATACATTTGAAACATGTGTAACTGCCACAAGCTTTGTTTTTTCTGAAAAGGCTGCTTCTATCTTCTCTTCTGAGAAACTGCCGTCTTTTTCACACTCTAGAAAAACGAGCTTTGCTCCTGTCTGTCTTGCAACCATTTGCCATGGTAACAAATTGCTGTGATGTTCCATAATCGAAACAAGAATTTCATCATTCTCTGTTAAATGATTTAATCCATAACTATATGCCACAAGATTCAAAGATTCTGTAGTATTCCTCGTAAAAATAATTTCTTCTGCCTGTGCATGAATAAACTGTGCAACCTTTTTTCTTGCATCTTCATACAATTCCGTCGCTTCTAAACTTAAGGGATATAATCCACGCAATGGATTTGCATTATGATTTTCATAAAAATCTTTTTCTGCTTCTATGACACATTCTAGTCTCTGTGCTGTAGCTGCATTATCAAGATAGATCCTTTTTCGTTCCCGAAGCAGTGGAAAATCTTCTCTAAAATTATCATTCTTCGTTTCCTTCACTTTGCATCACCTCATCCATTGCTGTGTGAACCAGTTTTCTTGTTTCTTCATCTGAGATCTGGTTACACACTCTTTCTATTTTTGCTCTTGTCATAATATCTTCTGCCTGTCTTCGTCCAATTCCACGTGCTCCAAAATAAAATAATACTTCTTCGTCGAGTTCTCCAATGGTTGCACCATGGTTTCCCACAACATCTTCTTCTGCACATAAAATCAATGGTATGGTCTTATTTACAATCTCATCTCCAAGAAGAAGCACATTTTCTTCCTCTTGTCCCTCTGATTCACTTGCACCTGTCTTAAAATCAATCGTTCCACGAAACAGTTTCCGGGCTTTATCCCTCATGGTACCTTCTGCAACAATAGAGCTTGTCGTTTTCCTGCCAAAGTGATCTACTACCATGTTCAGATCCAGAGACTGTTCCTTTTGTTCTAGATATGCGATAGAAGATGTAAAATTACTTTTCGCTCCATGTAATGTAGCTTTTGCTCCTGAATAGCAGTCTCCTTTTCCAAGATAGATCTGAATAAGATTGATTCTGGCTTCTTCCTCACATTTTCCACCTAAATCATTAAGAATCATCGATTTATCCCCGGGAAGCAGTATCTGAACAAGTGTTACTGTGGAATTCTTTCCTAGCTGTAGATAAGTCCTTACTACAAGGCTTGTCTGACTTCCTTCTAGAGTTCTAAGATCCATATGGACTGTTACCTGCTCTCTCTCCTTTGCCACAATATTTACCAGTGCTGCGGTCTGTTTTTGTGATTCCCCCTGTATATGCACACGCACAACCGGGTCTTTTACAGCATCGTCCTGCTTTTTTCCGGAAATCTTCACATAAGATGCCTGTTCTCCTGAAAAAATAACATCCGTTTCTTTTCCTGCACTTGTCTCAATTTTCCAGAAAGCCGGCTCCTCTTCCGGTGTTTTTTCTCTCATGATTAACATATCCGTCTGCATTTTCTCCCGCGGATCTATAACCTCTATCTGTGCCGGAACATTCTCCTGGCTCCAGCTAACCTTTGTATGATTGACTTTTAACCAGTTCCACGTCGGAGAAGGCAGTGGATTTATCTGTAATATTTGTTTCTGTTCCATATTATCCAATACATCCTTTCATTTCGAGCTGAATCAGGTTATTCATTTCGATTGCATATTCTAATGGCAGTTCTTTTGATACATTGTCTGCAAATCCACTTACGATACATGCCCTTGCATCTTCTTCGCTCATTCCTCTTGACATCAGATAGAAAACGGCATCATCACTAATCCGTCCAATCTGTGCTTCATGTCCAATATTTGCATCTTTCGTCCGAATATTCATCGCCGGAATGGTATCTGAGCGTGATTCTGAGTCTAACATCAGTGACTGACAGGATACTGCCGACTTACTTCTCTTTGCATCTTTCGTGACAACAACCGAACTACGAAATGTGCTGATACCTCCATCCTTTGAAATAGATCTCGTATTCATATAAGAACTGGTATCTTCTGCCGCATGTACGACCTTTGCTCCGGTATCTAGATTCTGTCCATGTCCTGCAAATGTTACTCCTGTAAATTCCATTCTGGCACCTTTTCCTTTTAAAATGCTCATCGGATACAGATAAGAAACATGCGAACCAAAGGATCCCGATACCCATTCTATGGTTCCACCTTCTTCTACTAATGCCCGTTTTGTATTCAGATTGTACATATTCTTTGACCAGTTTTCGATTGTGGAATAACGAAGTTTTGCATTTTTTCCGACAAATAATTCCACACATCCTGCATGCAGATTCGCCACATTGTATTTTGGTGCAGAACATCCTTCTATAAAGTGCAGGTCTGCTCCTTCTTCTACAATGATGAGTGTATGCTCAAACTGTCCCGCTCCCGGTGCATTCAGGCGAAAATAGGACTGCAGTGGAATAGTAACCGATACACCTTTTGGTACATAGACAAAAGAACCGCCAGACCAGACTGCTCCATGAAGTGCAGCAAATTTGTGGTCATTGGGTTTTACCAGTTTCATAAAATGCTTCTGAACCATATCAGCATATTCTCCATGCAACGCACTTTCCATATCCGTATATACAACTCCCTGTGCTGCAACTTCTTCTCTGACATTGTGATATACCAGCTCCGAGTCATACTGTGCACCTACTCCTGCCAGAGATTTTCTCTCTGCCTGAGGAATTCCTAACCGTTCAAATGTATCTTTAATGTCCTTTGGCACATCCGACCATTTTGTTTTCATATTCGTATTAGGACGCACATACGTTACAATATGATCCATATCCAGTCCCTCTATAGACGGTCCCCAGTCCGGGACTTCCATCTCCTGATAAATCTGAAGAGCATGCAGGCGAAACATCTGCATCCATGGTGGATCATTTTTCTCTCGTGACAGCTGCTCCACAATTTCAGGTGTCAGACCAGCTTCTAACTTATAAGCATCTTTTTCATCATCTCGAATATCATAAACACTTCTGTCAATATCTTCTACATAGCTTTTTTCTTCCATTCCAGAACGCTCCTTTCCTTCCCTGCGCATTTGTAAAATTTACTCATATTCTCCGAATCCTTCTTTATTAATCTCTTCAATCAAAGAAGCATCCCCTGTCTTCACAATCTTTCCACCAATCATAACATGAGTATAATCAACCTGTAAGGACTCTAAAATCTTAGTACTATGTGTAATAATCAACAAACTTCCCTTGCTGTTTTTCTGATATTCCTCGATTCCCTTAGAAACCGTCCGAACCGCATCTACATCTAATCCCGAATCTGTTTCATCTAAGATTGCAAGTTCTGGTTTCAACATTAACATTTGCAGAATCTCCGCTTTTTTCTTTTCCCCACCTGAAAAACCAACATTCAAATCTCGCTCTGCATAGGAAACATCCATCTGCAAAAGCTTCATTTTCTCCTCCAATTCTTTCTTAAACTCCCACAAACGCATACGACTTCCACTTCTCTGTTCTAGTGCACTGCGAATAAAAGAACTCAGTGTTACGCCAGGCACTTCTAACGGATTCTGAAATGACAAAAACAGACCTTCCTTCGCTCTTTCATTTACCGCTTTCTCTATGATATTTTCCCCTTTAAACCAAATCTCACCATTGGTAACCCGATAACGCGGATGTCCTGTTAATGTATAACCGAATGTAGACTTTCCAGTTCCATTCGGTCCCATTAACACATGCGTTTCTCGCTTGCCAATCGTGAGATTTACTCCATGAAGAATTTCCTTTTCTTCTACTTCAACATTTAAATTTTTCACTTCTAAAAGTGCATGTTTATTCATTTCCTTCACCTTCTCCTTTTTGCTAACCTCGATTAATCCTCATTATAGCAAAAGAAGAATACTGCCTCAACCGACCTAATAGATTCGATTTCTCAATAAAGTCGATATTGAAAATCTTTCTCAATTCTCATTGCACAGTGTCTACTTTCCTTCAACATTTATTACAACATACTCCGACTTACATCCTGTTTTGAATTTGATCTCCCAGTCTGAAATCCCTGATGTTACAACAAAGGAAGTATTTTTTCTTTTTTCATATCCATATGTTTTATCATTCTGTCCAATCCATTCTCCCACGTAATTAATCGGAATTAATTGTCCTCCATGTGTGTGTCCGGATAATACCAGATCCACATCTGCTTCTTCCTGTTTCGTATAATCACATGGCTGGTGATCCATAACCACCATAAATTTGTCTTTGTCTAACTTTTCTGTCAGTTCTGTCATGGTTGCTCTTTTTTTCTTATGTTCTGTTTCTTCCGATAAATCCTGTCGCCCAATAATGTAAAAACGATTATCTATCAAAACGCTTTCATCTTCTAATACATTTACACCATTTTTTTCTAGCTCTGCTTTCAGATCATCCCCATCGTAACCTCGATGTTCTTTTCCATAATAGCCCTTATCATGATTTCCAAATACATAGTAAATTCCATATTTTGTCTTCATCGTCCCTAATGCCTTACATGCAGTCTCCATATCTGCTTTAGAAGTTCCATCGTCTACAAAATCTCCTGTAATTAAAACAACATCCGGATTCTGCTTCTGCATCTCTACTACATACCGGGCAAATCCTTCTCCATCAAATGTTGCTCCAATGTGAGAATCAGCCATCTGTACAATCCGTATATTTCCGGTTTGCTTCTCTGTCTGTACAGTATAATCCGTCTCCCAGACATGATAATCTAAATACCAGCCGATGGTTAAATACATAATCGTAATAAGCACTGCAAATATTCCAACTACGCCACGTCTCGTCTGTTTCTTAAAAATCCGGCGGAGCAGCCATGCAATAAAATCACAAAACAGCCAGAATACAACCAGATGAATCACACAAATAATTGCATTTATGTATCCCATTGCAATCCAGAGACATGCAACCAGAACCAATACCATTAAAAGACTCATTCCGGTTTTTATCATCTTCTTATCTGAAATTTTCTCAATAAACGGAAACTGATACACCCGGATAACCAGATATACCATCGCTCCAATCGCTGCTGCAACTACCAGGATTGAGATGATCAGCCATAATAACATTGTCATTGTTTTTCCTTCCTCTCTTACGTTTATTGTAATCAGGATTTCAGTGTTTTGACACCCAAATTCTGTTTTTGTAATTATACGATGTCCACCCAAAAAGGTCAAAAGGTCTTTTGAAAATATGCAGAAAAAGAGGATAAACAATATCCCTGCTTATCCTCTTTCCATAATCTTTATAAGTGAACAATTATAATTTTACATTTTCAAATATTTTAATTTTCTCTCTTTTTTCTACCAAATACCACAACTGCACCTGCACTGGCAAGTAACAATGCAAAGTAGAAAGGAAGCTGCTTCTGATCACCTGTCTTTGCTGATTCTGTCGATGTTGCAGTAGTCTGATGTGCTGTAGTTTCCTCTGGTGTTGTAGTATCTTTTGCACTATCTTTTACTTTCTTATCTTCATCACCCAAAACATCTACTGTATCTCCATCTTCATCATCTACTTCTTCCTCTTGTGTGATTACTGTAGTCTCTTCAGGATTACGGTTTGCATTCTCTACAGCACCTGTTGTAACCTGATTTTCTCTACTATCTGTTGTAGGCGCTACTGTTGTTGTCTCTGGCTGAGTTTCTGTTGTAGAAGCTTCTGTTGTTTCTGTTGGAACTTCCGTTGCCGGAGCCTCTGTCGTTGTTTCTGGCTGAGTCTCTGTTGTAGAAGCCTCTGTCGTTATCTCTGGCTGAGTCTCTGTTGTTGGTGCTTCTGTTGTGGAAGCTTCTGTTGTTGCGGCTACACTTGTTGTCTCTACCGGAGTGATTGTTGCAGGAGTTACTGTTGTAACTTCTTCTTTTGTAGATGTCTCCGTCGGAGTTTCTGTTGGGGCTTCCGTTGTTGGTGCCTCTGTCGTTGTCTCTGTTGGGGCTTCCGTTGTTGGTGCCTCTGTTGTTGTCTCTTCTGGAGCTTCCGTTGTTGGTGCCTCTGTTGTTGTCTCTGTTGGAGCTTCCGTTGTTTGGGCCTCTGTTGTTGTCTCTGTTGGAGCTTCCGTTGTTGGGGCTTCTGTCGTTGTCTCCGTTGGAGCTTCCGTTGTTGGGGCTTCTGTCGTTGTCTCTTCTGCCGTTGTTGCTTCTGGCTCTGTTACAACTTCTTCTGTCGTTGCCTCTGGTTGACTTGGTGCAATCGTTCTAAACGAATAAGGATAAAAATGTGCTTCATTATTCATCTTAATATTCGCTGCAATTACACCACCCTGAGGATTATTGACAAGATTCACACTTGCATTTGGTGCAACAACATGACCATTCATCGTATCAGCAGTTACATTCTTTGCATCCGGCAGATTTAGGACGAAACCTGTTCCTTCACTGTTATACTGTCCACCCATCTGATTTCCTTCAACGCATTTTCTAAAATCAAGTCCATCCTGCATTGTAACTCCCAGTTTAAAATAAAGTTCATTCTCATCTGATTCGGAAGGATAATTATTATAATTCAAACTAATCGGATTCTCACCGACACCTGTGATAGAGATGGTAAACTTTTTATGAGCAACTTCATCATTTGTTGCTGCATCACCATCGTTATTCACAAAGCAAATCATACCCAGTTTCTTATATGTATCATATGTCATCGTATACTGATTCTCTGAATCATCTACATTAATCTTAACATATTTTCTACCATCAAGATCTTCCATATCTGCTTCTGTAATCTCTACTCCATCTGCAGCAAGTTGTGCTGATTCTGACTTTAACTGATCCATTCCACCGTCTAAATCAATATAAGGACTGTCTGTCTGCTGAGCTGTCTTAAACATATTCGGACTTAATTCCACATCCGAATTCTTATAATACAATGTATCATCAACATCCATTCCCATATTTTTAATCCATTCCCCACGTGCAAATGAGGATATACTTCCTATGGTCTCAATATAAGATGGAGCTGTCTGTCCATCACCAAAAGAGTCCATATACGCTGTTTTTGCAGCAACGCCGCCAACAACATGTGTCCGGGCATCTAATTCGCCATTTGTAAAGAAAATATAATCTGAAAGTATGTTCTCAATTGTAATATCGTACGGATACATCTGAGCTTGTGCATACGCTTGTTTCTTTGGTCCACTTACATAAAGATTTAACACGATTACGGTACACATTAAGATGGTCATGACTGATTTCTTAAGTGTTTTATTCTCCATTTTGAGCATATCTTCACCTCTCTCTGATTCTGTTGTTTTCTGTTACTGCGTTCATTTTGTTGTTTCATTTTTCTTTTTGTTGCTTCATTTTTTCATTTTCTTTTTCTTTCTGTTTCTCCTTTCATGGTACAATTCCTATCTGTTTTTCCCCTCTCTTTCATCCTCATTATTATTTTAATCCTTTTTGTTTATTTTGGTAATATATTTTTTTATTATTACATTTCACTGTTAAATATTCCAATTTTTAAAATTTTTTCTTTGACATAAAACACAAGCTTTTTTATTCTTTTCTCATTTAACCGACATTTTTCATTCATTCGTCTTTTTCTATATGCTTTTAGTATCAAATCATCTAAAGTGTTCCAAGGTCATTTCTCCAGTGCTGTGCAGGCACAGATGGCATCAAAATTTTTGACTCTGTAATCCAATACGTACCCCCAAAACTGTTCTGCCACCGGTGGAAGAAATACTTCTTTATTCTGTACCATAAAGAATTCACGCTTATATGGTGGTGCACTAATCGGCAGAATTGCCACATCCAATTTTAATAGAAGATCCATATAAGGAACAATAGCAATTCCAAATCCAGCTGCCACAAGTCCGGCAATGACCTGATCTTCCTCTGTCTCATACGCAATCTTTGGACGTTTTCCAGCCTTTTGGTACAATGCATCAATCACATTCCGAAGCCCTGATCCCTGTGCAAAATAAATCTGAGGATAACTGGCTGTCTCTGCTAAATCTATTGTTTTCCTGTGTGCCAGTGGGTGATTCTGTGACACAATCACTACTAATTTCTGTTGTGTTACCGGAACTGAAATCACATTCATATCTTCTTCAGGCTGAGAACAAAATACCAAATCATATTTTTTCTCTAATAATCCGTCTAACAACGGTTGTGTTCTGTCTGTGTGAAAAGAAAATTCTATATTTTTCCTTCATAATAAACCCTTCTTTCTTTTTCATTTTGTGCCTACACTTTATAATTGGCATCTTTTTCCTAAAATCCCTCAAAAATTTTACATAGACAATTTTTTTTTATGATTTATGAGGGAAATTTTCTGATAAATACCAATTAATAAATGATACTATAGTACCAGTAGTACTTACAGATAAAAGTCAGCTTATCAGAACAGACAGCATACAGGGAGGAAAGATTATGAATTCTAATTTGAGCGATTCGGATTTTCTAAAGAAATTAAAAGAAAATCCGGAGGAGGGCATTTCCATTTTGCTCGATGAATATGGAAATGCAATTAAAACCATCTGTACCCGGTTATTATCCGGCTATTCCAAAGAAGATATCGAAGAAGCCATCGCCGATTCATTGTGGCATTCTGGCAAAGTGCGGATAATTATGATGAATTATCCATTAAAGAGATTGCTTTACGGCTGAAGCTAACTGCAAAAGCAGTGGAAAACCGCTTATCCCGCGGGAAAAAGATCTTACGCAGCCAGCTGATCGCGAATGGATTTTATTAGGAGGGATTATCATGAAGAAAGATTTATTTAATATTGACCACTTATTAGGAAAAACCAAAGTTCCTGAAATAGGAAAAGACGAAGAAATGACAAAGGATGAAAAAGACCGTATTTTACATCTTGCATTAAATAAGAAACAACTGCATGTGCAGAAGAAGATAAATATTTATGGTGGAACTGCTACACTCGATAAAATCAGCATTTCTCCACTGTCTGTTACGGTTCATCTTACAAAAATCAAATGCAAAAAAGAATGGAAACAGCCAAATGATCAACTCCTTGTAAAAATGAAGGATGGAACCGTATACAATTGAAAGTATCACTTTTGCGGGCGAAACCATTTCTCTCACGAAGTAGAATTCATTTTTTTCTTTTGTTCGGTCACAATAACCCGAAGCAGAATCAGTAACATTCGTCCAAACAGAATGCCAAGTGCCATGGATGCGGATTGCTTTAACAAGATATTCGCATCCGCATACACTTTGCTGCTATGACTGACAATATCGTACATAACCGCATACAGATATGCTCCGGGAATAAACGGAATCAGAATCGGTGTTGCGATCATTCTTACCATATCTTTCCCCTTCAGGGAAGCAATTCCGGTTATAAATACTACCGCTGCCGTAATGGTAAACATTGCTGTACTGTCTGCATCCGTCCATTTACTGAGCAGTTCATAACAAAACCAGGCAATTGCCCCTCCGATTCCGGCAATTCCAATCTGACTCCATTTCATTCTGTATAAAGCAGCAAATCCGGCCGCTCCGGCTGCTGAAAGTATGACTCTTTCCATTTTATCTTCTCCATTTTCAAGAAATCTCTATGTTAACTGTAGCAAAACAAATCCAAATCCCAAAGCAATTGCCGCTGCCTGTGTCAATGCATCTGCCAGACGCAACAGACCTGTCAGCATATCTCCACTAATCAAATCATATAACGCATTTACCATGGCAAGCCCCGGAATTAATAACATAATATTTCCCATAATGATGGGATTTACTGAATGCGCCCATCCAATCTGTACAAACATATAAGCTTCTAATCCAGAAAGGGCTGATACCAGTAAATTCAGTGCAAATCTATTCTGTATGACAGTTCCTGCTTTTTCTAATACCAGCTTCACACCAAATCCACATAAGGCTGATGCAGTTCCTTCCCTCAGACCACCACCAAAAAACATCGTGAAAATCATACAGGTAAAACAAAAAATCAGATACTGGCTGATTCCTTTCCATTTCTCTCGTCTCTTTGCAAGAGTCGCTTCGATTTTTCTACGGCTTTTTTGGATATAATCTTCTTCCGGTGCCTTCTTTTCTATCTCTAAAACTAACTTTTCTAATAACTGTAGTTTCCAGAAATCTGTCTGATATTGTCGTATTCTCCGGGTCTGTGTATGAATTCTTCCACTTTTCCCTTTTGCAGAAACAACAATAGAAGAGGTAATGATAAACACCTCTACCTCTTCCATCTCATATGCTTTGCACAACTGGCAGACTTTTCTTTCTGTCCAGCCTACTTCTGCCCCGGCTTCTAGCATATCATATGCCAGCCAGAGAATCTGATCTAAAATCTTTTCTTCTTTTATTTCCATCTTTTTTCATCCACAATTCATTCTTATTTTGCAGATAAGTCCTTCAGTAAAGGAATAAGTTCTGACATATCACGAATGATATAATCTGCTCCACATTCCTGATATTTCTGTTCCACTTCTCTGCATTTTTCTTCTCTTTGCTCTGATGACAGGGCAAGATACTCTTCTTCTGACAATCCCATTAAGGAACTTCCTTCTACCACACCAACGGAAATTAATCCTGCATTTTTTCCTTCCTTAATATCCGAAATGGTATCCCCAACCTTAACTGCGTTCTGTACTGCTGTTACCTTAAGCTGACGCAGATTTTCAAAAATCATATATGGATATGGTCGCCCCATATTCCCAACTTTATTCGGAGAACACCAGTAATCTGGTTCATATCCGTTCTTTTTTGCCTCTGGAACAACGATTTCCATCATTTCATCTGTATATCCGGTCGTAGAACCGATTTTTATTCCCTGTTCGCGTAATTGCTGCACTACCTCTTTTACATGTGTTTTTACTTCCGCAAAATTGTGAAGAATCTTTAAAATTGATCTTTCGCTCTCCTGATAAACAGCATCTACATCATCTTCGGTAAAATCAGCCCCATGCTTTTCTTTCCAAAGTTTCTTGATTCTGTCCATATTCATCATAGTACAAATATGGTCTCTTTTCAACATTCCCATTGGTTTTCGTACTTCTTCTACCGTTGGTGTAATTCCATATTCTTCAAATGCACTTACAAATGCCTGTACCGGTGCAAAACATCCATAATCTACTGTAGTACCTGCCCAATCAAAAATAACTGCTTCTATCTTCATGATAACCTCCATTCACTTTCTTCTTTATTCAAACATTCCTTTTTCTGTAAAAAATTCTTTCATAATGTCACATACCTTGTCAATATCTTCTAGATAAATCTCTCCGATATTTCCAATACGGAATGTATCCGCATCTGTCACTTTTCCAGGATAGATTGCATATCCTCTGTCTTTGATATACTGATACATCTCCTGAAAGGTAAAATCTCCTTTTTCCGGCCAGAAAAATGTTGTAATAATCGGTCCCTGATGCTCAGAATCAATATATGTATCAATTCCCATTTCTTTCATTCTTTCAATCAGACGCTTATTATTTTCACGATATCTTTTTTCTCTTGCAGGAATTCCGCCCTCTTCCTTTAATTCCTTTAATGCCTGTGCAAATGCCAGTACCACATGGGTTGGAGAAGTAAATCTCCACTTTCCATCTTTTTGCATCGTCAGCCACTGATCATATAAATCCAGAGAAAGGCTTCTGCAGTTTCCTTTGCATTTCATTAATGCATCCTTTCTACAGATGATGTAAGAAAATCCCGGTACACCCTGCACACATTTATTGGCACTACTGATAATGAAATCAATTTCAATCTGTTTTACATCAATTTCGACTCCGCCAAAAGAGGACATTCCATCTACAATAAATGTTTTTCCTGCCTCTTTGACAACCTTTCCAACCGCTGCAATATCATTTAAAATTCCTGAAGTTGTTTCACTGTGAATCATTCCCACATGCGTAATTTCCGGATGTTCTTTTAAAATTTCCTGTACATGGTTTGCGTCTGGTACTTTATCATAATTTTCGTGATATACCATAACCTGCTTTCCTGCCTGTTTTGCAATCTGTGCCATTCTTTCTCCATATGCACCATTGGCACATACTAAGAGCTTATCCTGCTCTCCTACCGAACTTGTTACAACGGATTCTACTCCAAATGTTCCACTTCCCTGCATAAGAACTACAGTATATTCATCCTCTGTTACGTGTGCTAAATCTAATAATTCTCTTCGAATCTGTTGTGTAATTTCTTTATAATCATCATCCCAGGTACAGTGATCAAATAACATTTCCTGTTTTACTGTATCGGATGTTGTAAGTGGTCCTGGTGTTAATAATTTGTACTCTTTTTTACTCATAATTGTATATTCCTTCTTTCTAATCTTTCGATTGATTTTTTATTTACTCTTGCATTCTTCTGATAATTCCTGATGTTTCTTCAATAAATCTACGGTTAATTTTTCAGGGAATTTTTTTGGATATTTAGAAGCATTTGCCTCATCGGTCTTTTCTCCCTTATAGAGCGCATTTGGATATGTTTTCATCAATTTTGCTCTGCCTTTTTTAATGATGCATTCTGCCATTTTCATTGCCAGAGGATTGGTTTTATCTCCTTTATCCACAACTGCTACCGATTCTGTCAGTGCATAATTTCCTTCTTCCGGATCCACAAAGTCAATTGGTAATCTAGATGCTTTATCTGCTACTGCCTGATGACGAAGTCCAAATCCAACTGCCACTTCACCGGCGCGCACTTTTTTAATTGGACCGGAACCGGAACTTTCTATATGTGCACCTGCATTTTCATAAATACCTTTTAAGACCTCTTTGGCTCCATCTTCTCCATAAGCCCCTACCAATGCCTGAATCAGAAGCCATGCCGTAGAAGAACTCTGAATATCTGTTACAGATACAAATCCCTTATATTCAGGTTTTGACAAATCTTTTAAGGAAGCTGGCATCGGAAGATTGTTTTCTTTTAATACGTTTGTATTTACAATAATGGCACCTTCCTGTGAAGTAATTGGTGTGTAATACGATGGATATTCTTCCATGGCACCTGTATCAAAAGTCAGATCTTTATACATCGACTGGTCTTTCTGAGAACTCTCTAAATAAAAGGAACTCATCGTTACCATATCTGCCTCAATATTTTTGCCTTCTGCCATTAATTTTCCACCTAATTCACTCGTTCCAAATGTCTGAATCATATACTGACCCTGATATCCATTTTCATCTAATGTTTCTTTCATGGCATCAATGGCCTCATCATCCGCATTCGAATAAATCACCACCTGTTCTGAATCTTTCTTTCCACATCCTGCCAATACAAATCCAGTTGCAATGACACCACACAGACAGGCTGCGACTACTTTCTTAAAATTCTTTTTCATGTTTGTTCTCCTTATTTTTTTATTTTTCTTTCCCATTTGCTTACTCTGATGTCTGCGTTGTAACAGACCAAAAACAGCTTTTGCTATCATATTAATTCCAAGAATCATCAGCGAAAGTACAAAAATCTCATTGAATTTTGCATAGTGCTGCAATTCTTTAATCTTCGTGGTCATAACCATAGTTCTTGCTCCCGCAAGGAAAATAACCGCACTTACTGTCACCATTGCATTAATAAAATAGTAACTAAAGGCTTCCACTAAAGTCGAAATTGCATTCGGCGTAATAATTCTTACAATCATTTTTAACCAGTTGTCTCCCATCAGCCTTGCTGTGGTTTCCCAGGATGCATTCATCTTCTCTAGCGAACTTTTCATCATCAGATACGGTGTGGAGAAGAAGTGAATGATATTACAAAATACGATAATGCTAATCGTGTTTTGCAGACTTGTTCCTGTAAATGTCAGCAAGAATGCAATTCCTAGCACCATTCCCGGAATGGTATTCGTAACTAATGAAATTTTATCAATGATTTTTTTCCACTTTGCACTCATCGTGCTTCTTGCTGTCACCAGCGCAGCTCCATATACAAGCAGTACACCAAAAACAGCTGTCAAAAGTGCTACCAGAACAGAATTTTTTATTACCATCAATAAGTTCTGGTCAGCTAAAACTGCCATAACATGTTTCGTTGTAAACTGTACATTATAAGGCCATTCTTCAATAAAAGGAACCGCAACAATTACTGTAAAAACAGATACCACACAAAGTAATACCAGCCCTGACAAAATGCCACAGACAATATCTCTTACCTTTGACTTTTTAATTTCAATCTCTGATATGCGGTTATAACGAATATTGTACCGGTTCAAATAGGTAAGTAGTGCAATACTAAAAATAGATGGGATTAACATCATGACTGCAACTACTGCACCATTGTTAAAGTTCGGAACGCTTCCTAACATCTGGTTGTACAACACTCCGGCAACTACTTCAATATTTCCACCTACCGATGCAGGAATACCAAAATCAGTAAAACTTAAGAAAAAGCACTGTACAAGAGATGCAGCTAATGTTCCTGCAAGTGGACGGAGCACTGTCTGTAAAAATGTCTTAAAACAATTGTCTCCCATAACTCTTGATACAATCATAAATTTCTTATCGATATATTTCATGGTATTATTAATTAACAAAAATGATACCGGAAGTGTATAAATGACATACCCTAACAACAATCCATTGATTCCATAAATATCAAACAATTGTCTTCCAAATAACTTTGTAAGCAGTCCCTGTTTTCCCAGTGAATAAATAATTGCAAATCCATAGGTAATTGTTGGAAGTAACATCGGTGCGACTGCTAAAACCTGAATTAATTTTTTTACACCTTTCCACACATTTGTAAACCATACGGTATAAGCTAACAGAAATGCCAGTGTGGTTGTAATTACTGCACTTGTAAGGGCAATTCCGATACTTCTTAAAAATGTTCTTCCAAACTGTTGTTTTTGAAAAATATTTTTATAAAAATCAAGTGTAAAACCTGAATTTGCAAACAACGATTTTCCTAAAATCATAATCATTGGAACGAGTAAAAAACAGGCAAATAAAATCAGAACTGCCACAAAAATTACTTTTATCTCAATATTTTTTCTTTCTTTCATCTTCTCATCCAATCCTTTTCTATGCTCTCAATGCACTCGAATCAAACAGATGGAAAATATTATTTCTTTTAATCTCTAACTGATTGAGTATGAATTTCTGTACAAAAAGATTTTTTGGTGCATGAATAATTTCGCTCGGCTTTGCATACTGGGAAATTTGTCCCTCATTTATAATCAAAACCTTATCGGATAACGTTAATGCTTCTTCCGGGTCATGTGTTACAATGATGGTTGTCAGGTCAAACTGTTTTGCTATCTCTTTAATCTTGGCCTTAATTGACTCTTTAATAACACCATCTAATGCACTTAACGGTTCATCTAACAATAAGATTTTTGGTTTCATTACCATTGTTCTTGCAAGTGCCACTCTCTGTTTCTGTCCTCCTGAAAGCTGGTCTATTCTTTTATTTAAATGTTGTTCTAATCCTAATAGATGAATAAATTCATCAACATCTTCCTTTGTTGAGCGGTCAGGATGATTCTTTAATCCATAAACAATATTTTGATAAGCAGTCAGATTTGGGAACAAAGCATAATCCTGAAATACAATATTAAATCCTCTCTTTTCCATTGGGACATTTGTAATTTCTTCTCCGTCATAATAAATCTTTCCATCATCGACTTCTGTAATTCCTAAAATCAAATTCAACAGAGTTGTCTTTCCACTTCCACTTGGACCTAATATAGAAACAATCTCGCCCTTTTCTATATTGAGTGAAATATGGTCTAGAATTGTAACTCCATCATACTTCTTTACGATATTTCTTAATTCCAACATACGTCTATTCCTTTCTGATTTGAACTATACACAATCGTTTTCAACAGGTCATTTCCTGCGTCACACAACTGTGTATCGGCTACGTTCCAGACTTTATCATTTCTGTCCATGCCACACAATGCAATTGCAGTAAAACATTCGTAAATATTTTTTTACAAAAAAAGCCCGAAAGTCTGTAGTTTTTCTACATTCTTTCGGGTTCATCTTTTTCATATTTTCTCTCTGCTATCATTTGACCACTCTGTTCTAACTGCTTCGTAAAATAATCATAATTATGAAGCAGCAGTCCCATATAAATCATATCTACCACTGCTAAATGAATGGTTCTCGAAAAGATATCATTTCCAAAAAGCAGCTGTCTGTTCGAAGTCAGAATCACAATATCCGCATGGGCCACTAATGGGGTATCCATATAATTGGTAATGGCGATTGTTTTTACCCCTGCCTTTTTTGCTTTTGCCAGCATATCTACGGTATTTTTTGATGTTCCTGTATAGGAAATTCCAATTGCCACATCCTCTTTCGATAACTGCCCGGCACTGATACTCTGTAAATAATAATCCGTATAAAACTCGCAGTGAATTCCCAAATACAACAGCTTTGTGACTAAATCACTTGCCGTTGTATTTGAGTTTTCAACAGAAAAGATACATACTCTTCTTGCCTGCTCAATCGCCTCTACTGTTTTCTTAAGACTTGTAGCCGAAATTGCCTGCAAAGAATCTTCTAACAAATGAATTGTATTCCGAATGACTTTCGTCGGAACATCTTCAATCTGATCTCCTTTTTGAATCTGTGTACTTAGATTATCATAGGTTTCTAGCTGACTCTCTTTCTTCATTCGTTCTTCTACAAATGCAATCTTTGCCTCTCGAAATCCCTGATATCCTACTGCTTTTAACATTCTAAGAATCGTTGGCTGACTCACATCCGCTGCCTTCGCCAATTCCTCTAGCGAAATCGTTTCCATCTCCTGTTTGTGTGCAAGCATATAAGCTGCTGCTTTCTGTTCTGATTTTCTTAATTTTGGAAATGCATCCTTCATCTCTTCAGATATCATATCCGTCTCCTCTTTCTTGTAGAAAAACTACATTTTTTTCGTTTTATCGCGAAATCTGGATTGTAAAAAAAATTTTACAATTCCATTTCTTTTAAACCAAATGAAAACATTCAATCAAAAGTATCCATGCTAATCCATAATACGTAACCACTGCAACCAGATCATTTACGGTTGTAATCAGTGGTCCGGATGCTACTGCCGGATCTACTTTTACTTTATGGAAGAATAAAGGTACCAGCGTTCCCACCAGACTTGATATAATCATGGCTACCAGTAAAGATACTCCTACACATCCTGATATCATAAATGCCTTCAAAATCGTATATCCTTTAAACAGCGTAATATAAATTCCCAAAAAAATCAATGACATCAGACCTAACAGCAATCCATTTCCAAATCCAACTTTCATTTCCTTTACAATAAGTGTTGCTTTATCTTTTCCTTTTAGATCCTCATCCATAAGAACACGAATGGTTACAGCTAATGACTGTGTTCCAACATTTCCTGCCATATCTAAGATTAACGACTGAAAACAGATGACAATCGGCAATACGGCCACTACATTTTCAAATGCACCAACAACGGTTGACACTCCCATTCCCAAGAACAATAGAACAATCAGCCATGGCAGACGTTTTTTCATGCTTTCTGCTGTTGTTTCTTTCAAATCTTCTTCCGCTGTCAGACCTGCTAACTTTGCATAATCTTCTCCCATCTCGTCATCAACTGCTTCAATCACATCCTGTGCTGTTAAAATACCTATAATTTTCTTTTCAGAATTCAAAACCGGAAGAGAGTCTTCTGCATAATCTTTGATTTTTTCTATGCTTTCAGAAATTTTCTCGTGATCAAGTAAATAAGGATAAGAATAACTGATAATCTCATTCAAATCATCATGTTCTCTTGCAACAATTAAATCCTTAAGATCAATTGCACCACAAAACTCCCCTGCTTCATCTACCACATAAATAGTGGAAATATTGTCATTTTCTCCCGCCTGCACAACCAGCTCATGCATAGCCTGACGAATGGTCAGATTCTTTGAAATACAAATATAATTCGTGGTAATCAGACTACCAATCTCATCGTCATCATAAGAATCAATCAGTCGAATATCTTTTTTAATGTCTTCGTCTAAAATAGGACGTAACTTCTCTTTCGTACTCTCATCAATATTTTCCAATAAATCAACCGCATCGTCTGAATCCATCTCATTGATTACCGCAGCCAACTTATCAATGCCTAATTCCCTGATATACTCCTCAGGCTCCTCCATATACGAAATAATATTCGACATCCATTCAACACCAAGGCTGTTAAATAACGAAATACGTTCATCCTTCGTTAAGTATTCCAGACTTTGCGCAATATCATTCTCATGGTAATTACGCAGTCTTTCAATTAATTGTTCTTTATCTAATCCACTCCTGATAATAGCAACAATATCTTCTACAAACTTTGGTTCTTTTAATACTTCTCTTTTCGTAACTATTCAGAACCACCCTTATTCAAAGATGAAATTAGGGTGACCTGAGATCGCATTTTTGATTGCTTCGTAAG
>CAKRHW010000007.1 GCA_934339365.1 uncultured Lachnospiraceae bacterium | reverse complement strand
GAATATATCATTCTTGCAAAGAAGGCAACAGAAGCACAACATGGAAGTGATGATTACTACATTGCAAAAGTAGAGACAGGAGATGAGGCAGGAAGTTACGATGTAGTAACTGCTGAAAATCACAGTGGAAACGATGCGGGACTTAAGTCTTATGAAACAGGAATTATCCGGGGAACTGTCTGGGAGGACCAGAATTACGATGGAATCCGTCAGGCAGATGAGACAGGAATTTCTGGTGTCAAAGTAGTATTAACAAGATTTATCTATGACGCACAGACAGAAACCTGGACAAGAGATGAGAGCTTCAGTCATGAGGCAGTTACTGATGTAAATGGTCAGTATGCATTTAGCGGACTTGCTACTCATGAAAATGGTGACTACCAGAAGATGTACAGCTATCAGTTAGCCGTAGACAAAGACAGTACAAAACCAGAGACTTATGCAGTTACAAAGTATCAGGTAAACGGAGCAGGACAGGCAAATGACAGTGACCTGAATGCGAAAGATTACAGTTTAACGAAAGAAGAGGAATATATCCTTCTTGCAGGACTTGCAGATGATACAGAAGATGACGGTAAGTATTACATGGTAAGATACAAAGGAAAAGTTTACGATGTAACAAAGGCTGTGAATAACAGTGAGAAGAGTGCAGGATTTAAGAAATATGAGACGGCCTCTGTTTCCGGAAATGTCTGGGAAGACCAAAACTACAATGGAGAACGGGAAGAGGATGAGCCGGTAATGGCAGGAATCAAAGTTCTCTTAACAAGATATGCATATGATGCACAGAAGAAACAATGGGTAAAAGATGAAACCTTTGAGAAGAGCACAAAGACGGACAAGAACGGACAGTACTTGTTTGACAGTCTTGAAACTCATGAAAAAGATGACTATCAAAAGCTTTACAGTTATCGGTTAAGCATTGATAAAGAAAGCACAAATCCAGCTACTTATGCCGTTACGAAATATCAGGCAGAAGGAGTTGCAGAAGACAGAAACAGTGATTTAATTGCCAAGACTTATGACCTGACGAAGGAAGATGAATATATCATTCTTGCAAGGAAGGCAACAGAAACACAACATGGAAGCGATGATTACTACATTGCAAAAGTAGAGACAGGAGATGAGACAGAAAATTACGATGTAGTAACCGCAGAAAATCACAGTGGAAACGATGCAGGATTTAAGGCTTACGAAAAAGGAAGCATCAAGGGAACTGTCTGGGAAGACCAGAATTACGACGGAATTCATCAGGCAGGAGAACCGGGAATTGCAGGCGTAAAAGTAATCCTGACAAGATTTGTTTATGACGTACAGACAGGAACCTGGACAAGAGATGAAAGCTTTGATACAGAAAAAGATTCCGATGGAAACTTAAGAAACGAAGCAGTCACCGATGAAAATGGCCAGTACTTATTTAAGGAACTTGCAACCCATGAAAATGATGATTACCAGAAACTGTACAGCTATCAGTTAGCCGTAGACAAAGACAGTACAAAACCAGAGACTTATGCAGTTACAAAGTATCAGGTAAACGGAGCAGGACAGGATAACGACAGTGACCTGAATGCGAAAGATTACAGCCTGACGAAGGAAGATGAATATATCCTTCTTGCAGGACTTGCAGATGATACAGAGGATGACGGTAAGTATTACATGGTAAAATACAAAGGAAAAGTTTACGATGTAACGAAAGCTGCAGATAACAGCGAAAAGAGCGCAGGATTAAAAGCATATGAGACAGCAGCCATTTCCGGAATTGTCTGGGAAGATGATAACTATAACGGAAGAAGAGATGATGCAGAAACCGGAAAATCCGGAGTAGAAGTAATCTTAAGCAGATACATTTACGAAGGAAATGAGTGGAAGAAGGATGAGACATACGAGGAAAAGACAGAAACCGATGAAAGCGGCCGGTATGAATTCAGAGATTTAGAAACCCATAAGAAGGATGAGTATCAGAGAATCTACAGTTACCAGTTAAGAATCAGCAAGGAAAGCACAGATCCAAAGAATTATGCAGCAACGAAGTACCAGGCAGAAGGAGTGGAAGCAGACCGTAACAGTGATTTAGATGCAAAGACATACGAGCTGACAAAAGAGAGTGAATATATCATTCTTGCAAAGAAGGCAACAGAAGCACAACATGGAAGTGATGATTACTACATTGCAAAAGTAGAGACGGGAGATGAGGCAGGAAGTTACGATGTAGTAACTGCTGAAAATCACAGTGGAAACGATGCAGGATTTAAGCCTTACGAAAAAGGAAGCATTCAGGGAACTGTCTGGGAAGACCAGAATTATGATGGAATCCATCAGACAGAAGAACCGGGACTTTCTGGTGTGAAAGTAATCTTAACAAGATTTATCTATGACGCACAGACAGAAACCTGGACAAAGGATGCAGACTTTAGTGAGGAAGCATTAACCGATGCGAAGGGTCAGTATCAGTTTAACGGACTTGCAACCCATGAAAATGATAATTACCAGAAGATGTACAGCTATCAGTTAGCCGTAGACAAAGACAGTACAAAACCAGACACTTATGCAGTTACAAAGTATCAGGTAAACGGAGCAGGACAGGATAACGACAGTGACCTGAATGCGAAAGATTACAGCCTGACGAAAGAAGAGGAATATATCCTTCTTGCAGGACTATCAGATGATACAGAAGATGACGGTAAGTATTATATGGTAAAATACAATGGAAAACTCTACGATGTAACGAAAGCTGTAGATAATAGCGAGAAGAGTGCAGGATTAAAGGCATATGAGACGGCCTCTGTTTCCGGAAATGTCTGGGAAGACCAAAACTACAATGGAGAACGGGAAGAGGATGAGCCGGTAATGGCAGGAATCAAAGTTCTCTTAACAAGATATGCATATGATGCACAGAAGAAACAATGGGTAAAAGATGAAACCTTTGAGAAGAGCACAAAGACGGACAAGAACGGACAGTACTTGTTTGACAGTCTTGAAACTCATGAAAAAGATGACTATCAAAAGCTTTACAGTTATCGGTTAAGCATTGATAAAGAAAGCACAAATCCAGCTACTTATGCCGTTACGAAATATCAGGCAGAAGGAGTTGCAGAAGACAGAAACAGTGATTTAATTGCCAAGACTTATGACCTGACGAAGGAAGATGAATATATCATTCTTGCAAAGAAGGCAACAGAAGCACAACATGGAAGCGATAATTACTACATTGCAAAAGTAGAGACGGGAGATGAGGCAGGAAGTTACGATGTAGTAACTGCTGAAAATCACAGTGGAAACGATGCAGGATTTAAGCCTTACGAAAAAGGAAGCATTCAGGGAACTGTCTGGGAAGACCAGAATTATGATGGAATCCATCAGACAGAAGAACCGGGACTTTCTGGTGTGAAAGTAATCTTAACAAGATTTATCTATGACGCACAGACAGAAACCTGGACAAAGGATGCAGACTTTAGTGAGGAAGCATTAACCGATGCGAAGGGTCAGTATCAGTTTAACGGACTTGCAACCCATGAAAATGATAATTACCAGAAGATGTACAGCTATCAGTTAGCCGTAGACAAAGACAGTACAAAACCAGACACTTATGCAGTTACAAAGTATCAGGTAAACGGAGCAGGACAGGATAACGACAGTGACCTGAATGCGAAAGATTACAGCCTGACGAAAGAAGATGAATATATCCTTCTTGCAGGATTATCAGATGATACAGAAGATGACAGTAAGTATTACATGGTAAAATACAATGGAAAACTCTACGATATGACAAAAGCTGTGGATTACAGTGGAAATGATGCCGGATTCAAAGATTATAAACATGGTAATATTTCCGGAATTGTCTGGGAAGACCAAAATTATGATGGAATCCGCCAGTCAGATGAGAAGAGACTTGCAGGTATTAAGGTAAGACTGATTCGATTTGTATATGATGCAAAGACAAAGACTCAGACAAAAGATAGTAACTTTAACGAAGAAACAATTACAGATGAAAATGGTCAATATCTGTTTACAGGACTTGATACACATGAAAAAGATCATTATCAGAATTTGTACAGCTATCAGTTAGAAATAGACAAAGACAGTACGAAACCAGAGACTTATGCAGTTACAAAGTATCAGGTAAATGGAGCAGGACAGGATAACGACAGTGACCTGAATGCAAAAGATTACAGCCTGACAGCAAAAGATGAATATATCATCTTAGCAGATGAGGCAGATGATACAAAAGATGACAGCAAGTATTACATGGTAAGGTACAATGGAAAAGTTTATGATGTAACAAAGGCTGTAGATTATAGTGGAAATGATGCAGGACTTAAGAAATATGAGACAGCATCCATTCATGGAATCGTCTGGGAAGATGATAACTATGATGGAAGACGTGATGATGCAGAAAATGGAATTGCCAAAGTTCGAGTGATATTACATCGTTTCGTATACGATGCAAAACAAAAGACATGGGTAGAACAAAAAGATTATGAGAAGCAGACAGAGACAGATGCAAAGGGACAATATAGCTTTGACAATCTTGAAACTCATGAAAAAGAACAGACAGAAAAGATTTACAGTTATCAATTAAGTATTGATAAGAATACAGCAAAACCAGAAACTTATGCAGCAACAAAATATCAGGTACAAGGTGTAGAAGCAGACAGAAACAGCGATCTGATTGCCAAGACTTACCATTTAACACAAGATAGTGAATATATCATTTTAGCCGGTAAGGCAGATAAAGAAAAACTTCATGGAAGTGATGATTACTACATTGTAAACGTAGAGACAAATACAGAAGAGGCAGGTATCTATGATGTAGTAACTGCAGAAGATCATAATGGAAATGATGCAGGATTAAAGCCAAATGAAACAGGAATCATCAAAGGAATTGTCTGGGAAGACCAGAATTATGATGGAATTCAGCAGGCGGATGAAAACAAAATTGCAAATGTAAAAGTAATACTTTCTAGATATGTATATGATGCAAAAGACAATACATGGAAGAAAGATGAGACATTTGCAAGTGAGAAAAATGCAGATGGCACATTGAAATCTGAAACATTTACAGATGAAAATGGACAGTATGCATTCCACAATCTTGCAGTATATGACAGTAAAGATTATCAGAAGATGTATAGCTATCAGTTAGTCGTAGACAAAGACAGTACAAAACCTGAAACATACGCAGTTACAAAGTATCAGGTAAACGGAGCAGGACATGCTGGTGACAGCGATCTGAATGCAGACGATTATACTTTAACCAATCAGGAAGAATACATTCTATTGGCAAAAGAAGTAGAAAATCCAGATACAGAAAACAAGTATTATCAGGTAAGCTACAATGGAAAAGTTTACGATGTAAGACAGGCAGTAAATGAAAGCGAAAAAGATGCAGGTCTTGTAAAGATTCAGAAAGATCAGGCAAAGATTACAGGTATCATTTGGAAGGATGATCATTATAACGGTATTCGGGAACAGGATGAAAAGGGAATATCTGACATAGAAGTCCATTTAAAGAGATTCTATTACAATGGAACAAAATGGATAGAGGATAAGAACTTCAATCAGACAGCAAAGACCGATGAGCAGGGCAGGTATACATTTGCAAATCTTCCAAGTTACATGAATGTAGATGCAACAGGAAAAGAAACGAAGGAAGAAATTGAAACATCCTATATCTTAGGTTACAAGGTTTATGTAGAAAAACTGCCAGATAAATATGCCGTAACAAAATATCATGCAACAGATGATCAGACAAAAGACAGTGATTTAATCGCTAAAAATCTGAACCTTTGTGAAGAGGATGAATATCTGATTCTTGCAAAGAAAGCAGATGATACAAACAATACACATTATCAGAGAAAGATTAAAGATACTGCTTACGAGTTAATTCTTCAAAATGACCATGAAGGAAATGATGGAGGACTTGTAGCATTAAAACCAGGCAGTATTTCCGGAGTTGTATGGAACGATGTAAATAAGAATCAAAGCCAGGATAAAGACGAACCAGGTGTAGGTTCCGTAGAAGTAAAGCTGAATCAGTTCTATTACAAAGATGGTGCATGGGAAAAAGTTGATGACTTTGAACAGACAACCATCACAGATAACAATGGAAAATTCGAATTTAAGGATTTACCATCTTATGTAGAAATAGACGGAAAGAAATATTTAGCAGGCTATGATACAACTATTTCAAAGATTCCAGATGACTATTATATAAACGGAGCAGATGGAAGAAAGGATCTGCCATTGAAGGTAAGTGATGCAAATCATGAATTCCAGGGACACACAGTTCTTGCAAAACCATCGACAGATTCTTCAAGCTCAAATATTATCGACGGATTTGATATCGCAGATATTGTTGATGACGGAAAAGGAATCAATATTTATCAGGCAATCAATCATGAAGAAGAGCAGCCACCAGAAGAAGTAAAACAGCCACAGAAACCAGAACAAAATCCAAAAACTCCAAAGACACCAGATAAGAAAGAATATCTCATAAAGAGTGGACCAACTGGAAAGAAGGAACATCATGATGAGACGAAACCAGATTATCCGGTTAAGACAGGAGATAACGGAAGAGAATTATCAATCTGGATTAGTTTAATGGCATTCTCCGGATGTATTTTAGCAATTCTTGAAAAACGGAAAAAACGTAAGAAAGAATTAGAACATTAGGAATACTTTAGCAGTAGAAAAATACAAAAGATAAAATAAAATACCTCTAAAGGAAACTGTTGATAAAACAGAATACTTTAGAGGTATTCTTTTTACCAAAGCAAAAGAATCAATACTTGAAAAAAAGTTGAAATACACGTATGATAAAAGAGAAAAAGACGAAGTAAGAGGTCAGATATGAAAAACGAAAAGAATAGGAAAGACAGAAAGAAAATATTATGTATCGTAGTGGGAATTGTGATTTTACTTGCAGTTGTAATTGCAATCTGCTACCGGTATTTCAATAAGAGTAAGGAAAAAGAATCCATGAAGTATGTTTCCTGCTATAAAGGAAATGCACAGACAATTAATAAAACAGATGAAAGGAAAAAGACATTTGTAATTGGTGTGTCGAACATACCAACCGATACCAAGGTTTATGAGCATGATACAGAGGCAGGACATATAACAGAGAACCTTGTTTATGAACCATTTCTTCGCATCGATTCCATGGGAAGAGTTACGAATGTTTTAGCAAAAAATATTACATTTTCTAATCATGGAAAAAAGGCAAGGATTGAGTTAAAACAAGCCCGGTTTTCTGATAAAACGATACTTCAAGCAGATGATATTATAGCGTCTTATGAGAGAGTAGCTGCACAGCATTCTGAATCTTATAAAAAAGAATTTCTTAGTTCCATACAGGGAGTTTTAGAATATCAGGAGAAGAAAAGTGATGATATCAGCGGAATCAAAAAAATTGATGATCAGACAGTAGAAGTTACATTTGAATCTGTAAAGGCATCTAATTTACTCGCATTTACCATCCCAATTCAAAAGCTTGAAAAAGACGAACAAAGTGAGAATTATCCAGTGGGAACAGGACCATATAAGATTTCAAATATTATTTTTCAGCAACAGATGGAATTTACGAGAAATGAAGAATATCAGGATAGTCCTTATGCGTATGATACGATTCAAATCAGAACAATGGCAAGAAATAAACTTGAGGAAGAATTAAAGGATCATACAGTTGATTTGTTCTATATGAATGGCAAAAAAGATTTAGATACTATTAAGAAAAATAATGGTTATGATGTTTATCAGGTTAGAAAACAAGAATATCAATACATTGGTTTTAATTTAAAAAGTGATGCAGGAAAAGATGTGAAGGTAAGACAGGCCGTTGCATATGCAATTGACCGGAAGACGTTAGAAGAAAAAAATATCGTATTTTCTAATGGCCTTACTTCTTATGGAATTATTAGTACAGATAATATTTATGGATGTCAACAATCCGTTCCGTCGCAAAATGAAAAAAAGGCAAAAGAACTTTGGAAGGAATCAAAACAAAAGCAATTAAAACTGGTCTGTCCATCAGATGAGTATTCTCTTTCGTATGCGAAAGAGATAAAAAAAGAACTAGAAAATGCCGGAATTAAAGTAAAGATACAAGAAAGTAAGGAAACAACAGAAGAACAGAGTAATAGCATTACATTACAAAAAGAGCAGGGTGATTTTTACTTAGATTTGCCGACAGAACAGTCATTGATTGAATTTGCAGAAAATCTATTAGAAGAGAATTCAGATTTACAAAAAAAATATGAAGAAGTGTCGCAAAAAATCTTTACAAAAAACTATGCAGAGGTGTATAATACTGTTGAGGATTTTTGTATTGAGAATCAGTTTATTATCCCAGTTGTGGCATCAAGTTCCTTTCTTGCTGTTTCTTCAGATTGTAGTGGAGAACAGATGATGGAATTATTTTATTAGGATTGTGCGAGTGCAAGGCACAGAACAATTCATGTAATTAAGATTTGGATGTTTGAACACCGAATCATATTAGATGGCAAAGAATTATTACGGATATAGATTCATACAGATCTATATCCGATTTTTCGGGGTTTAGCTAAGTTTGGTATAGCGCTACTTTCGGGAAGTAGAGGCCGTGGGTTCAAATCCCGCAACTCCGACTTTAGAAGAATTGTATGATAGCAGAGCAATTCTAGAATAGAATCAAGCGGTTCAGCCGTAGTATCATTTATTCAGAGATTCAGTGAGAATCTGACAATATTCTAAATTTCTTATATTTATATTTTATTCTGATAGGAATCAGTTCGTTATTCCAGTTTTCATGCGGTAGATACATTTCATAGGTGAGGTGACAGGAATGCACATAAAATTCAAGCAGTTACAATATTTGTTTACGATTTTTGATCATTGTACAGAAGAATATATATTCATATTAGATTTTAAAAAAGAGCACTATGTGATTTCCCAAAGGGCATTAGAGGTTTTTCGGCTAGATCAGGCAGATTTTTATCATGCAAATGATGTATTTCGTATGGTTATGTATGAAGAAGATTACGAGCGTGTATTAGAGGATCTTTTAGAACTGAAGGAAGGCAAAAAAAAGATACACAATATGGAATACCGCTGGATGAGCAGAGAAGGTCAGCCGGTCTGGATTAGCTGCAGAGGAGAAGTCATCAATGACGAAGACGGGAAACCACGATTTTTGTTTGGGAGAATTGCAGAATTAGGTGTTCGGAATAAGATTGATAATGTAAGTGGTCTTTATAATGAGAACATATTACAAAAAGATTATTCAGAGTATGCGAAGATACAGGAATTTTCTGGGTTCATGATGGTGATTGGAATTGATAATTATAAAGAAATCAATGAAAAATATGGGCATGTATTCGGAGATACTATTCTTGTGAATCTGGTATCAATCATAAAAAGATGTGTGAAGTCAGATGAATTGTTATATCGTATGGAAGGGGATACCATAGTCATCTGGAACCGATGCGGAGGAACCATTGAGGATGCGAAAGAAATCTATCAGTATATCCGGATTCGTTTAGAAAAATCCATTAGTGAACATGGGTTTAAAATGTTCCATACGATATCTGCGGGAGCGACAAAAGTAGATTCTAAGTCCATTCCTTATGATGTTGTGATTGACCGGATGTCTTTTTCTCTTCATCAGGCAAAGAGAAAAGGGAAAAATACATTTTTCAGCTATGATCAGAAGCAATATGATGAATATATCAGACGATTAGATATACAGGAATGTTTGCGAATCGATATAGAGAATCATTTTTGTGGTTTTGAATTATATTATCAGCCTATCATTCAGGTAAATGATTCTAAGATACATGGAGCAGAGGCGTTGATTCGATGGAATAGTGCCAAATATGGCTTTATGTCTCCGGCAGACTTTATTCCGATGCTAGAAGAGACATCTTTAATCATTCCATTAGGACGCTGGATTATGAAGACTGCACTGCGACAGTGTGTACTCTGGCAGAAGAGGTATCCGGATTTTCAGATGAATATTAATCTTTCTTTTGTGCAGTTGCAAAGAAGCAATGTAGTATTTGATATTATGCAGTGTATGGAACAGGAAACGATTGATTCTGCACATGTAGTATTTGAATTAACGGAAAGTGGTGAGATTGAGACAAGCCAGGTTACGCAAAATGTTTTAAAACGATTCAAGGAACATTCCCTTCGATTAGCGCTTGATGATTTTGGAACAGGTTATTCGAATCTGCGTTATGTAAAAGAAAATATGTTTGATGTGATTAAGATTGATCGGTTATTTATTCAGAATATTCTGAATAGCGATTATGATTATATCCTGATTAAACATGTGACGGAATTAGCGCACAGTATGAATTTGAAGGTTTGTTATGAAGGAGTAGAGACAGAAGAACAATTAGAAGCAGTCAAGAAACTGAATCCAGATTATATTCAGGGATTTTATTATGGAAAACCGATTAGCAAAGATGAATTTGAGAAGACGTGGATTGAAAATTAAAAATAATATATAAGAGAAAAAGAAACAGTGATTTCCTATGAGGGAAACAGCTGTTTCTTTTTTTATGGCTAAGAAATAGAAAAAAACTTGACAAAAATATAGAAAGTACTTATAATCTATACATAGCCTAGTAAAATAGTAGGAATAAGAATAAACAAGAGTACAGGAAGGGAGGTAGTTCTTGAAACAATAGCATTCTATTGATTATAGAACGAAAAAGATATGAGTGAGATTTTATGCTTTGGAGATTCGAATACATATGGATTAGTTCCGGGACAGAAGGCCCGCTTTAACAGGAATATCCGCTGGACAGGTATTTTACAGAAAGAATTAGAGAAGAAAGGTGACTATATTATAGAAGAAGGATTGTGTGGAAGAACTACGGTATTTCAGGACCGCCTGCGCAATGGAAGAAGAGGGAGTGAATTACTTCCAACTATTTTAGAGAGCCATCAGCCGGTAGACCAGGTGATTTTAATGTTAGGAACCAATGACTGTAAATCATATTATAAGGCATCGGCAGAAGTGATTGGATTAGGAATTGAGAAATTAATTGAGCAGATTAAGAATGTAAATGAGAAGATACGAATTTTATTAGTTTCACCAATCTGTTTAAAAGAAGGAGTTGGCGAAGAAGGATTTGATCCGGAATTTGATGAAGAATCTGTTCAGACATCTAGAAGATTAAAGGATGTTTATCAGAAAATCGCTAAAAAACATCAGTGTGATTTTTTAGCGGCATCAGATGTTGCAGAAGCAAGCGATACAGACAGAGAGCATTTAGATGAGAAGAATCATGCAAGACTTGCTAAGGCAATGTTACAATATCTGTCATAGAATGAGACAGATAGCAGGAGACTGCTATGTTCTAATTGAGAGAAAATGAATAATAGAGCTCTAGAAAATCTGATTCTTTATGGTATACTATCAGTAGTTAGTTAAGACTAACACAATATTGTATATTACAGAGAGGAAATTAGATTTATGAGTCAATTTACATTAGTATTATTACGTCATGGAGAAAGTGTCTGGAACCAGGAGAATTTGTTTACCGGATGGACAGACGTAGAGTTATCAGAGAATGGAAAGAAAGAAGCAAGACAGGCAGGAAAATTATTAAAAGAGGATGGATATGATTTTGATGTTTGTTATACTTCTTATTTGAAGCGTGCCATTCACACACTGAATTTTGCATTAGAAGAGATGGCTCGTGAATGGCTTCCGGTTATAAAAACATGGAAATTGAACGAACGTCATTACGGTGCATTACAGGGACTGAATAAATCAGAGACAGCAGAAAAATATGGAGAGGATCAGGTAAAGATCTGGAGAAGATCGTTTGATGTTTTGCCACCAGCTTTAGAAAGTACAGATGAGAGAAATCCTGCAAAACAAGTCTGCTATCGAGAGGTAGATCCAGAAGAACTGCCATTAGCAGAAAGTTTGAAATGCACCATAGACCGCGTGGTACCATATTTTGAAGAACAGATTAAACCACAGTTACTGGCAGGAAAACGTGTGTTAATTGCAGCACATGGTAATTCTCTCCGCGCATTAGTGATGTATTTAGAACATTTATCAAAAGAAGAAATTGTAGAGAGAAATCTTCCGACAGGAGTACCTCTTGTATATCATTTAGATGAGAATATGAAAGTATTAGATCAGAAGTATTTAGGAGATGCAGCAGCTGTAGAAGCAAAGATGAAAGCGGTTGCAAATCAGGGAAAAAAGAAATAAAACAAACGAGAAGAGATATCATATGAAACAACAAAGAAAAGCAATTATGAAAGAGGCATTTATAAAATCAGTTCCAATTATGTGTAGTTATTTATTTGTAAGTATGGTATATGGAATCATGATGGAGAATGCCAGATTACACTGGTATTACTCGCTTTTTGCGAGTCTGACTATTTATACCGGAGCATTTCAGTTTGTGCTCATTACCTTTTTAAGCAGTGGTGCCTCCAGGGTGACTATTGCAGTGACGGCATTACTGATGAATAGCAGACAGGTTTTTTATAGTCTGTCTTTCTTGTCAGATTTTCGAAAAATGGGAAGAAAAAAGCTATATATGATTCATACCATGACAGATGAAACATATGCAGTAAACTGTACATTAGAAGGGGAAGAACAAAAGAACGATGTCATGTTCTGGGTTGCTTTTCTGAGTCGTTGTTACTGGATGGCCGGAGCAGTGATAGGTGGAGTGGCCGGACAGTTGATTCCGTTTGATTTAAAAGGAATTGATTTTTGTATGACAGCATTGTTTGTTACTATTTTTATTGATCAGTGGGAAAAAAGCAAGAATCATTTTCCGGCAGTGACAGGTCTTATCATGGGAATCATTTCTTTGTGTATATTTGGACAGACGGCATTTATGCTTCCCGCATTATTACTTACTTCTGGAATCCTATTATTGGATACGAATGGAGAGATACAGAAGAAAATAATTCGAAAGGGAACTCATAAATGAATGTGAAAATGATTTTAATTGCGATTTTGATATCGGCAGGAATTACATTTGGACTTCGTGCATTGCCATTTGTTATTTTTCGTGGTGAGAGAAATATACCGGAAAAAATGCGGAAATTGGGAGATATTTTACCTTCTGCTATTATGGCAATTTTAATTGTATATTGTTTAAAAAGTGTAAATACGGCTTTTTGGACAGATGGTATCTTTCAGTTGATCGCCGTATTCGTTGTGTTTGTCACTTACAAATGGAAGCATAATACGCTGCTTAGTATTTTACTTGGAACAGTTTGTTATATGTTATTGATACGAATTTAAAAAACATCCGGTCAAAAATTTTTCTGACCGGATGTTTTTTATTTCACGATTAATTTTAAAATACGGGTTTTTGCTAAAATAAAGATGGAAATATCCATAAAGATATGTGCAAGTAATGTGCTTAAAATGACTCCGTTCGAAGTAAGGAGAAAGTCCACATGAAAGCCAAACCAGCATACAAAAGCAGAATATGTTCCCATAAGCAGTAAAAATGGAAGATTTCTGATTGCACCCATAATGGTACTGAAAAAGTCTTCTAATGTAAAATCGAAATATAAAAATCGTCCAATTGCGAGTGTAATAAAATAAATAATCAAAGAATCATAATTCGAATCATCGTATATAAATTTAATGTAAAACAATATTAAAATAATGTAGAAAGAAGAAACCAGTCGGATAGATGATTTCTGTTCCGGACTGAGTTCATCGAGTTTAACAAATACATGATCTAAGATTCCAGTAAAAAAGACAGAGAAAATAATAAAAAGTAACAGGATAAAATCCTGGTATTTGTTCCAAAAATAAGCTGCCTCAGGAATCCGTTCATCAATGATATAATACAAAGATAAAAATAAAAGAACGGAAGTACTTGAAAATACCATTTCGTAAAAACCTTCTACAATAGAGAGTTCTTTTCTTTTATGCGAACGATTGATTCGTTTGATTGCTGCATGGGAATAATCATTATTCCGAATGTTAAAATGCATCTTTAATTTGGCGGCAAGTAAGACAATGGTCAATACAAGAAAAAGTCTCAAAAGAGATACAAGCATAAAGATACCGGCATTTTTAAAATTAAAGTAATGTGATAAATAATAACGTTTCATTTGTAAAGCCTTCTTTATTTTATTAGAATATTATTCTGGAAATACGACAGTAAGAAGCATTTTGAAATCTTCTTTTGCATATACGGCATGTGGCTTTTTGGCAGGCATTACAATTGATTCCCCTGCATTTAAAATATAATCTGTTCCGTCAATGGTAAACTGACCGGTTCCATCGAGAACGAGAACCATGGCATCTCCATTCGAATCATGCGTTCCGATTTCTTCACCCTTTGAAAATGCAAATAATGTAATGCTGACATGACCGTTTTGTGCTAAAGTTTTGCTGACAATTTGTCCTGCCTGTGTCTGAACCTCATCTGCAAGAGTTAAAACTTCCTCGGGTGTAATGTTTTTAATAAATGACATAAAAAACCTCCTTGTAAAAAATGTTACTGGCACGAAAAACGCCATGTGAATTATTAAGTGCTGTATTTCTAGTATAGCACAACTTGTTAAATCGTATGTAGATTTAAATTTTTTTTGGTTTCCTGAAACTGTTCTGGAATCTCTGTAATATCCATAGAAGAGGGAACTTTTACAGTGCCGGCTTTTTTTGCTGTCTCATAAAACCAGCATTTATAATTTAAGACATCTAAGGTATGTTGCATCTGTTCCATCTGCTGTTCTAAAACCCGGCGCTGATTTTGAAATAATGCTAAGCGTTGTTCAATTGTTTCATCGCCCTGCATGGCAAGTGTGATATATTCCCGAATATTTTTCAAAGACATTCCTGCTTTTTTCAGACATTCAATTACCTGAAGCCATTCATAATCTTTTTCCTGAAAAAGACGGATTCCACCGGGGGAACGTTCTACAAAAGGCAAAAGTCCCATTTTATCGTAGTAGCGAAGAGTCGAACTTGGTATGTCTAAAATCTTTGACATTTCACCAACTGTATAAAACATGAAAATACCTCCCTGATAAACTTAATCTGAACGGATAGTGGTTATCAAAATAACTGCTATTCGTCCAGAAACTGCTAATAGTTTATCACATTTTATCGATAAATAGAATAAACTTTTGAAATTTTTATATTTAATAATTTGGTCGGTAAAAGGACTTGACTTAAAGTAAGGTTAAACATGTATCATAACTGTGTAACTGATAAAAATGTAATACGAGAAAAGAATTGGAGGGTATACATGAAACCAATTATAGTATTTTATTCTTATGGTGGAAATACAAAAAAGATAGCAGAAATGATTCATGAAAAAATCGGAGGAGATTTGTTGCAGATTGATACAGCAGAGCCTTACAGAGGCAGTTATAATGATGTTGTAAATCAAGATATGTGTAGGAGCAGAAGTAAAACCAGGAATGAATATTCGGTTTGACGAGGCAACTCTTAGAACAAGTAAAAAAGAAATTGATCAGTGGATAGACAGTATTAATGCTTAGATAAGGAAAATAATGAGGTCGTGGAATACGGCCTCATTATTGTATATAAAACTTTTTTATATCACTAATCGTTGATATGGAACAGTTGATTCTGGAAATGATGGGATGGGCAAATTTACGAAGTTAAAAATTGAAAAGGGATACAAGATGATAATTATATTCTCCAATTTGTTAAGCGTAGTAACGGTACTGTTTCTGGCATTGACAGGAGAGACATATGCAACGGCACTGGCATTTCTGCTTTTTGTGCTGAAAACAAGTTTATACTTGAGAGGAAGATAAAGAGGATAGGTGTATTCCATGGTAAAAAAATTCTTCGTAACTTACTTGACAAGTGACCGATAGGTAACTATAATAGAAGTAACCAATAGGTAACTTACCAATAGGGTTCATTTAGGAGAGAAATATGGAAAGCAAAGCAAAGAACACAAAAGAAAAAATACTAGAAGAAGCCTTGAAGTTATTTGCACAGAGTGGATATATGGGAACATCCATGAATGATATTGCCTCGAAGCTTGGAGTGACCAAGGCTGCATTGTATAAGCATTATAAAAGTAAGCAGGAGATATTAGACAGTATTATTGAAAAAATGAATGAATTGGATAGAGAGAGAGTAAAGCAGTATGAAATGCCGGAGGGTGATCTGGAAAAGGTTACAGCCGAGTATAAAGAAACGGTATTTGATAAGATCAAGCAGTTTACAAAGGTGCAGTTCCTTCATTGGACAGAGGAAGAGTTTTCAAGCTGTTTTCGTAAGATGCTGACTTTGGAACAGTACAGAGAGCCACAGATGGCACAGTTATATCAGAATTACCTTGCAAGCGGACCATTATCTTATATCGAAGCCTTGTTTTCAGGAATGTTGGAGGATGCAGGGAAAGCCAGACAAGTAGCACTTGACTTTTATGGACCCATTTTTTTACTTTACAGTATATATGATGGAATGAATGACAAGAGCCAGGTGATAAAGCTTCTCGATGAGCACATGGATCATTTCTCCAGAGAGATGCAAATCAGATGAAAGGGTGAAGTGAGTTGAATGAAGTATCAGAGCGACAGGAATGGATTTTATGTCCGAAATGTGGAAGTAAAACAAGAGTGAAATTAAGGAAAGATACGGTGCTTGCAAATTTTCCTTTGTTTTGTCCAAAATGCAAAGAAGAAAGCCTGATTAATGCAGAAAAATTTATAGTGAAAGAAGCCAGACGCTAAGACACAGTGCAGATTGTAATATAACAATTATGTACTGCGTTTTTTAATAATAGGAGGAATAATTTATGAATTACATTCGGATTACAAAAGAAAATATTGACAAAGAACATATTTGCTGTGCCATGTCCGGCAAGCAAAGTCTTGCTAAAAAGGAATGGATGAAGCAGCATTTTGATGAGGGGCTTGTTTTTTATCGCAGTGAAGAGCGTGGCAAATGCTTTATTGAATACATTCCGGCGGAAAATGCCTGGGTGCCCATTGAGGCAGAAGGCTGGCTCTACATTAACTGTCTGTGGGTTTCTGGTTCCATGAAGGGACATGGATACGCTAATGACCTGTTGGAGGAATGTATCCGGGATGCCAAGGCACAGTGGCGAAAAGGGATTTGTATTTTGTGTGCGGAAGGCCGGAAACGGGAATTTCTCGCTGATCCGAAGTTCCTGACCTACAAGGGCTTCAAGACCGCAGACATATCCGACTGTGGTATCAATCTCATGTACCTGCCCCTTGAACCGACCACACAGCCACCGAAATTCAGAGAATGCGCCAAACATCCCAGAGTGGCGGGGGACGGCTTTGTCCTTTATTATACAGACCAGTGTCCGTATACCTGCTATTGGGTGCCAAAGGTGCAGCAAGTGGCGAAGGAATACGGCATCCTGTTCAAAGCCATTCATATTACGGACAAAGAGAGTGCCCGGAATGTTCCTGCTCCGGTCACAACCTATGCATTGTTCCGCGATGGCAAATTTCTGACCCAGGGCATTCAGTCAGAAAAGAAATTTCTGGCACTGGCGGGCGTCCGGGCCTGATCTGCTTCTTGCGTATGTGAGAAAGAAATGGAAGAATTTATGGAGGAGAAAAAAATGAAAGCAATTATATATACATCAAATACCGGGAGCACAGCAGAATATGCAAACTTATTAGGTAAGGAATTGCATTTGCCGGTACTTAGTTTACAGCAGGCAAAAAGTAAGGTATCTGCCGGTACCGAAATTATTTATCTTGGATGGATTATGGCAGGAGGAATCAAAGGATACAAAGAGGCAGCAAAAAAGTATAAAATCAGTGCAGTTTGTGGTGTCGGCATGGGACAGACAGGTACACAGCTAAAGGAACTCAGGGATAAAAATACAATTCCACAGAGGATTCCGCTATTTACATTACAAGGAAATTTTGATGTGAAGAAACTTCATGGAGTGTATCGCTTTATGATGAATGTTATGGTTAAAACTGCCGGAAAAGGATTAGCAGCTAAAACCGACCGCACACCGGAAGAAGATGATATGTTAGATATGATGGTAAATGGCGGCAAGCGAGTGTCTGTACAAAATTTAAGAGCAATCGTTGAGTGGTATAAAAGCGTGGATTAGAAGGAGGCGAAACGGATGAAACTTTATTTTGGAAATATGGTTACAACGGTCACTACACTTATGATTTTATCATTAGCAGGATTTATTGGATATTCTATAGGTAGCAGAAGCAACATAAATTTCTGGGGCAGAAGAAGTCTGTTTGTTTTGTTATATGGTCTTGTTATATGTTGTTTTGCAGCTGCAAGAGACGGACTGGATAAAACGATTCAGTATACGATAGATGGAAGTTGTAATCCCGGTATATTTTCACTTGTGAGTGTTCCAAACATCATTGGATGTGTCGGAGCAGCAATCATTATAATCGCTGCAATTGCTACGCCAATAGCAAAATCACAGCACATGCGAGAAATATGGTTTTATGTAATGTCAGGGGGTGTGATGCTGAAGATAGCAGTGATGGAGATTGCAAGAATGATACAGAGATTTTAGGAGGGGGAAATATGGCTTCAAGCAAAGAATATTTACAATTTATATTAGGCAGGACGTTATTTTTATCATTTGGCATGTCTTGTAGTCTTCACAAAATGTTCACAAAAAAATAGCACTCACCTCTTGACAGTGCTAATAATAAGTGTTATATTACATATAGAACAAAGAAGAGGGATAAAAAGAGAAGAAGAAATCCCAACAAACCAGAGTTCAAAGAAAGTAATAAAACCCCTCGGGTTCTCCGATCGTGGTAATTGAATTTTGTAGATGTCTTTTGAAAGGAGATATGACTTATGATGATGCCTAGTATTTTTGGAGAAAACTTATTTGATGATTTTATGAACGATTTTTCATTTCCTACATTCCCAAGTGTAGATAAAGAATTGTATGGTAAACATGCGAAGAATCTAATGAAGACAGATGTCAAAGAGACAGACAATGGCTATGAAGTAGCCATGGATCTTCCGGGATTTAAGAAAGATGAGATAAAGATAGAACTGAACAATGGATATTTGACGATCAGTGCGTCAAAGGGACTTGACAAGGATGAAGAAGAAAAAGATAAGAAATATGTAAGACACGAACGTTATGCAGGAAGCATGAGTCGTAGCTTTTATGTAGGTGATCAGGTTACTGCAGAAGATATTCATCCAAAATATGAAAGCGGTATCCTTTCCTTCAGTGTACCGAAAGAAGATGCGAAGAAAGTAGAAGAAAAGAAATACATTGCCATTGAAGGATAATGAATGACAGAATCTGAGCAATCAGATAGAAGACTTAGGGGTTGTTCCACGAGAAGAAGTGGGGCAGCCCCTTTTTCAATGCTTGGGATAATTCAAAAAATTGTTTTACTCTGTTTAAAAAGAAGATTCTTTGTGCTAAATTAAAAATTAGAAAAGGAGGCAGAAAAACAGTGAAAAAAATAGCGGTAATATTTCCGGGAGTCGGTTATCACGCAGGCAAACCGTTGTTGTATTATAGCAAGAAAATAGCAAAAGAAAATGGCTATGAAATTGTTGAAATTATGTATCAGAAATTGCCTGCAAATATAAAAGGAAATGCAACAAAGATGAAAGAAGCATTTGACAGGGCATTTGCTAGTGCAGAGAAAAGATTAGAAGAAATTGAATTTCAGGATTACCAGGAAGTGTTATTTCTTTCAAAAAGTATTGGAACTGCAGTGGCTGCAAGTTATGCAAAGAAGCACCGGATCAATGCAAAGCAGGTTTATTATACGCCTGTGTATGAATCTTTTGCGGCAATTGGGACAGAAGGAATCGTATTTCATGGAACTGCGGATCCCTGGGCGGATACAGCGATGATACAGGAAGAATGCAGGAAACGTGAGATGACATTATTCTTGACAGAAGGTGCGAATCATTCCATGGAAACAGGAAATGTATTAAAAGATTTGACGATTCTTCAGAATATTATGATACAGACAGAAAAATATATAAAGACTGGGATTTGTTGATTTAGGAGTGATACCGGGTGGATTTCGAAATAAAGATGGGATATTTGAAGATATCCATGTGATGTACCATGTTTTGTAAGTTTGCTGTCAGTGACACAACATTTAGACAAAATAAAAAAGATAAAAAAATAGAGATGTCAGAATTTACGAAGGATGATTTCGTGAATCTGACTTCTCTTTTTTTATAGAAAGTTTGCAAAAATATTAGCTCCGATAACGGTCATTAATCCGGCTACAGCAATGGATAAACTACTCATAGCTCCCTCAATCTCACCGATTTCCATTGCCTTGGCAGTTCCGACTGCATGGGCTGCACTACCGATTGCAATTCCTTTTGCAATTGATTCTTCAATTTTAAAGATACGGCAAATACCTTCTGCAATTACATTTCCGAGGATACCGGTAATAATAATAACAGCGACAGTAATGGTCATATAACCACCTAATTCATCAGAGACTCCCATTCCGATAGCAGTTGTAATCGATTTTGGAAGAAGTGTTACATAGTCCGCGTGATTTAAGTGGAATGCAACAGATAAAGTAAGGACACTGATTAAACTGGTTAATACACCGGAAGTGATTCCGATAAGGATTGCTTTAAAATTCTTTCTTAACAGTTCTACCTGTTCATAAAGTGGAATTGCAAGACAGACAGTAGCAGGTGTTAAAAGATAACTAATGTATTTGGCTCCTTCGTAGTAGGTATCATAATCAATATGAAATAGTAATAAAACACAAATGGTAAGTGCTACAGAAATTAAGAGAGGATTGAATAAAGCTAATTTGAATTTGCGTTTCATAAATACTCCTAATTCATAAGTTCCAAGGCTGATTAAAACACCAAAAAATACAGATTCTGTTAATAGATTCATGATAAACTCCTTATTTGTTTCTTTCGTCAGGCTTCCGACATGCTTTGTGACGGGGATGTCTGTTTTGTTTGCGGATAATATACTGGGTGCAACGTCCGGCAACTGCCATAACACAGATTGTAGAAATACAGGTAATTACAATTACAGGAATTAGAATAGGGGAAAGAAGTTTCCAGGAAGAGATTAAACCGACGGCTGCTGGTATAAACATCAGTGGCATAATCTCAATAAGAAATTTTCCGGTTTCTTTTACTGCATCGAGAGGGATAATTTTAAATTCCAATGCCAGGAAGAGTAAAACCAGTCCATAAATGCTAGATGGAACCGGTAAAGGAATTACATAGCGAAGTCCTTCTCCGATAAAAGAAAAAAGAATAATAATTAAAAATTGTCGTACATACTTCATGATACTTTATTTTGACGCATTCCTGTCTGCGCCTACCTCCAGTCTTTTGTAAAATAAAATGATTAAAAAATTCCGGTTTTAAATTATGGTGCTTCATCTTTCTCCTCAGAAGAATCAGTGGAATTCTTTCCTTCTTCATTTAAATCTAAAAGCTTATCAATCGCAGGCTGCAATTCAGGCATGGAACGGTAACGGCAGATTAGTTGCTGTTCTTTTTCAGATAGAGAAAGAGTAGAGGAAGATGGAAGATCGTTATAACCGAAAGTACTTAACAGATTATGAATTCCATAGATGTTACAAAGCTTTAAAAGCGTGTCGGCATCTGGAAATGCATGTCCGTTTTCCCATCCATAAATGGTTTTGGGGGAAACAAATTTTTCTTCGGTTTTTAATTGGTTAGCAACATCCGTTACGGTAAAAGAATTCTGTTGTCTGTATTGACGTAAAATCCGACCGATGTTCTGATTTCGTATCGTCATAGTTTGACTCTCCTTTATGGTCTCAATATCTCTAATAATCATATAGTATGAAATTTGTTCTGTCAATTTTTCTTAGAAAAAAAATCTCGTGAATTTCTCATTGCCCGATTCTTCAAAAATAAGAAGATATTACACTATAAAATGTAAGAATGATGTTATAGGAAGAAAAAACACATTGATATTCTTCAAAAATAAGAATATAATAAATAATAAAACATTAAAATCTTCAAATGGAAGAATCAGAATAGAGGAAAAAACGAGGAGATGCGTATGGATGTCACAACATATATATACGGGGTTATGAAGAAGAATGGCTCGATTCACAGGGTGTATTCAGATCTTGGCATTGATATGGAGAAGATCATGAGAGAAAAAGAAAAGATAGATGCAGATCAGTTTTTAAGAATCTGTCAGTATCTGGGATTAGATGCGGATCTGATTATGGAGCAGTTTGTGGAAGGATTCAGGAAGAATACGAATCTGGAAGGTAAGGAATAGCAGATGATTCGATATATTTGTAAAAAAGACAAGCTGCAGACAGTTTCTAGTATATGCCCGGTATGCGGTGAACGCACAGAATTAGAAGGAAGCAGAATTTTTTATTGCGAAGAATGTCAGGTACCACTTTTTCAACCGGTTTGCGAATGCTGTGGGAAAAAAGGAAAATACCTGACTACGGACATTCGCCCCGTTTTTTCAGAAGAAAGATTACTTATTGAGTTTATTCTTGGAGAACCGTTTTTGTTTGAAAATCAGTCCGTCTGGTGTGGCCCGCAAAGTTATTTTGTGAATGGAGAAAAAAAGAATATTCATTATAAAAAACTGACACAGGAACAGATAGAACAGATTCGTTGCGAATATCAGTTACAGAATGCTTCTAAGCGTCAGGAGATTCAGAAGGAAAAGGAAAAAGAACTTCACGCTTTATTTGTGCAGGCGAACCGTAGCAGATATGAAGATATGGTTCTAGAAGCAGGAACTTATATCCGGGAGAAGGCACAAAAGTATCAATATGATGAGATGTTTGTTTCTTTTAGTGGTGGTAAGGATTCTACTGTTGTATCAGATTTAGTTATGAAATCACTTAGTACACCTGGAATTTTACATATTTTTGGAGACACCACACTGGAATTTCCATTAACAGAAGAATATGTCAAACGCTTCAAGAAAGAACACAATAAGACCATTGTTTTATCATCTAGGAATAAGGATAAGAATTTTCAGGAACTGTGCAGACAGATTGGACCACCAAGTAGGGTTATGCGCTGGTGCTGCACAATATTTAAGACGGGTGCAATTTCTCGAAAGATTGCAGCTTTATTTCGAAATAAAGATAATATTCTGACTTTTTATGGAATACGAAGAAGTGAATCAGCAAGCAGAAGCAAATATGACAGAGAATCTGACAGCCCGAAGATTACGAAGCAAAAGACAGTTTCTCCGATTATTGACTGGACGGATTTTGATGTCTGGCTTTATCTTTTGGCAACAGGAATCGATTTTAATGAGGCTTACCGGTTAGGGTATACCAGAGTCGGATGCTGGTGCTGCCCGAATAACAGTGGATGGTCAGAATTTTTAGCCAAGATTCATATGCCACAGCAATATCAGGAGTTTCGTCAGTTACTAATTGATTTTGCAAGATCAATCGGGAAAAAGGATGCAGAAGTTTATGTAGATACCGGAAAATGGAAAGCCAGACAAGGTGGAAATGGAATGGAGTATGCGAAGAATTCTATTATTGAATTCGAAGAATGTGCACTTTTAGAGAACACATTTAATTATAGTCTGAATAAACCAATCAGCGAGCAGCTTTATGAATTATTTAAACCATTTGGCTACCTGAATTTTGATATGGGGAATAAGCGCTTAGGAGAAGTATTTGTTTTAAGTCGTGCAGGCAGACCATTGTTGAAATTACAAGGAAGAATCGGAAGCAATACATTAAAGGTTTCTATTTTAGATTATCATATTGCAGGTTGTAAGAATTTGAAAAATGCAGAAGAAAAGATTAAATGCCAGATTACCAAATATCAGATGTGTATGGCATGTTTAGCATGTGAATCGGTTTGCAAAAGAGATGCGATTAAGATTACGCAAAATAAAAAGAAAGAGATCGATTATCGGATTGATGATGAAAAATGCGTTCGCTGCAGCGAATGTGTCGGACATTATATTGGCGGATGTTATATCAGAAAAGTATTAGCAATCAAAAGAAATCAAGATAAGTAGAGGGAGGTTTGTGACATGCAGACAGAAAAAATTGATTACAGATTAAAAGGACATGAGACCTTCTTTATCCGGGAAGGATGGCTGACGAAGGCATTGTTTGCGATAAAAAATAATTCCTTACTTTTCAAAGAATACAATGGAGCAGATGCGTTAGGGGTAGGAAGTAATATGGCAAAGTCAATCCGTTACTGGATGAAGGCAGCAGGGTTGACGAAAGAAGTTGCCAAAAAGGGAACATTTTTGACAGAATTAGGAGAATGTATTTTAGTTCATGATCCTTATTTTGAACAGGTATTTTCCCTTTGGATGGTACACATAGAGCTGGCAAAGAATAAGGCAATGGCAACCTCTCTGGCCTTGTTTTTTCAACAATTTACATTAGAACAGTTTGATAAAAAACAGTTATGTAAAGAAATGAGACGGATTTTAACTGCCTATACGGGAAAAGCAGACCTTCCGGAAAAATCAATAGAAGACGATTGTCAGGTCATTTTGCACATGTATTTGAGTCATCAGAAGGAGCGTATGAATCCAGAAGATAAATTACACAGCCCTTTTTCTGTCTTAGGTCTGTTAAAAAAAGATGGAACGAAGATGAAAAAGAGTCTTCCGGATTTGAATCATCTTCCAAGAGAAGTTGTATTTTATTTATTTGCTGACCGGTTAAATGAAGGAAGTATCGAGATGGAAGAATTATTACAGGGAGAAGAGATGCCGGGAAAGATTTTGAATCTGAATCGCGTAGAATTAAACCGTTTTCTGGATGAATTAGAAGACAGGGGAGAGATTACGGTCAACAGGACAGCAGGGCTTGATATGGTATATCCAAAATCCAGAATTAGCAGCAGAAAGATACGAGAGAGATACTATGGAGAAAACGATGGAGAATAAAAGCACATTAAAGGACATGATAGGATTTAATCATCATTTTCAGAAGTCCATTAATTTAGAATTAGATTTAGGAAATAAGGCAAAAATTGAATCATATATATCTACAACGTCGACGCAGAGAATTGAAAAGTTCTATTTAGACAGCATTGAGAAGAATCAAAATCATGCAACCATTCTGGTTGGACCATATGGAAAAGGAAAATCACATCTTTTATTAAATTTATTAAATGAAATTCGATTTCTTCCGGTTGTCATTAATGCAGGTATGGGAGATTTGTCTGGAGCATTTTTATATAGCTTAAGGCAGACACTAAAACGGTTTCAGCTGCATGATCTGATTCCGGATACCTATTATTCAGAGGCCATTCGGACGATTGAGAACTGGAAACAAAAATATCCACAGGTGTATGACAATTTTGATGCACTGTTAATGGAGGACAAGCTGTCAGCAGAGCGGATTGTAAAGCGTTTAAATCGTTATGATGAACGTGCATTAAAACATTTTATTGCATTGTATCCTCAGTTAACGGCAGGAAGTGTTTTTTCGCCTATGGTACAGATGGATGTCATCCGTTTGTATCAGGAGGTGAATCATGCCCTGGTTCAAAAAGGATATCAGGGAATGTTTCTGGTATTTGATGAGTTTAGTAAATATATCGAAGGACATAAAAAAGAAGGGTTTGCAGCAGATATGAATACTCTTCAGAATATGTGCGAATTATGTAATAAAAGTAAGGCAGAAGAACCGATTTTTCTTACGCTGGTAGCACATAAGAGTATTAAAAATTATGGAAATAAACTAGACAAAAGTATTCAGGATGCATTCCGCGGAGTGGAAGGGAGACTGACAGAGGTTGAATTTGTTGTTTCTTCTCAAAATAGTTATGAATTAATTGGAAGAGCAATTCCAAAAAAGAAAAAAGCTTACGAGAACTTTTTCAAAGAACATGAAGAATTTCACCAGTTAGCAAAACAAATCTGGAAACAGTCTTATGAATTTCCAATGTTTGACAGTCAGTTTTCGAGTGAAAAAGATTTTGAGCATGTCGTGGCACAAGAATGTTTTCCACTGACTCCAGTTGCAGCAGCAATTCTATTAAATATCAGTGAACGGGTAGGTCAAAATGAACGAACAGTTTTTACATTTTTATCAGGAGACGAAGCAGGAAGTCTGAAAAATGTAATTCAGTCAGAAAAAGCAGAAACAGGATTTGTAGGTGCAGATAAAATCTATGATTATTTTGAAAATATTTTCAGGGAAGATATTGGAAATGAATTATTTCACCAGGAGTGGCTGAAGGCAGATTATGCATTGCAGAGATTACAACAGTTAGTAGAAGAGAAAGATGAATTAGCAGATGCGTCAGCAATGATTAAGACACTTTCTTTAATTCGGATGGTGCACAGAGAAGAAGAGCTTCCGGCACAAAAGACAGCAATCTGGGTGGCAGCAGGTTTATCGAAGGAGAGAACGGAACATGCCATGGGATTACTAGAAGAAATGAGACTTTTAAGTTACAAAAAAAAGACAGATACGTATTTATTTAAAAATAATATCGGCATTGATATTGATGGGAAAATTGAGGAAATCCGGAAAGAAAAGTTTAAGAATCTGTCTGTTGAGAGTCAACTTGCAAAATTGATGGATCATCCTTATATTTTACCGAAAATGTATAATCAGATGTATTGTATGACAAGATATTTTGAATACTGCTTTTTGAAAAAAGAAGATGTTTTAAAGATTCAGGAAACATCAACATTGTTTGAAGAGACATTTTCAGATGGAAAGATTATCGTTTTAACAAATACAGGAAAAGAAGATGATCCATCTGTCTGGTTAGAAAAATTAGAACAATTTTCTGATGAAAGAATTCTTTTGATTTTCCCTGAAAGTCCTTTTCAGGGAAAGGAAGCGGTGCAGCGCCTTTTAGCGGTAAGAATGCTGATGAAAGATGAAGAATTTACAGAGAAAAATCAGGTCCTGATTCAGGAATTAATGATTTACGAAGACGAGATATTATACGAAATAAATGAATGGATTACAGAACTGATTCAGATAGACAGACAAAAGAAAGTTTTGCTTTATTTAAAAGATGAGAAGCGATACGGATGCAGATGTTTTGAATCGAATCAGGAATTTAACCGGAGTCTTAGTAACATTTGTTTTTCCTACTATCCATATGCACCAAAGATTAATAACGAGATTATTAATAAAAATGAGATTACCTCACAGGGAAAAAAAGCAAGAAAAAAGATTGTCGAAGAATTATTAGAAGGCAAAGACTGTTCTAAATATTATGATGGAACAAGTGCAGAAGCTACTATTTTTCGTGCAACATTATTCCATACAGGTGTCGTACAAAAGGAGTATTCAAAAGTTGCAGCAACGATGAATGGTCAGGAAAGTGGAATCTATGAGATTTACCGTTTGATTCGGGAATTTATGAATCAATGCATTGGAAAAAAACAGAGTTTTCAGGTTTTATATGAACAATTGCAGGGAAAAGGATTTGGTGTTCGAAAGGGAAGTATGCCAATTTACTTAGCCGATGAATTAGCAAGATTAGAAGAGACACCGGTTATCTATTTAGATCAGGTGGAAAATACCATTACAGCGGATACATTAGAACGGATTAATGAAACACCAGAGAGATATTTTCTTTTTATCGAAACAGTAGCAGGGGAAAAAAGGATGTATCTAGAACAATTAGAAGAATTATTTGAAGGGTCTGTATCAACATTAAAAAAAGGAGAGCGATTCACATATCTGGTAAAAGCCATGCAGAACTGGTATCGTGCTCTCCCACAGTATACTGCGACTTTTTCAGATAAATCCATAAAACAGTTTCATTTAAAACAAGTTCAGAAAAAGAACCTTACCAGATTTCAAAAAGTTTTAAGACCGCAGGAAATAAATGCCAGAGAAGTATTGTTTGAAAAAATACCAAAGATATTTGAAGCAGAATCTGTTACGGAATTAACAGAAAAAATAAAACAGGTAAAGACATGTATGGATGAATTCATGGATTGCGTCTTTTCAAAAACAATACAGGAAACGATAAAAATATTTCATGGAGATAAAAAGGAACATTTAAAAAGTGTTCTGAAAGGCTGGTTAGAAGCACAGAGCAGATATGCATTGCAGACGGTATACGACGCAAAAATTAATGCAATGCTGCAGTACTTAGAAGAACTTGATTCGTATGATCCGAAGAATATGATTGAATCACTTTCTAAAATTATGTTAGGACTGTATGTTGAAAACTGGAACGATGATTCTTATGACAGATTCTTATTTTCCTTAGAACAGGCAGTCAAAAAGGTAGAAACAGTAACAGAAGCATCTAAGAAAAACAGTGAAAAAAATGCTGATTTCTTAGAAGAAGATGCAAAAGAAACCGAAAAAAACAGAGACAGTTTCGCTTATCATCAGGAAGAAACCGAAGCAGATGGAATGCGGCACATTGCGTTTACAGGACAAAATGGAGAACTGATATCACGTTATATTCCAAAAGAAGAAGCAGGAAACAGTTTCATGGAAAATGCGTTAGAAACAGTTATGGATGAATTCGGAGATGCTGTTGATGATAGCGAAAAAGTATTATCTCTGATGACTATATTAGAGAAAATATTAAAAAAACAAGGGGGCGGTGAATCATGATTTATCTAGATAATGCGGCAACAACTTTTCCAAAGCCGGAATCCGTCTATGAAAAGATAGATTGGGCGAACCGGAATATTGGAGTAAATGCCGGAAGGGGATCTTATCAGAGTGCCTTACAGGCAGAAAATATCATTGAAGAAACAAGAAAAAAGTTGTTAGAGCTTGTAAAAAGCAACGGCTATGAAAAGGCGGTGCTTACAAGTTCGGCAACACTTGCCCTCCATATCATTTTATACGGAATTACCTGGAAAGAAAATGATATTGTGTACCTGTCTCCATTTGAGCATAACGCAGTGGCAAGAAACTTGTATCAGATTCAAAAACAGAAAAATATCATTCTTAGAGAACTTCCATTAAAACCAGAAAAGACAGAAATAGATTTAGAAAAAATGAAGGATCTGTTTGTACAACATCCGCCGAAATGTGTTTGTTGTACACACGTAAGTAATGTAACAGGATATCAGCTTCCGGTAAGAGAAATCTTTCATGTGGCAAAAGAATATCAGGCAGTTACAGTGCTAGATGCATCGCAGTCGTTTGGACTTCTGCCCCTGTCAATGCAGGAAATTCAGGCAGATTTTATTGCATTTGCAGGACATAAAACCTTGTATGGCCCATTTGGAATTGCAGGATTTATAGACCGCACAACCATTCGACTGCAGCCAGTACTTGCAGGAGGAACCGGAAGCGATTCGCTCAATCTAGAGATGCCGGAGTCATCCCCGAATCGTTATGAAGCAGCCAGCAAAAATATCGTGGCAATTGCCGGGCTGCATCAGGCTTTACAGGTTTTAGACCAGGAAAAAATATATCAAAAAGAAAAACAATTATCACAGAAACTCATTCAAAGACTGCAGAAAATATCAGGAGTTGAGCTATATCTGCCACCAGAATACGAAACGAAACATATCGGTGTTGTATCCTTTAATATTGCAGGATATCAGGCAAATGAAGTTGGAACCATTCTAGACAAAGATTTTGATATTGCAGTACGTACCGGCTATCACTGTGCACCGTTTATCCACAAATATCTGCATGATGAAAAATATTTAGGAACTGTTCGAGTGGGACTGGGACAGTTTAATACGACAGAGGATATCGAACAATTAGCAGAGGCAGTGGAAGAACTGGCAGAAGAAGCGTGAGAGGAGAAGGGATAAAGGAAAGCTGAGAAACAGGGAGGAGAAGATGATGAATAATCAGGAATATATAAAATACTTAAATTCTTTACATAATTATCACGCAAAAAATCAAAATGCATATGGGGAAGAAAATGTAAAAAATCCTTTTTTTAAAGAAATTATGGTAAATACAGGACTAAGTACTTTTATTTTAGAATCAATCGAAAAAAATCCATCACATATAATTATTTTAACGGGACATGCAGGAGATGGAAAGACAAGTGTAATGTATCAAACTTTGAGGGAAGCAGGGGTTGATTTTCAGCCACAGGAAAAAATCCATGATTATTATTTACCATCAGGGAAACAATGCAGATGTATCAAAGACTTTAGTGAAATTACAGACGAACAGAAGAAGAACGTTTTAAAAGAAGCAATAGACATTACGAAAAAGGGAAATTATGTATTTATGGTTGCAAATACCGGACCATTGATAAATACATTTGGAGAATTATTTCAAAACTCAAAAAAGAGTGAAGAAGCTAAAATTGAACTGATTAATTTAATGGATCATAATACTGGAAAAATTTCTAATATCATGGGATATGATTTATCTGTTATTAATGTTGCAAGATTAGATAATACTTTTTTTGCAGTAGAGTTTTTAGAAAAAATGCTTCAGGAAAAACTTTGGATGAAGTGTGAGGAATGTACAAAAAAAGGATACTGTCATATTCTCAGAAATCGAAACCTGATATTACAAAATAAAAAACAAGTCAATGAATTTTTAAATATGCATTTTATATGGATTACAAGCTATGGAAAAAGATTAACAATTAGAAGTATGACAGAACAATTAGCCTACATGATTACAGGTGGAAGAGAATGTAATGATGTTAAAGATGTACGAAAAGATATATTTTTATTTAGCAATCTATTTTTTGGATATTTAGGTACAAAAAAAGATTTAAATGCATGTAATATTTTAGCAATTAGGGAGGCACAAGATTGGGGATATGATCAAAAAAGAATGCGTTTTGATGAGAATCTGCTAGTTAGTAAAGAATATCAGCAATTATTTGGAAAAGAAGTAGTCTCTATTATTCAAGAAACAGAAAAGAAAAATGAAGGTGTAGATGGATGGAATGAGTTTTTAAGAAGAATATATTTTTTTATGAATATTGAGACAAGTGAACAGAATATTCAATACGCATATGAAGATATATTTTCTAAAAAATTTAGAGATTTTTTGGCTTTGAGAAATGGAGAAAAAAAGCCTTCTAGGAATGATAATAAATTAATATGTAGTGCATTGTCAATGATTTATACAGGAATAATCAATGAACAGGGAATAATACCAATAACACTTAGTAGAAATTCAGGTATAACACAAAATGTACAACTTGTGATTGGAATATTAATGGAACGGGAAATTAAAATTAAGTTACAAGAAACAGAAGATGGTTTGTTTTTTGATAAAAATAAAAAATACATACTAAAATTAGGCATAGGTAGGAATGAGTTAAAGAGTGAAATAACATTACCATTATTGAATTATTTTGAAGAAATTAAAGATGGAATAATATCAACAAATGTGGATCCACAGCTTTCACATGGGATAGAAAGTCTGAAGGCAGAACTGGCAGATTTATTAGAAAAAGAAGATAACTTTGAAATGGTCATTTTAAAAAATAAAAGTCTCGACCTTGTGGAGCTTGAATGGACAGAAGATAATAAAATTAGAGAAGTATAGCGAGGAGAAAAATATGAAAGTATTTCCATGTGGGAAGGAAACAGATTATGAAGATAAAAAAAACAGAGGAATTATCTCTACAGTTATTTTAGGAAATCGATTTAAGGCTGATCAGACGTTATATGAGTATTTAATAGAATTTTTATTGGTTTTTGTATCTGCTAAAAATCCAGATTTTGTTCAAGGAAAAATGAAGTTTCATGATACGTTGATAGAAAAAGAGTTTAGTTATTATGTAGAACCAAGAATGGCATTAAGAAGATTTGTGTTTTATGATAAAGCACGAAAAAAAGGAACGATTAAAGAGGATGAAAAGGCGTATCAGAAACTTTTAAATATTTTAACAGCCAAGATGGAAATGGATGAAGAAAAAAAGAAAGAATGTCTAGAAAGTATTCAAGACTTATTTCATGGTTATGCAGTAGTTATAAAAAATCGTTTTTGGGGTGCACAGGCATTGTTACCTATTTGTCCGGAATTCATTTGTTGTGGTTGCGATCCGAGTCAGAAACAAAGAAAAAGTGGAGTAAATTGGGAAGATAATCCAATTTCTGTTGACACCCAATTTGAATTTACGAAAAGAAATATGTTAGCACGTGGTGGAGAAGTGTATTATTTGCATATCTTACAAGGGTTAGAAGGTCATAATGAGCAAAAGAAAAAATTAGAATATTTGCTAAATAATTTAGTGGGAGAGCAATGTGAAAAAATTTCCTATATGGCAAGATTTATACAGGAATCATGGGAAGAGGCAATGGAAGCAGAGCCAGAGGAGATGCATCAGGAAATGAAATTGTCATTTATTCCTGCAAATGCTTATAAGGATTGTGAAGAACATAGTATTGAAGAACTTATTAGTTTTTTATCAAACAATCTTCAGCCAATAGAAAAAATAGAAATTTTAGCAAAAGGTGTTATGTACCAGATTATGAGAATGATGACTTGTGGAATTGCTAATTATTTAGGAATAAAAAAGAAGGCATGGATTATTGATATGAGGGGAAAATCCAAAGATTCTGTAAAAAAAATAGCAGCAACAGCTTATAAAAATTTAGAATCTGATTTTATGATTGCCATAAATAAAAAAGCAAAAGAATTACATATAACGGAAGAAAAACTGATGAAAGATATTACTGATGCGAAAAAAAATTCTCTAAATATATTCAAAGCAAAAGGAAAAGAGATGCAATGCATTATTCCTAGCAAGGGTCCATTCGAAAGATTTAGTTTGTCAGAAGATATTATTCGTTTTCTTGTTTTAGCATTAATTCCGCCTGAAGAGAAAATAACATTACATATGTTTTTAAATAAATTATATGAGCATTATGGAATCGTGATAGGTCCAAATGAATATAGAAGATCCTTAGAAGAGGAACAAGAGTTTGATGAATCATTAACTAGTATTTTTATTGATAATGAAATTGCACTTCAGGGATTTTTAAAAGAGACAGGTTTTCTAAGAGAATTATCAGATGCAACCTCTATTGTGGTAAATCCATATCAGTGCGTACGAAAGGAGGATGAAGAATGAGATATATTGTCAATACAATTGTTGAGATGATAAAAAATAATGCTCCAGATCAAAATGGAGAAATGATGGTAAGAATCGATAGCTTTGAGGATATAAAAATATATGAAGCAATTGCACGAAATCTTACAGAGGAATTAGAAAAGAAAGGCTTATCAGTTAAAATAAAGCTTGCTAAAAATAGATGGTTATACTTTCAAAAGTCAACAGGTGATACTACTAGCTTGCAGGCAATGGAACAAAATCATTGGATTGCTGATGCAGAGAGTATTACACATTATAGAAACTTACATGATAAGCAGGTTTTAATATTACTAGGAACAGAAGATGAAGAAGATAAAGGCGGTCTGTTAAATTGTTATACAATCACACCTGATATATTAGTAAATGATTTAAAAGGTAAGTATTATGATGTTTTTGCAGGAAGAATAAATTTTAGTCAATCAGATCAGAACATTGTAAATAAAGTATTTAAGGATTTATTTGAATTTGAACCAATTGATATTTGTAAATTAAGTAATATTTTAGATCAATGGGCAGAACAGATAACTATAATTAAAGACTTTTTAGAATTATTTTTTGCTTCTTTACCATTATGGGGACTTCCCAAAAGAAAGCCACCGTTAAGCAGTTTGACATCAAAAAAAAATATTTTAAGAGCAGAGTACAATTTTATAAATAGACAGATATTTAAAACAATATCAGTTGGAAAATATAAACAATATCAGGAACAACTACGTACATATGAAGAAAACAAATGTGAATTTTCTTCTATTTGGGATGGATGGAAAGAACAAAATATTACAAATTACGAAGAATTTTCAAAAATTCTTCTTGCTTATATAAGAGGGGAAAATATTGAAGAGTACAAAAATAGATTGTTAGATACTGATTTCGAAATTGTTGAGTCAGTCTTAGGCTTAAAGATAGAAAAAGAAAAAAAAGAGAAAACGAGTACTCCGGTTATTTGGGGAGAACCATTAGAAGTATTTACCAATGCTTTACTTCAAATGTTATGTAAAATAAAAGAATTAAATATAGAAGTTGAAACTGTGGAATTTGAAATTGTACAAGCTGAAATTGTATGTATGTATTCAGAGATTGAAAGTACGGAAGAAAAAAAACAATTGATAGATACGTGGCTTACAATATGTCGGCATACAAATGGTATTTTAGATTTTTTAAATCGAAGCATGTGGGATGTAAATGATACAGTTATTGACATTGTTTGTAAAAATGCAGATATTTTTGAACCGGATAGTGCGATAAAGAATATAGATAGTGGAATTGTAAAAGCAGCAGGGGCAAATAAAAAAATTAACAAGATAGAGTTCAATATCAATTGTAAAGATTCAGAAGGAAATTTTATTAAAGAAGGAAGAAGAAAAATAAAGCAGTCATTTCAATGGAAATTTAATGGAACAGATGCATGGCTGCATAATTTTTCAGATATATGTTCTCAAGAAATTATAGATTATTCAGAAGAAACTTATATTCCAATAGGAATCATTAATAAATTAAATTCTTTGTTTTTTGCAAAAAGCGAAGAAGAATTTTTTGACTTGTATGATGAAAGTGATTTAAAACTTGATTATAATCTGTCAGAGTATGTTGCAAATCATGTGTCAGAAGAAATGAAATTTATATCAGCAAAATTTATTGATGTAGGTAAAAAATTTAAACAATTTATTTGTAAAGTGGCTAATAAAGGATTTTATGCATGTATTTGTGAAGCAAAGTCAGCATTGATTGATGTAGTAGATGCTTATACAAAACTAGGAGAAGATTTAGTAAAACAAAGCTTTCCAGAGAATCAGCAATGGATATTAGATGCATATATACATGCGTTTAATATTGAAATGGATATCCAGGTTTTATCGGATGAGAATACAGTGAAATGTTGTCTTGTGCCAGCATGGCATCCTGCCACATTAGAAAAAATAAATGATCAGAAAATATTTTTTCTGGATGGATGCAAAGAATGGTGGGATCAGAAAAAAATAGGAGTAAATACTTCAAAAATAAATGATTTAATAGATAATTTATCACAAATGAGTATGTTGCAGAGTACATTAGATATTTTCCCTTCATATGGACAACAGTATTTTGGTACTAAAAATTCTTTTGGAGCATTTTCAATATATGGTAGGAATGATATTGAAAATAACAGTCGATTAAAGGATATGATTCATAAAGATGCAATTTTTGATGATGATTTTGATCTTAATGAAAATAAAAAAATGAGTGAAAATGCAAAAATGATTTATGGAGTTCTAATAGATTATTTAAAAGCATTTTCGGATGCTTATAAAAATTTAAGTATTGTTTTTATTGATCCATCTGATTTACAACCGATAATTGCATCTATATATAAATTTATTGAAACAGTAAAAAAAGAGGGTGCAGATGAAAAAATTAATCTTAATATTAGGATTTTAGTGAAACCAGAAAATAAAGGTGGAAGAAATTATTTGGCATATTGGATGGATGAATGTTTTTCTCAGGATGCGAATGTTACAATTAAAACATATTTAAATGAGTGGAATAAAAATCAGGACATTAAAAATTTAATAAATGGAAATAATGATATTGTTTTTGTTATGGATTTATTAAAGGTAAATAATTTGCATTTTATAAGAGAAAGCGGCGCGGCTAAATTAGATATTGATCAATGTAGATTTCCTATTATCTATAAACCAGTTCCTGTTTCAGATACTTCAATCAATGTGAAAAGATGTATCGAATTATCACAACCTCAGTTTAAGGGAGCTTATATACATACACAAGTTGTAAGGTATCGAAATAACTTAGAAACAATTCCAAGTGAAAAATTTATTGCAGTACGAGAAGTTGGAATTAATCATGATGCACAAGAACTGGTTTATTTGTTACATGAAAAAGCATACTGGGTTGTGTGTATTGATAGTGGAATGGATGGTGCAGTTTTACGAAATGATGAAGAACATAAGGATGAATATTCTATTATTGGATTCAGTACCGGTAAAGGATTATATGGTCAATATAATTTGACTGTTACAGCAAGAAAATCAATAGTAGAGACAATCAAGAAAAAATTAGAGGCACGTTTATATCAATTGTTTCATTGGGAAAATACAGAAATTAATCGAGCAGCAAATTTATGTTTAAAAGAAGCCAGTGAACTCGATGGAATTAGTTTATTGTCAGCGATTAATCAAAAAGATCATAACATAAATGAATTTATGGCATATATTTTAACTTCTTTCATTGAAAAGGAATCAGAAATAAATCACGCATTAAAAATAGTGATTCATCTTGATTCATATAAACATTGGTTTAATGGAAAGATGGGAAAAGATGAAGACGATACTAAGTCTAGACCAGATTTTCTTATATTGCAGGTAAATACATTAAAAGACGAAAAATTAAAAATTAAGGCAACGGTTGTTGAATGTAAGATTGCTAGTAGAGAAAATGAAAGGAATCATAAAGAACATGCAATTGAGCAAGTAAGTCATGGAATAAAAAGATTATCGGATATATTTAATGCAGAATCGAAATCAATAAAAAGAAGATACTGGTATGCTCAACTTTATCGTGCATTAGCATTTGCACAAGTTACCTTTAGTGATAATACCAGAGAGTATGCAGAATTAAGTTCAAAATTGAGAGCTATATTATCTGGAGAATTTGAGATGGAATGGAATGGAAAAATATTTGGATTTTGGTTGGATATGGAGGGGGATGAAAAAATTATATCTGAAACAGGACAAGATGGTATTCAATTCTATGATATTCCACAAACATACATTCAGAAGTTATTGTTGCAAAAAGAAATAGATGATGTGAAATATATCAATATTGAGGATGAAAGTTTAGAGGATGAAGAAAAACAAGAAGAACAGATAAAGGAAAGGGAAAAAGAAATTCAGGATGAAATAGAAAAGCTATCAATAAAAGAAGAACATGATATATCTAAAGAATTCACTTTTGATGAAGAAACAAAAGAAAAACGAGATGTTTATAAGAGTGAAGAGGAGGAAATAAAGGAAGATATAGGAATAGAAGAAGATAAGGTAGTAGAGGAATCAATGGATGATAATGAAGAAAAGACATCATTAGAAAAAACTAGGGTATTAATTGGTAAAGATAAAATAAAAAATAAGGTTTATTGGGAGTTTGGAAATGAGAAACTTGCAAACAGGCATCTGCTTATTACCGGTACTTCAGGACAGGGAAAGACATATGCAATACAAAGTATGTTATACGAGTTGTCAAAAAGCCAGATTTCTTCTGTAATTTTTGATTATACAGAAGGATTTCGAAAAAGCCAGCTAAAAAAAGAATTTGTTCAAAAAATGGGTAATCATATACAGGAAAGAGTTGTCAAATTTCAAAATGTTCCGATAAATCCATTCAAAAGACAATATATTGAATTTGATGGTGAAAATTATCCAGAAAAAGATTCGGATATAGCGGCAAGATTTTCTAATATAATGACACACGTATATAAGTTTGGAGATCAACAGGCAGCGGCAATTTTTGAAGCTGTGCGGATTGGGTTAAAAAAATATAAAGATAAGATGAATATGCAATATTTTCAAAAGGAATTAGAAATTCAAAAACAAGAAAATAAATCTGCACAGTCTGTTATAACAAAGATGAAGCCATTTTTTTATGGAATTGAATTTGAAGAGGATAGTGATTTTGATTGGAAGGATGTTATTTATTCGAATGAATCAAAGGCAATGATATTTCAGCTAACATCAATTGATAGAGATATGCAGGTAATTATTACAGAATTAATGCTATGGGACTTATGGTATTACTCAATAAAAAATGGAAATAAAGATAAACCATTTGTGGTTGTTTTAGATGAGGCACAGAATTTATCACATAAAAGTAAGTCACCAAGTTGTAAAATATTAACTGAAGGGAGAAAATTTGGATGGTCTGCCTGGTACGCAACGCAATCACTAAAGGTTTTAGATGATGAAGAGGTAACTAGATTAATGAATGCATCATTTAAATTATATTTTAAGCCTACAGAAAGTGAAGTTGTAAAAATGTCTAAACAACTTGATCCGATGGATGGAAATATGTGGTTAACAGCATTAAACGGATTAGAAAAGGGGCAATGTATTGTAGTAGGTGACAGAGTAAAACCAGATGGGAAATTAGGAAAAGTAAAGCCGGTAATTACAAATGTCATGCCATTTAGTGAGAGGAGATAGCAGTTTGGAAAAAAAAAAAAGAATTAATTTTCATTGGGGCTTTATGCCAGAAAAGCAATATATTAGTGCAATTTTAGATATATCCGATAGAGATGAATATCTAAGTGTGCAGGAGATATCTGCAGATACAGGAATTCCTAATGGAGGAATTAGCGGAAAAGTAATACCACATATATGGTATGCAAAATATATGGGTTTGATTGATTTCGAAAAAAAAGAAAAGAAATATTTATTAAAGAAGACAAAATTAGGAGAACTTATTTTGCAAGAAGATTTTGGTTTACAGGAACCTTTATCGCTTTTATTATGTCATGCAATGATTGTAAGAAAGAAAAATGGGGCAGATGTCTGGCATGTTATTTTTCATGAGATTTTGCCACAATATCATTCTACTATAAAAAAGGATCTTTTAATGAGAGAAGTAGAGCAGAGGTTTAATACGAAAGTAACGATGAAAACATTAACTCCTTTTTTTCGTTCTTATGAAAAAATGTTTTTTGATATTGGGATTCTTTCTGTCAGTGATGATAAGATTCAACTTTTGAAAGCATCATTTAATCAAGATTTTATTTATGTATATGCTTACATATTATTCGAATATTGGGATGAAAAATTTGAAAATCAACAAGAAATCTCTTCTATTCAGCTAGATGAGCTTCAATTTGAAAAAACATTTGGATGGACAAAACAAGAAGAATATGAAATTTTAGAACATTTATCTGATAAAGGATTTATTCGATTAAATCGACAACTAATGCCATATACAATATTAAGACTTGTTGAGAAGGAACATATTTTGAAAAAATTATATAGCGAATTATGCTAGGAAAGGGGTACTTATGAAGCTAGGAGAAATATTAAAATTTAGAAAAGATTTGTATTTTGAAGGTGCTGTACAGGCAGATTGGTTCTATACGCCTGATAGAGCTGCTAAGGTAGCTGAAAATTTTGTGTTTCATGGAAAAAAATATTTTGGTATTGAGGAACAAGGGACAGAAAGTAAAAAAAGAATTGATACAATAAGCCTAGTGGAAGAGTTGGTAAGTAAATTAAATGATGATAGATCGAATGCTTTGTCTTTAGCAATAGCTGATTATGGAACAGGAAAATCTCATTTAGCAGTTACAATGGCACAGTTATTTTCTGGCAAAAACTATATGAATGATACTTTTGAAAAAATATTAAGTAATATTCGTAATATTGATTCCGATGCAGCGGATAGAATTTACGAGCTACTGAGTGGACGTAATTTTGTTATGGTAATTAACGGAATGCGTGATTTTAATCTTCATTCAGAAATTTTGAAGGCAGCACAAAAAAGTTTAAAATTATATGGATTGCCAGATGATAAATTACGTAAATTAAATAGAGCAATTGAAACAGCAGAAAGATTTTTTGAGATAAATGCAGAAAAATTATTGGATTTATTTGAACAGGCAGCATACAAGCGTGGAATCGAATTATCGGGTGAGCATTTGCTGAAACGCATACATGATAAGATATTAGCAGGAGAAGAAGAATTTGAAATTGTAAATGATGTATATCGAGAAATAAATGGACAGGAAATTCGATGGGATGAAGGTCTGTCAGCTGCAACTATTTTAGAAATGTTAGTTTCAGAATATTGTGGTATGAATGGAATGTTTGATCATATTATTTTGTTGTTTGATGAATTTGGAAGATATTTAGAATATACAGCGGGTGTTAATCCGGCAAAATCAGGTGAATCAGGATTGCAACAGATTTTTGAATTGACACAAAAAACTCAAAATGTAGAAGGATATCTTCATGTAATTAATTTCATCCAAAGAGATATAAGACAATATCTTGAGACAGTAGATCAAACCAAAAATGTGTCACGTTATATTGGACGATTTGATCAATCAGATAAATACTATATTACTTCGAATCTTGAAACAGTTTTTGCTAATTTAATTCAAAGAAAAGATATGGATGCCTTTCAGAATATTATTGTCAAATGGCAGAATACGAAAGAGGAAGAGTGGAAAAATATTTTTCAGCAAATGAATAAGTGGTTAGTAACAAAAGGAATGTGGAGAGATTACAATATGTTTCGAAAAGTGATTGTAGAAGGAATTTATCCTATGCATCCACTTTCTACTTTTATGTTGACAAATCTTTCAGATTATTTGCAAAATCGATCGTCTTTAACATTAATTAGTAATTATATTGAAGAAAATAAGAATGTAGATATAGATAGTCAACCGTTGTTAATTATGCCGGAACAATTAATTGTGGGAGATTTATACTCGGAAATGTTGTCAGCAGAGCAAGAAGGACGTCAAAAGACACAACATTGTATTAAATATGATAATGTATTAAAAAAATATGCAGAGAAGTTATCAAAACGTTCACTAATGGTATTACGGGCAAATTTAATTTTACGTATATTACGATTTAGAACGATTAATTATGAAGATGCAATCAGTGCATTATCATTATGTTCTGGATTGTCTGATGTAGAGATAAAAGAGGAGTTAAAATGGCTTGAAGATGAATATGCTGTAATAGAGTTTGATGAGCATGCAGGGGTATTTGATTTTACAGAAGAATCAAATGGTGCACATGATTTTAAAATAAAGAAAAAGAGAATGATGGCAGATACAGAGATTGATAAGTCCATTATTACTAGTATAAAGATTCAAGAACTTACTATGATTACAGAAACACAAACAACAAATTTTGGAATGCAAAAGAAAATTTCAACGAGTGAATGGCAATTTATTCAAGAATTATATCCAATTGAAGAAATATCCAAAGCTAAAATAAATATGTATATAGATGAATGGAATGCAGCAACAGGAGTTGTAAATCCTAAAGGAAAACTTATTTGGTTATATATAAATCGTGATACCGATCCAGATTTTATTGAAGAAGTGAAACATCTAATAGAACCATTGAATGAAATGCCTATTATATTTATGATTTTAAATGATGCAGATAATCGGTTTTATGATTGTCTGGTTGAGTATATGGTATTAGATCGGATGGATGATGATATTAGGATCAAGTATAAAAGGCATTTTGATGAAGATTTTTTGAGTGCAGAATGTAATTTAAAAAATGAGTTTAATGTATTAAAAAAACAACGAAATCATATCAATTCAAACGGAATAGAGAAATTAGATTCTCGGATGGCACCGTATTTAACTCAGGTTTTTGAAAAAATATATCCACAGGTAGTTCCATTTTTCTTTGATGGTTTCGTAACAAAAAATAATAAGATTAGTGGGAAAGCATCTAGTTATTATTGCTCATTTCTAAAAATTCTTCTTTCAAATTCTGTAAATGAAGCAACTGTACATAATTTTGTTGTAGACATGAGAAACAGAATTGAATCTCTCTTATCGGTTAATTCAGGTACCTCATGGAAATGTATGAATGATAAATGTCAAATCATGCCTCCAAAAGAAAAAAATGCAAAGATAATTTATGAAAAAATTGTAAAAGAGATTGATGAGAAACATGAAATGACATGTAAGAAAATTTATGATATTTACTGTAAACCTCCATATGGAATGAGTGAAGAAGCAGTTACATTAATGATTGCAGTAGTATGTGCAAATTTAAATTATTGTCTCAGAGTAAAATATGAGGACACTCTGAAAAATATTAATATTTGGAAAGATGATATTATCACAAAAGATGATAAGAAGGTTGATATAAAAGCAATCAAAAAAACGACACTTGTTTTTGTAGATGCGGGTGCAGTTACAGGGAAATTTATGCGTTTTTTTGATATTGTAAGAAAAAATAAAAATATTTTAGAAGTGAATCATCTTTCTAGACAATTAGAAGAAATGGTTAAAGTTGATGAAGTGCCAGAGGAATTAGAGCAGTCATATTTATTGACTCAAGCTTATTTAAGTTCAGGAAAAAAGGCCAGAAATGAATGGGAAGCATCAATTTGTGAAGTTGATAAGGAATATGACGAAGCATTAGGAGATAATAATTTTAATTTATATAAAGCACTAGTAGCTCTTGAAAAATTGAGAAGTATTCCATTAACCAGAATATTTGATGATAATGGATATCAATATGATGAAGATTCACGACAGGAATTAAAGAAACGAGAAGAAGAGCTATCAAACCTGATATCATCAAATATCGATGATTATCTTTCAAATATGTATTGCAGCTCCATAGAAAGAATACAGACCTTCGAGAATCACAACAAGAAAATTGAAAAAAAATTAAAGGAACAGGGCTTTCAAAAATATGCAGAAGCTGTAAGAAAAAAAAGAGAACAGGAATTAGAAAATATTGAAGAGATCAGATCACGTCAAGAAGTGAGAGCAGATTATGAAAAGTTTATTGCGAATAGCAATACAGATTCAATAACAACTCATGTTGTTATATGTAAATTAGTCAAACAGGGAAATGAATTAAAAAAACGTGTAGAAAAATATAAAAATTCTTTAGGAAAAGAATCTGTAGAAATAGTAAAAACACTATCTGACAGGTTAGAAAAATTAGAGAAGAAGAAGAATAGAACAAAAAGTGATATGGAGGAGATATGGAATGATGTTTATGATTTAAAAGATTATGATGGACTTGAAGAATTATCGGGACGAATTACTTTAGTGCTTCAAAAAGGAATTTCATCAACAGATCAGGAGGATTTTAATTCGCTGCAAAAAAAATTAAAATCTGTCATAAAAGATATAAAGAAAATAAAGGAAGTATCGAATTCTAGAGAACAATTTTATAAATGTTCCAAGGAAATAAAAGATGAATATAAAAACGCAGAACTGGATTTTGATGCTGAAGGTATTATAGAATCTGTTATAAAAAAAATATTAAACGAATTAGATCAGAAAGAAGAAGACTGGCGGAAAGAAAATTTGTTATTAGAAAACAAATCGAGAGATAACATACATAAGTGGAAAGAAAAAGTAAAATATTTACCTGAGTATCTTTCAGAAAAAACTGTAAGGGATGTAGATGCTATCAAAAAAGAGGCAGATCAAATTCTTAGTGAAGGAAAAATAGAAGATGTCGTGTATTATTTTGAACAATTAGATTCTTCAGAAAAAAAATTATGTATGGAGAAATTAAAAAAAATGATTGAAGAGGGGGAAACTGATAAAAAGAGACAATGATTCTCCTTAACGCCTTGACGTAAGTATCATAGTATGCTACCATTTGTGCATGTATGAGGTGCTTTTACAGCATTCCGTACATGCACAATTGCAAAATACTGTAATTTCACACAGCTTCCTTTTTAGCGCCAGGTTCCCGAATGGGATGACGAGGAGAAAGGTGATCGAAGATTCGGCGGATGCCTTTCCGTACCGCTTCTAGTGCGAGATACACAGACAAATATGCGGGCGACTGCAAAACAAATTCTGTGTAAGGAAGTAAGCTTCAAAAGGATATAGATGAAATGAGAACAGGTCAGATACACTGACGGGATCGAAAGACTTTAGAAGTAAGAATGAAGATTATGACAGGAAGATTGTCTTTTATAGAAAAAACTAGGAGGTTTTATTATGTGTGGCATTATAGGTTATACAGGGAAAAAACAGGCAGAAGATATTTTATTAGAATCCTTAGAACTGTTAGAATACAGAGGATATGACAGTGCAGGAATTGCGGTTGCAGATACAGAGGAGAAAAGGACGCAGGTAGTAAAATGCGCCGGAAGAGTAAAAGATTTAGAGAAGTTATGTAATCAGACAAAACTTTCAGGTACAGCAGGAATCGGACATACCAGATGGGCAACGCATGGCGGTGTCAGTGATGTGAATGCACATCCACATAAACGTGGACAAGTTACCTTAGTTCATAATGGGATTGTGGAAAACTATCATGAATTAATTCAGAAGTATGGACTGGATATGATTTCAGAGACAGATACAGAAGTAGTAGCTGCAATGCTTGATTGTGAATATAAGGGCAATCCATATGAGGCTATTACAAAAGTAGTAACTCAGCTTAAGGGAACCTATGCTTTAGTAATTATGTTTGAAGATCATCCAGATGAGATTTATGCAATTCGTAAGGTTAGTCCAATTGTTGTTGCAGTAACAGAAGAGGGAAGCTATTTAGCTTCTGATGTAACTGCAATCGGAGCATATACGAAGCAGTATTTTGTTATGCCGGAGTTATGTATTCTGACTTTAAAAGGAGCAAAAGCAGAGATTGTAGATTTAAATCAGAAGACTGTAGAGCCAAAGATTTTAACCATTGACTGGGATTTAAATAAAGACGGAAAAGATGGCTATCCATTTTATATGGAAAAGGAAATCATGGAACAGCCAGAGGCGATTCGAAGAACGATTTCACCAAGAATTAAGGACGGAAAGGTGGATTTTTCAAAGGATCAGGTAGCAGATGAGATTTTTACAGGCTGTAACCAGATTTATGTGATTGCATGTGGAACAGCAATGCACGCAGGTTTAGTTGGAAAAAGTCTGATTCAATCGAAAGCAAAACTTAAGGTTGATGTCATGATGGCATCAGAATTTACGTATAGTGAGCCGATTATTGATGAAAAGACATTAGTCATTGCGGTTTCTCAGTCAGGAGAGACGATTGATACATTAGAGGCAATTAAATATGCGAAATCATTTGGTGCAAAGGTTCTTTCGATTGTTAATGTAAAAGAAACATCGATTCCTTTGAATAGTGATTATGTTATTTATACGTACGCAGGTCCGGAGATTGCCGTTGCAAGTACAAAAGCATACACCACACAGGTGTCTGTATTTTATCTGATTGCAGCGAAGCTTGCAGTATTAGGTGGCAAAATGTCGGAAGAAGAAGAGAAGCAGTTCCTTCGTCAGATTGAAGAACTGCCAGAAAAAGTTCAGGCTGTTTTAGAGAAAAAACAGGAAATTCATAAGATTGCAAAGCACATTGTAAGTGCACATGATGTCTTTATGATCGGACGAGGAATGGATTATACTGCCCTTTTAGAAGCATCGTTAAAGCTAAAAGAGATTTCTTATATTCACTGTGAGGCTTATGCATCAGGCGAATTAAAACATGGAACGATTGCATTAGTTACTAGTAAGACTCCGGTAATTGCTTTGATTACACAGACAAAATTAAAATCAAAAGAATGGTCAAATGTAAGAGAAGTGCAGTCTCGAGGCGCCCAGATGGTTACCTTTGTAAAAGAAGCATTGTTAGACGAAGATATGAAAAAAGGAATTACCTTTGTGCTGCCAGATGCATCGGATGAATTTATGATAATTCCATCTGTTGTGGCATTGCAGTTGCTTGCTTATTATGTATCTTCTGATAAAGGACTCGATGTAGATAAACCAAGAAATCTTGCGAAGGTTGTTACAGTAGAATAAGCAGAAAATCAAAATACAAAAGATTCTGTTAATAAAAGAACAGATATGATATAATACAAAAGAAAGCTGTGGAATACAGTATTTTGCGAAAAAAGAGAAAAGACGGAGGTTTCAAATGAATTATACAATTGAAAATGAACAAATCAGTCTGACAGTCTCTACCTTAGGAGCACAGATGCAGTCCTTAAAGAACAAAGAGAACGGATTAGAGTATCTTTGGCAGAGAGACAAGCAGTTCTGGGGAAGAACAGCACCAGTCCTTTTCCCAATTGTTGGTAAGATTGTGAATGATGAGTATCGTTGCGATGGAAAGACTTATAAGCTTGGACAGCATGGATTTGCAAGAGACATGGAATTTGAGCTTACCAGTCAGACAGAGGATACACTTACATTTACTTTGAAGTCCAATGAGGAGACTTTGAAGTTGTATCCATATCAGTTTGAACTTGCAATTACATATTTTATTTTAGGCAATAAAGTAGATGTTCGCTGGGATGTTAAGAATACAGATTCGAAAGAGATTTATTTCTCAATTGGAGGACATCCGGCATTTAATTGTCCAATTCTTCCAGATACGAAGCAGACAGATTACCGCATTGGAATTGATTCTTTAAATGAGAAGATTGTATACCATGAATTTGAAGATGGCTATGTAACAGACAATTACAAGGAGTTTCCATTAGTAGATGGTGGAATTCAGATTACAGAACATACATTTGATCATGATGCTTATGTAATTGAACCAGATACGATTACGAAGAATAGTCAGGCATATGCGTATAGCTTAATTGATCCGAATGGAAAGAAATATGTAACAGTTACGTCAGCAGCTCCATTAATGGGACTTTGGTCACCACCAAAGAAGAGTGCACCATTTGTTTGCATTGAGCCATGGTATGGCAGATGTGATCATAAGGACTTCCAGGGAGAATGGCAGGAACGTGAGTGGGGCAATCGCTTAGATGTTGCTGAGACATTTGAAGGTGGATTTACCATTGCAATTGCATAAGGAATATAATAAAAAATACATCGGCTTGCTTTGAAAGCAGGTCGATGTATTTTTATATCATGAAAAATCTAAGGTTCAATCTCTGATAAAAAAGCAAGTGGATCACCAGGCGTGTGTATAAAATGCATCAGCATATAGGCACACATGATAGCAACATTTTCTTCTTTTAAGATTCGTTTGCATTCCTCGCGGTCAGCTAAAACAACTTCAATATCTTCCGAGTCTTCCTGATGGATATTCGTTGGATCGCCTTCTAAGTAACCGTAAACGGTTCCGCAGGCTTCATCTGTCATTCCAACAGTAGTAAAAAATGGTTTCTGATAACAAGGATTGCAGGGAACAGGAGTTAAATGCAATCCGGTCTCTTCAAAAATCTCTCTCGTTCCTGCAGTTACTAAATCTTCTCCATCTTCTACAAGACCAGCCGGAAATTCATAGATATAATCCCCAATCGGATAACGATATTGTCTGACTAAGGCAATCTTGTCTTTCTGTTCTCCGTATACACCATAAATGATGACACCATCCGGATTATTTTTATGAGTCTGAATCTTTAAATGCTCTTCATCTTTGGCACGAGAAGCCAGAAAATATGGTGCAACTTTTCCACTTCTTCGTTTGGCAGACAATTCGTAAAGATTTAAGAAACGATTCTCCGTCTGCTTTTTGATAGATAGAATTCTCTTTTCCATAATTGGCCTTCTTTATTATTTATTTTTTTGCTCTAAGGAAGCTTTTACAAAACCTAAGAATAATGGATGTGGTCTGTTTGGACGACTCTTGAATTCAGGGTGTGCCTGAGTAGCTACAAACCATGGATGATCCTTTAATTCAATCATCTCAATGATAACACCATCTGGAGATGTACCGGAAAATACCATTCCATTTTCTGTTAAAACAGTACGATAATCATTATTTACTTCATAACGATGTCTGTGTCTTTCGTGAATGGTTTCTTCTTTGTATACTTCGTAAGCTTTCGTATCCTTCTTAAGAACACATGGATAAGATCCAAGTCTTAAAGTACCACCGATATCATCAATTCCTTCCTGATCTGGCATTAAATGAATGACAGGATGTGTGGTAGAAGGGTCTAATTCAACGCTGTGTGCATCGCTGTATCCAATCACGTCACGTGCAAATTCAACGATGGCAAGCTGCATTCCAAGACACAAACCAAGGAATGGAATCTTATGCTCACGTGCATATTTGATGGCAGTAATCTTTCCTTCGATACCACGATCACCAAATCCACCTGGCACTAAAATACCGGTTACATCTCCAAGAAGAGAAGCAACATTTTCATCTGTTACTGTTTCAGAATCAATCCATTTAATGTTCACTTTGGCCGAATTCGCAAATCCTGCGTGTTTTAAAGATTCTACGACACTGATGTAAGCATCGTGAAGCTGGATATACTTTCCAACTAAAGCAACGTTAACTTCAGTTGTAGGATGCTTGCAGGCATATACCATTTCTTTCCATTCTGTTAAATCAGGCTCCGGACAATCTAAACCTAAACATTCACAGGCAACACCGGCAAGATTTTCTTTTTCCATTGCAAGAGGAGCTTCATATAAAACTTCTACATCCAGATTCTGTAGTACATGGTTATTTGGTACATTACAGAAAAGGGCAATCTTGTCTTTTAAATGCTGGTCAAGAGGTTTTTCAGAACGGCAGACAATAATATCCGGCTGAATTCCCATTCCCTGCAGTTCTTTTACACTTGCCTGTGTAGGTTTCGTTTTCATCTCACCGGAAGAACGAAGGTAAGGAATTAATGTTACATGAATTAAAATGGCATTCTCATGTCCTACTTCATGCTGGAACTGACGGATTGCTTCGATAAATGGCTGACTCTCGATATCACCTACAGTACCACCTACTTCGATAATGGCAATCTCAGTCTTTTCTGTTGTGAAATTACGATAGAAACGGCTCTTTAATTCATTCGTGATATGAGGAATTACCTGAACAGTTCCTCCACCAAAATCACCACGACGTTCCTTCTGAAGAACAGACCAGTATACTTTACCGGTAGTGACATTAGATTTTTTATTTAAGCTCTCATCAATAAATCGTTCATAATGGCCAAGATCCAAATCAGTCTCAGCACCATCGTCTGTTACAAAAACTTCACCATGCTGGATAGGGTTCATGGTACCGGGATCAATATTAATATAAGGATCGAACTTTTGCATCGTTACCGTATATCCACGCGCCTTCAAAAGACGTCCAAGTGATGCTGCGGTAATTCCTTTTCCTAATCCAGAAACAACTCCTCCAGTTACAAATACATATTTTACTGGCATAATAATCCTCCATTCGTGCTTGTAACATCTGAAAATGTTACTTAATCTAAAAATTGATTCAGGAAACAACATCCTGAATCGCATTCATCTTGTATCATGTAAAAACGTATACAAAAAAACATATAGTCTAAGTATACAATCAAATGCGAAAACTTTCCATAGTAAAATGAAAGATTTTTTAAAATCTGCAAAATTGACAAAAGATTCTTGAGAACTTAAAATTTTCACAATATCTATATTGATTTATCCTCTAAGTCCGATATAATAGAACAGAGTAACAATAAAAGCAAAGAGAGAGGTTATATGGAAAAAAATACACGAAATGATAACAACGGCAAAGATCCGAAGAAGAAGCAGATACTGATCTTTCTTATTTTAAGTGCAGTAGTATTATTCTTTTTCCTTTCTTTTGTTTCTTCTATGTTTGAAGACGCCACAACACAGGAGATTACCTATAATGAATTTATTTCACAACTTAAGAATAAGAAGATTGAGAAAGTAGAATTTACTTCTTCAGGTAAGATTTTGATTACACCAAAAGGATCAGAGAAGGCATTATTTCCAGTTACGTATGTTACCGTACAGTTAAATGATACGTCCATTGTCCAGGATTTAAAGAATGGAAAGTATGGAGATGTCGAATTTGTAGGTAAGATTGAGAGTACAAGAAATAGTATTTTTAGTTATATTATTGCATGCGTACTGATTTATGGACTCTTTTACTTATTTATCCGCAAAATGATGTCAAAAGGCGGTGGCGGTGGCATCATGGGTGTCGGTAAGTCGAATGCGAAGGTTTATGTAGAGAAAGAGACAGGTGTTACATTTAAAGATGTAGCAGGAGAAGAGGAAGCGAAGGAATCCGTTAAGGAACTGGTAGACTTTTTACACAATCCGGATAAATATGCCAAGATTGGTGCAAAACTTCCAAAAGGAGCATTGTTAGTAGGACCTCCGGGAACCGGTAAGACATTATTAGCCAAAGCGGTTGCAGGAGAGGCAAAGGTTCCGTTTTTCTCTATTTCAGGTTCTGATTTTGTAGAGATGTTTGTAGGTGTTGGTGCTTCAAGAGTAAGAGATTTATTTAAACAGGCGCAGAAGCAGGCACCATGTATTATTTTTATCGATGAGATTGATGCAATAGGAAAGAACAGAGATAATGCGATGGGAAATGATGAAAGAGAGCAGACACTGAACCAGCTTCTTTCTGAGATGGATGGATTTGATACATCGAAGGGAATTTTGATTCTTGCAGCAACAAACCGTCCGGAAGTTTTAGACAAAGCATTATTGAGACCGGGTCGTTTTGACAGACGTGTCATTGTGGACAAGCCGGATCTGAAGGGAAGATTAGATATCTTAAAAGTACATTCTAAGAATGTACATATGGATGAAACGGTGGATTTAGAAGCGATTGCAATGGCAACATCAGGAGCTGTGGGAGCGGATTTATCGAATATGATTAACGAAGCAGCAATTTTGGCTGTCAAAGAAGGAAGAAGTGCAATTTCACAGTCAGATTTATTTGAATCGGTAGAAGTAGTAATTGCCGGTAAAGAAAAGAAAGACCGGATTTTAAGTCCAAAAGAAAAGATGACAGTTGCATACCATGAAGTGGGACATGCTTTAGTAACAGCCATTCAAAAAGATGCAGAACCGGTTCAGAAGATCACAATTGTGCCAAGAACGATGGGTTCTTTAGGATATGTTATGACTGTTCCGGAAGAAGAAAAATACCTGATGACAAAGGCAGAATTACATGCAAGAATCGTCACATTTATGGGTGGTCGTGCTGCAGAAAGCATAGAATTCGAATCTGTCACAACAGGAGCATCAAATGATATGGAACAGGCAACAAGTCTTGCAAGAGCAATGGTTACCCGTTATGGAATGTCCGATGCAATTGGATTAATGAGTGTTGAGACAGTAGAGAATCAATACTTAGGTGGCTCCACAAGAATGAACTGTTCAGAAGAGACGGCAGCACAGGTTGACAGAGAAGTGATGCGTCTTTTAGCAGAATGCTTTGAAGAAGCCAAGAAGATTCTGTCAGAGAATAAACCAATTTTAGATAAGATTGCAGAGTATCTTTATAAGAAAGAAACCATTACAGGTAAGCAGTTTATGAAGATTTTCAGAAAGATTCGTGCAGGAGAAGAAGTCATCTTAGATGCAGAAGGAGATTTTGTAGAAGAAACAAAACAGGAAGAACAGACTGTAGAAGCTGCAGAATCTACAGGTAACGATGCAACGGCAGAAGTAACACCGGTAGAATTGAAAAAAGTTTCAAAAGAGGATGAAAGGTCAGAATCAGATGATGTTTAATTTAGAAGAAGAATTAAAAAAATTACCGGATTCACCTGGAGTATATTTAATGAGAGATAGCCACGACAACATTATATATGTTGGCAAGGCTATCTCTTTGCGTAACCGGGTCCGGCAGTATTTTCGAAAGAGTACCAATAAGACACCGAAGATTGAAAAAATGGTGACACATATTGCAAGGTTTGAATATATTTTGACAGATTCAGAGCTTGAAGCGTTGATTTTAGAATGTAACTTAATTAAAAAATATACGCCAAAATATAATACCATGTTAAAAGACGGGAAGACTTATCCGTATATCAAAGTAACCGTTCATGAAGATTTTCCACGTTTTTTTAAAGTGCGTCAGATGAAAAGAGATAAATCAAAATATTTTGGACCGTATGTAAATGGAACAGCTGTAAAAGATACTTTAGAATTATTGCAGAAAATCTATAAATTCCGTACCTGTAACAGAGTGCTTCCAAGAGATATCGGGAAAGAGCGGCCTTGTTTATACCAGCATATACACCAGTGCAGTGCACCTTGTGCCGGATATATATCCAGTGAGGAATATAAAAAGCAGGTAAGGGAAGCGATGGAGGTTTTAAATGGAAATGATAAAAATATGATTGCCATGTTAAAACAGAAAATGCTTGATGCATCAGAAAAAATGGAATATGAAGAGGCAGCATATTACAGAGATCTGATTCAAAGTGTAAAAGTAGTATCACAAAAGCAGAAAATCACATCCGGTGAACAGGAAGACAGAGATATCATTGCATACTATGGGGAAGGCATGGATGCGGTGGTACAGGTATTTTTCCTGCGTGGCGGGAAAATGATTGGACGGGAACATTTTCATTTAAGTATTGCACCGAGCGATTTAGGAAAAGAAATTCTTTCAAGTTTTATTAAACAGTATTATGCAGGAAGTCCATTTGTACCAAAAGAAATTTTAACGCAGGTCCACGTGGAGGAACAGGAATCAATTGAACAGTGGCTTTCTGAAAAACGTGGAAGTAAGGTAACCATCCGAATCCCGAAGAAAGGGGAGAAAGACCAGCTTGTGAAGCTTGCGGCAAGAAATGCCAAACTGATTATGGATCAGGATAAAGAAAAAATCCGGATTGAGGAGATTATGACAACAGGGGCCGTAACAGAAATCTGTAATAAGATTGGGATTCCATATGCTACAAGAATGGAAGCATTTGATATTTCAAATATTAATGGATTCCAGTCGGTAGGCTCTATGATTGTTTATGAAAATGGAAAGCCAAAAAGAAACGATTACCGAAAGTTTAAGATTAAATGGGTAAAAGGTGCAGATGATTATTCGAGTATGGCAGAGGTCCTGACTAGAAGATTTACACATGGTTTAGAAGAAAAAAAAGAATTAGAAGAAAAAGGGCAGGATGTAACACTTGGAAGCTTTACGAGATTCCCGGATCTGATTATGATGGATGGAGGAAAGGGACAGGTCAATGTAGCAAAAAAAGTGTTAGAAGAATTACATTTAGATATTCCGGTTTGTGGGATGGTAAAGGATGACCACCACAGAACGAGAGGGCTTTTTTATGAAAATGAAGAGATTCCGATTCATACACATTCAGAGGAATTTAAATTAATTACCAGAATTCAGGATGAAGCACACCGTTTTGCAATTGAATTCCACAGAAGCCTCCGGAGCAAAGGACAGGTTCATTCCATTTTAGATGAGATTGAAGGAATCGGTCCTGCAAGGAGAAAAGCACTGTTACGTAAATTCAAGAGTGTAGAAGCAATCCGGGATGCAGAATATGAAGAACTTCTGCATACGGATTCCATGAATGAAGCGGCTGCAAAAAGTGTATATGAATTCTTTCACTAAATTGTCACAGGCACCTTTTTATGATATAATCAGAAGTATCAAAGACATTTAAAATCTGCAGAATTGCGAGATTATAGGAGGAGGTTTTTATGGTAACAGTAAAAGTATCAAAACTTATCGAAAACTATGGACTAAAGAATTTAACACCTGAGATTGATGCATCAAAGATTTTGATTCATCAGCCGGATATCAATCGTCCTGCGTTACAGTTAACGGGATATTTTGATCATTTTGATTCAGACAGAGTGCAATTAATCGGATATGTAGAATATACTTTCTTAGAGGGACTAAGTATGGAACAGAAGGCACCGATTTATGACAAGTTAATGTCTTACAAGGTTCCTTGTATTGTATATTGTCGTGATCTTGCCCCGGACCAGGCATTGCTTGATTCTGCAAAGAAGTATGGAGTTCCGGTTTTAACAACAGAGAAGACCACATCTGCATTTATTGCAGAACTTGTTCGCTGGCTCAATGTTCAGCTTGCACCTTGCATTTCCATTCATGGTGTATTGATGGATGTATATGGAGAAGGTGTATTGATTCTTGGAGAAAGCGGAATTGGAAAGAGTGAAGCAGCTTTGGAATTGATTAAACGAGGACATCGTCTGGTAACCGATGACGTGGTTGAGATTAAACGAGTCAGCGATGAGACACTGATTGGAACAGCACCGGATATTACCAGACATTTTATCGAACTTCGTGGTATCGGTATTATCGATGTTAAGACATTATTTGGTGTAGAAAGTGTAAAAGATACCATTAGCATTGATATGTGTATCAAATTAGAATCCTGGGATAAGGAAAAAGAATATGACCGTTTAGGATTAGAGGATCAATATACAGAATTTTTAGGCAACAAAGTAATTTGCCATAATATCCCAATCCGACCGGGAAGAAATGTTGCAATTATTGTAGAGTCTGCAGCAGTAAATCACAGACAGAAATTAATGGGCTATAATGCAGCACAGGAACTTTACAACAGAGTTCAGGCTAATATTGCAAAGCAGTTTAACGAAGAATAAGAGACAGAAACAGTATGGAGGTTAAAGTGAAGGAATTATACGAGGAGATTCTAGGAAAAGAGAATGTGCTGGAAAATGAACCGATGAAGAAGCATATTTCGTTTAAAGTGGGAGGAAATGCACGATATTATCTGATTCCTCACTCAATAGAAGAATTAACAAGAGTCATTGCACTGATTCGAAGCAAACAGGAACCGTATTATATTTTAGGAAATGGAAGCAATTTAATTGTGCCGGATGAAGGATACGAAGGAACCGTCATTCAGGTATGGAAGAATCTTTCTGAGATTACGGTTTGCGGACACACAATCACAGCACAGGCGGGTGCAATGTTATCTACGATAGCGGCAAAAGCATTAGAACATTCTCTTGCCGGATTCGAATTTGCCTCAGGAATTCCAGGAACTTTAGGCGGTGCCGTAACGATGAATGCAGGGGCATATGGTGGAGAGATGAAAGACGTTCTGGTTCAGGCAACAGTATTAGATCAGGATGGAAAGATTCAGACATTATCGAAAGAACAGCTGCAGTTAGGGTATCGTAGCAGTATCATTTCCAAGGAAGGACTCATTGTGTTAGAGGCACAGATGGAATTTCAGGAAGGAATTCAGGAAGATATCCGCGAAAAAATGAGAGATTTTAACAGCCGGAGAAGAGAAAAACAACCGTTAGAATATCCGAGTGCCGGCAGTACGTTTAAAAGACCAGAAGGATATTTTGCAGGAAAACTGATTCAGGATGCCGGATTAAAAGGATATCGTGTGGGAGGTGCCCAGGTATCAGAAAAGCACAGTGGATTTGTAATCAATGCAGGAAATGCAACTGCACAGGATATTTTTACACTGATTCAGAATGTACAGGAGAAAGTATATGAGCAGTTCGGTGTGAGATTAGAGATGGAAGTTAAGATACTAAAATAAGACAAAATAAAATCCCAGGCTCTTAGGAGCCTGGGAAAAATATTTCATAATTAATACTGCTGCGGGTAGTCAATGAGTGTTTGAATTAAATCAATCTGACAGAGATATTCGTCTTTCATACTTCTTAAAAAGTCACGTCCCTTTTCAGTAATCTTGTAGTAGACACGAACACGCTTGCCGGTGACGGTACGTCGCTCGGAAGTAATACAACCGTTTTCTTCTAAACGTGTAAGAATTGTATAAGTAGAACCTTCCCCGATATGGTATTTACGGTTCGTCAGGTCTGACATTGTTCTGGCAATCTCAAAACCATAGGTCTCCTCCTTTGCTGCAATCAGATTCAAAACAATCATCTCTGCAGTGGCCTTTTTTAGATTCGCTCCAATTGCCTTAAGGTTTGGGGTGTTAATATTCATTCTTATTTCACTTCCTTTAAAAATATATTTGTTTATATAGGTAGTCTAGCACGTTCAAAATAAGAATTCAAGGGAGAATGTTGTGAATCTCCTGTGAATATTCGGAATCGGAAAAGTGATAATATGTTCGGGGTTCCTTCTTGTTTTTATATTTCTAATGTAGTAGAATATTAAAATAATAGGATGTAAGAGTTGAAGGATAGATGTAGGCGAACAGGATTAGGAAGAAAGAGAGAAAATATATGAAATTCGTAATTGTAACAGGTATGTCTGGTGCAGGGAGGAGTTCTGCACTTAAGATATTTGAAGATTTAGGATATTTCTGTGTAGATAATTTGCCGGTCAAGTTAATGGGCAAATTTGCGGAACTTACTTTTGCACCGAATGGAGATGTGAAGCGTGTGGCAATTGGTGTGGATGTCCGAAGTGGTTCTAGACTGAAGAACATGGATGAAGTGTTAAAATTCATGAAACAGAATCATTACGAATATGAGATTTTGTTTTTAGATGCCAGTAATCAGGTTCTGATTCACCGTTATAAAGAGACGAGACGTTCCCATCCTTTGGCGCGGGGAGAGCGTGTGGATGAAGGAATCAAGGAAGAACGTAAGGCACTTGTTTATTTAAGAGAGCAGGCGGATTACATTATTGATACCAGCAAGATGTTAATCAAAGAGCTTCGTGCAGAGATTGAGAAGATTTTTATTTATGATAAGAATTTTAAGAATATTTTTGTTACAGTTATGTCATTTGGATTTAAATATGGACTGCCAAGTGATGCAGATCTGGTATTTGATGTACGTTTTATGCCGAATCCGTATTATGTACCGGAACTTAAGCATAAGACCGGAAATGATCAGGATGTCAGGGAATATGTCATGAATAGTGAAGTGTCTAAGGAATTTGATAAAAAATTAAAAGACATGATTGATTTTTTGATTCCGAATTATATTATAGAAGGCAAGAATCAGCTTGTAATTGCGATTGGCTGTACAGGTGGCAAGCATCGTTCTGTTACGATGGCGAATCGGTTATATGAGCATCTTCAGGGAAAAGAAGGATACGGACTGAAGATTGAACACAGAGATGTATTGAAAGGATAAGAGTAACATGTCATTTTCAAGTGAAGTGAAAGAAGAACTGTCTGGCCGCTATAGCAAAAGCAGACACTGTAATATAGCGGAGATAGCTGCAATTATGAGCATGTGTGGACATATCGTAGTTTCACAGTTTGACCGTTATGCAATCCGAATCAGTACAGAAAATCTGCCAGTTGCAAGAAAATACTTTACATTACTGAAAAAAACATTTAATATAGATACGGAAATTTCAATTCGATATCATGCATATATAAAGAAGGCAAGAACATATACTATAGTGGTTAAGGATCATGAGGATGCACTTCGGCTGATTCAGGCGGTGAAGCTTATGGATGAGAATGGTGAGTTAGGCGAAAAGCTTTCTGTAACTAATCAGTTAATTTTAATGAAGGATTGTTGCAAGAAAGCGTACTTAAGAGGTGCATTTTTAGCAGCAGGCTCTATTACAGATCCGAACCGCTTTTATCATTTTGAGATTAGTTGTGCAACGATGCCTAAGGCTTTACAACTACAGGCTTTGATGCTACATTTTCAATTAGATGCAAAAATAGTTGAACGGAAGAAGCATTTTGTGGTATATATAAAAGAAGGCGATGCAATCGTGAACATACTGAGTCTGATGGAAGCACCTGTTGCATTAATGAAGCTCGAGAATATACGTATTTTGAAGGACATGAGAAATAGCGTGAATCGAAAGGTAAATTGTGAGACGGCTAATCTGAATAAAACTGTGAAGACAGCATATAAGCAGATAGAAGATATTCGTATGATTGAACAGTACAGAGGTCTGCAGAGTCTTCCTGAGAATTTGAGGCAGATGGCAGAGATACGATTAGAGAACCCGGAAGCATCACTAGTGGAATTGGGAAAGATTTTAAATCCACCGGTTGGAAAGTCTGGCGTGAATCATCGTTTAAGGCGGTTGAGTGAGATCGCGGGCGATATAAGAAGCAGGAATCAATTTTAAAGTATTTACAATATAGGAGGAAAATATGATAACGAAGAACATTACTATTGAGATTAAGACAGGATTAGAGGCAAGACCGGTTGCGGTTTTTGTACAGGTTGCAAGTAAGTATGACAGTAACATTTATGTAGAATATGATAACAAGAAGGTAAATGCAAAGAGCATCATGGGTATGATGACATTAGGACTTGCAGCAGGAGAGAGCGTTGCAATTACAGCGGACGGACCAGATGAAGAAGAAGCAATGAAGAGCATAGAGGAATATTTAGGGAACAAACAATAGATAGCGTGTTTTTTGTTATAACCAAAATAGGAAAAGCTGGCGAAATGCCAGCTTTTTCCGTAGTAGCTTAGAGGCGTAGGAGAAAAAGAATGAGTTTTACACATTTACATGTCCATACAGAATATAGTCTGTTAGATGGCTCAAGTAAAATTAAAGAAATTACAGCCAGAGCAAAGGAACTGGGGATGAATAGTTTAGCCATTACAGACCATGGTGTCATGTATGGTGTGATTGATTTTTATCGTGCTGCAAAAGAAGCAGGAGTGAAACCAATTATTGGGTGTGAGGTTTATGTTGCTCCGGGAAGCAGATTTGAGAAAGAGGCAGGTACATCGGAAGACCGTTATTATCATCTGGTATTATTAGCAGAAAATAATCAGGGATATGCCAATCTTATGAAGATTGTATCGAAAGGTTTTATTGATGGCTATTATTACAAGCCGAGAGTAGATTTAGAACTTTTAGAACAGTATCATGAAGGCATTATTGCATTAAGTGCCTGTCTGGCAGGAGAGGTACAGAAGAATCTGGTACGAGGCATGTACGACGAGGCAGTTGCTGCAGCAAAAAGATATGAAGAGATTTTTGGCAAAGGTAATTTTTTCCTGGAATTGCAGGATCATGGAATCGAGGAGCAGCATCTGGTAAATGGACAACTATTGACGATGAGCAGACAGTTAGAAATCCCATTGGTAGCAACGAATGATGTTCACTATACGTATGCGGAAGATGCCAATGCACATGATATTTTACTGTGTATCCAGACCAGGAAAAAGGTGCAGGATGAAGACCGTATGCGGTATGAAGGCGGACAGTATTATTTAAAGTCAGAACAGGAGATGCGAGAGTTATTTCCATTTGCGCAGGAGGCTATTGATAATACAGGAAAGATTGCAGAAAGATGTAATGTTGAGATTGAATTTGGTGTGACAAAACTTCCAAGATACGATGTTCCGGAAGGCTTTACATCATGGGAATATCTGAATCATCTGTGTCGGGAAGGACTAAAGAAAAGATATAAACAGGTGACAAAAAAATTAGAAGACCGTCTCGACTATGAATTAAATACCATTAAAAATATGGGATATGTGGATTATTTTTTAATTGTCTGGGATTTTATTAATTATGCAAAGAGTCATGGAATTGCCGTTGGTCCGGGAAGAGGTTCGGCAGCGGGTTCTATCGTGGCTTATACATTGGCAATTACGGATATTGACCCTATTCGTTACCAGCTTCTGTTTGAACGTTTTTTGAATCCGGAACGTGTTTCCATGCCCGATATTGACGTCGATTTCTGTTACGAGAGACGACAGGAAGTGATTGATTATGTGGTGCGCAAATATGGAAAAGACTGCGTTGCCCAGATTGTAACATTTGGAACTTTAGCAGCACGTGGTGTCATTCGTGATGTAGGACGAGTGTTAGATATGCCATATGCCAGAGTGGATACAATTGCAAAAATGATACCGACAGATCTTGGAATTACGATAGATAAAGCATTGAAACAAAATCCGGAATTTCGAACGGTTTATGAAACGGATGAAGAAGTGCATGAACTGATTGATATTTGCAAACGTCTAGAAGGACTTCCAAGACATACTTCGATTCATGCAGCCGGAGTTGTAATCTGTCAAAAACCAGTAGATGAATTTGTTCCACTTTCGAGAGGTGGAGATGGAGCTGTTACGACGCAGTATATTATGACCACTCTTGAGGAATTAGGACTTTTGAAGATGGACTTTTTAGGTCTTCGTACTTTAACCGTTATTCAGAATGCCATACAATTTGTAAAGCAGAATCATGGAGTGGAAATTGATACGCATACGATGGATTATAATGATAAGAAAGTATTAGCATCCATTGGAACGGGAAAGACAGAAGGAGTCTTTCAGCTTGAAAGTGCCGGGATGAAAAACTTCATGAAAGAATTGAAACCGGAATGTTTAGAGGATATCATAGCCGGAATTTCTTTATATCGTCCGGGACCGATGGATTTTATTCCGAAATATTTAAAAGGGAAAAATCATCCAGATCAGATTACGTATGACTGCAAAGAATTAAAACCAATTCTAGAACCCACATATGGCTGTATTGTATACCAGGAGCAGGTTATGCAGATTGTTCGTGATCTTGGAGGATTTACACTTGGACGAAGTGATTTGCTTCGAAGAGCCATGAGTAAAAAGAAATTAAAAGTCATGGAAGAAGAGCGAAAGAACTTTGTTTATGGAAATGAAAAAGATGGAATTGATGGCTGTTTAAAACGGGGCATCGATGAGAAAGTTGCAAATAAAATCTATGATGACATGATTGATTTTGCAAAATATGCATTTAATAAATCCCATGCAGCCTGTTATGCAGTTGTTTCTTATCAGACTGCGTATTTAAAATATTATTATCCGGTAGAATTTATGGCAGCTTTAATGACAAGTGTGATTGATAATACTTCGAAAGTATCAGAGTATATCCTGACTTGTAGAAATATGGGAATTAAGGTACTTCCACCGGATATCAATGAAGGACAAAGAACTTTTTCCGTTTCGGGAAACGCAATCTGTTATGCACTTTCAGCAATTAAAAGTATTGGCGGAGCTGTGATTGACGGAATTATTGCAGAACGAAATGCAAGAGGAAAATATAAGAATTTACAGGATTTTATTACGCGGACTGCGGGATTAGATGTAAATAAACGTGCCATTGAGAACTTTATTAAGGCAGGAGCATTTGATTCTTTTGAGGGAAGCAGAAAACAGAATATGATGGTATATCCGAAGTTTTTAGCAAGCATCAGTGCAGGAAAAAAGGATGCTATTTCAGGAGAGATTACCATGGATGGATTTGACAAGGAAGAAAGTCAGCCTGCCTCCATGTCTTATAGCCAGATGTCATTTTTAGATTTTGGCGGAGAAGAGGAAAAGAAACAGTTTGAGATTCAGCTTCCAAATGTAGGCGAATATCCAAAAGAAGTATTGTTATCATTAGAAAAAGAAGTACTCGGTGTTTATATTACAGGGCATCCATTAGAAGAGTATGCACAAAAAATGAAGAAAAGCATTACCAATCTGACTACTGATTTTGAAGCCAATGAAGCTGGTGTCACGAAATTAAAGGATAAGCAGCGTGTTATCATTGGTGGAATGATTACAAATATCTCGGTCAAGACAACAAAATACAATCAGCTGATGGCATTTTTAACCATTGAAGATATGGTTGGAACGGTAGAAGTTATTGTATTTTCAAAAGCATATGCAAAATATCGTGACTTTATCAAAGAGGATAATAAGGTATTTATTAAAGGAACCGTATCACTAGAAGAAGAGGCGAATGGAAAGGTATTTTGTGAGGAAATTATTTCATTTCAACAGTGCCCGACGCAGGTCTGGATTCGGTTTGATAACATGGAAAGTTATACAGCAGGGAAAGATGAACTGATGAAGAATCTGTCAAAATATGATGGAAGAAGTGAAGTGGTTTTGTATGTTGCAAAGGAAAAAATGCAGAAAAAACTTCCACCCAATCAGGGAATTGAAGTGACAGATGAGGCACTGGCATTTTTGAGGAAGATTTATGGAGAAGAAAATGTGAAAATCGTAGAGAAAGGGATTCGATGATATGAGAATAGGTGAGGAGACAGTAATAAAAAAAAGAAAGATTGGAAAACTTGACACACCACGTATTATGATAGCCGGTTTCTTATTTCTGGTTTTACTTGGAACATTTTTTTTGTGTCTTCCGGTTTCGTCTGCAAAAGGAGAATGGACTTCTTTTGTCGACGCATTATTTACGGCGACAACTTCGGTCTGTGTGACAGGACTTACGGTTGTCCCGACCTATGCATACTGGAGTGTATTTGGCAAAGTAGTCATTTTGATATTAATTCAGATTGGCGGACTGGGCGTTATCTCGGTTTCGATTGGTTTCTTTATCATGATTGGAAAGCGAATTACATTAAAAGAACGAATGATGCTTCAGGAAGCCTATAACATGGATTCTTTACAAGGGTTAGTTAAGCTGACCATTAAAATTATTAAGGGTACTTTGTTAGTGGAAGGAATCGGAGCAGTATTATATGCCTTTCAGTTTGTTCCGCAGTATGGAGTGGGAAAAGGAATTTTATATGCTATTTTCCATGCAGTTTCTGCTTTTTGTAATGCCGGAATTGATCTGATTGGAGATGAGAGCTTTATCCCATACAGTTCAAGTGTATTGATGAATCTGACAACCATGTTTTTGATTATTATGGGTGGAATCGGATTTGTCGTATGGTGGGATGTAAAGAGAGTCTTAAAGGAAGCAAAGAAGAATGGACAATATCATGGCATGGCAAAAAGACTGACTTTGCATTCTAAACTTGCCATTGTTACATCACTGATTTTAATATTTGGTGGTGCAGTCATTATTTTTATTTCAGAATTTCAAAATCCAGATACCATTGGAAACCTTCCTGTCTGGGATAAATGTATGGCATCTTTATTTGAATCTGTTACTACAAGAACGGCTGGTTTTGCAATGATTCCACAACAGAATTTTAGAAATGCCACGCTGTTAATATTAGTCATTCTTATGATGATTGGAGGTTCTCCGATTGGAACAGCAGGTGGAATCAAGACAACGACAGTCGGCATGATTTATGTCAGTATGAAGTGTACCATTCAGGGAAAAAAAGATACGGAAGTATTTGACCGCAAGATTGGATCGGATAATGTAAAGACAGGAATGGCTGTGGCAGGTATTTTTATTTTGCTGATGTACGGAGGCATCTTTTTACTTTCAGCAACACAAAAGATTCCGTTAGGAAGTATTGTATTTGAAGCGGCCTCTGCAATTGGAACGGTTGGACTGACGAGAGGTGCAACCGCATTACTAGATTGTTTTGGAAAAATAGTGATTATATTTATGATGTTTATAGGAAGAATCGGACCGATTACAATGGCAATGGCATTTTCCATGAAAAGAAAAGATGGCAATTATCATAAGAGAGAATTGCCGGAAAAGAAAGTCATTGTCGGTTAAATTAGGAGGAGAAAAGAAATGGCATTTAGAGAAATAGCGGTATTAGGATTAGGAAAATTTGGAAGAAGTATTGCAACTACATTTGCATCGAACGGTGGAAATGTACTTGCAGTGGATAAAGACGAAGAAATCATTCGGGATATTGCAGATGAAGTCACTTATGCAGTACGTGCAGATGTTACGGAAATGGAAGTGATGAAAAGCTTAGGGCTTGCAAATGTGGATGTGGCAGTGATTGCTATTGCAGATAATCTTGAGGCTTCGGTCATGGCAGTGATTGCAGCCAAGGAAGCGGGAGTGAATTATGTCATCTGCAAAGCCAGAAATGAAATACAGGCGACGGTATTAAAAAAGGTTGGAGCAGATGAGATTATCTTTCCGGAACGGGCAATGGGAAGCAGACTTGCCAAGAATCTTTTGCAGGGAAATTTTGTGGACTTAGCAGATTTGTCGGATAGTTTCAGCATTGTAGAAGTAGAGATTCCAGGTGAATGGGTTTCTAAGAATTTAGTACAGTTACATTTAAGAGAAAAATATGGATTTAATATTATTGCAGTTCGTAAAAATGGAGAAGTCAGTATTAATGTAGAACCAGAAGCACCATTAGAGGCAGAGACTTCATTGGTTGTTTTAGGCGAGAACGCAATGATTGCAAAAGTATTTCGAAAATAACAGGAGGAAAACATGATTACATCTGCTTCGAATAAGCAAATTAAAAGGGTCATATCCTTATTAAAAAAAGCAAAAGCCAGAAAAGAAGAGCAGTTATTTGTGGTAGAAGGAATTCGAATGGTCAGTGAAGTGCCAAAAAACAGACTGCGGGAATTATATGTATCAGAAAGCCTGTATCACAATCGGATGAACGAAAAGAATCAGGAATTATTTGAAAAGATATCCGGGATTCGTTATGAAGTAGTGGAAGATTCTGTATTTCGTCATATGTCAGACACGATGACTCCACAGGGAATTTTAGCATTGGTAAAACAGTCAGAAACCACATTTTCCGATATCCTGAAGCAGGCATTTAACAAAAGTAAAAATCCATGCGTTCTTGTGCTTGAAAATATTCAGGATCCAGGAAATTTAGGAACAATTCTCAGGACATCAGAGGCAGCGGGAGTAAGCGGTGTCATTTTAAGCCAGAATACGGTGGATATTTATAATCCAAAGGTCATTCGTTCGACGATGGGAACCATATTTCGCGTTCCATTTGTGATTGTGCCAGACTTAAAAGAGACCATTTTAACGATGAAACAGGAAAAGATTCAGGTCTATGCGGCACATTTAAAAGGAGAACATAACTTTTATGAAGAAAATTATCAGACACCGACAGCATTTCTGATTGGAAATGAAGGAAACGGACTGACAGAAGAAACGGCACAATTAGCAGACCGTTATATTAAGATTCCAATGGAGGGGCAGGTAGAATCTTTAAATGCCTCTGTGGCAGCGTCTCTTTTTGCATATGAAGCGAAAAGACAAAGAGATATGATACGTTAACTTTTTTGTAAATCTTTTCAGCCAGAGGTTGAGAAAAAAAGTCGAATATGATAAGATGAAATCAGGGTTTAAAAGTCAAATGACATTTGGACGAAACGATGAGAGGAGGGAAAGTATGAACCCGTTTGTATGGTTAGCAGCCATGGTTGTTTTTATTATCATCGAGATTATTACACTTGGATTAACAACTATCTGGTTTGCGGGCGGTGCATTGATCGCATTTATTTTAAATGTAGCCGGTGCCAATTTGACATGGCAGATTGTTGCATTTGTCATTGTCTCATTTTTGCTGATTTTAGCAGTAAGACCATTTGCAACAAGCAGATTCAACCGCCATGTCGAGAAGACGAATGTGGAATCCATGGCCGGAAAAGAAGGCAAAGTGATTGAGAAAATCAGTAATATAGAGGCCAAAGGAAGAGTTATGGTAGACGGTATGGAATGGAGTGCGAGAGCAGAAGGAGAAGAAGAGATTCAGGAAGGAACCATTGTAACGGTTCTTAGAGTAGAAGGTGTAAAAGCCATCGTAACAACGAAAAATTAAAGAATTTTTATTCTTGGGTCTGATAGAGTAAAAATGGAAAGGAAAAGAGAATATGAGTCATATTTTAGCAACAGCAGAAGCAGCAACAGGTGGAATCACATTCATTGTTCTACTTGCTATTATTTTAGTTATTTGTGCTTCCTGCATTAAGGTCGTACCACAGGCAGAGGCATTTGTCGTAGAACGATTAGGAGGATATCGTGCAACCTGGTCGGTTGGAATTCATTTTAAGTGTCCATTTATTGACAGAGTAGCCAGAAAGGTTTTACTAAAGGAACAGGTTGTAGACTTTCCACCTCAGCCGGTAATTACAAAGGATAATGTAACCATGCAGATTGATACAGTTGTATTTTATCAGATTACAGATCCAAAATTATTTGCATACGGTGTAGAAAGACCAATTATGGCAATTGAGAACTTAACTGCAACAACATTAAGAAATATCATCGGTGATTTAGAGTTAGATGAGACTTTAACATCAAGAGAAATTATCAATGATAAGATGAGACAGTCTTTAGATGTAGCAACTGATCCATGGGGAATCAAAGTCAATCGTGTCGAATTGAAAAATATTATTCCACCGGCAGCTATTCAGGATGCCATGGAGAAACAGATGAAAGCAGAACGTGAAAGACGTGAAGCAATCTTAATCGCAGAAGGTGAGAAGAAATCAACCATTCTTGTCGCAGAAGGTAAAAAAGAATCTGCAATCTTAGATGCGGAAGCAGAGAAGCAGGCAGCAATCCTTCGTGCAGAAGCGGAAAAGGAAAAGAAGATCAGAGAAGCAGAAGGTCAGGCAGAAGCTATTTTGAAAGTACAGCAGGCGAATGCAGATGGTATTAAGATGTTAAAAGAAGCAGGAGCTGATGAGGCAGTGCTTACGATGAAGAGTTTAGAAGCATTTGCGAAGGCAGCAGATGGAAAGGCAACAAAGATTATTATTCCATCGAATATTGCAGGTGCTGCAGGAACCGTTAAGGCTCTGGTAGAAGCTGTAAAAGAACAGTAAAGTTGTAAAAGAAAAAGCCAATCAGTTATTTGATTGGCTTGTTTTTTGAAAGAGAGAATATCCATGATCAAGAAAGAAAAAAGCAAGAAAGAAAAAAAGAAAAAGAATGGCAGAAGAAGATATTATCGATATGGAAATATTATATTTGACTGCGTAATTGCCGTTCTTGGGGCGGGTGTTATTGTAACAGCAGTTATTTTATTTCTGAATTTTGATAAAAACATAGACTTAAGCCCATTTGTGCTTGCATTGGCAGCGGGAATGAATCTTGCACTTGCGGTGAAATACATCAAACGGCATGAGAAAGGAAGATTTATCAGTTTTCTGATTCAAATGCTTCTTCTTGCAGCAGCATCAATCGTATTATTTATCGCACTGCACCCATTTTAAAGATAAGAAAAAACAAATAAACAGATAACAGAAAGGAAAGGCATTATGAGAAAATTTAATATGAAAGCAGAAGTGTTAAGTCTGCTCAAAAGCACAGATGATTACGTATCAGGACAGATGCTGTGCGATCGGTTTCATGTTTCAAGAACGGCAATCTGGAAGGTGGTAAACCAGTTAAAAGAAGAGGGATATGTAATCGATGCAGTACAAAAACGAGGATATCATTTAGTATCTTATGAAGAAAAATATTCGAAAAGTGAGATTGAAAGCAGAAGAGTTGATGCAAAATTTGGACATTTCGTGAAATATTATGATGAGGTCGATTCTACGAATACAACAGCAAAACGATATGCAGAAGACGGTGCCACAGAAGGAACTCTGATTGTCAGTGATGTACAAAGAAGTGGAAAAGGAAGAAGAGGAAAAGTCTGGAAATCTCCGAAGGATGCAGGAATCTGGATGTCTTTAATTTTAAAACCTCATATGGCTACGTATAAAGCTTCTATGATTACTTTAATCGCAGGAATGGCAGTATCTAAGGCAATTGAAGAAGTAACAGGATTAAAAAATGAAATTAAATGGCCGAATGATATTGTTGCAAATGGGAAAAAAATCTGTGGAATACTGACGGAGATGAATGCAGAAATCGATCAGATTAATTACATTATTGTGGGAATCGGTATTAATGTAAATACGAAAGAATTCCCGGAAGAACTTCAGGACCGGGCAACTTCCATCGAGATAGAAACAGGAAAAGAACAAAACAGACTGCTGATTTTAGATCGTGTACTAGATGAATTCGAAAAATATTATGACATTTTTATGAAGACAAAAGACATGAGTATTCTTATGAAAGAATATAATGACAGACTGATTAATATCGACCGCAAAGTAAGAATTTTCCAGGATGAAGAAAGCTATGAGGCGATTTCAAAAGGAATCGATGAAAATGGCGAATTAATGGTAGAATGCGAAGATGGAACGAAAAAGAAAGTAGTTTCTGGAGATGTATCAGTTCGAGGTGTATATGGATATGTATAAAAATGAAGATGTACTGTGTGGTGCAAGTAAATACGAAAAAAAATTTTATTTAGATGAACGTTTTGAACAATTGCCGGATGTTGTAAAAGACGAATTAAAGATTATGTGCGTGCTTTACACAGAAGAAGTAGGAGGCATTCTTACTTTAGAGTTCGATGAAGATGGCAATTTGGAATTCGTGACAAGATGTAAAGAAGGAGATCTGTTGTATGACGAAATCGGGGCAGGTCTTAAAATCAAACAACTTCGTAAAGAAAAACAACAACTGTTAGAAGAAATAGAATTATATAATCGTGTTGTAGTTCGCAAGGAAAATATCAATTTAGACGAAGAGATTTAGTTGCCTGACAGTTACAAAAAGAAAGGAGCAAAAAATGCTATTAGTCGTTGATGTTGGAAATACGAATATTACATTTGGAATATTTGATGGAAAAGACTTAAAAGGAAGTTTTCGTATGACGACGAAGATGCCTCGGACATCGGATGAATTTAGTTTGTCGATTCATGGACTGATTATGCAAAAAGGGGTAGAAACGAAAGAGATTCATGATGTGATTATCTCTTCCGTTGTTCCGAATATTATGCATTCCCTCGTAAATGGAATGATTAAATTATTCGGAAAAAAACCATTTGTTGTAGGACTTGGAACAAAAACGGGAATTAAAATCCGCTATGGAAATGCAAGAGAAATCGGAGCAGACCGAATTGTAGATGCAGCAGCTGCATATGAAAAATACGGAGGTCCGGTCATTGTAATTGATTTTGGTACAGCAACCACATACGATTACATTACAGAGGATGGAACCTTTGATGCAGGAGTGACTTCTCCGGGAATCCGCATTTCAGCAAAAGCACTGTGGGAGGATGCAGCAAAGCTTCCGGAAATAGAAATCAAAAAACCAGATTCGATTCTTGCAAAAGAAACCATCAGCAGCATGCAGGCAGGTCTGGTATATGGTTATATCGGACAGACGGAATATATCATAGATAAGATGAAAGAAGAAGCAGGATGTGAGGATATTACGGTAGTTGCCACTGGCGGACTCGGTAAAATTATTACAGAGGAAACAGACCGGATTGATTATTATGATACAGACCTGACTTTAAATGGACTGCGTATCATTTATGAGAAGAATAGGAGCCAGAGATGAGAATTGGAAATGTCGAAATAGAAAATCCGGTTGCATTAGGACCGATGGCAGGTGTTACAGACTATCCATTCAGACTTCTTTGTAAAGAAATGGGTTGCGGACTTTTGTATACAGAAATGGTCAGCGCAAAGGCAGTATTGTATCATAATAAAAATACAGAACAGCTTCTTCGAACGAATGAAAGTGAACATCCGATTGGAGTGCAGATTTTTGGAAGTGATCCGGAAATCATGGCAGATATTGGTGCACAGATTTCAGAACGTGATTTTGATTTTGTGGATGTAAATATGGGGTGTCCGGTACCAAAGATTGTGAACAATCAAGAAGGTTCCGCACTTATGAAAAATCCGGAACTGGCAGCAAAGATTATTCGTACGATGACAAATAAAATAAAGAAACCCGTTACCGTTAAGTTCCGTTCCGGCTTTACAGAAGAAACCAGAAATGCCGTTGAATTTGCAAAACGGTTAGAGGATGCAGGAGTATCGGCAATTGCTGTACATGGAAGAACCAGAGAACAATATTACAGTGGCAAAGCCGACTGGGATATCATTCGTCAGGTAAAAGAAGCAGTAAGGATTCCGGTAATTGGAAATGGAGATATCACAAATCCGGAAGAAGCAAAGCAGATGTTAGAACAAACCGGATGTGATGGAATTATGATTGGACGGGCAGCACGTGGAAATCCATGGATTTTCAAGCAGGTAACCTGGTATCTAAAGACAGGAGAATTACTGCCTAGGCCATCGGTGAAGGAAGTTCGTCAGATGATTCTTCGCCATGCAAAAATGCAGGTAGAAGAAAAGGGAGATTATATTGGAATTCGTGAAATGCGTAAACATGTGCAATGGTATACAACCGGGCTTCATAATGCAGCTTCTTTAAGAGCAGCAATCAATCAGGTGGAATCCATTGAGGAACTAGAAGAGATTGTAGAAGAAAAATTAGAGGCATTAGAAAGTCAGGAAAGTTGACAATAATCAGGGAATAGGATATAATTGCGTGTGACTTAATTATATGAGAAGAATTTTATGACTGCAGAATGTGAAACAAGGAGTGGAGCATTTTGCAGACATCATTTGTGGGTAAGATTTTCTGACCACGCATCATAGAATAAAAGAAAGGACGATTCAGATACGAGACTGAATCAGAAGTGAGGTTTTAGAATGGCAGAAGCAAAGAAAAATATTTTAACTTATGCAGGTCTTACAAAATTAGAGGATGAATTACAGGATCTTAAGGTAAATAGAAGACGTGAAGTAGCACAAAAGATTAAAGAAGCAAGAGAGCAGGGAGATTTATCCGAGAACGCAGAGTACGATGCAGCCAAAGATGAACAGAGAGACATCGAGGCAAGAATTGAAGAGATTGAAAAAATCTTAAAGAACGTAGAAGTCGTAGATGAAGGCGAGATTGATTTAAAGAAGATCAATGTTGGATGTAAAGTCAAAGTGTTAGACTTAGAATATGATGAAGAGATGGAATTTCGAATCGTTGGTTCTACAGAAGCAAACAGCTTAGAAGGAAAGATTTCGAATGAAGCTCCTGTTGGAAAAGCTTTATTAGGAAAGAAACTTGGAGATGTTGTAGAAGTAGAGACACAGGCAGGAGTATTTAAGTACAAGGTACTTGATATTCAGAGAGTAAATTAAGAAAAAGGAGAATACGAAAGTGGCACAGCAAAATGATAATACACAGGATTTGAATCGATTATTACAGGTTCGTCGCGAGAAGTTAGCGAATCTGCAGGAAGCAGGAAAGGATCCTTTTCAGATAACAAAATATGATGTGACACATCATACTGCAGACGTTAAGGAACTTTATACAGAATTAGAAGAGAAGCTTTTAGCTGGCAGACAGGAAGTAAACACAGATGGAATGGAAGAGGCAGAAGCAAGACAGGCACGCAAGAAGGATTATAATGAAAGACGAGAAATCATGGATGCCTCACCAATTAAGGTATCAATTGCAGGACGTCTGATGTTCAAACGTGTTATGGGTAAGGCTTCCTTTGCCAATATCCAGGACTTAAAGGGAAATATTCAGATCTATGTATCAAGAGATGCAATCGGAGAAGATTTGTATGCAATCTTTAAGAAATCAGATATCGGTGATATCTGGGGATTAAAGGGATTTGCATTCCGTACACAGACAGGTGAGATTTCCATTCATGCAGAAGAGATGACACTTCTTTCAAAATCTTTACAGATTCTTCCAGAGAAGTTCCATGGACTGACAGATACGGATATGCGTTATCGTCAGAGATACGTGGACCTGATTATGAATCCGGAAGTAAAAGATACCTTTATCAAAAGATCGAAGATTATTGCTGCAATCCGTAAGTTCTTAAGTCAGCAGGATTTCATGGAAGTGGAGACTCCAATGCTCGTTGCCAATGCAGGTGGTGCAGCAGCCCGTCCATTTGAGACACACTTCAATGCATTAGATGAAGATTTGAAATTACGTATTTCCTTAGAGCTTTATTTAAAGAGACTGATTGTAGGTGGATTAGAGAGAGTATATGAGATTGGTCGTGTATTCCGTAACGAAGGTCTTGATACAAGACACAATCCAGAATTTACACTGATGGAATTATACCAGGCTTACACAGACTATCATGGCATGATGGATTTAACAGAGAATTTATACCGTTTTGTTGCACAGGAAGTACTTGGTACAACAACTATCGTCTATAACGACATTGAGATTGATTTAGGAAAGCCATTTGAAAGAATCACAATGGTAGATGCAGTTAAGAAGTATGCCGGTGTAGATTTCAATGAGATTAAGACAGATGAAGAAGCAAAGGCAATTGCAAAAGAAAAGAATGTAGAATTCGAGGAAAGACATAAGCGCGGAGATATCTTAAACTTATTCTTCGAAGAATTCGTAGAAGAAAACTTAAAGCAGCCTACTTTTGTAATGGATCATCCGGTAGAGATTTCTCCACTTACTAAGAGAAAGCCAGAGAATCCAGATTACGTAGAGCGTTTCGAGTTCTTCATGAACGGCTGGGAAATGGCAAATGCTTACTCAGAGTTAAATGATCCAATCGATCAGAGAGAAAGATTCAAGGCACAGGATGAATTATTTGAAATGGGTGATGAAGAAGCAAACCATACAGATGAAGATTTCTTAAATGCACTTGAAATCGGTATGCCACCAACAGGCGGAATCGGATTCGGTATAGATAGAATGGTGATGCTGCTGACAAATTCACCAGCGATTCGTGATGTATTATTGTTCCCGACGATGAAGTCTATTGATAAGTAGGAATGCAGGAAAATCAAGGGTTTCAGAGCGTGGA
>CAKRHW010000006.1 GCA_934339365.1 uncultured Lachnospiraceae bacterium | reverse complement strand
CAAGGTTTATAGTTTATAGTCAACTCTATTATACCATATCCGGTGAGGAGTTATTTTAATTTAGCAACAAAAAAATGGCGTATTTATGAGGATTATGGCGTTTCGCAAACGCCTACTAAATAAAGAAAAAGAGAGGTGATAAAATTGATTTTCGCAAAAGAAATTGCAAGGGTTGTTATACCGCTAATATTTATACTGTTAGTAGTATGTACATATTTTTATAAGAAAAAAATAGAACCTACACTAAGCGAGAATAATCGTATGATAGTTAAAACGGGTGTTCTTATAATTTTCGTTATTATTTCAATCTGGGCTGTGGCATCTATTTTTTTTTAGACGATGAAAATAAGCAGATAAAAGAAGATACAACAGAGATTAGCTATTCACAGAAAAGCAAAAATTGGCATGAAGATTTTATGGAATATGTCAGTTTACATAGTAAAACAGAAGGAAAAAGTCAAATTATCGCGTTGATAGATAGTGGAATATCAGAATTTCAGAAAAACAAAATAGATAAAAGCTATAATATGATTTCAAATGAAGATATTTTTGATAAAAATGGACATGGAACTATGATGTGTTCGTTGATACTTGGAGGCAATGGACTACAGGGGATAGCTCCCCAAACAAAAATTTATAGTTATAAGGTAGTAGATGAGCAAGGAAAGGTTTCACCTGAAATATTAGCTGATGCCATTGATAAGGCGGTAAAAGATAATGTTACTATTATTAACATAAGTTTAGGAAGTTATTTTAATAATAAAAAAATAAAAAAATCTGTTAAAAGTGCTATAAAGTCGGGAATAATAGTAGTTGCTTCATCAGGTGATTATGAAACAAAGGATATGCTATATCCGGCAAAGTATAAAAAGTGTATTTCAGTCGGAGCACTTGATAAAAAATTGCGTGTATGGAAGGGAACTAATGCTAAAGGTCAGTGTGACATATTAGCACCTGGAGTGGATATAAATACAATATTGAATACGGGCGAATTAGCTGCGACGACTGGGACATCACAATCAACAGCACTTGTAAGTGGATACATCGCTTTAATCAAAGATTATGCTATAACATGTGACGTTGATATAAATGCAAGCCAAATTAAAAAAATATTAATTGATATTAACAATAAGAAAATTTCATATCTGGTATAGAATTTATTGGCAAGAATTTCCGTACAGTGGTGAAGAGTGTAAATTAAATGGCTTGAAAAAGCTCTTATTAACAAGTAGTCTAAAAAATAGAAACTGCTTCGATGATAATAGTTTTGCTGGTCAAAATAGTAAAAAAGATGGGTAAATTGTGATAAGATCAGAGTGAAAATACCACAAAAACTCAGACCAAAAATACAAAAAATTCTTTTAGGTAATGTTTTTGATGAAATAGAAATAGATTGCCATAGATAAATTGCAAATAAACTCATGTAAATAAAGTTTATAAAGAAAACACCAAAATTACTGATTCGCACTGCGTAATAGGCGATAGTTCCGGTCTGTCCACGAAAAATCCACGCAAATATATCATTTGCAAGAAGAAAAATGCAGGATATTTGCATAAAGAATCGAATTTTCCGGCTGGAACGAGATGGGATATGTTCCATACAAGTGATAAGTAAGGCAATTAAGCAGATTAAAATACCTCATACTTCTAAGGCAATTTGAAAAATGGTTAAGGTATTCATTCTTAGGGCCCTCCTTGAAGAATAGATTTCAGATTAGAATATCATAAAATGGTATTTGTGTCAAAAAACTTACCTATAAAAACAATGCCTGAAAGGTATTTCAAACAATAACTAATAAGTATTTGCGATAAAAGAATGTTTGGAATATAATAGAAAAGCATTTTTAATAAGAAAGAACAGGTAAGGAATTTTGAAGAGAGAAAAAAGCACAAAAAAAATAGATATGTTGAATGGACCTATTTGGAATAAATTACCGCAATATGCACTTCCGGTTGCTGCAACAGGAATTTTAGAACAGTTATTTAATGCATCGGATCTTGCGATTGTTGGAAATTTTGCAAGTGGGAATCGAACAGCAGCTGTAGCGGCAGTTGGTGCGAATAGTCCGATTATAGGATTGATTTTGAATTTGTTTATTGGAATTGCATTAGGAGCAAATGTTGTGATTGCGAATGCAGTGGGGCAGAAAGATGAAAAACGAATTCATAAAACGGTACATACGTCCATTATCATGGCAATTTTAGGTGGTATTTTGGTTCTGCTGGTAGGAGAATTAGGAATAGGTGCGTTACTGAAAGGACTGCATGTGCCAGATGAAGTATTTCCGTATGCATTGCTTTATATTCGTATTTATCTGCTGGGAATGCCAGCGATTCTTTTGTATAATTTTGAGGCAGCAATTTTTCGAAGTATTGGCGATACGAAGGTGCCTTTAGAAGCATTGGCGATATCGGGGGTATTAAATGTTTTATTGAATCTTTTTTTTGTAATTGTATTACATATGAATGTCAATGGTGTTGCGATAGCAACTGTAATTTCTAATGTTGTAAGTTCAGCAATTTTATTTGGAAAATTAATCAAAACAGATAAGGTTATTCATTTGAATACACGTGATTTAGGCTTTGATAGAAATAGTTTTATCCATATTATTCAAATTGGACTGCCGGCAGGAATTCAAAGTGCAGTTTTTGCAGTTGCAAATATTGTTATTCAATCTGCAATTAATAGCTTAGGTACCGTTGTAATTGCTGCATCAAGTGCAGCATTTAACATCGAAATCTTTGCTTATGATGTTTTGAATTCATTTAGTCAGGCATGTACAACTTTTGTGGGTCAGAACTATGGGGCAGGGCAGATAAAAAGGTGTAAAAAAACATTGATTTTATGTATTATTGAAGATGCAATTGCCTCCGCAACGACCATTTTGCTGGTTTTATTTTTTGGGAAGACGCTTTTGTCCTTATTTAATAATGATCCACAGGTAATAGAAATTGGTTACACAAGATTACTTTTAATATTTTCTGCTTATACATTCAGTATGCTTTATGAGAATATGTCGGGGTATTTACGAGGATTTGGAATTTCCCTTGTGCCCGCAATCCTGACAATTATTGGTGTCTGTGTAGTCAGACTTGTCTGGATTTATACAGTATTTCCATCACATAGAACATTTCAGACGATTATGACGGCATACCCGATTAGTTTGTCTGTCACAGCATTGCTGATTTTTATTGCAGTCATGATTTATCGGCCATCACATAGATTTCAGTTTAAAAAGAAAGAAAATTAAAAATTGTCATAGAAAAAAACTATAGCAAACCACTGCTTTAAACTATTTTACAAGAGGCATTTTCTCTGCTAAAATGTTTGTAATTTTTTAGCAAAGGAGAAAACTATGAGTAAATTACAAACACCTTTTCGTTATGATTTCGTGGGAAGCTTTTTAAGACCAGAGAAATTAAAAGAGACAAGAAAATTATTTGCAGAGGGAAAGATTAGCAAAGAAGAATTAGATGCTGTTACGGATGATGCAGTAAGAGATATTGTTGCAAAGCAAAAGGCAGCAGGTTACCATGTAATCACAGATGGAGAATTCAGAAGAAAGTTCTGGCATTTAGATTTTATGTGGGGATTTGAAGGAGTAGAGCATTCTAATACAGGTGGTGGAGTTCAGTTTAATGAAGAGATGGCAGAATTAGAAGACACTTATCTGGTTGGTAAGGTAAAGGCAAAGCCACATCCTTTTGTAGAATACTTTAAATTTTTAAAGCAGTTTGAGGATGAGAATACAGTTGCAAAATATACTATTCCTGCACCGGCACAGATGTATCAGCAGATGATCGTTCCTCAAAATTATGAGAACACAAAGAAATATTATGCAACAAATGAGGAATTAATTCAGGATATCGGTGTTGCATACCAGAATGTAATTCAGCAATTTTATGATGCCGGATGCCGTAATTTGCAGTTAGATGATTGTACATGGGGTGCAATTGTAGGAGATGCAGCAAAACAAAGATACAAGTCATTAGGAATTGATTTAGAAGATGTAAAGAAACAGCTTTTGAAAGTAAATAATCTTGCATTAGAGGGAAAACCAGAAGGAATGGTAATTCATTCTCATATCTGCAGAGGAAATTATCATTCAACATTCTTCACAAGTGGTCCTTATGATTCTGTGGCAGATTATGTATTTGCAAAAGAGAACGTAGATGCTTTATATCTAGAATATGATGATGCAAGATCTGGTGGATTTGCACCATTGAAGAAGGTATCAGAGGATAAGAAAGTAGTACTCGGATTAATTACGACTAAGACACCTGAGCTTGAGAAAAAAGAAGATGTCATTGCCAGAATACATGAAGCAGCTAAGTATATTCCACTTGAGAGACTCTATTTAAGTCCACAGTGCGGATTCGCATCTTGTGAAATTGGTAATAAACTGACAGAAGAAGAACAGTGGGCAAAACTTGCACTTGTAAAAGAGATTGCAGAAGAAGTCTGGGGAAAAGAAATATAAAAAATAAGATGTAGAAAGTCAAAAAAATAGCTATGGGCTTGTGCTCATAGCTATTTTTATAGTTGTTATTATGCAAGACTCTTTCCTGTTAACATCTCATATGCCTGTAAGTATTTGTTGATTGTCTTATCTACAATATCCTGAGGAAGTGTCCAATTATTGTCTGGGTTAGCTTTTAACCAGTCACGAGCGAACTGCTTGTCAAAAGATGGCTGTCCATGTCCTGGTTCATAGCCGTCAGCAGGCCAGAAACGAGAGCTATCCGGTGTAAGCATTTCATCACCGATTACAATATTACCATTCTCATCTAAACCAAATTCAAACTTGGTATCTGCAATGATAATTCCACGACTTAATGCATAGTCTGCACACTTTTTGTAAAGAGCAATTGTGCAGTCGCGAAGTTTAGCAGCATATTCTTCTCCTTTTCCAGGGAAGTATTTCTCTAAATGAGCAACACTCTGCTCGTAAGAAATATTTTCATCATGATCACCAATTTCAGCCTTAGTAGAAGGAGTGTAGATTGGTTCAGGAAGCTTGTCAGATTCCTTTAATCCTTCTGGAAGTTTGATGCCGCAAACAGTTCCGTTCTTCTTGTAGCTTTCCCAGCCGCTTCCAGTAATGTAACCACGAACAATACATTCAATTGGAAGCATATTGAGCTTTTTGCACATCATACTGTTTCCATCAAACTGTGGCTGTCTAAAGAATTCAGGCATATCCTTAACATCTGTTGAAATCATGTGGTTTGGCAGAATGTCCTTTGTCATGTCAAACCAGAATTTAGACATCTGAGTAAGTACAGTACCCTTTTTTGTTACAACGTTGTTTAAAATCACATCAAAGCAACTGATGCGGTCAGTAGCTACCATGATGAGGCTGTCGCCATTATCATAGATTTCTCTTACCTTACCTTCTTTAATAGGTTTCATAAATTTAATCTCCTCATAGAATTAGATTTTGCTAAAAAGCAAGTTACTATTACTATACAATAGAAATGAGAAATTGAAAATATGCAGAAGCCATTTTTGTAAAAAAATATAGAAAAATGGATATTCAAACAGATGAGAAGGAGTAGAAAAAATTGTAAGACAAGGGTCAGATACTTGCATAGAAGATATGTGAGGATTATAATAATAACAGATTTGTACGGAAAGGAAGGGATTTTGTGATTCGACATATATTATTTTGGAAGTATACAGAAAAGATAAAAGCAGAAAAGAAGGAGAAGGAAGCACTTGTTTTTTTGCAGAATTCAGTAGCCACCATGAATGGAAAAATTGATGGTCTGCTGCATGCACAGATTGGACCTAACTGTGCAGGAGGGGAATATGATCTTGTCTTTTATGCAGAGTTTCGTGATTTAGAATCTTTGAAAGCATTTAAAGATCATCCGCTTCATGTGGCTCATCGTAACAGGTGCCAGGAGATTGTGACAGGAAGATTATGTGGAGATTTAGTAGATCAGGAAGAAGACTAAGCAATTCTTGACACAGGGGATAAAGTCTGTTATCATCAATAAGTATTAAAATAAATCGGGAATGAAGTTCTCCCACGATTAAAATTTAGAGTAAGATTGAGATCGAAACCGCTTATCAGCTGATGACTTCTGTGTAGGATCACACAGGGTTATCAGCTTTTTTAAGGGCAAAAGAAGAAAGGATGTTTTTATGGACGAGGGAAAAAAAGAGAGAATTATCTTAGACTGCAAGTATATTTTACTGGCGCTTCTTGTGGGAATTATAGTGGGAATTGTAGATACCATTTTTGGACGTGTATTAATTGCTGTATCTGATTTTCGTGTAGGGCATTATCGGTTTTTGCTTTCTTTTTTACCGGTAGCCGGGTTATTGATTATGGAGATGTATCAACGGTTTAGCAAGCTGAGTTTAAAGGGAATGACACTGATCTTTCAGACAGGACAGAATAAAAGAAATTCCATTCCTTTAGTGTTGGTGCCGATTCAGATATTGGCCACATGGGTAACGAATCTGTTTGGTGGAAGTGCAGGACGCGAGGGTGTTGCAGTGCAAATTGGTGCTACCTTATCACATGCATTAGGACGGAGATTTAAACTTCCGGAAAATGGAAGAATTATTTTAGTTGCCGGAATGGCAGCAGGATTTAGTGGACTGTTTCAGACACCTCTGGCAGCAATCTTTTTTTCCATGGAAGTTATTGTAGCCGGATATTTAGAATACGAAGCGATGCTTCCAACAGTAATAGCAGCTTACACAGCCTGTATCACATCTCATGTATTAGGCTTACACAAATTTACGGCACCATTAACAGAAACATTAGATTTGACAGATGTGAAAAATCTGATTTTTATTTTAATTTTGGGAGCAGTTTTTGGAATTGTCGGACGTTTATTTTCTTTTTTGCTTTCTAAAATGAAAGTTGTAATGGCAGAAAAAATAAGAAATCCTTTCCTTCGAATCGGAGTAGCGTCAATTCCGTTAGCAGTGTTGTTAATTGTTTTATATGGCGGCAGATATAGCGGCGTAGGAACGAATCTGATTGCAGACAGTTTTCAGAATGGAACCATTTATTCTTATGACTGGATTTTAAAATTATTGTTGACAGTAATGACACTGGCAATTGGTTTTCAGGGAGGAGAGCTTACTCCATTGTTTGCAATTGGTTCTTCACTCGGAATTGTTTTGGGGAATCTTTTAGGAATCTCTCCTGTAATCTGTGCAGCACTTGGTTATGCAGCAGTATTTGGAAGTGCTACGAATACATTGCTTGCACCGATTATGATTGGAGTAGAAATATTTGGAACAGCGAATATGATACCGATTATTATGGTATGCATTATTGCGTATATTATGAATGGAAATACATCCATTTATTCGGCACAACAGGAAGCAGTGGGAATGTATTTACAAGAATATTTTGGAAGAAAAAAAGTTGATAAGTAGGATGCTGTTTTATATAAACCTGAAAATAAGGAACTTAGATTTGACAGAATAGGAAGGGTGTAAATGGAAAAAAATATTTTATATCATGGAAGCAATGTAGAAGTATCGATTCCACGTATTCTCCAGAATGGCTTTTACAAGGATTTCGGATTTGGCTTTTACTGCACCAGTTATGAGAAACAGGCAAAGCGTTGGGCAATGACAAGAAAAGGTTCAGCTGTAGTAAATCATTATGAGTATAGACCGGATGTAAATTTAAAAGTATTGAAGTTTGATGAGATGACGGACGAATGGCTTGATTTTGTGGCAGACTGTAGACGAGGAATTGAACATGACTATGATATCGTGGAAGGACCATTGGCAGATGATCAGATTTGGAATTTTGTCGAAGGTTTTATTGATGGAAGAATTCCACGAGATGCATTCTGGGGGTTGGCAAGGTTTAATTATCCTACCCATCAGATTGTGTTTTGTACAGAAAGAGCACTGAAAACATTGACCTTTGAAGGGAGTGAGACATTATGAGGAATAAGTACTTTCCGGATGAAGAGATAGAAATGGATGATTTATATTTTGTATGTTATATGATAGAACGTGTGGCAAGGCATATTAAGCGGAAAAATAAGTATGTTGTAAATACAATTGGACGGGATGGTTTATTCCATCTGCTTAGTTGTGCAAAGGCATTACATTGTGAAAATCCATTAAAAGTTGAAGCAGACTGGATAAAGGATTATGATTTAAAGAATGGAGATTACGATATAACAGAGGTTGATAAAGAAATGGCATCCATTATTCCATCTCCTTTGGATATGGGAGCGGTCTATCAGCGTCTGATCAGAGACACATTAACTTCAAAGGAAGATTTTGTAGATGGAATAATCAGGGTTTATAACGATGAAATCTGTGATGTGATTGATAATTATAATTGCAGTGCATTTTATGAACCGTCGTATGTGATTGCGAGAGCATATCAGAATGGTGGATTCTAAATTTTGTCTTACTTGTTTGAAAAGGAAACGGACAGGGCGATTGGTCTGGTAACACTTTTGTTTTAGACTGTGAATTTTAGTTAGTATTATCAAATTAATTAGTTGACAAACACTAACTATTGATATAAATTATCATTAAGAAAATTGTTTTTCGGATTTTTTAAGAATAGTCTAAAGGGAAAGGGATGAGCAGAAGGTATGACATTAAAGGAATTAGGAGTTGGGAAAAGTGCTGTCATTAAGACTGTTGGTGGAAAAGGTGCTTTACGGCAGCATTTTTTAGACATGGGCATGATTCCGGGAGCGGAGGTTACGATTGTTAAATTTGCTCCAATGGGTGATCCCATGGAGTTGCAGGTTCATGGATATGAGCTGACGCTTCGATTGGCGGAGGCGGATCAGATTGAGATTGCACCGATTGAAGAACGGAGTCGAAAGCATGAAAATAGTGAGCGTCTTAAGGATACGGAACATCCGGGACTTGGAGAAGAGGGAAAATACCATTCGAAAGAGGATGAGCATCCGTTGCCGGAAGGTACCGTTCTTACATATGCGTTAGTCGGGAATCAGAATTGCGGGAAGACTACATTATTTAATCAGTTAACCGGATCGAATCAGCATGTGGGAAATTTTCCGGGTGTAACGGTGGATCGAAAAGATGGAGCGATGAAGGGATATCCGAATACGGATATTACGGATCTTCCGGGAATTTATTCCATGTCACCTTATAGCAGTGAAGAGATTGTTTCGAGAAATTTTGTATTAGAGGAAAAGCCACTTGCTATTATTAATATTGTAGATGCGACAAATATTGAGAGAAATCTTTATCTGACCATGCAGTTGTTAGAAATGAATATCCCGATGGTTGTGGCTCTGAATATGATGGATGAAGTAGTAGGAAATCAGGGATCAATTGATGTGAACGCAATGGAAGCTTTGTTGGGAGTTCCGGTTGTGCCGATTTCAGCGGCAAAGAATGAAGGTGTAGACGAACTTGTAGCACATGCATTACATATTGCAAAATATCAGGAACGTCCGTTGCGGCAGGATTTTTGTAATAAGAACGATCACAATGGAGCGGTTCATCGTTGTATCCATGCAGTCCTGCATCTGATTGAAGATCATGCAGAAAATGCCGGGATTCCGGTTCGATTTGCAGCAACGAAAGCAATCGAAGGAGATCCGCTGATTTTAGAACAGTTAAAGCTAGATGAAAATGAAAAAGAGACTTTAGAGCATATTGTCAAGCAGATGGAAACAGAACGACACTTAGACAGAAGTGCAGCGATTGCAGATATGCGATTTGATTTTATTGAACATTTGTGTGAGCAGACAGTTACCAAACCAAAAGAAAGCAAAGAGCGGATTCGAAGTGAAAAAATTGATAAAATTCTTACAGGTAAATATACAGCATTGCCTTGTTTTGTAGGGATTATGGTGTTAGTATTTTATCTGACATTTAATGTAATTGGTGCATGGCTGCAGGGAGTGTTAGAACTTGGTATTGAGAAATTATCATCTCTGACGGATGCGGCATTAACTGCAGCACATGTCAATACTGCCGTACATAGTTTAGTGATTGATGGAATTTTTACCGGGGTTGGAAGTGTCCTTAGTTTCCTGCCGATTATCGTAACTTTGTTTTTCTTTTTATCCCTGATGGAAGATAGCGGATATATTGCAAGAGTTGCATTTGTAATGGATAAGTTACTGCGTAAAATCGGACTGTCTGGAAGAAGTATTGTGCCATTGCTGATTGGATTTGGCTGTACGGTACCGGCAGTTATGGCAACAAGGACGTTAACAAGTGAACGAGACAGGAAAATGACTATTCTGTTAACCCCATTTATGAGTTGTACAGCGAAGCTTCCGATTTATTCTTTCTTTGTGAGTGTATTTTTTCCAAAGAAGGGCGGACTGATTATGGCAGGATTGTACTTGTTAGGAATTGTAGTAGGAATTTTAATTGCATTTTTATACAGAGGAACCTTATTTAAAGGGGAACCGGTTCCATTTGTAATGGAACTTCCAAATTACCGTCTGCCGGGAGCAAAAAATGTAGCCCAGTTATTATGGGAGAAGGCAAAGGATTTTTTACAGAGAGCATTTACCGTTATTTTAATTGCGACGATGGTAGTCTGGTTCCTTCAGAGTTTTGACTTACATCTTAATATGGTAAAGGATTCAGCAGACAGCATTTTAGCATCCGTATCTGGATTTTTGGTTCCACTCTTTACACCATTAGGACTTGGAGACTGGAGAATCTGCACTTCACTGATTAGTGGATTTATGGCAAAAGAAAGTGTTGTTTCTACATTAGAAGTTTTATTTGGAGGAAATATTGGAACTGTACTTTCCACTACGGCAGCAGCTTCTTTGCTGGTATTTAGTCTTCTCTATACACCTTGTGTTGCAGCTATTGCATCTATCAAGCGTGAATTAGGTGGAAAATGGGCAGTTGGTGTAGTAATCTGGCAATGTTTTATTGCGTGGATTGCTGCATTTCTGGTACGATTGCTGATAATGGCTTTGTAGAGATTGATAGAATTGTAAAAAAATTAGAAAGCACCGGGAGTAAATGTCAGAAAGTTAAGACATGGATGAAAGGTGCTTTCTTTTTGTTTAGAAAATGTTTAGTTTTGTTCCGTTTTTCGTTTACAAGTAAGAGGCACAATAAACATAATAGAATGAGGGTCTGCTCATGAAAACAGTAACAGGAAACATATCAGCTCGTTTCAACATTGCCGTTAGAAGATGGAGACTGGGAAAAGGCAGCGCAGTCTGTAGAAAAATACGATTTCCGATTGATTGTATTAAAGGGAAAAGGAAAAATGATTTACAAAAATGCAAAGCATAATGAAATAGAAAGTGCAGAGGCATTGTTTCAGACAAAAAGAGATGGGGAAAAGATAGAAAGCTATCTGATTGAAAATACAACGATTTTAGCAAGGGATACCCAGATAGATGGTGTGATATATCATTTATTTTTTGTAAGCTGTCCGGGTCAAAAATCAATTTTAGGAATGGACAGGGGAATGTTTGAAGTATTTCTGTTAGTGGTTTTAGATGTTGGAATTGTTGTCATACTGTTTATTCTGCTCCTTAGTCAGATTATGACAAAGCGACTGATTCGTTCTATTATGCAGCCGGTTCAGTTATTAAATCATGCGGCTAACAGAATTACAGAGGGAAATTTAGATGAACCGATTGGATACCAGAAGTAAGATGAGTTTAAAAATGTATGTGAAAGTTTTGATTTGATGCAAAAGCATTTAAAGGAACAGATGGAAACCAATCAGGCATATGAAAAGGCAAGAACAGAGATGGTAAGTGGAATTTCACATGATCTTCGGACACCGCTGACTTCGGTAAAAGGATATTTAAAAGGCATGCTGGATGGAATTGCAAATACGGAGGAAAAAAGGAAAGAATACCTGCTGGTTGCCTATAGAAAATCTTGTGATATGGAAAAGCTGCTTGCAAAATTATTTTATTTTTCCAAACTAGAAACGGGCAATATGCCATTTTACTTTCAAAAGGTTGACATGGGAGCGTATTTAGAGGATTATCAGATTCAGATTGGTAATCTTACGATTTTAACGAAAAGCTGGAAAGGTATGAAGAATGGAAAAGAGATTCATTTTCCAAATCGAGAATTCGAACTTTTAAAGTATATGGCGTTAAATCCGAATATTGTATTTTCGAAAGAGCATTTATTTGAAAAAATATGGGGATATGATTATATGTCGGATAATGCAACGGTTACGGTGCACATTAACCGAATTCGCGAGAAAATTGAAGATGATCCTAAGAACCCACAGATTATAGAAACTGTCTGGGGAGCCGGATATCGTTTGAACCTTAGATAATGTGAAAGGAGAGAGAAAAATGTGGGTAATATTTGCATTTCTGTCTGCATTTTTTGCAGGCGTAACATCGATTCTTGCAAAATGCGGAATCCGTAAAACTGATTCGAATCTGGCAACTGCCATCCGGACCATTGTAGTATTGATTTTTTCATGGCTGATGGTATTTCTTGTGCATGCACAAAATGAGATTGGCACAGTATCAGGACAAACATGGATTTTCCTGATTTTGTCGGGGCTTGCAACCGGGGCATCCTGGCTATGCTATTTTAAAGCATTACAGACAGGGGATGTAAATAAAGTTGTTCCGATTGATAAATCAAGTGTAATTTTAACGATTCTTATGGCATTTCTTTTTTTAGGAGAAGAAATCAGTGCATTAAAATTTATTTGTGTGATTTTCATTGGGATAGGAACGTATCTGATGATTACAAAAAAAGAAGGGACAGAAGCAAAAAAGAAAGGAAATGGCTGGCTGATTTATGCCTTATGTTCTGCATTTTTTGCAAGTTTGACATCTATCCTTGGAAAAGTTGGAATGGAAGGAATCAATTCAAATCTGGGGACAGCCATCCGGACGATAGTCGTATTACTGATGGCATGGCTGGTGGTTTTTGTGACGAAAAAACAGAGTGAACTCAAAGAAATAGATAAAAAAGAACTGGGATTTATCTGCCTGTCAGGCCTTGCAACGGGAGCATCCTGGCTGTGCTATTACAAGGCCTTACAGGATGGACTGGCCAGTGTGGTCGTTCCAATTGATAAACTAAGCATCGTCGTTACTGTGATTTTTTCCTATATCGTATTCAAGGAAAAATTAAGCAAAAAAGCCCTTTTGGGGTTGCTTTTGATCTTGGCAGGAACGTTGCTTATGTTATTATAAATAGAAATTAAAGAATACTCATAAACCATTCTACAGTCTTTGGATCATAGTGAGAGAAAAAGAGACTTTCTCCAAGATCTAAAGACTCAATTTTTTGCATATCCTCAGAAGAAAGCGAGAAATCAAATACGTCAAAATTTTCTTTCATGCGATTTTGGTGTATAGATTTTGGAATGACTACGACATCGCTTTGCAATAAGAAACGAAGGGCAACCTGTGCAGGTGTTTTACCATATTTTTCTCCGATTTCAATCAAAAGAGGAGTCTGGAAATAGTTATTTTTTCCTTCTGCAAATGGACCCCATGACATAATTTGCGTGCCATTCTTTTTCATATATTCTTTGGCAATTTTTTGTTGCTGGAATACATGTGTTTCTACCTGATTTACGGCTGATGTAATATCGGAAAAATGAACAAGGTCTAAATAACGGTCAGGGTAAAAATTAGAAACACCAATTGCTCTGACTTTTTTAGAACGATAGGCTTCTTCCATTGCACGATAAGTACCATAGTAATCTCCAAATGGCTGATGAATCAGCAAAAGATCAATATAGTCTGTTTTTAATTTCTGCAACGATTCTTCAATGGAAGCTTTGGCTTTCTCATATCCGTATGCCTGGACAGTGTAATACTACGATATCCAATCTGAATTGCATCAAGAACACATTGCTCAGTGGCTTCTGGTGGAGTCTGATAGACACCGTATCCAAGTTTTGGCATTTTTACATCATTATTTAATGTTACATATTCCATAAAAGAACACTCCTTCCTGATTTATATAAATTACATTTCTTACATAGAATAGTTTACATGTTATTTTTAAACTTGTACAATAGAAATATAGAAATCTACATTTCAGAAAATGAATAGTAAAACGGGGGAAAAACAGGATTCAAAAGAATTGCTGAAAAATCGAAAAATTATTCCTATTACTGACAAAGAGGCGAATGTGAGGTATCATTTAATATATAAGAAGGGGAAGGAGGCAGAAAGAATTTATGGATAAAAATCGAAAAAATAGTCGGACCCTTGATATGTATGTCCGATTGTGTGAAGGAAAGGTCATTAACAAGGTAGAAGAAGCACAACGTTTTGTAGTTGATGAACGCACGATTCAGCGGGATTTAGATGATATTCGGGCATTTTTAGATGAACGGAGTATCTTGCATTCGACAGAGCACCACAGTATTAAATATGATCGAACGCATAAGGGTTTTGTTATGTGTGGAGTCGAAGATGCACTTATGAGTAATAGTGAAATTCTTGCTGTCAGTAAAATTTTATTAGAAAGCCGGGCATTTACAAAGAAGGAAATTGGCAGTATTTTAGATAAATTGATTCGTGGATGTGTACCACAAAAAAATATGAAATTAGTGTCTGATTTGATATCCAATGAAAAATATCATTATGTAGAACTTCAGCACCAGACTTCTACCAAAGACAGATTATGGGAATTAGGAACAGATATCCGGGATTGCGAATTATTAGAGATTCAGTATGAGAAAAAAGTACCGGAAAAGGAAACAGTGACACGATTGATTGAGCCGGTAGCACTGCTGTTTTCAGAATATTATTTTTATCTGAATGCTTATATTGTTGAAAAGCAGGGAAATGAATATGTGTCAAAATACAATTATCCGGCTATTTTCAGACTTGACCGGATTCAGGATTATCGAAAAATAGGGAAAAAGTATCATATTGCATATTCAGATCGTTTTGAAGAAGGAGAATGCCATTATTTCATGCTTTTGGTAGAGTTGGATGCTTTTTAGCAGGATGTTGTTATGGGAAAAAACTTGAAAGAACAATCACTATTTTAAATGGAATTCGATTAGAACGAATACCGATTCAATTAATAGAAGCAATATTTGAATTTTTACTTTTTATTATTCTTACGGTTATTCGAAAGAAAGATGATAACGTAAATATACTACGCATTTATTTGATGTCATATTCGGCATTTCGTTTTCTGGATGAATTTTTTAGAGGAGATGAGATTAGAGGAATATTCTTTGGATTATCAACGGCACAATGGATTTCACTGGTTATTTGGGCTGTATATATACTAAAAGCGATATCTGGAAAAAAAGAGACTAGAAGTATAACAAGATAACATCATAAATGATAGAAAACCCTGTCACATGTCTGGCGGGGTTTTTCTTGTGTTTATTTTTATTTGAGAATTGCGAAAATCCTGATTCGGAATTATACTATATAAGATTACAAATTTTTACTACAAAGAAAGATGAGATTTGAAAATGAGAATCGTGCGTTTTATCAAAAAGGAAATGGTCTTGTGTATTGCAGGAATTTTAGCAATTTTTTCGGTTTTTCTTATTCCCATAGATGACAAATATATCGGCTATATTGATTTTCGGGTCTTAGTATTGTTATTTTGCTTTATGACGGTAACGGAAGGCTTTAAAAGAACAGGTTTATTAGAGAAAATTGCGAAGCTGTTGTTAAGTAAAGTTACAACGATTCGAGAACTTTATTTTGTATTAGTTTTTTTATGTTTCTTTTCTTCCATGTGGATTACCAATGACGTTGCATTATTGACGTTTGTACCATTTACGATATTAATTTTGAAAATGACCAGTCTTGAGAGCTGTCTTGCATCGATTGTGATACTTGAAACAGTGGCAGCAAATCTTGGCAGTATGGTTACTCCGGTGGGCAATCCGCAAAATCTTTATTTATATTCCGTTTCTGGCATGAGTATGATAGAATTTCTAAAGATTATGGGACCTGTTACCATTGTATCATTTGTAATGATTGCGGGACTTTGTTTTAGGAAGAAAAGTGAAGCGTTACAGATGCCCGACATGCACAATGGAAAGGGAAAGTCAGAAATACAAAAGCAGAACAACCATCAGAATCTTATGGAAAATATATGTTTAGCGGTACTTTTTTTCATAAGTTTTCTGACTGTTTTTCGGGTGATGGATTGGAGAATTCTGCTTGTCATTACAATTGCCGTTTGTGGAGTGCTGTGTGTATTCTGTAAAGAACGTTTTTTGCCGTTTCAGATAGACTGGTGTCTTTTGCTTACTTTTGTTGCTTTTTTCATTTTTATTGGAAATACCAGTCGTATAAAAAGTGTAGAGCACTCTTTGCAATCAATCCTAGATGGGAGAGAAGTTGGAATTTCATTTTTATGTAGTCAGGTGATCAGTAATGTTCCGGCAGCGATGCTGCTGTCAGGCTTTACAAGGCAGTATGACCGTTTATTGCAGGGAGTAAATATCGGTGGACTTGGAACATTAATTGCTTCGATGGCCAGTTTGATTTCTTATAAATTTGTTGCAACTGAAGTAGAATGCAGCAAACAGGTCGGGACGAAGAAAAATTATATTTTTAAATTCACAATTATAAATTATAGTATGGCATTTATTTTGCTGCTTTTTTGTAATTAAACAGAGAGGAGGAGAAAAAGTGAAACATATTTATGAGTCAGCTTCCGTTAGGACGATTGTTGCAAGTAGTATTTTTAGTGTACTTGCAGTGTTGTGTCTGGCATATGGAATCTATGTCTGGTCAGCGAGATCCGGAACGGGATTTTATGTGGTATGGCTGGGATTGGGAGTTTGTTTTCTGGCATTAGGTGTTGGAATCCATTTTGGTGTATGGGCAATGCTTCCGGTATTGGTAAGAAGAATCTGCATTGCATTAGTGGCGGTTTTCCTTCTTATCTTTTTAATCATTGAGGGATGTATCATCAGTCAGTTTCATGCAGAAGGAGAGAAGAACTTAGATTATGTGATTGTTTTAGGTGCACAGATTCATGAAAGTGGACCAAGTATTGTGTTAAAATACCGTCTGGATGCGGCAATTCAGTATTTGAATGAGAATCCGGATACGATTTGTATTGTTTCTGGTGGACAAGGGAAAAACGAACCTTATGCGGAAGCAGAGGGAATGGCAAAGTATTTGATGGAAAATGGAATACCGGAAAATCGAATTCAGAAGGAAACAGAGTCAAAGACAACGGAGCAAAATATTCAATATAGTCAGAAACTGATGAAGCAGAATGCATCAGTAGGAGTGGTTACGAATAATTTTCACGTATACCGGGCATTGCAAATTGCGAAAAAAGAAGGACTTTCGAATGTATGCGGAATTGCAGCAGGTGCAAGAAAGTTATATTTACCGAATAATATGTTACGGGAATTTTTAGCAGAGATAAAGTTTCTCATCAAAAAATAAAAGGCAAAAGGAAAGAAAATATGAGCGATAATAAAAAAATAGATCAGGGACTGCAGGGAAATGAAGAAATTGAACAGGCTATTTTGGGATTGCAGCAGGAGGCATCTCAGGAAATGTTAGCACATGTTCTGACAGTTATTCGAAGAAGAATGAGAAAACAGGGACAATTCATTATTGCAGTTGATCCGCCCAAAGGGGATGGAAAGATAAACGTGCAGGCAATCCAGACACAGGATGGAAAAAAATGGTGGTCTGCATTTACCAGTTTTGATGAAGAGTTAAAAGGAAGCGGGAGTGTAATGTCTACCTTTCTGACAGATATTGAGAAAATGTTTACAGCAATTTTGCAGGAAGAGAGTATTACAGGATTGATTTTAAATCCCTGGAATCGTACCATTATGTTAGATAAAAATTTAATACGTATCATTTTAGGAAATTAAGGAGGCGCTTATGGCAGAAAAAAAGATTTTATGGAAAGATAAAAAGAGAACATTATTTGGATTACCACTGAGTTTTACGACCTATTCATTTGATGAAGAAAGACTTTTTATTCAGGAAGGATTTTTAAGTGTAAAAGAGGATGAAGTGCGTTTGTATCGCATTATGGATCTTACCTTAAAAAGAAGTTTCTGGCAGAGAATTTTTGGCGTAGGAAGTATTGAGTGCTGTTCAGCGGATAAGTCAATGGGAGACTTTGTAATTAAAAGTGTAAAAAATTCAAAAGAAGTAAAAGAACAGTTATCACAATTAGTGGAAAAACAGAGAGATTTAAAACGTGTGACAGGAAGAGAATACTTTGAAGATCAGGAAATATAATTGTTCTGTACATAGAATAGAGAAGGTAAAAGCAAAAATCTATTTCAAGAACTTATGAAAGAACAAAGGATGACAGGTGGAAGAAATGAATGAAAGAGTAAGGGATTTATTAAGACATATTTTTTCATTGAGTGGAGATGTTGCGGAATATACTGAAATCAGGCAGAGAATGGCGGATGGCGGAAAAATTACAGGAACCAATATGTGTATTTTGATGCTTGCAATCTTTGTGGCTTCGATTGGATTAAATATGAATTCAACGGCAGTGATTATTGGAGCCATGCTGATATCACCACTTATGGGAACGATACAGACGATGGCATATGGTGCGGCTACCATTGATCTTCGAATTGTTCGAAATGCTACGATTGGATTTTTGTGTCAGGTAGTCGTCAGTATCCTTTCTTCGACAATCTATTTCCTTCTTTCTCCGCTTTCAGATGCTACTTCAGAATTATTAGCAAGAACACAGCCTAATATCTGGGATGTATTAATTGCAATTTGCGGTGGCCTGGCAGGTATGATTGGTATGACTCGAAAAGAAAAATCAAATGTACTTCCGGGTGTCGCAATTGCAACAGCTCTTATGCCGCCACTATGCACCTGTGGATATTCAATTGCCAATGGAAAATGGCAGATGCTTTTAGGTGCCGGATATTTATTTCTTGTAAATTCTTATTTTATCATGCTTTCCTCTGTGGTGATTTTGCTGATATTAAAACTACCTAAAAAGAAAAACTTAGAAAAAAAGCAGTGGAATCATATCAAACGAATTTTAATCCGAAATACAATCATTCTGATTATACCGAGTCTGATTGTTGCATTAGGAATGGTAAAAAACAGTGGAAAGGATAAGCATCCGGTAACAGGATTTGAACAGGAAGTGGTAACAGAAGAAGTAGCGAAACAGATGGAAATTTTGTTTCCGGAGATTGACCGCATTTCAATAGGCAAAATGGAAACAGTGAAAAAAGGAACCAATGTGGAAAAAGAGAGACTTGTACTGTTATATGGAAAAGAAAAGATAACAGACGAAACGAAAAATAAAATAGAAAAGTGGTTGGATGTTATTTATCAGGGAGAATGCAAAATAATTGTGATGGATGAATAGAAATTAACATTTTTCTGATAAGAGATACAGAATCTGGAAAAAGAAAAAATAGTTTGATTACAAAAATGCAGGTTGAATGAGAAATATTGTTTATTTTACCCAACGACATTTGGAAAAGATATTTACTTTTGCGATTTAATATACTATAATTATTTCTATATAACGAGAAGAATGTAGTGTGTGAAAAAAGGAAATATCTTTTTTTGAAAAGATGCGGGAAGTCTTTTTACTAGTTTTTACAAGTTCTTACGTTATAATGAACTATAGTTTGATGCCAGTTCATTGGATGGGCATCAAGGGTGTCATCTGACACCGGCAATACTTTTTTATAATTAGGAGGAGGAAACAGAATGAGAAAGAAAATTGCCAAGACTGCTACTTGTGGTCTGCTCGCAGTGTCTATGCTCGCAACGAATGTAGCATTTAATCCGCTAGATGCATTCGCTGGTAACGTAGTAGGACAGTCAGATTTTGACGAGGGAATCGGTCTTCCATGGCATACATGTGAGACGAACCCGGCAAAACAGACATTTGACATTTCAAATGGTACTTACAATGTTAAGATTGTAAATCCAGGTGGAAAGGATCGTGGAGGAGAAGACAGATGGGATCTTCAGTTACGTCACAGAGGACTTAAGATTCAGTCAGGTCACAAGTACAAAGTTGCTTTTGATGTGAATGCATCAAACGATGGTAACATGTGTTCTAAGATTGGTGATTTAAGTGGAAAAATTGAAATCTGGCACAATGGTGAAGGTTTATTGAAAACAACTTATCCAGATTTGAATCAATTAGGACAGAATCATGGACAAGGATGGACCTTACTTAAGATTAAGAAGGGCGATAACCACTTCGAATGTGAGTTTACAGCAGATCAGACACTTGAGGTAGCTGAATGGGCATTCCACTATGGTGGAGGCGGCCAGTATGGTAACGGACAGGGTGGAGACTGTTTCCCAGAAGGAACAGAATTAAAGTTTGATAACTTGACACTTGTTTGTGAGACATGTGGTGATGCATCTGGAGAAGGCTGTAACTGGAATACAAAAAATGAACTGGGATATGTTCAGCCAAGAAGTGATGTACGTATCAATCAGGTTGGATATTACACAAATCTTTCCAAGGTTGCTTCTTATGCAACAGATACCAAGCTTGATCCTGTAACATTCGTAATCAAGGATGCATCAGGCAAGCAGGTATTTGAAGGAAAAGGAACACCATTTGGAGCAGGAAAAGATGAGGATACGGGAGAATATATCCAGCTTCTTGACTTCTCGGCATTTAAGCAGGCAGGAACAGGATATACCATCGAAGTTTCTGACAAGGATAATGTTCAGAAAAATAAGTTTACACAGGATACCTATCAGATGTGGAAGAGTGAACCGTTCAGCATTGCGGATGCAAAGCAGGGAGACCTCTATGGTGACACATTAAAGAATGCAATGAACTATTATTACCAGAACCGTTCCGGTGTTGCAATTGAATCCCAGTATGTAACATCAGGAGACAAGGAGAATCTTGCTCACCAGGCAGGACATGTAACAGATATGGCATATGTTCAGCCAAAATGGGTAAAATCTTATGCAGGAGACGGTTCAGATGTAGACAAATCATATGCTATTGACTGTACAGGTGGATGGTATGATGCCGGAGACCATGGTAAGTACGTTGTAAATGGTGGTATTTCTGTATGGACACTTCAGAATATGTATGAATCTTCAAAGGATTCCGGAAAAGAATCAAAATGGGATGATGGCAAGACAATGTCTATTCCAGAAGAATACAAGATATCAGATTCTTCCATGACATTTAACGGAACAGGTTCACCGGATATTCTTGATGAAGCAAGAGTGGAACTTGAATGGATGTTCAAGATGATTGTTAAGTCGGATGATCCAACTTATGGTAAGACAGAAGCCGGTATGGTATACCACAAGATGCATGACCACAAGTGGACAGGTCTTGGCGTTCAGCCATGGAACTATGCTGAGAAGTGGGGAACAATCCGTATTGTTAAGCCACCTACAACAGCAGCAACATTAAATGTGGCAGCAACAGCAGCTCAGGCAGCACGTCTGTGGAGAGGAATTGATGATTCCTTTGCAGATAAGTGTTTAGAGAATGCAAAGCTTACATACGAAGCAGCAAAGAAGAATCCGGAAGTATATGCTCCACTTGACCAGGCTATCGGTGGTGGTGCTTACGGTGATGACTATGTAGAAGATGATTTCTACTGGGCAGCATGCGAACTTTATGCAACAACAGGTGATGAGACATATTACAATGACCTTGCCAAGTACCAGAACAAGAATGACTCTACGGGAAATGATAAGGCATTCAGCCTTACCACGAACTTAGGTGGTGGAGAGAACAGCGGTTCTTTCAGTTCCTTTAACTGGGGATGTACAGCAGGTCTTGGAACATTATCACTTTACTTAAATAAAAAGTCATTAAAGGCAGAAGATGCAACAAAGGTTGAGAATGCAATCGTTGATGCAGCAGATACTTATATTAAGCAGGAAGATGCAGAGGGAACAGGTATTCCATACCGTTCAACAACATTTGAAGATTCCGTTAATATCGGGGAAGGTGTCAAGGTAACCGGTTATGAGTGGGGTTCAAACTCATTCGTTGTAAATAACGCAATGGTTATGGCTTATGCCTATAAGATTAAGAAGGAAAATAAATACATCAGTGGTGTAAGTACAGCCCTTGATTATATCTTCGGACGTAACGGACTTGGAATTTCTTATGTAACAGGTGTAGGTTCTTACCACACAAGCAATCCTCACCACAGATACTGGTCTTATGAATTGGATCATTCATTCCCGAAAGCTCCGGACGGAGTTATGTCAGGTGGAGCAGGTTCCGGACTTCAGGACCCATATGTAGGAGGACTTGGATACAAGCGTGGAGCAGTAGCACCACAGAAGTGTTATGTAGATTCCATTGAAGCATGGTCTGTAAACGAGGTTACAATTAACTGGAATGCTCCATTTGCATGGGTACTTTCTTTCATGCAGGATGAAGCAGCGGCAGCTCCTACTATTGATGTAACAATTCCAGATGAACCAGAGACAACAACAGAGGCAACAGAGACAACAACAGAAGCTGGAGAAACAACAACAGAAGCAACAGAGACAACAACAGAAGCAACAGAGACAACAACAGAAGCTGGAGAGACAACGACAGAAGCAACAGAGACAACAACAGAGGCGACAGAGACAACAACAGAGGCGACAGAGACAACAGCAACTAGAGAGACAACAACAGAGCCAGCAACAGAAACAACAAAGGTAACAGAAACAACAACAGAAACTAGAGAAACACCATCTGAGATTATCACAGCAGAGCCAGTAACAGAGACTTCATCAAATGAACAGACTTCAGCAGAAGAAACTTCAACAAATGGACAGGATGTGACAACACAGAAACCTTCAACAGAAGAGACTTCAACAAGTGGACAGGATGTGACAACACAGAAACCTTCAACAGAAGAAACTTCAACAAGTGGACAGGATGTGACAACACAGAAACCTTCAACAGAAGAGACTTCAACAAGTGGACAGGATGTAACATCACAGCAGCCTTCTTCTTCAGATGATACAACAAAGCAGGATACTACAACTAATGCACAGGAGACTACAACAAAGACATCACAGGCTGGTTTAAATCAGAGTAGTGCAGTTATGTTTGTAGGTGATCAGCTTACATTGAATTATACAAGTGATTCAGAGGGAGCAGATAATGTTGCATGGAGCACACCAACTCCAGATGTAGTGTTTGTTGATAGCAATGGAGTTGTAACTGCATTGAAGGAAGGTGTAGGAATTGTTGTTCTTACATTAAATGGTAAGACATATTCATGTGTAATCAATGTAGTGAAAAAGGCAGAAGTTCCAACAACAACAGAGCCAACGAAAGCAACAGAAACAACAACAGCTGCACAGCAGCCAACACAGCAGACAGAGACAACAACAGCTCAGCCTGTACCAACAACATCACAACAGCCAGCAACAACAACAGAGCCGGCAACAGAACCAACAAAAGCAACAGAGCTAGTGACAGATGCACCAACAAAGGCAACAGAGCCAGTGACAGATGCAACAACGACAGAGCCAGCAACAGAAGCATCAACAAAGCAGGAAGAGACAACAACAGAGGCACCAACAACAGAAGTACCAACAACAACTCAGCCTGCACCAACAACATCACAGCAGCCTGCACCAACAACAGCTGCTCAGCAGCCAACAACTAAGGCAACAGAGCCAACAACAAAGGCTCCGTCTACAAATACAAATACACAGCCAACTACAACACCTGCTGCAGGAAACAGCCAGCAGACAGTAGGAACAATCATCCGTTACAGAGGTATTAAGTATAAGATTACTAAGGTATCCGGAACAAAGGGTGAAGTAGCAGTAGTAGGTGCTGCAACAAAGAACTTAAAGAAAGTCAGTGTTGCAAACCAGCTTAAGAAGAATGGCAAGACATACAAGGTTACTTCTGTAAATGCGAAAGCATTTAAGAACAATAAGAAGATTACTAAGGTTACAATCGGATCAAATGTGAAGAAGATTGGAAGCCAGGCATTCTACAATTGTAAGAAGTTAAAGACAATTTCAATTAACAAGAATGTTAAGAGAATTGATAAGTTAGCTTTCTATGGAACAAAGAAAGTTTCTTCTGTAGTAATTAAGACAAAGAAACTTACAACTGGAAATGTAAAAGCAAAAGCATTTGCAGGTATGGGTAATAAAGTAACATACAGAGTTCCAAAGAACAAAGTAAATGCATATAAGAAGTTACTTGTTAAGAGAGGCGCAAAAGCAACAGTCAATGTTCGTGCTGGAAAGTAAGAGCTTATAACAGATAAAAGAGAGGCAGAGACATCTGCCTCTTTTTTATACCCTGAAATGAAGATATATATGTCGTATATACTTGACAAACAGATGGTTTGCAAATACAATAAAAATGTCAAATATAATTTACATATGAAACAAAAGGAAAGAGAGGAAAAAAGTTATGTTTGAGCAAAATGCAAATCTGATAGGTTTTATAACAGGTGTTTTGATTGTGATGATTATATCTTATTTTATTAAGAAAAAAATGAGAAAAAAAGACGTCTGTGACTATGATGAACGTCAGCATATTGTGAGAGGAATTGGATATAAATATGGATTTTTTTCAATGATGCTTGTCTTGCTGGTATATTTGGTATTAAAAAGAATCTTTCATCTTCCCGTTCCGGAAGAGGTTGGAATTCCACTTTGTATCTTCGTGGCTCTTATAGTGTTTGCAACGTATTGCATTTGGAAAGATGCCTATATTGGTCTTTGTGAGCGAAGAAAGAATGTGATGATATTATTTTTTGTGATTTTTTTCATCAATGCAATTGTTTCAGTTATCGGGATTGTAAAAAAGGAAATATTTTTGAATGGAAAGTTTACCGGAGAGTTGCTGAATCTGTTTTGCACTGTTACATTTCTCTTCTTAGATGTGCTTATGCTAGTCAAGGCATATCAGGAAAGGACGATGGAAGAGTAGTAAAAATATGAAGAATCTGGAATTAAAAACAGCAAGGACAGCAATGCATTTGTCGCAGAAAGAGCTGGCGGATGCAGTTGGGGTATCAAGGCAGACAATCAATTCTATAGAAAATGGAGATTATAATCCAACAATAAAATTATGCAAGGCAATTTGCAGGGTTTTAGGAAAAACATTGGATGATTTATTTTGGGAGAATGGGTAAATTATTCGCACAGAAAGAGGGTTGTATGGTATGATATAAGTACCACTTCTTTTTGGGGAGGTACACAGATTTGGTCTGAAATGATGGGATAAATCTGGTATTTATTTTACAAATGGAGTGAATAATCAGGAGGAGGAAATCTAATGAGAAAAAAGATTACAAAAACTGCTACATGCGGTTTACTGGCAGTATCTATGCTCGCAACAAATGTGGCATTCAATCCTTTGGATGCATTTGCGGGAAATGTAGTAGGACAGTCAGATTTTAATGAAGGGATTGGTCTTCCATGGCATACATGTGAGACAAACCCGGGAAAACAGACATTTGACATTTCAAATGGTACTTACAATGTTAAGATTGTAAATCCAGGTGGAAAGGATCGTGGTGGAGAAGACAGATGGGATCTTCAGTTACGCCACAGAGGAATTAAGATTAAATCAGGTCATAAGTACAAAGTTGCTTTTGATGTGAATGCATCAAATGATGGTAACATGTGTGCGAAGATTGGTGATTTAAGTGGAAAAATTGAAATCTGGCATAATGGACAGGGATTAACGAAGACAACGTATCCGGACCTGAATCCATTAGGACAGGATTATGGCAGAGGATGGACACTGCTTACAATTAAGAAGGGTGATAATCACTTCGAATGTGAGTTTACGGCAGATCAGACACTTGAGGTAGCCGAATGGGCATTCCACTATGGTGGAGGCGGCCAGTATGGAAATGGTCAGGGACAGGATTGTTTCCCAATCGGAACAGAATTAAAGTTTGATAACTTGACACTTGTTTGTGAGACATGCGGTGATACACCGGGAGAAGGATGTAACTGGGATACAAGCAATGAGCTGGGATATGTTCAGCCAAGAAGTGATGTACGTATCAATCAGGTTGGATATTACACGAATCTTTCCAAGGTTGCTTCTTATGCAACAGATACCAAACTTGATCCTGTAACATTCGTAATCAAAGATGCATCAGGCAAACAGGTATATGAAGGAAAAGGTAAACAGTTTGGAACAGGCAAGGATGAGGATACGGGAGAATATATCCAGTTGCTTGATTTTTCAGACTTTAAACAGGTAGGAACAGGGTATACGATTGAAGTATCAGATCAGAATAATATTCAGACGAATAAGTTTACAAAAGATACCTATCAGATGTGGAAGAGTGAGCCATTCAGCATTGCGGATGCAAAGCAGGGAGATCTCTATGGTGATACATTAAAGAATGCAATGAACTATTATTACCAGAACCGTTCCGGTGTTGCAATTGAATCACAGTATGTAACATCAGGAGATAAAACAAATCTTGCACATCAGGCAGGGCATGTGAATGATATGGCATATGTTCAGTCAAAATGGGTGAAATCTTATGCAGGAGATGGTTCCGATGTGGATAAGTCGTACTCTATTGATTGTACAGGTGGATGGTATGATGCCGGAGACCATGGTAAGTACGTTGTAAATGGTGGTATTTCTGTATGGACACTCCAGAACATGTATGAATCTTCAAAAAATTCTGGTAAGGCGGATAAATGGAATGATGGAGTAACGATGTCAATTCCGCAGAACTATCAGACATCTGATTCTTCCATGACATTTAACGGAACAGGTACACCGGATATTCTTGATGAAGCAAGGGTGGAACTTGAATGGATGTTCAAGATGATTGTTAAGTCAGAGGATCCAACTTATGGTCAGACAGAAGCCGGTATGGTATACCACAAGATGCATGACCACAAGTGGACAGGTCTTGCCGTTCAGCCATGGAACTATGCTGAGACATGGAAAACGATTCGTATTGTGAAGCCACCTACAACAGCAGCAACATTAAATGTGGCAGCAACAGCAGCACAGGCAGCACGTCTGTGGAGAGGAATTGATGATTCCTTTGCAGACAAGTGTTTAGAGAATGCAAAGCTTACATACGAAGCAGCAAAGAAAAATCCGGAAGTATATGCTCCACTTGACCAGGCTATCGGTGGTGGTGCGTACGGTGATGACTATGTGGAAGATGATTTCTACTGGGCAGCAAGTGAGCTTTATGCAACAACAGGAGATGAGACATATTACAATGACCTTGCCAAATACCAGAACAAGAATGACTCTACAGGGAAGGATAAGGCATTCAGCCTTACCACAAACTTAGGTGGTGGAGAAAACAGCGGTTCTTTCAGTTCCTTTAACTGGGGATGTACAGCAGGTCTTGGAACATTATCACTTTACTTAAACAAAAAGTCATTAAAGGCAGAAGATGCAACAAAGGTTGAAAATGCAATCGTTGATGCAGCAGATCAATATATTAAACAGGAAAATGCACAGGGAACAGGTATTCCTTACCGTTCCGCAACATTTGAAGATTCCGTTAATATCGGGGAAGGTGTCAAGGTAACCGGTTATGAGTGGGGTTCAAACTCATTCGTTGTAAATAACGCAATGGTTATGGCTTATGCCTATAAGATTAAGAAGGAAAATAAATACATCAGCGGTGTAAGTACAGCCCTTGATTATATCTTCGGACGTAACGGACTTGGAATTTCTTACGTAACAGGTGTAGGTTCTTACCACACAAGCAACCCTCACCACAGATACTGGTCATATGAATTGGATCATTCATTCCCGAAAGCTCCGGACGGAGTCATGTCAGGTGGAGCAGGTTCCGGACTTCAGGATCCATATGTAGGTGGACTTGGATACAAGCGTGGAGAAGTAGCACCACAGAAATGTTATGTAGATTCCATTGAAGCATGGTCTGTAAACGAGGTTACAATTAACTGGAATGCCCCATTTGCATGGGTACTTTCTTTCATGCAGGATGAAGCAGCGGCAGCTCCTGCGATTGATGGAACTGTTCCAACAGAACCAGAACAGCCAACAAGTGGTCAGCCAGAACAGCCGACAACAAGTAGCCAGCCGGAGCAGCCAACAACAAGTGGCCAGTCAGAACAGCCAACAACAAGTGGTCAGCCGGAGCAGCCAACAACAAGTGGCCAGTCGGAGCAGCCGACGACAGGTAGCCAGCCGCAACAGCCGACAACAGGTAGCCAGCCAGAACAGCCGACAACAAGCAAGCAGCCAGAGCAGCAAACAACAGGTAGCCAGCCAGAGCAGCCAACAACAGGCGGTCAGACGCAGCAACCAACGAACAGACAGCCGGAGCAGTCAACAGGAAAGCCTTCCACTACACAGCCGGCACAACAGCCGTCAGGAGCTGCTTCTTCAATAGGAAGTCAGCAGACAGTTGGAACGATTATCCGTTATAGAGGATTAAAGTATAAAATTACAAAACAGGCAGGAACTAAGGGAGAAGTTACGGTTGTAGGAGTTGCAACAAAGAATTTGAAGAAGGTAAGTGTTGCAGGTCAGATTAAGTATAGGAATAAAACTTATAAAGTTACTGCAGTAAATGCGAAGGCATTTAAGAATAATAAAAAGATTACAAAGGTTACGATTGGTTCTAATGTAAAGAAAATTGGAAGTCAGGCATTTTACAATTGTAAGAAGTTAAAGACCATTTCTATTCATAAGAATGTAAACAGAATTGATAAGGCAGCTTTCTATGGAACGAAGAAGGTTTCTTCTGTTGTAATTAAGACTAAGAAACTTACAAACCGAAACGTAAAGGCAAAAGCATTTGCAGGAATGGGAAAGAAAGTGACATACAGAGTTCCAAAAGCAAAAAAGAATGCTTATAGAAAATTGCTTCTCAAGAAAGGGGCAAAGTCAACGGTAAATGTCCGTATAGGAAAATAAAAGAGATTTCCAATTGAGAAAAAAAAGGGAATAAAGCCGGGAATCTTTTGGGAGAAAAGGACTTAGGAGAAAGAATTATGTTTTTTATTTTATTATTGATCTTGGTATCAATAGGCTTAGCGATTGCATCTGCAAGAGCAGGAAAACGAGAAACAAAGGAAGAAGAAACAGCAGTATATTTAGCTGTAGGCAGTGCGGTGGCAATATTTTTAGCATTGTTCCCCGCTGCCTCTGCAGGCAAAGGTTTGTGGAGTGCATGTTTTGCAGTTTTGATTGCGAATGCATGCATCTGCATTCCGAATCTATGGTTTGCGAAAAAGAAGGATCTTTCAGAACAGATTGTTCGAAATAAAAAATGGATTCGTGCACTGACTATTGGAACGGCAGTGGTCTTTTTAGGAGAGGTATTTATTTGTAATTTTGGTGTATTTGCCAGAGGGGTGATTGCACCGGCAAAAGAAAAAACATTATCCTTGAAAGAAGCAAATGTCGATGGGAAGGCATATGATAAGGATCAGATTATCGTAAATTCTGAAAAAGATGTTGAATTAACCTTTCCATCTGTGCATAGCAGTGTTCAAACCATTTATATGGATCTTTCTATCGGTGGTGCATCACAGCAGGAGGTAAAAATTGCATATACAGATGCAACGAATGTTGCAAGCTTTAGAAATGAAGCACAGCTTCATTATATTAAGGACAATGAATTAAGCAAATATATTACCTGTAGTTTTTTTGGTGATGTAGGACAGATGAAGTTTACCATACATGCAGAAGATAATACGAGCGTGACATTGAACGGAATTACATTAAATGCAGCGATTCCATTTCATTTGTCGTGGATTCGAGTGATTTCATTGATTCTGATTTTATCGTTTATTTTAACATTGGTTTATTGCCCGAAAATGAAAGAAGAAAATGCAAAATCAAACGTATTTCGCTATGCAGTTTATGGAATTACATTATTTTTTGCATTCTGGGCAATTGTATTATTTTTGCTTCGTGGACCGGGTAATGTCATGGAATTACTTTCAGATCCGGATACAAATCAGATGAATCAAGAATTGGTAGATGCATTTTCGAATGGACAGGTCAGTTTATTAGAAAAGCCAAGTAAGGAATTGCTGGCATTGGATAATCCTTATGATGGTTCCCTGCGTGCTGCAGATGGTGTAAAGGCTTCCTGGGACCATTTACTTTATAATGGCAAATATTATTCTTATTATGGAATTGGAACGGTTCTGACATTGTTCTTGCCATATCATCTGATTACAGGTGGGTATTTTTCTTCTTTATGGGCGACATGTCTTTACAGTTTACTCGGAATCTTATTTTTAAGTCTGACGTATAAAGAATTTGTAAAACGTCTCTTTCCAAAGATTTCAAATGGAATGGCCATTTGTGGACTTGTCATTGTACAGGCTTCCTCATTTATCTGGTATTGTATTACCATTGGTAATTTCTATGAACTGGCACAGGTTAGTGGATTTGCATTTCTGATTGCAGGAATGTATTTCTTAATGCGTTCCGGAGTCGTAGGAAAAGAAAAAATATCCAGAGTGCAGATGAGTATTGCGACGATTTTGCTGTCTATTTCTGTTTTGTGCAGAGCGGCACTGGCACTGTACTGTATCGTAGCATTATTATTTGTTTATGCAGGTGTAAAAAAGATTTTGCAGCAGGGTGAGGAACAGACATTTCGTGCAAATCGCAAGCCGGTCATGACATTTTTACTGGCAGCACTTATGCCGTTTGTCTGCATTGGCTCGATTCAGATGATTTACAATTATTTGAGATTTGGCTCGATTTTTGATTTTGGAATTGAGTATACCTTGACGATTTATGATTACCAGCATATTCAGTTTCAATTTCCACTGGTGCTGATTGCTATTTATAATTATTTGTTTACAGTTCCAAAGGTCGATATGACCTTCCCGTTTGTGAAGAGTAATTATGTTTCGCTGGCAGTGAATGGATATTATTACAAAGCAGGATTTAGTGCTGCGGGATTAATCTTTCGGGCGGTACCGGTACTTGGATATATCTTTGGACCACGTGCCTATAAGCGTGCCGGAAAGAACAGAAAACTGATTGCTACGATTGTAATAGCGGGTTGTCTGGTTGTTCCGCTGATTCAGATGTCGTTAATCTGGCAGTATGGATATACACCAAGATATGCGGTAGATTTTGCATGGGAAATGATATTTGGAGCATTTGTGATTTTATTTTTCTTAAATGATAAAGTATCAAAACCAGTGAAAAAATTGTTTTATATCGGATTTATTGTTTCAGCACTCGTTGCGTTTATCGTGAATTTTGATCTGACCTATGAATTCGTTTTAGATTATGCACAGAAATATCACAGAGTTCCGTTAGAGATAGAAAGTAAAATGCTGTCATTCGGAAGACTTTTTGAATTCTGGAATATGATGTAGATAAAACAGAGGAGCGTGTTATGAGAGGAAGAAATGGATTGAGATATTTTTCTGCATTATCGATGCTTGCACTCGTACTTATTATAAGTACGGTTGGTGAATATAAGGATCGTAAGCAATGTACAGAATCTGTTACAGCAACTGTTGTAGATTACTATGTCTCAAGAACAAAAAAATCCAGAACGTATTATCCGATTTTTCGGTATATGTATCAGGGAAAGGAATATCAAACCCGGTCGTCAAAATCGAGTTCAAAATTTAAAAATACAGTAGGAAAAAGTGTCAAAATCTATGTTGACCCAAAAGATCCGAATCATATTTATCTACCGGGAATAGGTAAATCAACATTCATGATTGGAGTCATCATAATTGCCGTTGCAGGCGTATCACTAACGTCATACTGGAAAAAAAGACGATTTGGATAATAAAAAGGAGTGCACACATTTGTGGCACTCTTTTTTTTCGTATTATTGTTGCTTTCCAAGTTTTTTGGAAACGATTTTATTTCCCCAGATGCAGCCTGCGATACCTAGAATCAGACTGAGCAGAGTAAGAATAATGGTAACGGGTGTATTGACCATTTGCATAACGGTTTTGCTGATGGAACTGGTAAAGCGGTCTGCATACATTTCATCGAATGCTGTTCGCATAAAACCGAGTGGGATATATTCGCCTAAGGCAAGACCAACGGCCGGTAATGAGATGCCAAACATTTCCCACATCATATTTTTTCTGCCGAGTGTATCATAAACGATTTCACCAAGTAATCCAAATAGACCGGTAAAAATAGTCATCATACCGTAAGGTGCCATTGTAAAGAGACAGAGACCTAACAGCAGAGATGGAATAAAAATTCCTCCGCGAATATTTAATTTCGATAACAGTACAACATAGATTAAGGAACCAATCACAGCCAGAATGCAAGGAAGGATAAGCAGAACCGGTGGGAAAAATCCGATGCTGCATGCGATTGCAAAACTGACAGCAATCCATAGGGCACTAAAGATTCCGATGCGGACAAAATCGCTTTGTTTTTCTTTTCTAAATAAATCTGACGAAGACCAAGAGCCGATAATTTATCGTCAGAAAGGGTCTGAAATTCTTTTCGATAACAGAGATTCCATCTGAAGGTCTGCAATCGTAGAAGACATGGAAGCCTGGATTTTTTCCATAGGAATATCGAGATTTTCACTAGGAAAAGGTAGCTCTGTGTTCACGTGAAGGGTAAAAAACTGAGAACGTGGATCCTGAAAGACACTTCCTACATGGGAAGCAAAGTCTCCTGTTTCATGTTCAGATAATTCCATGCCACAAATCCGGCAGGAACCCGATATGGTTCCATCATAAAAATCAGGAATCAGACCGTTGATACAACGGGTCAGAGTCGTTTTCCCACAGCCGCTCGGACCAGTGAAAAGAATGAATTCACCTTCTGAAACAGACAGGTTCATATCGTGGACCCCATTGTCAGAATGGTTATCGTAAGTGAAGCTAAAATTGTCAAATTGAATAAGTTCCTTTGTAGGATGCATAGTTCCTCCTTTTTGGCAAGTATTTGCCTGAAGATGTATTTTTAGTTTAGAAAGTGACATGATTTAATAAAATTAGAAGGACTGTAATGAGTACCATGCCAAGCAGATAAAAATAATCGACGGCAGTCAAAGATACTTTGGTACAACAGGTCCTTTTTCTGGTAGAACTGAGTCCTTTGCACAAAGAAGCAGCAGATAATTTTTCTGCAAGTCCATTGTGGAATATATTAATGGAATGGAAGTGGTAAAGGTATTTAATCGCGATGGAGAATCCTATCGGCGTTTAGAACAGGATATCTGTTCTTATCGGAATTTTACATTAGACTGGTATAAGGTCTGCTGGCCATGGATGGCAATTTATAATAGTTTTTTACCATGTATTGCATTGATTACTCTTCCGGTAGGTTCCTGGTTTGTACTTCAGGGATATTCGACTCTGCCAGATCTTATTCTGGTGTTATGTATGAGTTTTGGAGTCGGGGCACCTTTAAAACAGAACGATCAGGAATTTCATGGAAAAGATCATTCAGTTACCTTTGAAAATGTCCGGTTCTCTTATGAACAGGGAGAAGTATTGCATGGAATTTCTATGACAGCAAAACAGGAACAGTTTTTATTCCATATCAGTCTGAAGGAAAATATACGATTAGGAAAACCAGATGCCAGTGATGAAGAGGTGCTTGAAGCTGCAAGAAAAGCACAGTGTATGGAATTCTTAGAAAAATTAGAAAATGGAATCGATACGTTAGCCGGAGATGGAGGAAAACAATTATCAGGAGGAGAACGACAAAGAATCTCTCTTGCAAGAGCAATTTTAAAGAATGCACCGGTTGGATTTGCATTTATTGGAAAAATCAGTTCGGTATTGTCTACCGATATGGTATTTGTGGAAGAAAACTGTATGACGGCATTAGCGGATATGATGAGTGAAATATTTTCAGAGGCTATTTTACTGGCATTTTTATTTGTATTAGATATCCGGATTGGGATTGCAGGAATTGCCACTCTTATTGTTATTTTAATCATTGCAAAAGGAATGAGAAGGGAAGCGTTAGAAGATTCTGACCGAAGACAGGAACAGAGTGAACGTCTTACAGAGGCAGTTTTGGATTTTGCAGAGGGAATTGGAATTATCAAAACTTATAATCTGCTCGGAGAAAAATCCAAAGAACTGACAGAGAATTTCAAACGAAGCTGTGAGACAAATCTGCATTTTGAAAATGCTCATGGACCTTGGCAGAGAGCACTGAATCTGGCGTATGGAATTGGTACCGGAGTTATTTTAAGTGTGGCAGTATATCTGCAGATAAAAGGAACACTTTCGATTTCTTATTTTATAGGATTAATGTTGTTTTTGTTCCATTTGTTTGGACCATTAAAGGCACTGTATGGAGGAAGCACAAGACTGACGGTTATGAATAGTTGTATGGATCGAATTGAAGACGTATTTGCACAACCAGAATTATCGGATGATGGAACAGAGAAGATTCCGGAAAAATATAAGGGTGCAGAAATTGAATTCCAAAATGTCTGTTTTGGATATGGTGAAAAAGAGATTTTGCATGATATTTCTTTTCAGCTTCCGAAGAATCATATCAGTATGGTATTTCAAAGAGTTTATTTATTCCAGGATACCATTTATCATAATATTAGTATGGGACGGCCGGATGCCACGAAAGAGGAAGTCATAGAGGCAGCGAAAAAAGCCAGATGTATCCTGAAGGATGCACCAATTGTTATTTTAGATGAAGCAACTGCAAGTGTGGATGCGGATAATGAACGATACATTCAGGAAGCAATCAATGAATTGTGTGTTGGAAAAACACTAATTGTGATTGCACACCGATTAAATACTATCCAGGGAGCAAATGAAATTCTGGTAATACGGGATGGAAAAATCGAAGACAGAGGAAACCATGAGGAATTAATTGCCCATGGCGGAACTTATCAGAAATTTGTACAAGGCAGACAGAAATGTTTTCAGGTTCAGTATTCGAATGAGTAACGGATGAGTGACAAGTAGAAAGATGGGACTGTCATAATACGAGAAAATGAGGTATGATACAAAGTAGAAGAATTCCTGTGAAAGATACGGGAAAGAAGCTATGGAGGACATACATGATGCAGATATATAAGGTAAAAAGAATCGAAGAACCGGATTTTGGATGTGAAGGTCTGCCAAACGGAATGGTAAGAAAGGACCAGGTAACATTAACAGCACAAGATGGCGTGGAAATGACAATCGAAGTGGCAGATCAAGAGCTGTATGAAAAGGACATCAATGAAGGAGATCAGGTAACCTTAGATGGGGAATCGATAAAAAAGATTTGAGAATATGGATTATATTTGACTTCTCAATCCAAGTTATGTATAATGTGGTTAGTTAAGACTAACTACAAAGGCAGGACTTAACAGAAAGGGGTCGACATAATTTGAAAAGACAAAGAAAAGTGAAAGAAAAGGCAAAGAGTTCCATATCGTTTTTAAGATATCTTGGGCCAGGATTGTTAGTGACGGTTGGATTTATTGATCCTGGAAACTGGGCTTCTAACATTGCAGCAGGTTCCGGTTATGGCTATACATTATTGTGGATGGTAACTCTTTCCACAATTATGCTGATTATTTTGCAGCATAATGCAGCACATCTTGGAATTGTAACAGGTTTATGCCTGTCTGAAGCAACAAGCAAATATATGAATAAATATTTGAAGAATATCATATTATTTACGGCAGTTGTCGCTGCAATTGCAACGGCAATGGCTGAGATTTTAGGTGGAGCAATTGCCTTAAATATGTTATTCCATATTCCGATTAAGTTTGGAAGTCTGATTATTCTGGCAGTAGCGATTATCAGTCAGCTTACGAATGCATACAAAAAGATTGAGAAATTAATTATTGTATTTGTGTCGCTGATTGGATTTTCCTTTTTATTTGAAATCGGAATCGCTAAAATTGACTGGCAGTCAGCACTGGTTGGCTGGGTAAAGCCATCCTTTCCGCCACATTCCATGCCGGTTATTATGAGTGTATTAGGTGCAGTGGTAATGCCGCATAATTTATTTTTACATTCCGAAATTATACAGAGCCGTAAGTGGAATTTAGAAAATGAAACGGTCATTCAGAAACAGTTGAAATATGAATTTTTAGATACACTGTTTTCTATGATTATTGGATGGGCAATTAACAGTGCCATGATTTTAATGGCTGCTTCAACCTTTTACAAAGGAACTGGTTCGGCACAGGTAGATGATCTTAGTACGGCGGGGGCAATGCTGACTCCATTACTGGGAAATGTTGCATCCGTTATTTTTGCAATTGCACTTTTGCTTGCGGGATTATCTTCAAGCATTACAGCTGGAATGGCCGGAGGAACTATTTTTTCAGGAATCTTTAATCGTCCATATGATACTTCAAGTAAAGAGACAAAATGGGGACTTGTGCTTACAATGGTGCCGGCAGCACTCGTTATTTTATTTATCAGGGAACCATTTAAAGGTCTGGTATATTCCCAGACGTTTTTAGCCATGCAGCTTCCGATTACCATTTTTACCCAGATTTATTTAACATCATCGAAAAAGGTAATGGGAAAATACGCCAACAGTACGAAATTAAAATGTGTCTTATGGACCATTGCCATTATTGTAACGTTATTAAATATTGGATTGCTTGTCACAAGTATATAATCAGAATCTCCCTTTGCAAAAACAGGCAAAGGGGGTTTTTTTGTAAAATCAGAACTTTCATGGATTTGCTCCAAAATGCATGGTATAATATGGAAATGTCAGGGCAAAAGACGTACATACCAGGGATCAGGTATCTTTTGTTTCTACATGACAGGAGAATATAGGAAGGAAAAGTTAAAAAAACTAAGGAAAAATCTCATGGAAAAAAATTATCAGTCAACGATTAAGGCATGTTTTGCCGGATATATCGTCCAGGCAATTGTCAACAATTTTGTGCCTTTATTATTTTTAACGTTTGAAAAAACGTATCATATTCCCTTAAGCAAAATTACAACACTGATTACGATTAATTTTGGAATACAGTTAATTGTAGATTTGCTTTCCGCAGGATTTATCGATAAGATTGGATATCGCCTTTCGATTGTCATTGCACATTTCTTTTCTGCAACAGGGTTAATTGGACTGGCGATTCTTCCGGAAATCTGTAAAGATCCATTTTCTGGACTTTTGGTGGCTGTTACGATTTATGCAATCGGTGGAGGGCTGGTAGAAGTGTTAGTCAGTCCGCTTATGGAGAGTTGTCCGACGAAAAATAAAGAAAAAGCAATGAGTCTGTTGCATTCGTTTTATTGCTGGGGACATGTCGGTGTGGCTCTGATTTCTACCATTTATTTTCGGGTCTTTGGAATTGAGAATTGGAAGATACTGACTTGTATCTGGGCGATTCTTCCGATTGCAAATGCACTTGTTTTTACACAGGTACCGATTGCTTCTCTGATTGAAGAAGGGGAAAAGGGAATGAGCATAAAGGAACTGTGTAAAAATAAGATTTTCTGGTTATTTTTATTGATGATGTTGTGTGCGGGAGCAAGTGAACAGTCCGTAAGTCAGTGGGCGTCGACATTTGCAGAGAGGGGACTTGGCGTCAGTAAGACCATCGGTGATCTGGCAGGACCTATGATGTTTGCTATTTTTATGGGAACGTCGAGAGCATTTTATGGAAGATATGGGCATCATATAGATTTGGATCATTTTATGATTGGAAGTACGGCATTATGTATCTTGTCCTATCTGTGCATATCGCTTTCTCCGGTACCGGTAATTTCACTTGCCGGATGTGCACTGTGCGGATTGTCTGTTGGAATCATGTGGCCGGGAAGCTATAGTAAAGCTTCTGCAACCATAAAAAACGGAGGAACCTCTATGTTTGCATTCATGGCATTAGCCGGGGATTTGGGATGTTCAGGTGGACCAACGCTCGTAGGGCAGATATCAAGTTATGTCAATGATAATTTAAAAGCAGGAATTTTAGCAGCAATTGTATTTCCGATTTTATTGTTTGCAGCATTGCTGTTTATGAGAAAAAGAAAACAGGCAGCTATGTAAAATGAAAGAATAAGTAAAAAACAAAAAGTGCAAGGGTTATCACTTTATGGTGTAACCTTGCACTTTTCTTTTTATTCTTCCGAATCGTCAGATTCAATATCATAGGTAAATCCGGCATCGAGGATTGTCTGAATGGTATCTTTCATTCCCTGTCCATTGGCAGTTAAATAACCGGAAGCAAAAATTGAATCAACAACACTTAATAATTCTGCTTCGCGTCCTTTAAAATAAACCTCACGTCCTGCGGCACAACGGATATCAGCCTTAGGAACCATCAGTCTGGCAAGGCAGAGAACCTTCATGCAATAGGCAGGCGTTAAAACAGAGGTATCTGTATGCTCTAAAGGCGTACCTGGAATTGGAAGAAGGAAATTAATTGGCAGAGCTTCCGGCTGAATCTCGCGTAAATCCAAAAGCATATCGACGATATCTTCCCTGCTTTCGCCCATTCCGATAATACCACCACTACAAATCTCAAATCCAAGACGCTGCAGCATACGAATATTTGCCACACGCTGCTCATAGGTGTGAGTGGTACAAATGTTGTGATAATAAGAATGACTGCTGTTTAAATTATGGTTGATACGGTCAAGTCCGGCTTCTTTTAAAATTAATGCCTGCTTTTCTGTTAAAAAGCCAATCGAACAACAAAGATGTGTGCCATCTTCTTTCATTTTACGAATCCGTTTGGCAAGTTCCATAATCTCTTCGTCTGTAAACTTCATTCCACTTAAACCAATACAATGGCGGGAAAGATGATTTTTATTTACAAAATCATTGTCCTGATATAATTTGTCATCGCCAACCCATTTGTATTTATCAATGTGTGCTTTTGACTGACAGGACTGTGCACAATAAGAGCAGTTCTGTGAACAGTTACCACTGCGGGCATTCGTAAGCAGATGGATGCTGACATGATTACTCTTGTATTTAAAACGAAGTCTGCGTGCAACCGAAATTAATTCATTCACCTTCTCATCAGGCAGGTTCATAACTGCAATCGCCTGGTCTCGGGTTAAAAAAGGATCTTCCTCTGTATAAGAGTTAAGAAAATCTAAAATATCAAGTGTCTGTGTATTAGAATTCATGATTATACCTTCCTTGCTTTTATTCATCTATGAAAAACATTATCATAAATGAGAAGAAACGTCAATAACGAAAGGTAAAAGTTAATATTTTAACTTAGTCATCTGTTTCATTTGCAAGAAATTGTAAAATATTCTCTTTTAAATCGAGGAAAACTTTGACTAAAGTCGGATCAAAATGTGATCCGGAAGAGTCACTGATAATCTGAAATGCCTGTTCTTTAGACATAGGATCTTTATAACAACGCTTAGAAACAAGTGCGTCGAAGACATCTGCGATGGCCATGATTCTTGCACATAATGGAATCTCTTCGCCTTTTAGATGGTCTGGATAACCGGAGCCATCCCATTTTTCATGATGATGAGTCGCAACATCTTCTGCAATCTTGACGTATTTCTGGTCTTCTAGCTGCGTAAAGGTTTCTCCGATAATCTTTCCGCCAAGTGCGGCATGCGTCTTTATGATTTCAAATTCTTCAGGTGTCAGCCTGCCTGGTTTTAACAGAATGTTATCGGAAATCATGATTTTACCAATATCATGAAGAGGTGCAGCTTTGGTAAGACGACTGATATATTTGTCCGTTAATACATTAGAATAGTAGCCCTGACGTTGTAATTCTTTCGCAAGCATTTCCACATAGGCACTGGTTCTTTTGACATGCTGTCCGGTATCGCCGTCACGATCTTCAATCAGATTCGCAATTCCGATAATAATACTGTCCTGTAGTGCCATCGTCTTTTCATTGCGAAGCAGTAACTGTCTGTTCTTCAGGCTCAGCTTATATTCCAGCTGACGTTTGTAACGGTCAAGACTTCCGGTAATACGGAAACAGATAATTGCACTGAAAATAGTTAAAACAGTTACAATACCAATGATTACGATAGTGGATATATTAGAAAGATAAATAGAATGCTGAAGCTTCTGTTTGGTAGTAGCGATATCGTCCTGCGTTCTTTTATCGAGTCTGCTTAAAATATCATTGATTTTAGCGATAGAAGAGGATAATTCGCTATTATTATAGTAAATGGCAGTATCTAAATCGTTATTGCTGATATAGAAGAAAAGGTTATCTACCTGATCCTTGTACTGGGTAAATTTGGAATAAAGTTCATGATAGACACTTTCGTTCTCACCACCTGTCATATTCTTCTTGAAGTCACTGATCATTTCGGACAGAGAATTTTCTTCTTCATCAGCCTTACTGATATATTGCTCTCTGACGCTGTCGGTATCTGCGAGCAGACAGTTTCCAAGCAAATTCTGGTGGTGATACAATAATCCGCTGATTTCAGTCATGCATTCACGCTTATCACGATATTCATTTTCAATTTCATTATAATCATGGATTGCTGAATTGAGATTGTACTTTAAAAAGATATTCCCACAGATAGCAATCAGCCCGGTAATTAAAACAATAATCATTACCTTTGATGATGCCCGCTTCATATTGTAATCACCTCCTCTCGTTCATAAAAATCGATATTTGTATGAATTATTTTGCCGGTTTTTGAATTTGTTCTACTGTTTTATCCAGCAGTTGTTGTAAATCCTTATTCTTAGAATTCCCCGCAAGTATGATGATTCCCATTCGGCTTACCGGAGTCCAGTAGGATTCGGTTACTTTTTGAATATGTCCAAACTTAGACTGCTTACTTAATGCAGCGATGGCAGGAGAGTCCTGAACTTCTTTCGTTGCAGCGGCAGCCTTATTCGCCGGTGCTTCTCCACGCTCTTTAAAACGAAGCTTCTGGTTTTCTTCATTCGTAATCCATGCCGCTAACCGCTGTGCCCAGACAGGTTGTTTGCTATAGGCATTCACTCCCACTTCTTTGAAACCAACGACACTATGCATCTGCACCTGATCTCCTTTCAGGGTAAAGGTCGGAAGCTTGCATGCCGCAAAGTCATCCCCAAACTTATCCTGAACCACTTTCGCATTCCAGGTTCCACTTATCCCGGCAATGATAGACCCATCTTTGATTCCTTCTACAAATTCTTCGTCAGTGGCACCCGAAAAACCAGGATTCTTTGCAATGGCAAGCATAGAATTCAGTACATCCACACCGGTATATTTCGTGTCAGTAGCATTCCAGTTGCAGACATTGACATTCGATGCATGATCCTTATAGACATCAAGCCCTGCACCTTTAAAAAAGGAATAAATATACCAGCCACTGGTAAAGTCCATGGTCACTTTCTTTTGATTCTTAGCAGCAATCTTTAGCATTTGATCAAGGCTGGTCACATCCTGCTTATGAAAATATTTAGAATTATAAAACATGAAATAACCATTGCTAGAGGTAGCAGGATAAGCATAGAGCTTGCCATCGTCAGAAGTAACAGCTTCGATTGCTGCAGAATCCCTGCCGCCACAGGATTCTATGATCTGATCCGTATCCTCAGTAATCGGAAGCAAAGCCCCGGCCTGTACCAATTCATCAAACTGGTCCTCCGCAAAGGTAAATACATCTCCCGCAGCCTTAGGATTTGCCAATACAGTATTCTTGCAGGTAAGTTCACTCTCAGGACTGATGGTAACTTCAATATCCGCTTTGCTCTCGTAATTCTTCTTAAAGCTGCTTATCATAGTCCGCAAAAGCTCCGCATCCTCCTGTGCTCCCCAAAGAGAAAGCGTGACCTTCTCCTTCGACACAGAATTCTTCTTATCAGACTGATGGCTGCTCATGTTACATCCGCTGACGAACATACTGAAGGCAAGCGAAGAGATAAGTATCGTTGTAAATGTATGCTTCTTCATAAAATTGCCTCCTTCCTTATGAAAATGAATAAATAAAAATGAAAACTACTTTTATTTTAACATATAATCAATAAAAAAAGTATCTTTTTCTAGAAAAATATGTTAAAAATAGAGTGGAAAAAGAAATAGAAAATAAGGCAGAGGGTAAAATGATATGGATGAATATAAAAGAAGAGGAAATTTAGAAAAACAAGAGCAAAATGGGAAAATAGAAGAAATAGAGCAGGGGTTTCGAACAGCTTGTATCGATGGAGAATTTTCATCAAATCTTGCGTATCGGCCACAGTTTGTATCGAATAATTATGAAGAAGGAAAGAAAGTGTTAGCTTCTCTAGAAGAAGAACTTCTTTCTTGTGATTCCTTTGCCATTAGTGTGGCATTTATTACAATGGGAGGAATTACTCCATTTTTGCAGATATTAAAAGAATTAGAGCATAAGGGAATTAAAGGAAAGATACTTACTACAGATTATCAGATGTTTAGTGATCCTAAGGCATTGAAGCGTCTCGGTGAACTGAAAAACATTGAACTTCGTATGTATTGTTGTAAGGAAAATACAGGATTTCACACAAAAGGATATATTTTTAAGAGAGAGGAAGTATATCGGATTATTACGGGAAGTTCGAATATGACGTTAAGTGCTCTTACACAAAATAAAGAATGGAATACAAAAATTATTTCTACAGAGCAAGGGGAGTATGCCAGCCAGCTGTTAGATGAGTTTGATGAATTATGGGAGGCAGAAAATACAGAGTCTTACGAAAAATTTATTGCAGAATATCAGATTCGGTATGAGATTATTCGGAAACAGCGTGATATTGCACGAAAAGAGAAGATTACATCTATTGCACAGTATCGATTAGAGCCGAATACAATGCAGGTGCAGTTTATTTCTAACTTGAAGAAAATCCTTGAAAAGGGAGAAGATAGGGCATTGTTAATTTCGGCTACAGGTACCGGAAAGACTTACGCTTCTGCATTTGCCATGCGAGAACTTGGTTTTAAAAGAGTGTTATTTCTTGTTCACAGAGGGCAGCTTGCCAGACAAACGAAAAAATCCTATGAGAAAGTATTTGGCAGTCAGATTTCCTTTGGATTGGTAGGAGGAGGCTATCATGAATACGAGAAAGATTATATTTTTGCAACAGTGCAGACATTAAACCGAGATACCCATTTATTCCAATATCAGCCAGATGAATTCGATTGTATTATTTTAGATGAAGCTCATCATAGTACCGCAGAAACTTACCAGAAGGTAATGAATTATTTTAAGCCAAAGCTTTTCTTAGGCATGACGGCAACACCGGATAAAATGGATGATAATGAAGCAGGAAAGAATGTTTATGAACTTTTTAATTTTCAAATTGCTCATGAGATCCGGTTGCAACAAGCTATGCAGGATGATTTGCTGTGCCCTTTTGAATATTTTGGAATTTGTGACATTTATAGTCTTGATGACAAGAAATTAAAGTCCACAAAGTTAGAGCAAAAGGACTTTAACCGGCTGACGGGTGAGGAACGTGTGAAGCATATCATTCAGCAGGCAGAATATTATGGATATAGCGGAAACCGGGTAAAAGGATTGGTTTTTTGTAGTAGAATTGATGAGTCAGAAGAACTTTCAAAGAAATTTAACCAGTATGGATATCGGACCATTGCCTTAAATGGAAATGCGTCGGAGGAAGAACGGGAGGAAGCTTTTGAGCGGCTTGCAATGGAGGAAGATTCCGAAAGTAATTTAGAGCCTTTGGATTATATTTTTTCTGTGGAAATACTGAATGAAGGTGTTGATATTGTTGAAGTGAATCAGGTAATCATGCTACGTCCAACCCAGTCGCCAATTGTATTTATTCAGCAGTTAGGAAGGGGATTAAGAAAAGCGGAAGGAAAACAATATGTTGTGATTCTTGATTTTATTGGCAATTACAATAATAATTTTATGATTCCGGTGGCTCTGTCTGGAGATCGAAGTTATAATGCGGATACCATCAGAAAGTATGTTATCAGTGGAAATAGTACAATTCCTGGCGAATCCACCATTCATTTTGATGAGGTTTCTAAAAATCAGATTTTTCAATCTATTGATAAAATGAAGGGAATCAAAACAATTATCAGGAATAGCTATATCTCTTTGAAAAATCGTTTGGGAAGGGTGCCATTTTTGATTGATTTTTATGAGAATGGTGAGATAGATCCTCTTGTGATTATAAAGGAATATAAGACATACAATAATTTCTTAGAAAAAATGGAAAAGTCCTCCTATGAAAATTCCTTTAGTGAACAGGAAAAACTGACTCTAGAGTATTTGTCCAAAACAGTTTTAAGTGGAGTACGGCCAGATGAATTAGAAATATTAAAATATTTGATGACAAATGATACCATAGAAATGAAGGAGTTCGAAAGGAAGTATAAAGAAAAATATGGATATTCCATTGATGAAACACAAATGGAAGAGGCAGTACGGGTCCTGCAGGGGAATTTTGTAATCAATCAGCAAGAATATCAAAAGTTTTGCAACATCGATATTCTTAGACATGACGAAAAGGGAGCTATAAAAAGACTGAAAAGCTACGAAAACAGATTGGAGCATAAGGAATTTTACAAACAAATAGAAGATATTATTTCCGTTGGAATCGCCCGATATTCAGATAAATATGAAAAAGGAAAAGAAAAAGAAACTCCTTTTGTGTTATATGAAAAATATTCTAGAAGAGATGTGAGTCTTCTTATGAATTGCGGTAAGGATTTATCGTCTATCATGTATGGAATGAAACGAATCGGAGATGACGTTTTTCTTTTTGTTACCTATCATAAGGAAGAAAGCAAAGATGAAAAGAATTATGTTGATGGAAAACCAGATTATGCAGATGTTTTTGAAGATAACATAATTTTTAAGTGGGATTCTAAAATCGGAATGAAAAAGGACAGTACATATATGAACGATGTAATGACAGCACCTAAGAAACATTTGCTGGTAAAGAAAAGTGATGCAGAGTCTAATTTTTATTATATGGGACAATTTGATATAGTGGAAGCTAAAAATGCCACGAAAGAGGATAATAAAGGAAAAATCCAACCAATTACAAAAGCTGTTTTTCGTATGCATCACCCGGTAAGAGAGGACTTGCTTAGATATTTACAATTTTGATAAATCTATCTTTCTGATAATGAGCACCTCCATCATGTAAAGAAGGTATTATATATTATTTGGGGCATTATAGTTTAATGAATTTAGAAAACTTAAATGTTCAAGAGGAAATGAGTTACAATTACGATACTATGCTTCATGTATATCCAACTGCTAATATGGATTATTCCGTATTATCAGATGGAGAAAAAGCTATATTGGATAAAGTGATAGCAAAGTTTAAAGATTATAAGGCAAAAGATATTGTGGATTACATGCATGCTGAAAGAGCATACGGTGAGACAAAACCTGGAGAAATAATTCCTTTTAGCTTAGCAAAAGAAATAAAATTTTTTTAAACAAATTAACTTGTAAACCACAAAAAACCTATTGACAATTTTGCAATCTTATGCTACTATACAACTATAAATAGTTGGTGTGTAACTGATAATGCAGGCATTAACCGTTCATAGATATTTTTGGATATTTATGTAGGTTAGTGCCTTTTTTTAATATCTACAAAAAAAGGATGTTTGCAATCGGCCGTAAGCAAGTTCCACTTTCCTATACGAAGAGACCAGAGACAGCAAAGCAGATGAAATCAGCCAGGATGCATGGGAATTCGTATGATTATAAAGATTCAAAAATGGATACACTAAAACAATTGAATGTTTGAAACTTTGCTTTTCAAGGAAGAGAGGAATATTATGAAAGATAAGATTTTTGGCGTTTTGCAAAGAGTTGGAAGATCCTTTATGCTTCCAATTGCGATCCTTCCAATTGCTGGTTTATTATTAGGACTTGGTGGATCTTTTACAAATGAGACGATGTTAAAAACATATGGATTATTAGGCATCATGGGACCTGGAACCGTATTAAATAAGATTTTACAGGTTATGAATGCAGCAGGCAATATTATATTTACGAACCTGCCGATTATATTTGCCATGGGTGTAGCCATAGGTATGGCGAAGAAAGAAAAAGAAGTTGCAGCATTAGCAGCGGTTGTTTCATTTTTCATTATGCATGCATCAATCAGTGCATTGATCACAGTGAATGGTGGAGCAAAGGAAATGCTTGCCGGAGCTACCACAGATGTTTGTGGAATCACTTCCTTACAGATGGGTGTATTTGGAGGTATCATTGTTGGACTTGGAGTGGCAGCACTTCATAATAAGTTTTATAAGATTGAACTTCCACAGGTATTATCCTTCTTTGGTGGAACAAGATTTGTACCGATTATTTCCGGACTTGTATTTGTACTGGTTGGTATTTTAATGTACTTTATCTGGCCACCAATTCAGTCAGGAATTTATGCAATCGGTGATGTCGTATTAAAATCCGGTTATGCAGGTACCTGGGTATATGGATTTATGGAACGATTATTAATTCCATTTGGACTTCATCATGTGTTCTACCTTCCATTCTGGCAGACAGGTGTAGGTGGATCATTAGAAGTAGCAGGACATGTAGTAGAAGGTGCCCAGAATATTTTCTTTGCACAGTTATCAGATCCTTCCGTAGAACATTTTGCAGTATCCGCAACCAGATTTATGTCAGGTAAGTTCCCATTAATGATTTTCGGACTTCCGGGAGCAGCACTTGCCATGTATCGTACAGCAAAGCCTGAGAAGAGAAAGGCAGTACAGGGATTACTTATTTCAGCAGCACTTACTTCTATGTTGACAGGTATTACAGAACCTTTGGAATTCACATTTATCTTTGTAGCACCTTTACTTTATGGAATTCATTGTGTGTTTGCAGGACTTGCCTATATGCTGATGCATGTATTTAATGTCGGTGTTGGTATGACATTTTCAGGTGGATTGATTGATATGTTCCTGTTTGGTATTTTACAGGGCAATAAAAAGACAAGCTGGATCTGGATTGTAATTGTCGGAATCGGTTACTTTATTGTTTATTACTTCTTATTCAGCTTCTTAATCAAGAAATTGAATTTAAAGACACCGGGTAGAGAAGATTCGGATGAAGTAAAGCTTTATACAAGAGCTGATGTCAATGCGAAGAAGAGTGGAGAAACAAAGCAGCAGATAGAAGATGAACTTTCTGCAAATATCGTAAGAGGACTTGGAGGAAAGAAAAATATTTCCGATGTAGACTGTTGTGCAACCAGACTTCGTTGTACAGTATATCAGGCAGACCTTGTGGATGATGGATTATTAAAGGCAACAGGAGCATCCGGTGTAATTCACAAAGGAAATGGTGTTCAGGTTATTTATGGACCACGAGTAACTGTGATTAAGTCAAATCTGGAAGATTATTTAGAAAACGCACCGGAAGAAGAGGCAGCAAATCCTGTAGAATCAGAAGTACAGGAGAAGAAAATGGAAGAACCAAAGGAAACAAAAAAAGAGGATAGAAAGATAGCAGAAACAATTGTCATCTCAAGTCCAATCACAGGAATTGCAGCAGACTTATCGACGGCACCAGATGAAGGATTTGCCGGAAAAATGATGGGTGATGGTGCAGTAGTAACACCAACAGAAGCTACCATTGTTGCTCCGGAAGATGGAGAAGTTGTATTCGTCTTTGATACAAAACATGCCATTGGATTTGCAACAGACAGTGGAATTTCAATGTTACTTCATATTGGAATTGACACCGTTGCATTGAACGGAGAGGGATTTACAAGCTATGTTGAAAATGGACAGAAGGTGAAAAAGGGTGACAAACTCTTATCGTTAGATTTAGATTATATTAAAAAACATGCTCCATCACTTTGCTCACCGGTTTTATGTACCGAATTAGAAGATAATCAGGAGATTCAACTCCTTGCAAATGGAGAAATCAAAGCAGGAGATCCGTTATTTGCGATTATTCGCTATGAATCATAAGATTTCGGGGCGAATTTGAAGGCCAGTCTCCCACGACTGTGCGGGCACAGGTGGGAGCAGACCTTTTGACACAGTAATTTAATAAAAATAAAAATATAAATACAAATACAAATACAGAAAGGTAATAGGTGATTATTATGAAGAATTTTGTTTACACAATTAAGGACGAACTTGGAATCCACGCAAGACCAGCAGGAATGCTTGTAAAAGAAGCAAAGAAATATGAAAGTAAAATTGTAATCAATAAGGAAGGAAAAAAGGCTGAAGCCACAAAGCTGATGGCACTTATGGGATTAGCAGTAAAATGCGGACAGGAAATTACAGTTGAGGTAGAGGGACCGGATGAAGAAGCTGCATGTGAAGGAATTAAAGCATTTTTTGAGGCAAATCTATAATCTCAAAGACAAAGGAGATGGGTATTATGAAAGAATATATTGGAAAATCAGTTTATAAGGGAATTACAATGGGACCGGTTGTGGTTTTGAAAAAAGATGATGTTCAGATTAAAAGAGAAAAAGCACAGGATCCGGAAAAAGAAATAGAGAGGGTAAAGCAGGCTGTAGAAGATTCGAAGGCTCAGCTGCAGAAGTTATATGAGAAAGCATTGAAGGAAGTTGGAGAAGCCAATGCAGCAATTTTTGAAGTGCATCAGATGATGCTTGATGACGATGATTTTCAAGAGTCGATTCAGAATATGATTCGTACCGAGAGCGTGAATGCAGAATATGCAGTAGCGGTGACAGGCGATAATTTTTCACAGATATTTGCAAGCATGGATGATGAATATATGAAAGCAAGATCTGCAGATATTAAGGATATTTCAAATCGTCTGGTAAATAATCTAAAAGGTGTTGCAACAGTAGATTTTAGCAGTATGGATCCGGCAATTATCATTGCAGATGATCTGAGTCCGAGTGAGACAGTACAAATGGATAAAGATAAGATTCTTGCATTTGTAACGGTGCATGGTTCTACGAATTCCCACACTGCAATTCTGGCAAGAATGATGAATATTCCGGCACTGGTCAGTACACCATTAGAGATAGAACAGGTTACAAATGGTTGTCAGGCGATTGTAGATGGATTTTCCGGAAAGGTTATTTTTGAACCAACCGATGAAGTCTGTGAAGAGACGAAGCAGAAAATGCAGGAAGAAGCAGAGAAAAACAAGCTTTTACAGGAGTACAAAGGAAAAGAAACTGTTACAAAAGATGGCAGAAAGATTCATTTGTATGCGAATATCGGAAATGTATCAGATCTTGCCAATGTACTTGCGAATGATGCAGAAGGCGTGGGATTGTTCCGAAGTGAATTTCTGTATCTGGGAAAAAATGATTTTCCAACGGAGGAGGAGCAGTTTGCCGCTTATAAACAGGCAGTTCAGACGATGGCCGGTAAGAAGGTAATTATTCGTACACTCGATATCGGTGCGGATAAACAGGCAGATTATTTTCACTTTGCAAAAGAGGATAATCCGGCAATGGGATATCGTGCCATTCGTATTTGTTTAAAACAACCGGATATTTTTAAAACTCAGCTTCGTGCCTTGTTTCGTGCAGCAGTTTATGGTAATCTATCAGTAATGTATCCAATGATAACATCTACAGAAGAGGTGGAGAAAATCTATGCGATTGTGGATGAAGTGAAGGAAGAATTAGAACAGAAGGGGATACCTTACAAAATTCCGGAACAGGGAATTATGATAGAGACTCCTGCAGCTGTGATGATTAGTGATGAATTAGCACAGATGGTAGATTTCTTCAGCATTGGAACGAATGATCTGACACAGTACACACTTGCCATTGACCGTCAGAATGAGAGTCTGGATGATTTTTATCAGGCACATCATAAAGCAATTTTACGGATGATTCAGATGGTGGCAGAGAATGCACACAAATATGGAATCTGGGCAGGTATTTGTGGAGAACTTGGTGGAGATCTAGAACTTACAGAGACATTTTTAAAGATGGGAATAGATGAGCTTTCCGTAGCACCATCTATGATCTTAAAGTTAAGAAAGAAAATCTGCGAATATTCAGACACAGAGGTATAAAGAAAACAGATGCCTTCGTGGAGTTGGAATCGCTGAAAAAAGCATCAATTCTTAGAGATGAGAATTGAAGGGAGGGGAAGGCATGTATCGTATTTGTAAAGTTTTGAATCATAATGGTGTGATTGTAATTGATAACCAGGATAAAAAAGAATATGTACTACTAGGAAAGGGAATAGGATTCGGGAAAAAGGTCGGAGAAGAGATGGAACGTCCTCTTGAATGCAGTATCTATTCCCTCCAGAGTACATCTGCAAAGGGTGATGCAGAGAAACTGATAAAGAGTGTAGAGCCTGAGTATTTTGAGATGGCGAATGCAATATTGAATGAGGCAGAGGCTCGATTTGGAAAAATTGACCGTAGTATTTTATTCCCGATGGCAGATCATATTGCATTTGCAGTAAAACGTATTCAGAATGGGGAACAGATATCGAACCCACTGACAGATGATATTAAGGTGCTATTCCATGCGGAGTATAAGATTGCCTGTATGCTTCGTGAGATGTTAAAGAAGGCAAAAGGAATTGCAGTAGATGATGATGAGATTGGATATGTAGCATTACATATCCATTCTGCCTTAGAAAAAGAATCGGTAGCACTGTCTATGCAGATGGCAGGTGCTGTCCGGGAATGTGTTTCCCTGATTGAAGCACAAAAAGGGATTAAGATTAATATCATGTCCTTTAGTTACAATCGTCTGATGAATCATGTAAAATATATGGTAGCAAGAGCAATGACGAAGGAATCACTGAAAGTAAATATGAATGATTATATCAGAATTAATTTTCCAGAATCATTTGCACTTTCAAAGACAATATGTAATCATTTAAGTAAAGCACTGTGTGCACCATTAGAAGACATGGAGATTGGATATCTGGCATTGCATGTAGAACGTGTCAGTATTGAGGACGAAGGGGTTGAAAAAGCAGAGGGTACAGAGCAGGAAGAATCTGCAGAGAAAAAAGTAGTAAGAGTTGCGGCAGCAGTTATTTTTGATCAAACGGGTACAAAGGTATTTGCAACGCAGCGAGGATATGGAGAATGGAAAGGGCAGTGGGAATTCCCGGGAGGTAAGATTGAAGCGGGAGAAACTGCACAACAGGCAGTGCGACGTGAGATCTTAGAAGAGCTTGAGACAGAGATTGAAGTAGGCGAAGTAATGGATACGATAGAATACGATTATCCGTCTTTTCATCTTTCTATGGTTTGTCTGAAGGCACATGTCATTTCCGGAGATCTGGTATTAAAAGAAGCTTCCGATGCGAAGTGGCTGACAGGTGATACCATTCGAAGTGTTAACTGGCTGCCGGCAGATATTGCATTAATTGATAAAATTGAATCATTATTAAAAAAATAAGGAATGAAATTTTTTGAAAAATTTGTGTTTTGCAAGAAGTCAAAGAAAATTTATTGATTTTATGGGCAAATCATGTATAATAACAGAAGGTAAGTAAAGTTTTTACTTTAGGAATCTTATCAGACTTTTGGTGCTTTTGCACCTACTATAATGAAAGAAAAGAGGTCAAGTACAAGATGAAAAAAATCGATTTAAGTAAGTATGGTATTACTGGAACTACAGAAGTTGTTTATAACCCTTCTTATGATCAATTATTCGAAGAAGAGACAAAGCCTGAATTAGAAGGATATGAAAAAGGACAGGTCAGTGAACTTGGCGCTGTTAACGTAATGACAGGTATTTATACAGGACGTTCACCTAAGGATAAATTTATCGTTGAAGATGAGAATTCAAAGGATACAGTATGGTGGACAAGCGATGAGTACAAGAACGACAACCACAAGGCTTCTCCAGAAGCTTGGAAGGCTGTAAAGGATCTTGCAATCAAAGAACTTTCTAATAAGAAACTTTTTGTTGTAGATGCTTTCTGTGGAGCTAATAAGGATACACGTATGGCTATCCGTTTCATCGTTGAAGTAGCATGGCAGGCACACTTTGTAACCAATATGTTCATTAAGCCAACAGCAGAAGAACTTGAGAACTTCGAGCCAGATTTCGTTGTTTACAATGCTTCTAAGGCTAAGGTTACAAACTATAAGGAATTAGGACTTAACTCTGAGACAGCTGTTATGTTTAACATTACAAGCAAGGAACAGGTTATTATCAATACATGGTACGGTGGAGAGATGAAGAAGGGTATGTTCTCTATGATGAACTACTTCCTTCCACTTAAGGGAATGGCTTCTATGCACTGTTCAGCTAATACAGACTTGAACGGAGAGAACACAGCAATCTTCTTCGGTCTTTCAGGAACAGGTAAGACAACACTTTCTACAGATCCTAAGCGTCTTTTAATTGGTGATGATGAACATGGCTGGGATGACAACGGAGTATTTAACTTCGAAGGTGGATGTTATGCGAAGGTTATTAACCTTGATAAGGATTCAGAGCCAGACATCTACAATGCTATTAAGCGTAATGCTCTTCTTGAGAACGTTACACTTGATAAGGATGGTAAGATTGATTTCGCAGATAAGAGCGTAACAGAGAATACTCGTGTATCTTATCCAATCGATCACATTAAGAATATTGTACGTCCAATCTCTTCTGCACCAGCAGCTAAGAACGTAATCTTCTTATCAGCAGATGCATTTGGAGTACTTCCTCCAGTATCTATCCTTACACCAGAGCAGACACAGTACTACTTCTTATCTGGATTTACAGCAAAACTTGCCGGAACAGAGCGTGGAATTACAGAGCCAACTCCAACATTCTCAGCTTGCTTCGGACAGGCATTCTTAGAGCTTCATCCAACAAAGTATGCAGAAGAACTTGTTAAGAAGATGGAGAAGAGCGGTGCTAAGGCATATCTTGTTAACACAGGATGGAACGGAACAGGAAAGCGCATCTCTATTAAGGATACACGTGGAATTATCGATGCAATCTTAAATGGTGCAATCTTAAAGGCTCCAACAAAGAAGATTCCATTCTTCAACTTCGAAGTTCCTACAAAACTTGAAGGAGTTGCAACAGAAATTCTTGATCCTCGTGATACTTATGCAGATGCTTCTGAATGGGAGACAAAGGCTAAGGACTTAGCAGACAGATTCATTAAGAACTTTGCTAAATACGAAGGAAATGCAGCAGGAAAGGCTTTAGTTTCAGCTGGACCACAGAAATAATAAATCGTGATATAAAAATGGGGTATCGCTTTTGCGATGCCCTTTTTTTGAAATTTCTCAGCCGTTCATTTCAACTGCGGAGGAAAGATTTATTTCATATGTAATTAAAAGGAAAGCAACCGGGAGAGGAATCAGACACAGGTAAATACTTGAAATATGTAAGAAGGACCAGGCGAGATATGAGAATGCAACACCTGCATGATAAGAAAGTAATGTAAAACCATAAAATTTTAGTTTATTAAGATGTTCTGATTCTTTGCTATAAAAATAATAAGTGGTTGCAGTGATGAATTGTCGTAAATTATTTGTTGAAAAAATAGTTGAGCAATTGTAACTGCCAGTTCCCTTGAAACAGCACCACTGAAATGCCATAATAAAGTGAATGGCACATTCGCGGCTTTGTTTCGTATTCAAATGAAAAACCCCCTTTCGTGCATTTTGCATTATAGCACACTTGACAACTATAGCAAAATACATATAATATATAGGTATTAATACTTTTTAGGTATGAAGATGGTGCAATGAAAGGAATGAGTTTCATGGATATTAAGGCACTGAAGTATTTTCTTATGACGGCTCAGGAACGCAATTTTACAAAAGCTGCGGCAAAGCTTTGTATGGCACAGCCACCATTGAGCAGACAGATGAAACAACTAGAAGAAGAATTGGGTGTTACATTATTTATTCGTGGTGGAAAGCAATTGCAACTGACAGAGGAAGGATATTTTCTGAAGCAACAGGCAGAAGAGATTTTACTTCTTGTAGAGAAGACTGAGCAACAATTAGAGAAGATGGGGAATAATGAATATGGGACGGTTTCCATTGGAACAACTGAGACATGTGGAGGAAGTATTCTTTCTCGAATTATTGAAGAGTTCCATGAGATAGCACCTAAGATTCACTTTCAGATATGGACAGGTACTGGTGATGATATACAGGAAAGACTAGAGAAGAATCTGGTGGATGTTGGTGTGGTTCGGGAGCCATTTAACATGGAGAATTATGATCGTGTATTTTTGTATCAGGAACCATGGATTGTTGTGTATAGTAAGGAGCACCCGCTGGCAGATCAGACAGAAGGAATTCCATTAGAGAGATTAAAGACAGAACCACTCATGATTCCAATTCGACAGCTGGTTCAACATGAAATCAATAATTGGTTTAATGAGAGTTCTATGGAAAGAAATATTTTTTGTGTATATAATTCGATTACATCTGTAATGGAGCTTGCACAGCATAATCTGGGAATGATTATATGCCCGGAGAGTGCGAAGAATCTGATTAATAAAGAGAATCTGACTTATAGCAAAATTATTGAACCGGTTCATGAGTCAAAGGTTTTTCTTGTAAAAAAACATTTTCAGGTAATGACAGCAGCAGCGGAGCGTTTCTGGAATTTTGGGTCAAATATAAAGAATGAACAGATCAGGCAATCATAATCAGTTCTATTTTGAGACGTAAAAATATTTTTTATTAGGAGAAGAAAAAATGATGATAAAACAGGAAATGGATCAATTTTTAGAAGTACTTTCTTCTAGTGCACCGGTACCGGGTGGCGGAGGTGCATGTGGATATGTTGCAGCGGTTGGTATGAGTCTGGGGAATATGGTTTTATCTCTGACAACCGGTAAGAAGAAGTATGCACAGTATCAGGAAGAAGTAGAGAGGTTGATAGAAGAAGCAACAGAGCTTACGAAGGAATTATCAGAGTGCATGGACAAGGATGCAAAAGCATTTGAGCCGTTATCGAAGGCATATGGACTTCCGAGAGAGACAGAAGAACAGATCAAATACCGAACAGAAGTAATGGAAAAAGCTCTTTTTACAGCGAGTGAAGCACCACTGGCGATGATGAAAAAGATTCTTCAGGCAATTGAAATGATTGAGCGAATTGCTGAAATTGGAAACAGAATTGCAATCAGTGATGCGGGTGTTGGTGTTGAGATGTGTAAAGCGGCTCTGAATGGAGCAGCCCTGAATGTCTTTATCAATACGAAGATGATGAAGAAAAGAGAGACTGCAGACAAGATGAATGCAGAGGCAGAACAGTTGTTAGAAAAAGGAAATCAGATAGCAGATGCGGTATACCAAAGAGTATTTGATGCTGTCCGGTAAATGTGATTTAGAAAAAGGAGAAAATGATGGAGATTTTAAAAGGACTTCCTGTTGCAAATGCAATCAATGAAAAATTAACAGAGCAAATGAAGGAGATAAAAGGAGCATTGCCTCATCTTGCCATTATTCGTGTGGGAGATAGACCAGATGATTGTTCCTACGAACGAGGAGCAACGAAGAAGATGGAGAAAATAGGAGCAAGATGTACGTCTTTTATTTTCCCGGAGACAATCGATAATGCTATTTTTCAACAGGAATTCGATAAGATTAATGAAGATCCAGATATCGATGGAATCTTATTGTTACGACCACTTCCAAAGCAGTTAGATGAAAAAGCGATTGAGAATCGCATTGATCCAAGAAAGGATTTAGATGGAATCTCTCCGATGAATCTTGCCAAAGTATTTGCGGGAGATGAGACCGGATATGCACCATGTACTGCTGAAGCAGTAATAGAGATTCTAGAATATGCAGGAATTGAATTGCAGGGAAAAAGAGTTACGGTAGTAGGAAGAAGTCTGGTGATTGGGAAACCGGTTGCAATGTTGTTGATTAAGAAAAATGCAACTGTTACGGTTTGTCATACGAAAACTGTAGATAGTAAAGGAACCTGCAAGCAGGCAGAAATTATTGTAGCGGCTGCAGGCGTGGCAAAAATGATAAATGAAGAATATGTTGGAAAAGATGCAGTAATTATTGATGTTGGAATCAATGTAGATGAAACAGGAAAACTCTGTGGAGATGTTGATTTCGACCGGATTACAGATATTGCATCTGCTGCAACTCCGGTACCGGGAGGGGTTGGATCGGTTACGACCTCTGTACTTGCAAAGCATTTAGTAAAAGCAGCTATGATGCGTAGAGATTCTTAAGTGGATGAAAAAGAAATTAAAAAAGAAATGGATTCCTGTATGTCATGAAAGACAACAGGAATCCATTTTTGTAAGAAGCAGATTATGGGCGAAGTCCCATACCACCTTCGAGTGTAAGTGTTTCTCCGTTCATATATTTGAAGTCCGGACTTGCTAATTGTACGCAGACACGTCCAATTTCTTTTTCAGCATTGCCATAATGACCTGCAGGTGGCATCTTTACATTTTCCTTAAATGCCTGTGGATAAGCTTTCTCAAAATTCTCAAGCTGTGCAGTCCATGCTAATGGACAGATGACGTTGACATTAATGCCATCACCACCCCATTCTGTTGCTGCAACCCTAGAAAGTCCACGAATTCCTTCTTTTGCAGCGGCGTAGGCACATTGTCCGAAGTTACCGAATAATCCGGCACCGGAAGCAAAGTTAATGACAGAACCTTTTGTCTCCTTTAAGTAAGGATAGCAGGCTTTCATATAATAAAATGCGGCATACAAACCTGAATAAACAGCAAGGTCAAATTGTTCGGTTGTATGGTCAGCAATCGTTACACCAGATGCAGAAGCCTGTGCGTTATTAATTAAGACATCAATACGTCCAAAGGTATCAATTGTCTGCTGAACTACAGAATTGACAATGGATTCATTATCGTTTTTTGCACTGACATCTGCCTGAACGGTAAGAACCTTAATTCCATAAAGACGTTCTAATTCTTCCTTGGCATCCGCCAGTTTCTGTGTATTTCTTCCTGTAATTACAAGGTTTGCACCTTCCTTGGCATAAGCAGTTGCAATGCCATATCCAATTGAACCACATGTGCCATCACTTAATACTGAACGTCCGGCACCTGTAATAATTGCAGTTTTTCCTTTTAAAAATCCCATAAAGTTCCTCCTTTAAAATAGATGCTTAAATCTTAGTATCAGTTAATGTAACATAACTATGTATAGAAAACAAGAAAATAGAAGTCAGAATACACTCTATTGAGAGAAAGAGTACATTAAGACAGCAACTTTTAGCGAATCGTGTCATTCCGTTTTAATTTCTTTTTATTTGCATACATGGCAGCATCAGCAAGAGAACAAATCTGTTCAAAATCTAAATCTGCACTTGGTGTGGCAAAACCAATTGCACAGCAGTAAGGAGTCTTTGAAAGATCTTCCCGTATCTGTGCAATCAGAGCAGGCACCTTTTCTTTTGAAAAATGTGAACATAAAATCATAAATTCATCGCCACCGGTACGGTACAGATGACATCCTTTTGGCAGTATTTTCTGAATACAGGACACAATGGTACACAAAGCAGTATCTCCGGCAGCATGCCCAATCTGATCATTGAGTACCTTTAAATTATTCAGGTCAATGGAAATGACTGCGGTTAAATATTTATTTTCCATCAGATGATCAGCGTCTAAATAAAAATAACGACGATTGAGTGCATGAGTTAACGGGTCCCGTTTAAACTGTTGTGTGGTTAAATACATATAATAAAAAGCAATACTTACTGCACCGGTGATATTAATGAGTCCGTCATAGTGAAAAAAGGATTCTAGAATTACGGAAAGCGTATTAGTCAGTGCAATAAAAATAGCAATCAGTAATTCAGAAGTAGTAATTCAGAAGTGTGTTCGGTCTGGTAAAACTTTTTCGTTAAAATAACTAAGAGAACTAAATAAAAAGAAGAAACGATAAAAGTAGAATAACCAAGCGGACCACGTACAAATTCATTCTTCTCTGTGTAGGAAAAACAGATACCCGAATAAAGAGCGGTGGAGACAATCAGTGCATTTAAAATCACCGGAAGTGCAAGGAGTCTTTTGAACTTACGAGAGACTCTGTCACCACAGGAAAGGGTAATTACAAGGTAGATATTAGCTGGTCTTAAAGCATATCCTACAATAGAAGCGATGATACGCAGAAGTGTAGGAAAGGAGAGTGTGGAACACCAGAATTCGATGCTGTCAACAACAACTAGACATAAGAGTAAAATTGTTGCGATAGAAAACATTCGAATGATTCTTCGATGAAATACAGGATTTGCATTCACAAAAATTAACATAAAAAATGAAATTAAAATCGTTGCAAAATTCAGCTGTAAAAAGTAGTGAAACATAAAAACCCCCTTCCTAAATTTTAAAATACTGTAATTAATTCTAATGCCATTATAGCATAGAAAGATGGAAGTTGAAAAGTAAGAAGAGACAAAATGAGAATATTAAAAAATCTACTTGCGATATAAAAAGGTGAATCGTATAATAAAAGATTGTGACACATTTTTACATTTATGGAGGAAAATTATGAATGAATTAAGACCTAAGTTGTTTGACTGTATGAAAGACTATAATAAGTCGCAGTTTATGAAGGATTTTATATCCGGTATTATTGTGGCAATTATAGCTCTTCCATTGTCAATTGCACTGGCAATCGCTTCAGGAATAGGACCGGAACAGGGACTTTACACAGCAATTATTGCCGGTTTTTTTATTTCCTTTTTTGGAGGAAGCAGGGTTCAGATTGGAGGACCGACAGCAGCATTTGTTGTAATTATTTATGGGATTGTGAAACAATATGGAACAGATGGATTGATGGTAGCAACGATTTTAGCAGGTGTGATATTAGTGATTATGGGGATTTGTCACTTTGGTGCTTTGATTAAGTATATTCCGTATACGATTACAACCGGATTTACCTGCGGAATTGCAGTTACATTATTTGTAGGACAGATTAAGGACTTTTTAGGGCTTCAGATTGCATCTGTGCCATCAGAGTTTCTGGCAAAATTAAGTGCATACTTAAAAAATATTGGAACCATAAACTGGACAGCTTCCGCAATTGGAGTAGCAGCGATTGTCATTATGATTATCTGGCCGAAAATCACAGATAAGATACCGGGTTCACTGGTTGCAATTATTGTCACAACTGCAATTGTAGCAATTGGAAAGCTTCCTGTTAATACAATCGGAAGTGTATACGGAACTTTGAAATCTTCTTTTCCGGCATTGCATGTACCGGGATTATCAATGGATTTGATTGAAGAAATGTTATCTCCAGCCTTTACCATTGCGATTCTTGCCGGAATCGAATCGTTATTGTCGGCAGTTGTATCCGATGGTATGATAGGCGACACACATAAGTCGAATGCAGAATTAGTAGGTCAGGGACTTGGAAATATTTTTTCCGGGTTATTTGGCGGAATCCCTGCAACCGGAGCCATTGCCAGAACAGCAGCAAATGTTCGAAATGGTGGACGTACACCGATTGCAGGAATTGTACACTGCGTTACATTGACGGTTATTTTACTGCTTTTAATGCCACTTGCAGCAATGATTCCGATGACAACGCTGGCGGCTGTCTTATTAGTGGTTGCAGCAAATATGGCTGACTGGACTTCTTTTTTTCATTTAGTAAAGACAGCACCAAAGAGTGATGTGATTGTTTTGCTTGCTACCTTTTTCTTAACCGTTATTTTTGATCTGGTAGTAGCAATTGAAGTGGGTGTAGTATTAGCGGCACTGTTATTTATGAAACGTATGGCAGAAACCGCAGATATTAAAGCATGGAAATATGCAGATGAACCAAATGTAACACCGGGAGAAGCAGAAAAATTAAGAGATATTCCGCATACAATCCGGGTATTTGAAATTAGTGGACCACTTTTCTTTGCAGCAGCCGATCAGATTTTAAATATCAATAGTGATCATCGTACTAAGGTTGTTGTAATACGAATGAGAAGCGTGCCTGCAATTGATGCAAGTGCCATGAAGTCATTACGGGAACTTGCAAATCGTGCAAAGAAAAAGAAAATTACACTGGTATTTTCGCATATAAATGAGCAGCCAATGTCAGTTATGAAGAAGGATCATTTTGTGGAAATGATTGGAGAAGAGAATTTCCATAAAAATATTGTAGAAGCTTTAGATTATGCAGAACAGTTAATGGCATCTAGAGATTAGGACAATCGGGAATTGGAGGTATTTATGTTTCAGGCAAATAAAAAACGATATGAGGAAATGGAATATCGAAGATGTGGCAGCAGTGGGTTGAAACTGCCTGCCATTTCATTGGGGTTTTGGCACAACTTTGGAGATTTTTCGAGCTATGAGAATATGAAACAGATGTGTTTTACGGCATTTGACCATGGAATTACGATGTTTGATTTAGCTAATAATTATGGACCGGAGCCGGGAAGTGCAGAGCGCAATCTTGGAAAGATTCTAAAGGAGCAGTTAGGCGCATATCGGGATGAACTTTTGATTACCACAAAGGCCGGATATGATATGTGGCCAGGACCATATGGAGATGGTGGAAGCAGGAAATATTTAATTGCCAGCATGGATCAGAGTTTAAAACGTTTAGGATTAGATTATGTGGATATTTTCTATCATCACCGGATGGATCTAGAGACTCCACTAGAAGAGACCATGCTGGCTTTGCATCAATTGGTTCAAAGTGGAAAGGCATTATATATTGGACTGTCTAATTATGATGGAGAGACCATGAAAAAGGCAGCAGCAATTTTACAACAGCTGCACTGCCCGTTTATTATTAATCAGAATTCTTATAATATTTTTAACCGGACAATAGAAGAAAATGGGTTGAAAAAGGCAGCAAAAGAGGAAGGAAAAGGTATCATTTGTTTTAGTCCTCTGGCACAGGGAATGCTGACAGACCGATATCTGCATGGAATTCCAGAAGACAGCCGGATTAAAACAGACGGAAGATATCTGCATTATGAACAGGTAAAGGAAAAACTTCCGGTGATTTTGGAACTGAATCAGATGGCAGAAGAACGAGGAGAAAGTTTAGCACAAATGGCTCTGAAATGGGTGTTAAAAGATGATGAAATCACCAGTGTGCTCATTGGTGCTTCGAAACCAGAACAGATACTTGACAACCTGAAAATATTAGAAGGATCATCTCTGTCAACAGAGGAGATCAATAAAATAGATCAGTTAACAAAGGAAGGAAAGTAGAAGATGAGAGATTTAACGAAAGGAAATATTTCTGCCGGTATTTTAGGTTTTGCACTTCCTGTTTTCCTGGGAAATCTATTACAGTTGACGTATAGTCTGGTAGATATTCGGATTGTTGGATCTTATCTTGGAAATGATGCACTTGCAGCGGTAGGCGCAACAACGACATTAAGCAATCTGATTGTCGGATTTCTGCTTGGATTATGTAATGGATTTGCGATTATCACAGCACAGGCATTTGGTGCAAAGGATGATAACAGACAAAGAAAATCATTTGCTATGGCATTAAAACTGGGATTTATCATAACCCTTCTTCTGACGGCAGCAGGACTTCTGTTTTTGCACCCGATTCTTTTGTTTTTAAATGTGCCCAAACATTTGATGGGAATTGCAAAACAATATATTTTTGTCATCATTGCAGGAATGGCTGCAACCTTGTTATATGATGTCTTTTCTGCAACCCTCCGGGCACTTGGAGATACAGTGGCAGCACTTGTCGTGTTAGCTATTTCTGTTGCTTTGAATATTTTGGGAGATTTATTTTTTATTCTGGTATTAAAAATGGGAGTCAGAGGAGCGGCACTTGCAACTGTTTTAGCACAGGTAATTGCAGTAGTTGTCTGCGGAATCTATATGTTTCGAAAATATCAGGTATTACGGATAAGACTTGCAGACTTTCAAAGCAGAGACAGACAAATGCAGAAAAATATGTTAGGTTCAGGGTTATCCATGGGATTTATGAGTTCCCTGGTAAATATCGGTTCCCTGACATTACAGACTGCAATCAACAAACTAGGACAGGAAATCATCGTTGCCCATACGGCTGCAAGAAAAATTTCAGAAATATTTATGATTATGTTTAGTGTATTTGGTCAGACAATGGCAACATACTGTGGACAAAATCTTGGTGCCGGAAAGGCAGAACGAATTCGAAAAGGAATCAAACTTGCAACCATCTATACCTGCATTTGGTGTGTGCTGACAATCATAGCAAGCTACACCATAGGCCCATGGCTCGTATATCTGGTCACAAGCAGCAAAAATGAGATTGTTATTACCAATGCAACGAATTATCTGAAATTCAATACGGTGTTCTACTTCGTGACTGCGGTTATCTGCGTTTTTCGAAATGCGATGCAAGGCCTGGGAGAACATGTGATACCATTGATTTCAAGCGGTTTAGAAATGGTCGGGAAAATTATACTTGCAGCAACACTTGTCCCTTATCTGGGATATAAAGGCGTGATTGCAACAGAACCACTGGTGTGGTTCGTAATGGTGATTCCACTGGTTGTACGGATGGCAAAGATTCCAATTTTAAAAAATAAAAATTAAAAAGAAACAATTCATAGGGAATTGCCAGGTGGATAGAAAAAAACAGGCTTGTCACTGCAAAAGCAGATGGCAGGCCTGTTTTTTGTGATTAAGAACAGTTACTGTTTATATTCTAGGTCAACGTTCTATTTTGTTGGTAAAAAAGAAAGTTGCCAATGATTATTTGACACAAACTAAAGAAGAGTGAGTTTGACAATAATTTATAATTTTAATATAATAAATAAGTTATGTTATAGGAACATAGGGATGTATTTGAACACGTTTAAAATTAATTACGTGATTTGGAATTAATAGTAACACAAGGTGTGTATTGGGCTCAAAAATAATTGAGTCCTAAAAAGTAATCAACGTTAAAAATAAATTAAGATATTGACATGAGAAAAGGTGAGTGATAGAATAAAGGAAAAATAAGAAAGAAGGTGAATAAGATGTAAAGCTATGATATTGTTGAAACAGACAAAAAGATTGCTGGTAAATAAAAATTATATTGACATTGCACACAACAGGGATTAACATATAATTACATGGTGCATTAGATGTAAAAAAACATATGAAAGGAGTATGGATTGTGACAATTATACAAATTAGAATGAAATTATATCTTTTAAAAGATATTAAAGCAGAAAGAATTTTATCTTGTGTAGCGGACTTTATTGATCAGGGATTAATGAAAAGTGAAGAATATGCTAAGTTGCATGAAGATAATTGCTTTAAGCCATATTCTTTTAATTGTCCGTATCCTATTGAGGAGGATAAGCTATATAAAAAGGACAAGATATATACATTAACCATACGGACAATTAATACGCAATTTGCGCAATTTTTAGCCGAACATGTTGTAAATGGATATACGGATAGCATAAAAGGATTAACAGCAGAGATAAGAATTATTCCACAGAAGCATGTGGAACTTTTATATACGATAACTCCGGATATCATGAGATGTGAAAAAGGATATTGGAGAGATTCTCTTTCCATAGAGCAATACGAGGAAAGAATAAAAGTTAATTTACTGAAGAAATGGAATAATTTTTATGGAGAAAAAATGAATGAAGATTTCGAATTTATAAATGGAATTGAATTTAAAAATAAATGTCCAATTAAAATTCCTTATAAAAATATTCATTTGCTAGGCGATAAGTTTAATTTATATATATCAGAAAATGAGAATGCTCAAAGACTTGCTAATTTAGCAATTGGTGTAGGTATTTCTGAACTTAACGCAAGAGGCATGGGGTTCTGTAATTATCGATGGTTATAGGGAGGTGAGATTATGCTTAGTGATTGTCTGGAGGCTTTTGAAAAAAGGTTGGAAGTGGAAGGAGAAGATATAATATTAGATCAGTATATGCTTAAAGATGGTACATATCTCATTATTGGAAAAGATGGGAATATTGTATCGAAAAGTGAAATAAAGATCGATAAAAAAAAGAAAACGATAGATAATAATATAAGCAGATATAGAGATTTATGTTATTTTGATTATCACAGTGATTTAATATCTATGAATAAACCACAAGATTCGTCTAAAATCATTCATTCGAATAATTATTTGTCTTTTTGGGTGAAGAAAGAAAGTCTTAGTAATGGAAAATTAACTCCGGAAGTAATCAATAAATATTATGAAATTTTAAGAAATCCGGCAATGAAATATGAAAAAACAAAATCTGCAATGATGTTATATCAGAGTGTTGAAGATAAAATTGGAAAGGTAGATGAAGAATCGCTTGAAAGAAATAAAAATTGGATTTTAAACCATATTTTTCAGTTAGAACAATTAGATTCAGAGATAGATTTGTCTAAAAAGGAGTATTTAAAAATATTTTTTGAGGCTGATAAAACTGAATATGAGAAAGAGGGGCAACGTTATTTTATTCCTAATATTTATAATAGCAATAATTATAATATTGAAGTTAATGACGAAATTTTGGGATTGCCGGATAATAATCAGGGAATGAATTCAAAAAAACCATTTTTGTCCATTAAGACGAGAAAGATAGCTACTCCATATTTACTGAATGAAAAAGATGTCATGCTTCAAAAACAATTTTTTGATTATCTAATGGGATTTGCAGCTGCAGGGAAATATAATGTTTATGTGAATTTTGAAAAAAACACATTTGAAGCTTGCAAGAATGATGAATACCCTGTAAATGAGATAAGAGGACTTTTCTTAAGAATACAAAAGGGAAAAGAAGTGGAGATTATTGATCAAGATGTAGTGCCGTTATTTAATAATTTTTTGGATAAAACATTTACATATTATAATTTTCTGGGTATAAAAGACGATAATCATAAAGATTTTGAAAATGCAATTGAGTGCGAGAAGTATGAGGAATTAGAGGGAATAGTGAATGAAATCTTTTTCTCAAAAATGTTGGTTAACAATTATTTCAGCAAAGAAGATGATATAAAAACTACAGATGAATCGTTAAAACGAAATTTATTACTGGCAAGGAAGAGATTGTTTCAATGGTTTCATCTGGGAAATAATGCTGGTATGAAAACTTTTTGGAATCAATTGTCATTAGAACTAATAAAAGGTTCAATCTTAAACGGATATATGTTAAAGGCGGCAAAACAGATTAATATGCGTTTGTCGTTGATGCAATATTTTTCAGAAGGAGGAGAGGATATGGCAGATTTTTCTGTGAAATTACGTGAAGAATTAAAGAAAAAATTAGTAGCAGATGAAGATTATGGAATGGAAAGTGACCGGGAATATTATTTTGGAGTAGGACAATTGGCAGCCTATATGGTGTATCAAAGTAAAGCATTAAAAAAACCTCAGTCACTGGTTAATCCATTTTTAAATGCGAAAGACGATAAAAAAATTAAAAATTTACTTTTGAGGTATTATAAGAAATATAACTATAACATTCCGATTGGTGCAAAGAAAATCAAACATTTATATGCTATGGTACAAGGCTATGAGCCAGAGGGACCGGTTATGCAGGACATGATTACCATGGGATACACAATGAATAATATATTATTAGAAACAACAGGAAAGGGGACAAAATAATTATGAATAAAAGAGTATATGGAGCAATAGGGATTTCGTCAATTATGGCAAACTGGAACGCTGATTTTACAGGTTATCCGAAAACTATTTCAGATGGAAGAACATTTGGAAGTGATAAAGCATTGAAGTATCCAATGAAAAAGATGTGGGATAATGAAGGGAAAAAAGTTTTATACATTAAGTCAATGAAATTTTCTGAAAGTAAAGGAATCGTTTCTTTAGTACCACGTTCTTTGAAGGAGCGATATGATTACCTGTTTGGTGAAACAGGAAAAGATGAAGCAAAAGATAGTAAAAAGGTTCTTACTAATTTGATGAATGCAGTGGATGTGAAAAATTTTGGAGCAACGTATGCAGAATCAGGAAATAATATTGCAATTACAGGTGCTGTACAATTTGGACAGGGATTTAATGCATATCCAGAAACGGAACCACAGGAACAACAGATATTATCTCCGTTTAGGGATGCTTCCAAGGAAAAAGAGAAAGAAGAAGCAAAAAATTCTACTCTGGGAACAAAAATTGTAAGCGATGAAGCACATTATTTTTATCCTTTCGCAATTAATCCGCTAGCATATAAAGAACTTGTTGAATTGGGAGTAACAGAGGGTTATACCCAGGAAGATTATGAGAATTTTAAGCGTACTGCATTAGTAAGTGCAACGTCATTTGCAACGAATGCAAAAGAAGGATGTGAAAATGAATTTGCATTATTTGTAGAAACTAAGCCAGACGTATACTTGCCTAATTTAACTACATATATTCATTTCCGAAAGGGAGAAGAAAAGAATACGATTTCAGTTTTGTGTGGTGAATTGTTAGAAGAATTACAAGATTCCGTTTTGTCTGTAGAAATATATTATAATCCAGATACGACTGTTTTAAATACAGATATAAAGGATGCAAAAACATATCACATTGTGACACAAAAAGAGGTGTAGCCTATGGATGCGATAAGTTTTACACTTGAGGGAAAGACTGCTTTTTTCAAAAAACCAGAGGTAAATACGTATGTATATTTTACTTATGGGAATATACATAAAGTTGCACTAATGGGATTATTTGGAGCTATTCTTGGATATGGAGGATATACGCAACAGTTAAATAAAGAGGGAAAAACAAAGAAATTAACGCAAAGTTATCCGGAATTTTATGAGAAATTGAATTGCTTGAAAGTTGCAATTTGTCCTTTGGCTGAAAAAGGATTTTTACATAAAAAGATTCAGACATTTAATAATTCGGTTGGATATGCTTCAAAAGAAACGGGTGGTAATCTTATTGTAAAGGAACAATGGTTAGAAAATCCAGCATGGAAAATTTATGTATTATTAGATTGTCCGGAGGCAATAGAACTGTCAAAATATTTGCTTGAGAAAAAATGTATCTATATTCCATATTTAGGGAAGAATGATCATCCGGCAGACATTAAGAATGTTCAGATTTGTGAAGTGACAGAAATGAAAAACGGGAGTGGAAGAATTTATGATTTATTTCCACAGGAAAATGGGACCTTACAAACAGAAAATCCATTTTCTGAGAAATCGCTACCATTTAAATATCAGGAAAATTTGCCATATGAGATTAGTGGATGGACGAATAACTATATATTGAGAAAGTTTATTTTTACTGATGCAGATGTTATATGGGAAGATAAAGATGTTTATTTAGCTGATAATAAAAATATTATGTTTTATTAGGTGTTCTACCAGAAATGGGGAGCCGGAAATCTCTCCGGTTTCCCATTTTTGAAAATAAGGAGACAAAATATGAAATTAGAATTTATAGAGTTAGAAGATATTATCAAGAATGTATCAATTTATTATGCACACGATAAGGTTATAGGAGAACAGAAGATATGGGAACCTCTCAGAGACCATACAAAACTTTGTCAGAAATATTTTGACAGAATTAATAAAGCGAAAAATATTGATATAAAAATAGAACTTTTCTTAAGAAAATTTATGGCTCCATGTAGCGAAGAAGCAAAAAAGCTTGCATTTCAAATGTGGTGCAATGTAGTTACTTTTCATGATGTAGGGAAACATAATCCAAATTTTCAACGTGAATTACTAGAGAGAGAAGAATTCCAGAAAGATATAAAGTATCAATCTGTGGGGACAAAGCATTCTGCATTATCAGCAGTAATACATCTTGATTACTATTTTAAAAGGATAAAACAATTTAGCATAGAGGATATAAAACATTTATGTGTAGTAATACTCTGTAATGCATATATTATATCCAGACATCATAGTAAACTAGAGCGTATTGATGATTTTATGAATGATTTTAATGATAGAGAAAAAAATTGTAAGATAATAAAAAATATTTTTAGGGTTTGTCCAGATGAAATTACAAAAGAAACATTTAACTTAACAGAAAATAATGTTAGACAAATGATTGATATGGCTAAAAAAGAAAGAGAAAATCAAAGTAAGGACATAACAATATGGATATATTTTTATATAAAGCTTACGTACTCAATGTTGGTAGCAGCAGATTATTATGCAACGTCCGAGTTTGACTCGGATGTTGAAATACAGGATTTTGGTGAACTGAATGATATGATAGGTATTTTTCAAATCTATCAGAAAACGGATGTGAATCAATTTATCCGTAAATATGAAAAAGAGAGTTATCCTTTGAAAGCAGAAGATTTAAAGAAAGAGACGAATATTAATGTTTTAAGAGATGAGATATTTTTAGATGCAGAGCGACAATTATTGAAAGAGAAAGAAAAAAATATTTTCTATCTCGAAGCACCAACAGGAAGTGGAAAAAGTAACATTTCTATGAATTTAAGTTTTAGACTGGCTATGTCAGATCAACAACTTAAGAAAATATATTATATTTATCCATTTAATACTTTGATTGAACAGAATCAGGAAACTATGCAAAACGTTTTTCAAAACCATTCAGATGTAATGGATAAGATATCGGTGGTGAATTCTATTACTCCAATTAAAAAAGTTAAAGATGGAAGAAAAAGAGATGAGGATAATGAAAGCGAAAAATATTATGTGGAATCATTGCTGAATAGACAATTCTTAAATTATCCTATTGTTTTAACAACGCATGTGAGTTTGTTTGATACGATATTTGGTGAAACAAAGGAGTCTGCATTTGGTTTTCACCAATTAGCAGGAAGTATTCTTGTGCTAGATGAAATTCAAAGTTATAGAAATTCTATTTGGGGTGAAATTATTAATTTCCTTTCAGAATTAGCAGAGTTTCTCCATATGAAAATAATTATTATGTCAGCAACATTGCCTAATTTGGAAATATTAAAGAAAAAATCTGAAAGAACTTGTTTTTTAATTCGAGAAAGAAAAAAATATTTTAATCATCCATGTTTTCAAAACCGAGTGAACATTAGTAAAGAATTGTTGGAAAAAGATATTGGAATGGATGAGTTGTATGAGCATGTAAAAAAGAATTGTAAGGATAATAAAAAAATCTTGATTGAATTTATTACAAAAGCAAATGCAGAAGAACTGTATTGCAGATTAAAAAATGCTGCAGAGGAGGGCGAAATTAATGCAAAAATTTTATGCATGTCAGGGGATGACAGTATTTTAGAGAGAAAGAGAACAATAGATCAGGTGAAAAAAGGTGGGGAAACTATAGTTCTAGTTGCGACACAAGTAGTGGAAGCAGGATTAGATATTGATATGGATATCGGATATAAAAATATATCCAAAATGGATAGTGAAGAACAATTCCTTGGAAGAATTAATCGTTCCTGCTCAAGAAGCAGAGTAGGAATTGTATATTTTTTTGAAATAGATAAACCGAAGATAATTTATAAAGGAGATTTACGGTCGGAATGGATTTATTTAGTGAAACAACCTAATATATGGGAATTATTAAGACAAAAAGATTTTGTTTCTTATTATGATTTGATTTTAAAAGATTTAGAAAATAACAAGAACAGGACGATAGATAATTTTTTTAAAAATGAGGTTGCAAAATTAGATTTTCCAGAAATATGTGCCCATATGAAGTTAATAGAAGAACAAAATTGGAATATGTCAGTTTTTTTAGGAAGAACGATACTAGACGAGAATGAAAATGAATTAGACGGAAATCAGATCTGGAATGAGTACAAGGAATTACTTATGGATAATGTAATGAGTTATGCAAAGAAGAAAGTTAAATTATCGGAGATTAGATCAAAAATGAATTATTTTATTTATGAAATAAAACAAAATTCGGATTTAGTGTATGATGGTCAAATAGGTGAGCTTTTTTATGTTGAGGATGGCGATAAGTATTTTGAAAATGGAAGATTAAATCGAAAAAAAATACAGGGACAATTAGGAGATTTTGTGGATTTTATCTAGGAGGGATATTTATGAGAGTAAATGGAACACTTGTAAATTATTTTTTTCATTGTAAAAGACAATGTTACCTGCATGGAAATCGGTTGAATTTAGAGGATAATAGTGAGCAGGTAAAAATAGGAAGAGCAATACATGAAGAAAAAAATACTTATGATAATACAGAGATTGCAATTGATAATATTCGGTTAGATAAGTTAACAAGTGAATATTTGACAGAGGTAAAGAAGTCAGATGCTGATGTAGAAGCAGCGAAATGGCAACTATTATTTTATTTAAAGGTGCTAAAAGAAAAAGGAATTAACAGGAAGGGAAAATTGGAATTTGTTGAGAAAGAAAAAACAGATAAAAAAATAATCTATTTAGAACTTACAGATGATATTGAAAAACAACTTGATATATATATCCATTCTATAGAAACATTATTAGAACAAAAAGAGATGCCTGCAGTTTTAAATAAACCACAATGTAAAAAATGTGCTTATTTTGAGTATTGCTATATTTAGATTATCAGAATAAGGAGTTTATGAATGGAGGGATTATTATGGGAAGTACAAGATATATAACATCTATGGGAGAATTAAGTCGAAAGGATAATTCTCTTTGCTTTCGTAAAAATGGGAAAAATGTTTATATACCAATTGAAAATACGAAGGAAATATATTGCTTTAATGAAGTTTCTATCAATACAAAATTGCTTGATTTTTTGTCCAAAAATCATGTTGTTATACATTTCTTTAATTACTATGAAGGATATAGTGGTACCTTTTATCCAAGGGATCATTATATGAGTGGCAAAATGCTAATTAAACAGGTAGAGGCATTTCAGAATAATCGTTTAAGAATTGCAAAGGCAATTGTTAGGGGAATTGGGCAAAATATTTATGAAGTATTGTACCATTATTATAAACACAATAAAAAGGAAGTAAAAGAAACAATAGATTGGATAAGAAATGAATTTTATCTGAGAGTTGAAGCAGCAAATGATATTCGTGTTCTTATGTCTGTTGAGGGTGATGTTTGGACAAGATTTTATAGTAATTTTAAGTTTTTTCTTCCGCAAGATTTTGTTATGAATAAAAGGGTTAGAAGACCACCAGATAATCCAATGAATGCGATGGTATCATTTGGAAACACATTGTTGTATGGAAAAACAATTTCTGCGATATATCAAACACACTTAGATCAAAGAATTAGTTATTTACACGAACCGTCAGAAGGCAGATTTTCACTTAGCCTTGATATGTGCGAAGTATTTAAACCGGTAATAGTTTTTAGAACTATATTTGATCTTGTGAATAATCGAAAGATACAGGTAGCGAAACATTTTGAACGAAAATTAAATTACTGTATGCTGAATGAAGAGGGAAGAAAAATATTTATTGAAGCATTTGAAGGTAGAATGGAATCTGTATTTATGCATTCAAGATTGAAGAGGAAAGTTACATATCGTACAGCAATAAAACTTGACTGTTATAAACTAATTAAATTTATTTTAGAAGAAAAGGAATTTGTTCCTTTTAGTTTGAAAGAAGGGATATGATGACCAATAAGAAAAAAATGAATTATAATTATGCATTTGTATTTTATGATGTAAACGAAAAACGAGTTCAAAAGGTTTTTAAAATATGTAAAAAATATTTATCTCATTATCAAAATTCTGTTTTTCGTGGAGAAATGTCACCATCAAAATTAATTTGCTTGAAAAATGATTTAAAAAAAATTATTAATGAGGAAGAAGATTTTATTTGTATTATTAAGCTAATGAATGATAATGTTTTTGGTGAAGAAGTATTAGGAAAAAAGGAAAGAGATGATGGGGAGACACTAATTTTATAATACAAGTTTACCAACCGGCTATTTGATGAAAAGTATTATAAACCGCAAAGAATCAAGGATATTGGTAACAAAATAAAATATTTTGCTGGTATGAAGAGACACCTGGTAAAATGAGGATGAATCCTTGTAAAATCAAGGAATCTGGAATATAATAGATTTTAAACGGCACAAAACTGTTGGATTAATAAGAACATGAGATGTATTTGAATATGATTAACTGTGGCACAATTTTAAACGGAGGGAAAGATTAATAAGAACATGAGATGTATTTGAATGATGGAACACCGTCTGAGGAATAAAAAATAATCATTGATTAATAAGAACATGAGATGTATTTGAATAAGGACATATTTATGGAAAAGCACCTTCTTTTATCCGATTAATAAGAACATGAGATGTATTTGAATAAAATTAAATAATTAACATCTGGGTACATGGTAGATGATTAATAAGAACATGAGATGTATTTGAATACGACAATTAGTACTATATAATTGGGCAGAAGAAGGATTAATAAGAACATGAGATGTATTTGAATTTAATTTTAAGGATAAACACTTTGAAGAGAACGAAGATTAATAAGAACATGAGATGTATTTGAATTAGTTATTATTGTGATGATTACGGAAAAGCGATAG
>CAKRHW010000005.1 GCA_934339365.1 uncultured Lachnospiraceae bacterium | reverse complement strand
CTTAACTCTTTCTCATGTTTGGCGGGTCCCAAGGTCAAATGTGTGTTCATGCAAGCATGACCACCTTTGACTTTTGGACCCTGGCATCTAACATATTATACTGTCTTGAAAGCATGATGTCAATTATTGGTAGTTTTGATCTTGGGTTCCTCTAGACACATTTAGATGGATTGTTTCTAGGTTTTACCTCTGTCCCTGGCACCGCATGATTTTAGTTGTCTGTTTTTTCTTCGTATACTTTTGAGACTTCGTCGATTTCTCCTGCTGCGATAATCTGACCATGTTCGAGTAAAATTGCTTTATTACATAGTCTTTTTACCTGTGCAAGTGAATGGGAAACGAATAATACGGTGACTCCCTGATCAAACATTTCCATGACTTTTGCTTCACTTTTTTTTCTGAATTTTGCATCTCCTACCGCTAATACTTCATCTAGAATCAGAATATCTGGTTTTACCTGTGTTACAATGGAAAAACCTAATCTTGCCTTCATTCCGGATGAATAGTTCTTTAGCGGAACATTTATAAAGTTCCCTAATTCAGAGAATTCTACAATCTCATTATATTTTTCTTTTAAAAATTCTTTTGACAGTCCTAATACGGAACCGTATAAGAAGATATTCTCAGCCCCTGTATACTGTGGATCGAATCCTGCTCCTAATTCCAGCATGGGAGCCATTGTTCCATTTTTTACCACTCTTCCTTCTGTCGGTTTGAATACACCGGCAATGACTTTGAGCAGAGTACTTTTTCCGGCACCATTTAATCCTAAGATTCCAAGTCTGTCTCCTTTTTTTAATTCAAAGGATACATCATTTAATGCCCAGAATTCATCATGGGTAATTTCTCTTCGTATTGATTTAATTAAATATTCTTTCAGGCTGTCCACCTTTTCTGAGCTTAAATTAAACTTCATACTAACATGCTCAACCTTTACAACTGCCTTATTCTTTGCCATGTTTGCTCCTATTTCTTTTCTATCCTTGTACAGTCTGTCGCTTCCCTTTTCCTTTCGGTACAGCTTCCTTTTCTGCCTTAGATGTATAAAATAAAGTTATCCTGTTTCTTATAAAATACCCGTAATCCTACAATAACTGCGATAATACTAAATACGATGGAATAGGCCATCATTTTCATGTTCATAGGTGTGCCATATACTGCATTTCTGAAATTAGCAATAATGCAATATAATGGATTCAATTTTAATAAATATCCCTTCCATGCAGAATGAAGCAATTTCTCCGGATAATAGAAAATTGCACATGTATACATAATCAACATGGTAACGACTGACCATAGATATTCCATATCCCTGAAAAATACAGCAACTGTAGATAAGATTAATCCCGCTCCATACGATAAGAAAAATAAAGTAATCAATGGAACAATTGCCCAGATTAACTGGAAGGTCGGATACACATGTAATACTACAGATACAACTGCTAATACAATCAGTGAAATCAAAAAGATAATATAGTTATATACACAACAAGAAAGTGGATATAAATATTTCGGTACATATACTTTTTTTATCATCGCCTGATTCGAACGGATAGACTTCATTGCCGCTGTTGTAGACTGGGAAAAGAAGCTGTAAAGCAAACGTCCGGTCAAAATATAAACCGGGAATGTCGGATCCTTCTTTCCTAAAATCGTACTAAATACAACGGACAATACAATCATAGTTAACAAAGGTTCAATCAATGTCCAGATAATTCCTAAATATGAGCGACGATATTTCAGTTTAATTCCTTTTTTCACAAGCTCACTTAACAGAAACTTGTATTTTAAAAATGACTGGAAATATTTTTTCATGATATTTTTCTTCCTTCTTTTTTCAATTGCTTTAGTTTCCTGATACTTCTCTTATCTAAAATTGCAGGTTGTTTTTTCTCTAACTGCTTCATAAAGTGTTTCCATTCCCTACGGTCTTCTTTTCGAAAAGCAACTAAAATGTCATAATAACCACTTACATTTTCAAGGGAAATGTTCTCTGCTATCGATGGTTCTAACTGTTCAAACACTTTTTTTACCATTTTCAAAAATTGTGCCTCATATCGATTATGAAACTTCACAACAGAAGAATAATTCGTTTTTTCTCTGAATAGTTCTCCCTTATCTAGTGCTGTCATTGTCTTTAGCATGTCTTTTAAGTCAATCGAGCACCAAAAATCATACTTTTTCAAAATCTCTTCTATACTTTCCGGTGCCATTTCCTTCATTTTAGAAAAATCATTCCAGTACCGCTCTATACACTGCTTACTCATCGTCAGTACGATAGAATCTACCAGATCATCTTCATGAAGCAAAAATCCATTTTCATCCGGAATATTTCCTTCCTCATAATGGCTTACATAATTAGACAACAGCTTCGAATATGGTTCGGTATCAAAACTTCTCTGTTCTGGCTTTGTATCAATAATCTTATAAATAAAAGTTCTTGTGAATTTAAAAAATTCTTTCTCATATCCATATTCTAGCAGTCCCTTTTTCGGATTAAAAACGACCTTATAATAACGTGCTAAATCAATGCGATAGCAATCTGTCTTCTCTATAAAATAATCTTCTAATTTTCTCAGATTTTTATTATTTTCCTCTATGTCTTCTCTTTCCCAGGTATGCACGCCCTCAGAATCTATATAATCCTTCGCATAATTCATGCGAACTAAAATAATATGATCTTTATCATAATATTTGCTGATGACCTGAATATACCGGTCTAAGTATCCCTTCCACTGTTCCTCTGTCATTTCCTTAAATTCATAAATCTCAAATTCACGTTTATGATCAATATAAAATTCACTCTGTCTTAAGGCTTTGTTAAATGTATAAACTTCTCCCTCTAAAACTGCAACAGGAATCTGATACGTATACCACAGATCCAAAACCAGATAATCCATGGGATTCTGGGAAATATAGGCTTCCATATTCTTCTCATAGTCCATTTTATAAATACGATTCGTATCGTTATGATATTTGGAATTCATCTTATCACATAAGTGTTGATTCGAAAACATGGAAAAACAAGACGTCCAGAGGTAATCCCTGTCCACCTCATATTGCAAATCCATATCATCATCTGCCGTTTGGATAAGATCTTTATTCAACTGTAATGCCGGCAGCATATCGCTGCCATGTAATCTGATATTTGCCACAATCTCAATCCTTTCTATATTTTGCAATCAGTCGTGCAACACGCTTTGCGCTATGTCCGTCACAACTTCCTAAATATCTCTTTTTAAATGTATCCAGACCCTTTATTTTATCGCACTCTAAAGCTTTGGTCAATGATTTTAGGAATTCCTCCTGATTCGTCGCAAATTCTCCATACACATCTTCTGGAAATTTCAAATAAAAATCTCTATCATAGTTTTCCAAATCCGGACAGTAAAATACCATAGATTTATTTAAAAGTGCAGCTTCAAACATAACCGAAGAATAATCTGTAACCACTACATCTGCAACGAGCATCAGATCATTCGTATTTTCTTCCGGCACATTTTTAATATTCTGAAATTCTGCCCCTTTTAGCAAATCATATTTCATAACCGGATGATTCCGTATCAATAAGACTTTATCCGGTCCTAAAAATGTACTTACCGCATTCCAGTCTAACTGTGGTTCTAGTTCTATTCTTTCCCCGCCTGCCTCTCGAAATGTCGGTGCATATACAATGATTTTTTTCTTCTGATATTCCGGATATTTTTCGTAAAAACGCTTTCTTGTCTCTCTTTTATTTTTCTCACTTAACAACCGGTCTGTTCTTGGAGTACCAAGTGCAATCACCCGTTCTTCCGGGATTCCAAAAGCCTCTGCATACACCTTTCGAACCTCCTCTGAACTTACAATAACCGCATCATACTGCTTATGAGATTTTAATTCCTTCTCAACGTCACATCCTGCAACATCTAATCCAAACTTCTTAAATGCCCCACATGCATGCCAGATCTGAATCACCTTCTGCTCCTTTTTCAGATCAATTCTCCGCAGATAGCTTAAATAATCATCCGTTACAATTACCTTGCTCTCTTTGATCAGTTTTTTTGCCTGTGCCTTTTCTTCCTTACTATGTGGATACATCTTTGCAAAAATAACCTTTTTCCCTTTACAGGAATCATACACTGCCTGCATATTATCTAATAGTTTTCCATCTGCACGAACCGTGAAAAAAAGAACCTGATTATTTTTATTCCGAATCATTTTAAGCTTTTTCCATACCTTTTTTACAAATGTCTTCCCATTCCTGTTGTTTTGCATCTGTGTTCCTTTCCTTATAACGCTGTAACATACTGTAACCCTGAAACATTTCCATCCTGATACTGAATCTGGTACAATCCTCTCTTAACTTCCTGTGTGTAGCCAAACAGCTGCTGTACCTTTTCCGAGAAATACTCATCAGACTGGTATACCCAGATATAGGTATATCCACCATCTCTTAGAATATCCTTCCAGTTATCAATGGTGGTAGGTACATTCGCAACAAACTGCAGACTGCCTCCCTCATAAAATTTCCATGGCGATGTCATATAATTGCTGACCTTCTGGTCTTCATAATATAATACGGTTGTCATTGGAAATTCATTTAGCTTCTCTAATGTATATTTCTGTGCCACAAAATACACGCGGTCCTTTTCTTTCAGATATCGGTTTAACTTTTTGATTCCGGTTTTCGTATTTTGAATTGCCTGGTATCCATAGACGGATTTCGGATCCTTTGCAGATGCCTTACACCAGAATTTATCACTGATTCCTGTTGCAAACAATATCCCAATTAATGTTACTAACACAAGCTGCGATCCGTTTTTCTTTACTCCCGATTCTAACTGTCTGCTTAACATGGTTCCAATTGTAATCATATAAATAAAAATTGCTATAATCGAAAGATATCGGTGAATTGCTGCATTTTTAATACTTTCGTCATATGAAAATGTTGACACATATGTAACATACAAAATAAGCAAATACCCGCAAATACAAAGGAAATCATAAATCGCTGTATAAGCAAGAAGTCTTTGGTTCTTCCGGTTTACCATCCATCCTCCCACTAACAGCACAAGCAGCACACCTAAGACAAATGGGAAAAATGTCAGTTTTATATTTGAATATTCACTAAACGGACGGGTACAAAGATTCTGTATCATACTTTCTAATGTAAATTTTGCTTTCTCCGACGAAACAGTCAGTGCCTCTTTTGTTGCCTCTACACTTCCCGGTAAAAAAGCATTCCCTTTCACCCGCACAAATGCAATTCCAACGACAAGTACGATTCCAATTCCACCTAGAATCCAGACTTTGTATTTCTTTAGAATTCTTCCAATCTCTTTCCAGCCAAGGCTTACAATCGCCCAGATGACAAAATAAAAAACAACAAATGCAGCCATTAAAATACCAACTGCCCATTTAATCTGAGAAATAACCATCAGCATGATGAGTAAAAAAATCCATCTGTATTTTGTCATTTTTTCCTCTTTTTTCTCAAGGCCTTTTTCTTCTTTATGAATCTGCATCCACCAAAGACACGTTCCTGCAGCCCAGGCTGCAACCGGAAGATCTACATACAGACTTTTATACGGATGCACATATAACGTAAATAATCCTAAATAAAACGCCCAGATATACACCAGAATCTTCTTACTGCTTCTCCATTTTTCTTTACAAAAAGGAAGAAGAGCCGCTGCTGCTGAAAACAGGAAACTTGATACGTACATATTTCCTTCATTATATCCTGCGATTTTCTGAAAATACACATAAAAAAGGGATGGAAGCATTGGCATACTGGCTGTGCCAATAAAATCACCGGTCACCGGCATCTGCTGTTTTCCTAAAATATATTTTACCGATGCCGCCCATTGATGAAAATCATCAATATTCTGAATAAAATCACCATGAAAACATACCAGCGTTCCTCCATATAAAACAAGAACAGCGGTAAGTGCCGGTGAAAAGAAATCCGACACTCCCGCTTCTTTTTTTCTTCTTATACATAAAAAAATTACACCAAAAGCAGCAATACCCACAAGTATTGCAATTCCTATACTTAAATGATGCATAGTTGCTCCCATAAACATCGCTACAATAACCGTTACGATTGCAAGAAGAAACCCTTCCATACTACTGATATTCATAACATTATAATAGAATAATGTAATCCCTAACATTACAATCATTGCAATAATCATCCATACACTGCTCATTTTATTTTTCCTCTTTCTTTATCTCATCTAATAATTTTTCTCTTTTTTCATCAACTTCCTTACTTGTCAGAGCCTCTATCTGCGCCAGTCTCCGGACTTTTTCGGTTACACGTGACAAGGCAACCGTAAGAATAAATACGATAATTAATAAAAATACAAACCCAAAAAAGAAAATCATATTCACCGGTGAATAGATTCCCAGAAAATCCGCCAGCTTAATTAAAAGCGAAGGAGAACAAGTTAATACTACCAATACAATGGCACAAATCACCCAGCTTAATGCATATTTTAATTCTAATTTTCTTTTTCGTACCATATTTAACATAAACAGGGTAACAAACAATAGTCCACAAACAATAATTACCTGTAACTTGAAAGTCATGTCAGTCCTCCTTTATCGAAATCGTTCTATTAAAATGGCCATGCTTACTTTCAGCATGTAATAAATCGCCTTAGACATAGAAATAGAAGAGACTCCTCCTGCCCTCTCCCGCATCTTGACCGGTACTTCCGCTACTTTTCTCTTATGTCGCAGCAATCGTGCCGTACTTTCTGGTTCTGGATAGTCTCTCGGATATTCATTGGCGAACATTTCAATGGTTTTTTTATTACACATTCTAAGTCCGGATGTCGGATCCATAATCTTTGTTCCAAATAAAAGTCTGATCAGCCAGGTAAAAAACTTAATTCCCGTTCTTCGCAGCCCCGAAGACTGAAATCCTTCATTTTCAATAAACCTTGAACCAATCACCATGTCTAACTGATTCTTTGTTAAATATTCTTCCATCATTCCAAGATACTTTGCATCATGCTGTCCATCTGCATCCACCTGTACCGCAATATCATAGCCATTTTTGTATGCATACAGATATCCGGTCTGCACTGCTCCACCAATCCCTAAATTTACCGGAAGATTGATTACATTCAATCCATTATACTGGCAAATATCCATCGTATTATCCGTAGAACAGTCATTGATGATAACATAATCAAAATCACTGGCATTTTCCTCTATATCTTTAATTGTAAATAATATACTGTCTTTTTCATTATAAGCTGGTATTATTACTAATTTCTTCATCTGAATCACCTTTTCTCCTCAAGCTATTTCATGCCATTGGAATCTTGACCTTTTGCATAGGACTTCACGAGTCCCTTTACCATCCACTTTGGCCAGAATTTTGAAAACATCACATAATCTTCATCGCTTCTTTTATTATCTGCGATAATTGCAGTTGTCTCAGAATCTGCATGTATACGATGTGCCATCAATGGTACATTACAATAAATAAAGCTTCCTTTTCGTCTTGATAACTTCTCCCATGCTTCCCAGTCTTCATTGCTCCGAAATCCCTCACAAAAAATCTGTTTCGGAAGGTTCTCTTTTGCATACGCAACAGAAGGGCAACAGATTGGAGAGCCAAAAGACAGCATCCTTCTTCTGATAAATATACTTGTATAACATGCACGTATTCTGAAAGGTAAAAGCATCAGGCGTTTTATCTTTAACAATCGATTAGACTTCACATATTTTCCGTCTCTTAATTCCCAGTAGTCCGTAAAAAAAATCAACGGCGTCTTTGCTCTTTCTAATTCCTTCAACGCATATTCCGTATATTCCTTAAAATATACATCATCCTGATGTGCAATTGTGACATAAGGAGTCTCTGTATGTGCATAACCAAAATTCCAGTCAGGCACAATCCCTCCATGTCCTTCATTTATAATCAATTCAATCTGATACTTCTTCGCCATATTAGAAATATATGCATTCGGTGTTGATGTAATCATTTTAATGACGCTCTTCACAGTCTGATTCCTTAACGACTGAATGCATTCTTCTAAATACGGACTTTCCTTATAAGCACAAATTACAAATGTATGTTTCACTTTATCCTCATTTCTTGCAACTGTGTCGTTTTTATCCTAACTTCTTTTACATTGCAATTCTTTTATATATCTGCATAAAAAACATTGTAACACTTTTTGGCATTCTACAAAAGATAGTTACAATCATTCTGATTTTAGCACGTTCTCCCTTTGGTGTCGATAGTCCCACATACGGATTTTTCTTATAATCCGGAATTTTTTCCTTTAACCAGGAAAAATACCTGCTATAAGCCTCTGATAATTCCTGTTTGGTGCTCTGCGGACAAATAAATGTAAGATGCCACACAATGTATTTAATTACAAAATATTCAAACATTTCCCGTTTTGTATACTGAGGGCTTGCATTTCTTTTCATCAAAGCCTCTAAAAATGGAATCGGGGAATGAACTGCCTTTTTCTGCGTTGTATTTGAAACAGACTGTTCTCTGTAAATCCAATGATACCCCACATACGGAGTTGTATAAATTCTATTGCTCTCATTATAGGCAGTAATATTAAAATACGAATCCTCCCCCATTTTAAAATCACCAAATTCTAAATGATGCTCTCTTACAAAATCAGCTCTCATAATCCTTGCCCATGGAGAAATCATTCTATATTTTGACCATTCATCATCTGTTAATACCATTTCTTCTAATATTTTTCCTTCCGGTGTCACCCGCTGATATCCACCTACAATCATATCCGCATTCTTCTCTTGAATCAACCTTACAAATATTTCAATACAATCCTTTTTCATCGTATCATCATTGTCCATAAACATCAGATACGTTCCAGATGCATGTCTGATTGCCCGGTTTCTCGTATATGCAATTCCATGATTTTCCTGTGTTAAAACAATAAGATTCGAATGCATCTCTGACATTCCTTGTAAAATCTTAAGTGTCTGATCTTTAGAACCATCATCCACTACAATAATCTCTACTTCCTGATACGTCTGTTCTAATACCGATGCAATACAGTCCTCTATATACAATTCACTATTATATGCCGGTATAATAACCGAAACCAATTCATTCATTTATCTATCCCTCTACACTCTTCCAATTAGCATTAAAAACCTCAATACCAATTCAGAAGACAAACTACTTCTCCATCTATGTGGATAAAAGCATTTGCACAGTGATTTTCTAAGATTATATTTTTCACAACAAAACCAGCGAATGATTTTATAATCCTTTTCCGTCTTGCCTTTTCCAAAGATCCGGTCGAATTCTTTTGCAACCGGAAGTATTTCTGACCCGCCTTTCAATGCACCTTTCAGCCACCGGATTCTTGCTTGCATAGAATTTCCAGACAGGCTATATGTAAGTCTCCTATGGTATGCAGCCTCTCTGTCATCAAATTTTACCTTCCCATATTTCATGACAATTAACTCTGCCCAATGGTCATGTGAAGTAATATGACTAATTTCTCCCTTCAGCATCTCATCTCTCAAAGCTTTATTGATCACAGATGCAAACCCCATGTGCAATACTTCTGTAATTGATTTACGAAAAGTATACGGCTTTTCCGGTGGTAAATAAGATGCCTCTATTTTTAAATTCTCATCGGTTAAATAGTAAGCACTATGAAACATACAAGGTATTTTTTCATCTTGTTTTTCCAGCCACTCTACCGCCCAGGTAACCTTGTCCTCTAACCAGACATCATCCTGATCACAGAATGCCCAATAATCTCCATCCTCACTTTCCTTTAATAAGGTGAGAAAGCTGCCACCGAATCCGAGATTTTCTCCTCTAAGCAGTGTAATCTCTCCCTTTTTTTCATATTCCTCCAAAATGGAAATGGTTCCATCTGTCGATCCATCATCCCGAACATATATCGCAATATTTTGATAGGTCTGTTTCTGAATACTCTCTATTTGTTCTCTTATATATTTTTCTCCATTATAAGTTGAAATCAATACATTAACTTTCTTCATTTTTCTCCTTCGGCATCTGTACGGCACAACGGATTCCTTCATAAAAACATGCCTGTTCTCCAAATGGACTGTATTTTTCATATTTTCCTAACAGATTCCATTCATATCTGGCATACATATAGAGGAAGCGGTGCCATTTCGATTTCCATTCTACCGTCTTAAATCCTTTCATTTCTTTCTTCGTTTTAGAAACGACAACCACTTTCATATTTTTCTGCTGTGCTAATACATTGCGGGCTTTTTTCGGCAAATCATCCTTGCAGGTTACTAACAAGACCCGGTTTTTAGAAAATAATTTGCGATATTTTTCATATTTTGCAACATTTGCAAGTGAAATGTCTGTTTCTTCTTTTCCATATTGCTGTATCCATCTCTCTTCCTGCTTTTTCTGCATGGCTTCATACCGTTCCGTATTGTTTTTTTGCATGAAAAGATATCGTTTTTCCGTCTCTGTCCAAAGATAGGAATCATACTTTCGAACCTGCGGAATTCTCCACTGTGCCTGAGAATCTTCTTTTATTTTAATTTCAAGCGGAACAATTGCATCCCCTGCCTGTATACATACACAGACCTGGCATTTATCTCCCTGAAGCGGAATTCTTCCGGCAAATGTATAGGTTTGTGCTACCAGTTCTCCTAAACTCTTCTCACCTTTTCCCTTTAGTGGCACAACCTCTAATTCTGTCGTCTCCTGAAATGTATCATCGGCATATATGCCTAATACCAGGGTAATATCGTCTGATTTTATTGCTGTGCATATCCTTCCTGCAACAACTGCCTCTTCCCCATCTGTTTCAAACTGTTCGATCGTTGCCAAAATGGTACTCGCCTTTCGCACCATTACATTTCCATGCATAAAGATAGCCTGTTTTTCATTCGTATAGACTTCTAATTCTTCACTCTGCAAATACATCTTCTGAAGTAACCAGGTCCTTTTATTTGCCGATAAAACATTGCAAATCTCATGTGCCAGAATTGCCGGCTGAATTCTTTTTGTAATTTGGGCTAATCCGTTTTTATACTGTTCTATCAACGCCGGATCTATATTTTCAGGGATTTCTGACAGACTTACTTTGTAATAAATATCAATGGTTACAAGAGTATCTATGTACCTGCCAAATCCATCTGATTTTCCTTCCTTCAAATCCAGCAAAGGTTTATAATACTGCTCGAAAATTCCCTGATACTGCTCTCTTTGGTCTGACAATTCCCTTTTTGGAATAAAATCTCTGCTTTCCCGTTCATATGTCAGCGTTGCATCAATCAATCCATAGCGCATTGTTCTGGCTAAAACCCCTGTCAGAATCAAAGACTCATCCCATCCATTCGTCAGCCGATTCATATATGTAAGCAGGATGTCTCTTTTTATGACACATCCTAAAAATCCACGCAAAACCTTCAGATAATCTGCCTCTATTGCAACATAATCTAACTCTGTGTCGCAAAACATTTTTTCAAAAAACCTTTTTCCGGCAGTTTTTCTTGTCAGTTTTAACGCATAAACTTCTTCTTTTGCTTCCTGTATTTTCTGCAATATCCTGTCAAAAAATCCATCCTGTAACTGCGACTCTTTGAGAAGAAATAAAATATACTCTCCTCTTGCCTGTCTGACAGCCTTTTCCTTCTCTTCATAAAACTGCTGGCCGGTAACTTCTAATATCTCCATGCATGAGGGCTGATACCCCGTTTCTGGGGGAAAGTTAATTTTATCATTCTGTTCTAACTGCGAATCCACACATATTACACTAATTTTTACTGTATCCTTTTCCACGATTTTCTCCCTGTTCTCATTCCTGTTCTTGTTCTCTTCTACTGAACTACCAATCTGATTTCCCGGTCTTTCATCGTTACACCTTCTGCCAGAACCAGTCCTTCTCTTATGCGAAAGGCCAGAGGAATCTTCGTCTCCTGACACCCTGCAAAAACACGTGCAACATGCAATTCACCCTTTTCCTTTGCAAAAACCTTCCACCGGAACGAATATCCTTTACATACAAGTCTTCCTAATGAGTACACCGAATCCTCCGGACATTCCTCTGCTTCTAAATACTCTTCCTTCCATTCCGAATGATTCTCTGTGCAAAACCGTTCCTCTCTGTATAAGCGAATGCTGTCATCAAAAGCCGGAATCCGCAAAAAGCCACAAACCTCATATGCTTTGTAGCAGTCTTCTTTCTTTTCCTGTTCCTTTAATTCCGTCACACTTTTTACTTCTACTTTATATTGAGAAAGCAATGAAATCAGTCGGTTACCTCTCACGAACAACACATCATTCCCACTACTGATTGTTCGAACCAGCCTCTGCAAAGGGAGCTGATGTTTCAACTGCAATGACCATAATTTCATAATCTGGCTTCCAACACCGCACCCTAAAATCACATTATCATCCATCCGCACAGCCATACGATGATAATCTTCAAAAAAGGCATCAATCTCTGCCTGTGTCAGTGTTTTCTCATCTACTTTCGGTACACGAAGCTTAAAAATAGTCTCATACATCATCATATTCTGTAAATACGGAATCACTGTTCCATAGACCTGCTCTGATACCTTCATCAACTCAAAATGCAGATAATGTAACACATCTAAATACTGTTCCTTGCTTTGTCGTGCTTTCTGTATTGCAGAGCCTCCGGCCTCACGAACCCGATAATGGTATGCTGCCTCTCTGACCACACCGTACTGTCCACGCTGCAAAATGATCTTATTTACAACTTCTGCATCTTCTCCATATTTTAATTTTTCATTAAAACGATACTGTAACAATACTTCCCGTTTGACAAACGAACTGCTAATAGACATCTGAAAACACAAAGGTTCCTTCTGAATATCTATCACACGACTCCTCGTAAACTTCTTATTTAAGACATGATTTCCCTGACGTGCCTCAAAAAACATCAGTGGAATAGAAATCAAATCCACTTCCTGTTCATGTTTTTTATAAAAATGATAGACATTTTCTAATGCCTCATCCGATAACAGATCATCTCCATCTAAAAAATTAACTAATTCCCCCTCCACTGCACTTAATCCGAGATTTCTCGCTGAACTGACACCCCCATTTTCCTTTTTGATATAAACAATATTTTTCTTATATTTATCTGCATACTTCTCACATATATCATGACTTCCGTCTGTACTTCCATCATTAACTAAAATCAACTGTATATTCTTCCGAAACCCTATACTCTGGGCAATCAGACTATCGATTGCTTCTTCTAAATAATCCGCTGTATTATAAACAGCCATAACAATTGAAAATTTGAATTTTTTCATATTAAATCTCCACTTTTTTACTCCTCATGCTTTTAAGACCCGATCTATAAACTCTAACCATCGAACCTAATAGTATCTAGTATACCCTTTTCTCTCAAGATACGCAATCTTATCCTTTTTATTTTCCTTTTACGAAAAAATCGCAGATATTGGTTTTTATTTCCAACATCCGCGACCTTTTCTATTCTCGTTCTGTTAATATTCCTTTATTCATAATGTGAACGGAATCACACAATACAGAAATATCTTCCGAAGAATGACTTGCAATCAAAATTGTTTTCCCCTCTTCTTTATACTTCAGCAAATACTTCCGCATATCCTCAACGCCTTCCTGATCGAGTCCATTAAACGGCTCATCTAGCACTAACACCCTCGGATTTTCCATGATTGCCTGAGCCAATCCAAGTCTTTGCCTCATACCCAGGCTGTATTTTTTCACCGGCAGTTTTAATTGGGCGTCTAATCCAACATCCTGCATAACTTTTTTTATCTCATCTTTTGAAATCATCTTATTCAGACCAGCCAGAAGTTTCAGATTCTTATATCCTGTATAATAGGGAATAAAACCCGGTGTTTCAATAATCATTCCGATACTTTCCGGGAAATCAACATCCTTTCCGATCACTAATCCATCCACAGTGATTGTTCCGGCAGAAGGTTTTATGAATCCACAAATGCATTTCATTAACATTGTTTTTCCGGAACCATTTCTACCAACCAGTCCATGAATCTGTCCCTCTTCAAAAGAGACATTAATATTTTTTAAAATCTCATGTTTCTTAATTGTGAGATTTAATTTTTCTACTATAATCGCTTTTGCCATTTTCCCCTCCTAATCAACTTCCTGCAAGCTTTCAAAATTCTCTCTTCGAATGCATATGATACTGGCAATGATTAGTACTGCACATACCACTACAAAATAACCAACCGAGAAAGAAATAGGAACTCCTCCGTCTCTGTAATATTTTGTAAAATGCGATTCCACTGCTGCATGTGCCATTGGAAAAATCCACATTACCTTCAATTGAATCATATAAAACAAAGAACCAAATGCAACGATTACTGCTACCATTAAGATTCCAAATATCTTTTTCTTAAATGTATTAAACAACATCATAATTAATGCAATCAGCAGCAAATACAGCATTACCAATGCTGTGCTGACTAGCACAACCTTATACGGTGGAAGTTGATGATAGATATTTTTTTGAATTAATGTCGCTCCAAAATTCTCTGCATGTTCCGGGAACATCAATGCAAATTTTGTTACAACCAGTGACCATCCATTCGCCCAGAATCCCGTTGCTAATACGGGAACTGTACAAAACGCAAAAATCACTGCCATATAACTTGCAATTGCATAAACTGCAAAAAGAAACTGTCCAAAAATCCAGTTGATTTTTCCTACTCTTGGAAGAAAAAACAACGTATTTCCATCTGTCCTCGGAAAATCCGAAAACAAAGCCAAAAACAGTGCCGGAATAATAATTATCATTGTTCTGGAATTTACCGCTGCAATAAATGGCTCCAGGATATTAATTGGAGATTGCATCATTTGAGAATTCTTAACCAGCGGACTTACAATGGTTGTCTGTATAAAAACAAACATCACAATCAGTAAAACCATCCTTTCATTGCAAATCCATTTCATATATTCCGTTTTCGCAGTTGACAAAATCTTATTGATTGATATTTGTTTCTTTTTTCTTCGCAATGTCCCTTTATTCTCCACTGTCGCACCTCCTATTCATAATAAAGGCAAACAAACAAAACGTTATAACCATAAGAATTCCCTGCAAAATCAAAGCATATAGAATCGGTTTATTCACTTGTCCACCTGTTTTCAGAAAACGAACCATGCAAACTGTCTGTGGATTCAAAATCGTCTGTAGATCATAAATCTTCTCTTTTCCCTCAACGCCAAACGAATTTGCCGCTATCTTTTCCAGATAAATACTGTAGATATACATCAACGTAAACGGAATACATGTTACCAGATACTTATTTTTCAAAAAAGACGCAAGTAGAAATGCAAGTAATACGGAAATCATTCCGTATAAAAATACACCTAACGCACCTTCCAAAAAAATCACAAGTTCCGAAGAACCTCCAAGCACCATATCTATACAATCCGATGAATAAGATGAAATGGATGGAAATCTAAGATAAATGACTATTGAATACAAAAAATACCCTAAAATAACAGCGAATCCACCTGATAAAACTGCAGATAAAAATTTTGTAAAATAATAATTCCACTTTCCCATGCGCGAAATAGTAAATCGAATCAACCCACTTCTTCTCTCCGTACAGAAATTTGGCATAAAGGGAAAGGCTGCAATAATCGGAAGAAACAATTGAAAGAATCCACCTGAAATATTGCTTACCATCTGTATACTTGAAAATGCGTAATCACTATTGATCATTTTCTTTGACATCATCATACATTCTAAAACTGAATACGTCTTTCCTGTACCAGTGTCATAATATCCCGTTACCGTAAATAATAACCCCCAGGTAATCATGACACATGCCAGAAACCCATAGCTGATGATGCTCTTTTTCATTTCCTGACATATTCCATAGATTATTTTCATTTTGCATTCTCCTCTGCATATGCACCAGTATTGCTGGCAATACGTGCATCTCCGTTTTCACAGTTTACCGCAATAAAAGTATTTTTTTCATCAGCATCTTTCACGCCGAAAATCCAATATGGTTTTGTTGTATATTTATTTCCTGCACTTTTTATACTATCGTCCTCATTTTTTTCTGGGATAAAAATATTCTGTATTGTAATATCATTAATTATATATACATGATATGATGCTAATAACTTATTTGCATTCTCTAAAGCACTCTCTAAAGAGATAATCTTATCATTTTTCTTTACCGTCTTAACATGTTTTAATATATTTTGATTAAGAATTTTTGACATAGACTTTTTTTAGTAATATAGACATTTTGAACATTCATCGTCGATATCTTTTGCCCACCAAGTATATCATCATATACTAGTTGTGAAAAAAACGGAACATTCTCATATTCCTTTTGGAAATCGACTTCAAAACAATATTTTCCGGTATCTGTTATCTTAGAAACAATCACCTGATAAGGAATCGCCTCATTATCCCCACTATATTCCCTCCATTTTTTCATTTCAGCTTCTGCCATTTTCACAGCCTCACTTACTTTCATTTTTCCATCACTTACCTCATAGCTCTTATCTTGATAATCCGTCCGCAAATTATACACTGCCTCTTCTTCTTTTTCAGTTTCTACATCAATTTCCTTTGCATTATTCCAGACAAAGAATCCATTATCCGATATTCCGGCATAATGTCCGGTCTTTTTATCCGAATATTCTGGTCCCGGTGGATTTAAATTGGCTCCGTCGCTCCAATATTTTTGATTGTAGTCCTTCCCTATATACTTTCGAAATAACTCCTGGTCTTTTGATGCAAAGCCATCAATTACTTCAAATTCCTCCTCATTGCAACTATTTGGTTTTATCATTTTAATTTTATCCGACATCTTTAAATTTTGATACTTTTTTTGTAATACCTGATCCTTCGAATCCCATATTTCTTTCAAGGTATTATATTTTTCCCCTGATGTCTGTTCTGTATTTGTCTCAACCTGTTTCTTATAGTCGATATTCTCCTGCACCTCTTCCGGTGTCTTAGCACAACCAGTTCCTAACATACTGAGTCCAAGCACCGCCGTATACAAATATAATTGATACCTTTTCATGCAACCTCCTCCTTACATAAAACATTATTATATGGAGGATAAGTAAACTTATCCTCCACTTTAAAAACTATAGATTGCCGCGTACCGTCATAGGATTGCTATCACTATGAGGTGATTTATCCATACTTTTTCTATCATCGTCCCCTTTCCTTTTAAGGAAATTTTCATATGTGATTTTCAGGGTATATTGGCTAAGTTTATATCTACAATATTTTATGTTTAAAGTAAATATTTTAAAAATATTCTTCTTTTCCACACAATAATTCTTCATATCACCTTTGCATCCCTACATATTATATTGTTTTCCTTTTTTATTTTGTTCGAACATGTTAATTTTATCACTTTGCATTATCACTGTCAATATTAACCTCTGATTATTATTGATTTACATTTATCATTTTGTATACTTTTTTATAATAAATTTTCTCCTTTTAACTCTCCATCCCATCTCTATCCTGGTTCTTATAATATTCTGTTAAATCTAACCCATCATTTTTTTCTGCAAACAGTTCAAATTTTGTTCTCTTTGTTTTCATAAATACTTGATATGGTATCGCATATTCTTTTCCTTTATATTTATAATAAATAAGAACTCCATAATTTGAAGCATATGACGAATGATTTCCAATCCTATTGTCCTTAAGTCGGATTTTCAAAACAGCTTTTTCATTTTTCTTTAATGCGATCTCTCCGTCCAATTTTCTTTTAATTTTATTTTTTCCTTTTTTGATATTTATACTGACATCTTCCACAGAAACATCTTTACGATCTGCAATTACAACTTTTTCTAATATAACATCTTTACTTACCAACAATTCAACATCAGGAATTGCAAATCTACCTTTCGCATCTTTGTACATCACTACTTCATTACTTATCAATGTTTTCGTATTTAATGCTGTTCCATAGTCTTTTTTAGAAATAGATCCATTATGTACTCTGATCTGTATTCCCTCTACCTTATATTTTTTCCCTTTTACAATAAGATCTAATTTTTTTATTGTCTCATCTTCATCTACTTCCCCTTTCACACCAATTCCTACTTCATATGCATAAATCGGTACTTCCCCCGTATTGTATTTTTTATACTTTCCATACTGTTCCAATAATTTCGATGGCATCTGCTGAAGCATTTGCTCATCCATATCCCAGGACTTTCCAAAAACTGTATCGTATTGAACGTTTGTATCTGTCTGGATTTCCACATCACTTTTCTTCAGCTTCTCTTTTGATAATATGGTGAATATTGCAGAATTAGCTCCCTCGCCAGTGTAGATATCATAATTTGCATGATATGTTTCTATATAGATATCCTGTTTAAACGCTTCTGAATTTTTATCATTTTTTTCTTTACTTTCTGTTGTTACAAGAACGCTCTCATCTAATGTTTTTTCTTTTGAACTATTACAGCCTGAACTTGACACCACTAATGATGTTGCTAAAAAAACTAATGCTATTGTGTTCTTTTTCATTCTCATCCTTTTCCTTTTCTCGAATTTTATTATAATTTGTAAATACTTGTTTAATTTAACATACTTTTCACATATTGTCAAATTGCTAATTAATTGTTTACACTTATCTTCTTATTTACGAATTTTGTATAATATTTCAAATAGCAAGAAATTATACTATTGCCATTTTATTTAATATTAATCTTTTCCGTTTAAATAATCATAAATTATCATTTACATTCTAATCTTTTTCTTTTTATTCGACAATGAATAGAGAATGTAATCGTCTCAACCTAAATTTCTATGTATTTTCTTGCTTTTTCCTTTTAAAAAAGATACAATAGAAATAGTGTGTTTTAATATTACACTTGTTTTTTGATACCTTATGACAAGATTGGAGTGAAAATCAAAATGAGTTTATTATCGGTCGTAATTCCCGCATATAATGAGGGCGGGATGATTCATAAAACCGCAGATGTTGTCTCTTCTTTACTAGAAGAGCATCAGATTTCTTATGAGATTATTTTTGTAAACGATGGTTCTAAGGACAATACCTGGGAGGAGATTGTATTAGCATCTAAACGCAATCCAAATGTTCGTGGAGTCTGTTTTTCTAGAAACTTTGGAAAAGAAGGAGCTGTTCTGGCCGGCTTAGAACATGCTCATGGCGACTGTTGTGCTGTCATGGACTGTGACCTGCAGCACCCACCAGCTACTTTAATTGAAATGTACAAGCTTTGGGAAGAGGGATTCGAAGTCGTAGAAGGGGTAAAAGCCTCACGTGGACGCGAAAGCCTGATACATAAGATGTTTGTCAAGACATTTTATCATATCATCAGTAACTCTACCGGAATTGATATGTCAAGGGCTTCTGACTTCAAACTGTTAGACCGGAAAGTAGTGGATACGTTCCTCTCTCTTCCGGAACGACACATTTTCTTCCGCGCCCTTTCTTCCTGGATTGGTTACCGTACCACATACGTAGAATTTGAAGTACAGGAACGTGAAATCGGAGAATCTAAATGGTCCTTTAAGTCTTTGCTTCGTTATGCCATTAATAACATTACATCGTTTTCTGCTTTTCCAATGCAGTTAGTAACCGGATGTGGTGTCGTATTTTTTATATTCTCCGTCGTATTTGGTATTTACAGTCTCTGCAAATACTTTATGGGACACTCTTTAGAAGGTTTTACAACTGTCATTATTCTGCTTTTATTTATCGGAAGTATTCTGATGTTTGGAATCGGAATCAGTGGCTATTATATTGCAAAGATCTATGAAGAAGTCAAACTTCGGCCCAGATACATTGTTTCAGAGACTACAAATGGTTTAGATATTAAAAAAGACGAGATTGTCAGATAAAAAAACGCAATGCAGTTTTAAGCTGCATTGCGTTTTTTTAAACGACGTTCTCTTCTCATCTGAAGCTGTGTTTTTAACTGCACCCAGTCAATTCTTGCCCGATTTACATTTCTATGATGTCTTCTTGTAATCTTCGTCGTGCGGAACGACCAATATTTATTCATCAGGTAATTAATCGGGAAATTCACTGCAATGTTAATCATTGGTGCGACAAATTCTGATATTCCTAATACCTCAATCCACAGGACTAACATTGCGTTATAAGTAACAACACCTGTAAACCCATAGGTAATATAAGTCCTTATCATTTTCTGCCAGGTATATTGTGGCTTTTGCCCTTTCGGTGTAAATACATACTTCGTATTTAATACAAATGCACTGTATGTACTCACCATGTACCCCATTATGCTTGCCATCACATAATGGAGCCCGAGCTTTATACAGATTGCATATACTGCATAAGACAATACTGTATTCGATACAGCAATCACAATATATTTAAACAAATTGAACATAATGTTCTTGGTTTGGCGAGTCATGCAACCTGCCCTCCTTCACTATTTCAACTCGAAAAATTCATTGACTGTATTCTTCTTGTCGAAGATATTGTTATACTGCAAAATCTCATATTTGTGTATCCATTCATAATAAGGAGATTTCTTGTCTTCTACTTCATAGAACTTTCCATCTGCACCATAATAGCCATTCGCAGTCAGCACCGGTACCTGCTTCTGGAAATCTAATAAAAATTGCTGGAAACCTGTTAATTTATATCCAAGACTGTCAAGAAGAATCGTCTGGATAAAGTTCATACTGGTTGCCTCTATCTTCTTTTCTCCAATGTCATAGTTTGCCCAGATAATAAATGGTACTTTATATCTTTGCATCATTTGTTCATTATTCCAAGACTTGAACTGGTCATTCGTAACCAGTGATAAGAAGTTGTTCGTCAGTCTCGGCTGATGATCTCCAAAGAATACAATCACCGTTGGCTCTGTCTGCTTCTCAAAATATTTGACCAGTTTTTCTAACGCCTGATCTGAATAATGCACAAGATTGAGATATCTCTGTGCTTCTGGATCAGCATGTGCAGCATCTAATGTAATCGGTGTCTTGAAATTGTCAAAATCCTGGTCATATGGACTATGATTCTGAATGGTTAGATTATACAAAAAGTATGGATCATCTGATTTGCTCTTTGCATTCTCGTATTCCTTAATCACGCGGTCTACATCCGAATCATCTGAGATATATGTTCTGATACGATGATAATCTTTGGTATCCATATCGTCTCTGGTAATAAAATTCTTAAATCCAAGATTTGGATAAACCTTTGGACGATTGTAGTTATTTCCATAGAATGGATGGAATGCATTTACCCCCTGATATCCGGATGCATCCATATATCTTGCTAAAGATTCCATTGGGTGATTCACATACATCTGGAATGCAACTGCCTGTCCAGGTAAAAATGCCATTGAATTCTCTGTTAAATACTCAAATTCTGTATTCGCAGTCTGTCCACCTACGATAGATGCATAGCTCCATCCCCGGATTGTGTTCTTCTGCAGACTGTTAAAGAACGGAAGTACTTCCTCACTTGTCTTAAAATCGCCTAATACAGATATATCCGAAAATGTTTCATTCACAATCGAAATAATATTTGGTTTTACTTTCGGTTCTTCTGTGGTATTTGCACCTGATTTGTATTTGTCTGTAATTGCATGAACAGCCTCTAAACTGTATCCATCCGGTTCACTTACCGTAGAATACTGAATGCTTCGGACAAATGTAACTCCACATCCATACTTACGATAACTGTCCATCGGACGGAACATACGAATCATGACCCCATGTTCTTCTAACTGTGTTGACCAGACAATCTTATTCATAAACAATGCACAGGCTGCTACTGTAACAATCGTAAGTCCGGTACGAATCTTCCATCCGCCGATTCGTGTGTTCTTTAACTTGCACATTGCTAATACAAATCCATATACCAAAAAGACTACAATAAACATCTGATAGGTAAAACTGAATGTATATTCATCTGCTACATTCATTGCAGTTCCTATGGTTGCAATATCAGAAGCCATAATTGGAATTCCTCTGAACTGATATACGAAATAGTTTGCTACTGCAAATACGGTAACAAGTATCGCCATAATACTCGTTCCGGCCTTAATGCTATTCGTAATTACAAGAAAAATTAACAGTATCAGTGAAAAAATCAAAATGTTTAACCACATCGAATATGGCTTCATAGTCTCTAAAACAGCATGTTCCTTCAAACTTGCATTCGTAATATATCTGCTTCCTGCAAATACTGCAAAAGGAGATGCAACCATCAAAACGCAGGCTATGATCTTATTCACACGTGCACTGAGTGTATTCTTCCAGTAAATAATGAGCATGACTGCTAAAAATACAACGGTTACAAATATTAATTTCTTCTTTGCGTAATAAGTAACTCCTTTTTTTGTAACTGTATATAAGCTTTTATCTGCCAAAAAAGCTACATACAGACAAATCGTAATCATGTACTGTATTACCTTACGTACCTTTGCCATCAATTCCTTATTTTGGAAAGTGGCTTTTACTCTCTTAAGCATTCTTTCCTCCTTATCTTATAATCGCTCCCCAAAAATGAGAAGCGATTGTTGTTTCTGATATATGCCACATGACATTCTAGCACATTTAGAATCAGATTGCTATATTTATTTAACTCCAAGTTTTTACATTTTCTTTACATTCTTTTTATTTTCACACAATTTCAGAGTTTCATTTTCTGTATTGCCTCAACAATACGTTTGCTGTTATCATCATCCACATATTTGAAATATCCTTTTCGCATTTCTTCAAATACCGGTTTTACAGCAAAATCCTGTTTTGCATATTCCTCTATCAAATCATACAATGGCGGCAATGTTTCTACGCGGTCCCCAAAGATTTCCTTGCGGATATCCATATAACTTCCATGTGCCTCTAGATACGTATCTAAGTCAAATTGATAAAACAGTACCGGTTTATCCTGATAAAATACGTCCCAGCATACACTAGAATAATCGGTAATCAGCATTTTACAGCGCATCATAATCTCATTTAAAGGTTCTTCTCCGAATGGAATCAGCCGGATTCTGTCATTTGCAATTGCAAATTCTTTCAGATAATCCCGAAACTTTGTATGCAGATAAAAATTCAAATGTAAGTCATATTCTTCTAAGATTGTTTTCAACCGTTCGGAATTCAAAAACTCCATGTAATTCTTATAATAATCACTTTCTTTGAAAAGTTCATCCGACAGATCCTCTAAGTAATTTCTCCATGTCGGCATGACAAGGATTTCTCTTAATCCTTCGGATTTGTCATGTAAAACATCCCATCTTGCAAAACCGGTAACCGGAACTTCTCTTGCGGGATATCCAAAATAGTCACATACAATTTTCTTTTCATAATCGGAAGTGACTACAAACAAATCACTTCCCCCTTTTTTCCCTTTTCCATATAAGAAATCAACCCGTTTTAAAGCTGTCACACCATGCTGGAGAAATACCAGTTTCTTTTGTCTGACATATCCAAACAACTTACTATATCGCTTTCCCCATGCATATGCATGAATTTTGGTATCTGTACTAATCAGCAGCTTTGCCGCTAACAGGTAAATCATATACTTCAAACTCATGAATTCTATAACATGATCCTTATACTTTGAAACTTTTTCATAGTCCTTTGAATTTTTATCCAGGACGTAAAGAATTTTTCCATGCAGCTGCTGTTCCACATTATGTTCCATGCAGTATTGGAAGAAATAGTATCCATTATCCTGTGCCATAATGCAGAATTTTTCATATACAAGATATATATTTTTCTTTTTCCAATAGCCTTTTAATAATTTATAAAGTGCTCCTGCCACCAATTCACGATAACGGAATGCCATCGTATCATAATTTCCTTTTTCACGATACTGAAATGCCAGAATATCCCCGGCTGCCACATATGGATAAAGGAAATTCCCATCTCCGGTCAGGAATTCATCTTTAAAAAAGAAGGACTTAAATTTCTTTTTATAGGCTCCAAGCTTTAACGGCAGTTCATATTCTTTGTCTTTCTTCTTATTATAAAGAACCACCTTAACATCCCAATAAAGATTTCTAAAATCCACCTGATGCAAATCTAACTTTGCTTTCAAAGTCCGTATCCCATTCTCAAAGGAAATTTCTTCTGTTTCGAAATCATATTGTCTGGCATCCGCTTCAATCTTGTAGCGATATTTAAAGATTAATTTTTTAAATTCATATCCATTCTCATCAAATTGTATTTTTAATTTTACAATTCCACGCTTCATGGAAAACTTCAGCATATTGCAAAACTGCTTCGTTCGCACCCAGTAATCATATCTTGCAAGGCAAAACTGCAGTCTTCCGTTCTGATTAATGTACGTAAGTGCAATATGTTCAAATTCCTGTGTCTCATCTTCTGGATTCTTCAACCAGATTCCCTGCTCTATTACATGCTCCTCTAATACTTTAATTGCATGCTTTTTACATTCTTCTGCCATCTGGTCCTTTTTTTTGCCATCAAAAAATGCCTTCAGATAATACTGCTGGTCCTGTACGTATTCTAAGCACATACGAAATGTTTTGTTTCTCTTATAGGTGAGATGTTCCTTTATGGCATCCTCTACAGAAAATATTATCTGATTTCCCTGTCTGTGCTGAATCGGAAGAATAATGCACTCTTCTCCTTTTTGCTGAAACATAAGAATCCGCATCTGGGAAATCTTCTCAAAATCCACACCTTCTGTTGCAACTGTTATCATTGTTCCTTCTACTGATACTTTTTGCAGCGTAATCGTATCTTCAATATTTTTCTTATCTACCGGCTCTGAAAGTACTTCTTTCTCTCCGCCTGGTTTCATCTTTACTATATTATATGTTCGCTCATTTTTATCATAATAACACTGCTCTAAATCAATAGTGTAATTACCCATAATTCTATCAAACCTTTCGTTTCGCTCGTTTTCTTCTTGCCTGATGGCATTAGATTAATTTCTTTTCTTTTAGTGCCTGGAAAATACGCTCTATATTCTTTCCATCGTGGAATTCCACAATTGCATCAAATCGTTTCTGATATTCTTCTGTTCGAACCTTGGATAAATCCACTGTTTTCTCAGCTGTAATATCTGCGATCACATGCTCTAAATCTTCCATTTTAAATACTCTTGGACCTATATATTCTTCTGATTCCGGTATTAATTTACCGGCACACTGTTCAAATTCTTCTAAATCATACTGATAGAAGATGACTCCGGCTCCCCGGTAAAAACTCAAATAACAGACAGAAGAATAGTCTGTAATCAAAAGTTTGGTAATCTGCAAAAGCTCAAAAATTGTTTTTTTCCACATCCGCTCATACAAACGTGTTCCTTTTATCAATGGAACAACCTTTGGATGTGCTACAAAATAAATATTTTCTTCCGGCATATATCTGCTAAGCATCTCGTAAAGTTGTACAACCTGTGCATAATACTGTGTTTTGCTAAAATCAAAAACATGTTCCTCATATGGTTTCCATGTCAGCATAATTGTTACAATATCCTTCGAAGACTGCGTAATATTCTGATAATCCATTTTACTAAAGATTGCCATACCCGACTGAATTACATTTTTCTCCGGAACCTTCAGCATCCGGCACAATACCTGTTTTTCCTTCTCACTGTCTGCCACAATGTAATCCACTGCCCCTTCTTTTCCTTTTACAAATGTGGATTTCTTACTCTGCGACTTCATATAAGTAACTCCATGCTGCAGGAATACAAATTTGGTGCTGACATTCATTCTTCTAAACCATTTATTATTCGAACGTAAGACATTCAAATGTGATGGAGCTTCTGTCGCTATGTATACATTTACCCGATACATCAACCAGTAATATTTTGCACTGTAACGCCTTACCACATTCTTTTGTCCGATAATTCTGCTATAATCACGACTCTTTTCATCAATAATAAAATATGCCTGCGTCTTGCTATGATCCCTGACTTTTTCAAATAATTCAAAAGCTCCCTCTTCTGCTTTAGAAGAATCTTTTTCAAAGAATAAAGCTACCCTTTTCTTTGAAAATTTTCGTATTGTTTTTCCAACAACATACAAAAAGCCAGAAACCAATGAGTTTTCAAAGAAATGGTATCTGGCAGTTCTCTCGTATTCATCCCTCGGACGTTTCACCAGAATCAATGCACCATTTCCTTCTCTTCGAAAATGAATGGCATAATTTCCTTTAAACGTTCCTTTAAAAGGTGCATAATAATATCTTTTATTAAAATTTTTCTTTCTTACAGGTACAGCAATATTGAAGGGAAGTTCTCTTCCCTCCACCATTGCTTTTACTCTGATATGATTATTAATTCCTGTTTCATCTGAAACAATATCCTCTGTTTTTACTTTGATTCGAATTGTCTTGTTCTTGAAAAATGCATCCTTCGGAGACAATTTCTTTTTAAATTCGTTGATTTCTACCGGAAACTGGTTGCTCTTCGTGACTGCAATATAAGGATTTTCAATGCGAAGCCCTTCTGGATTAATGAAATATCCTTTCAATGAAAAGCTAATAAATCTTTTGTTCATTCTTACTGACAAAACTCTGTAGGAGAATTTCACCAGGTCCTTTAGGTTTCTATCCATCTTCTTGTTTTCCTTTCCATGACTAATCGAATCTTTCTTCCTCTAATTAAATGCTTTTGGTGTTCCTGTAATCTTATTATCTTTTACTTTCTTCATAGAAGCACCATCTCTATAAATACCACACTTTTTATGTGAACTAATCACATTCTTTCTTACATTATTGGCAATTCCTCCATTATGGAATGATAATCCCATCAATCCATTCTTAGAAACTGTGCTATAAGTAAGACTTAACTTAGCCTTTGTTGTAATGCAGGCTCCTGATCTTGTGTTATTATTTAACGTAGACTCTCCTAAAATAACAAGCTTTGTTCCTGCATGCTGTGCAAACACACCAAACATTTTGTTATTATTAAACTCACATCCGGTTGCCCATACATAAGACTTCGTGCTGGCACATAAACCTTCTTTTCCATTGCCACTCATCTCTGTCTCATAAATATATACCTTTGCTGCATTCGTCAGCACACCATATCCTTTATTTCCTGTACTTTCTACATTACGAATCGTTGCAGAAGATGCATTGACAGAAATACCACTGACTGCATTATTTTTTGTCTCAATATCTTCAATATTTCCTTTGCTTCCACGTCCTACGGAAATACCATTATAACCATTTGAATTAAATTCAGATCCTGCAGACACATTCACCGTATCACTGCTGTCTGTTCCAATTCCATGACGTCCATTAGAGTTAACAGTGTTTACACCAACCATATTGACCGTTGAAGCACCACTTAAACTAATTCCGCACTGCTCATTCAGGCTGATATTGGAACGGGTAATGGTTGCAACAGAACCTCTTCCGATTCCAACTCCATGTCCCACGCTGGTATGTTTCTTTCCATTATCAAACGCCCGACAGTCTGTCATATTCATATTCGCATTATCTGTGATTACAATTCCACGTTCTCCATTGCCGGAAAATGTACAGTTTGAAACCTGTGCTGTGGTTCCCTCTAAATGTACACCTGATGCTGCATTGTTCTTTACCTCTAAATTGTAAAGTTCATCATTTCCGCCTCGTAAGATAATTCCTTTATATCCAGTTCCATATAAACTAAAGTTTACTAATTTCAGCTTGTCTCCCCGCAAGTCCATCATCTCTTTTGCGAAATTATTTCCATCCCATTTTCCACCGGAAATCGTAACATCACTGCAGGCTGTATCTGCTGTCACAGCTTCTACATTCGCACCTCTTACAATCTGTGCATTGGCATCTGCAATAATATTGACACCACTTACTAACTTAATCGTTGATTTGATGTTATACTTTCCTGCCTGAAGATATACATCTGTATTTCCAAGCGTAACTGCATCTGCAATTGCTGCATTAATCTTTGCTCCTGCATCTTCATTCTCCTGCTCTGCTTCATATGGTGACACAGAAATAGCATTGGCATTTTCTTTCGCCATTGCCGTTGTAGAATGTGCTGCACCTGCTATACAAAACGCTGCTCCAAATATCAATAGTTTCTTTTTCATTTTTTCCTCCTCTTCCTTTCGTTTTTCATTCTCCCAAAATATACCACTCACATGTGAACCCTATGTGATAACCTATCTTTTCATTTTACACCATTTTTACAAAGAAAGGAAGTATCTTCCTACTTCATTTGCCTGATTATTTCTGCAATTCTCTCACAGTTTTTTTGATCTGTATATGCAAAGCACTCTTTTCGCATCTTCTGATACGGTTCTTTGAGTGCAAAATCTGTCTGCAGATAAGTCTCTAATACCGGTAATAATTCTTCTGCTGTTGTTACCCGCTCACCAAACAATTCTTTCTCAAAATCTAAATAACTTCCATGCGCCTCAAGGTATTCTTTACTGTCAAACTGATAAAATACAACAGGCTTATTCTGGTAAAACATATCAAACGATACACTAGAATAATCGGTAACTAGCAGATTGCTTTCCATCATCAGTTCATTTAACGGCATATCTTCAAAGGTCATTACCGAAACTACAGGTTCATCCCCTGTTGTGCCTAATTGTTCTAAAAAGTCTTTTGCATATTCTTTGAATTTATTATGCACATAAAATTTCAGATTTGCATCGTAATCCTTTAACAGTTTTTTTAACTGTTCTGACTTTAGCAAAGCCAGATAAGTCTTAAAATACCGACTCTGAACAAATTCTTCTTCTGTCGCTTCATCTAAATAGTTTCTCCAGGTTGCCATAAAAAGAATCTGTCTTTTTCCCTTAGATTTGTCTTTTAATGCATCCCATCTTGCCAGACCGGTAACCACAATCTCCTGCCTGTCATATCCATAATAGCTATGAATAATATTTTTTTCTCTTTCAGAAGAAACAATAAACCGGCTGCATTCTCCTCTCGTTCCTTTTGCATAAGCATTTTCCACCCGTTTTAAGGCAATCACTCCATGCTGCAAAAAGACAAGTGGTTTTTTCTTAATTCTTCCTGTGAAAATACTGTTTCTTTTTCGCCATGCATATACATGTTCTTTCGAATCTGTACTTACCAGAAGGGAAGCTGACAAAGTATAAATCATATGCCGGATTGACATAAAATTTAATACATGATCCGAATATTTTTTCATTTTAGGATAATCCGGAGACTGCCTGTCAATGACATAAAAGATTCTTCTGTTCAGCTTCTCTTCTAAGCCCTGTTCCATGCAATATTTGAAAAAGTAATATCCATTATCCTGTGCTCCAAAACAGTATTTTTCATATATCAGGCAAATCCGTTTCTTTTGTAAATAGTTTTTACAAAGCTTTTGCAGACATACTGCTAAAATTTCCCGCAGTCGAAATGAAACGGTATCAAACTTTCCTTTTTTCCGGTAACACAGACTGACCATTTCATTATGAATATACGGATAGACAAACATATCTGTTCCTGCAATTACATATTCTCCCTGATAAAAGGGATTTCGGACTTTCTTGTTAAAATTTCCATAATGAAGTTCATGTTCCTGCACGTTTCCCCGTTCATCCATAATTTCAACAATAAAATCATAATAAAGTGGCGTCCATGGAATCTGATCTAATGAAAATACAAATGTCTTTCCTTCTTTTTGGAGGAAAGCCCCTTCGTACTCCCGCACATCCTTTTCTAAACTGCTCCGGTATCGCAAAAAAAGTCTCTTTATCTTCTGTTTTCGTTCTTTACAGACAACTTCAAGATATAATTTTGTTCCTTTGAATTTTAATTTTGAAATTGCACACGACTTGTCTGCCATTTTCAGCTCCCTTTATCTTCCTGTCCTGTTTTTAGGACTGCTTTTCAAAAACTACCACTGCATTATCCTGATGCCAGGTCTCCTGATATCCTGCTGCAATCCACTGATTTCTGTTTTCTTCATAAATTTTCTTTGAAGAATCATAGATTAAATCAATCACTAAGTAATCACATTTTTTATCTTCCGTCTTCCATGCATCCTGATACTGGTAAACAACTTTTCTCTGAGAAAGCTTTGGAATTAAGAAGGTTGTAGCTTCTACAGATGCGTCTTCCGGAATATCCTTCAGGGCACTGTCTACCACTTCAAATGTGTCATGTTTTGCCATATAATAATCCTTCACATACATTTTTGCTGTCCGATACAGATTACATCCCATAAATAAAGATGCAATTGTCATATAGGTTACCACTTTCTTTGCCTTTTTATACTCGCATCTTCCGATTTCTAATGTAACAATATAAAATAACATCGCCATTGTTCCAAAAGAATACTGGAAGAAAATAGAAAACTGATACTGATAAGATGTCAAAAGGTTTACTAATAATGTAGGAATCAGCAAAATATATTCCGATGGTTTTTTTGTTACAGCCGGCAGTGCCAGAATCGGTACCAGAATCCAAAGAAAATATTCCATTTTTTCCTTTGTAAAAATCTGTCCCAATGCATATGCAGGGTCCTTTAAAATAGTTGCAAAAATCATAAAGAACGAATCGTCCTGATTTGACAGGTAATTTGCGTAACGTCCTGTCATCAATCCATCTCCATAAATCTTAAGATAGACAATTGCTAAAAAGAACCAGACCAGAGAAACACCGAATGTAATTCCACCTTTTTTATATTCTTTTCTTCCTAATATCATATAAAGACCGATACATGCCACATAAAAAGCTGCATCCTCTTTAATCAGCAGGGTAAATGCAACAAATACCCAGAACCAGACTGTTTTCTTTTTTTCCATAAAATAAAACAGCCATAACAGACAAGGAAACAGCATCATATTTTCATGGAAATCATAGAAACATCCGCCCGCAAGTGCCGGATAACAAATTGTAGCAATCAGAATTCCTAATGTGATATAATTTGATAATTTATGATTTTTACAAATCTTATATAACGGAATCACACCACTAATCAGGAATAATACCTGAATAACTACCAGCATAACCGGTGATGGAAAAATAAAGTAAATTGGAAGAAATACATAAAGTGCCGGTGACACATGTACTGCAAAATGGGATAATTCCTTATAACGTTCACAAGTTGTAATAGGTGCAAATGTTTTCTTCATATAATAAAACATCTGTGAAAAAATACCCATATCAAAATTAGGCGATGCATAACACACATAACGTAAAATTCCGATAATCAGCATCAGAACAACCCAGATACATGCAACGGCAGCTCCAACAATCAGAACCTGTTTCTTTGTAATTTCAAATTCTAAAAACTGTTTCTCATATTTTTCAACAAAAAATCGCAATACAATAATAAATAAAAGTGCAATTCCGGCTGAAACATAAGGTCCTGTTGCATTCTTCAGCACTCCCACTGCATAAAGAACAGAAACAGCCAATACCGTTAATACATCAAATTTTCTTGTATTTTTTACCTTAAATGCGATTGCAGATAAAATCGCAATAATGACAATCATTCCACCTACAAAAAACGGTAATGATATTGCATCCACATAACTAAGCGTTAAATTATCTCCTTCTTTTACTACTAAAAAGAATAAGCTCATTAAAAAACATGCACTGATGATACGCATAACCGCTGATTGTATCACTGCAATCCACTTTTCTTCTTTCTCTCTGTTCATAAAATCTCCATCCCTTCTCGTTTTTTCCTTCTCCTATGACAAATTCTGAATATGTTCTACAATCCGTTTTGAATTGTCCTGGTCTGTATATTTATAATACTTTTTATGTATTTTGGCATATTGCTCTTTCAGTGCAAATCCCGTCTTTGCATATTCTTCTAATCTGTCAATCAATCCGCTACATTCTGTTTCTCTTTCTCCAAATAATTCTTTGTTCATATCCATGTAGCTTCCATGTGCTTCTAAATACTCTGCCAAATCAAACTGAAAAAATACAACCGGTTTCTTCTGATAATAGACATCCCATGCTACCGATGAATAATCGGTTACCAGCATTTTGCATTTCATCATCAGTTCATTTAGTGGCTCCTGTCCAAAAGGCACCATTCGGATTCTCTCCTGACTGCAGGCAAAATCTTTCATATAATCGCGAAACTTCGGATGAATATAAAAGCACAAATGTAATTGATTTTTTTCTAACACATCCTGCAATGATGTATCATTTAAAAGCTTCATATACATTTGATAATATTTGCTTTCCACAAATGTCTGGTCATCCACTTCTTCCAGCCAGTTTCTCCAGGTAGGCATAACCAGAATCATTCTGTCATCCACACTTCCCTTTTGTACCTCGTCTGAACGGTCCTGTAACACATCCCATCTTGCAAATCCTGTAACTGCTATTTCATCTCCCCGGTACCCAAAATTCTCTTCTATAATCTTCTTTTCATAGTCTGACGTTGCCACAAATACACGACAATCACCAAACTTACCTTTTCCATAAATATAATCCACACGCTTAAATGCAGTAACCCCATGCTGCAAAAATACCAGTGGCTTATGCCTTAAATAATGATCAATAAAGCTCATTCTCTTTCTCCATGCATAGGCATGTTTTCTGGTATCTGTACTAATCAGCATTTTAGATGCCAAAAGATACAGCTTATGCCGGACAGACATAAAAGGAATCAAATGATCCTTGTATTTCTCAAGATTTTTTAAATCCTGTGACTTTGGATCTATAATATAATACATTTCTCCATTTAATTGTTTTTCTGCTTCCTGCTCCATACAATAACGGAAAAAATAATATCCATTATCCTGTGCCATCATACAGAATTTTTCATAGACTAAAAAGATATTTCGTCTCTTCCAATATGGTTTTGTCAAAAGAAACCATGCAAGAATACAGGCCTCCTGCATACGAAATCCCACTGTATCTGCCTTTGTGCGTTCTCTGTACTGAAACGCAATCGTCCGTTCCGGAGTAATAAATGGATGCACAAACATTCCATTCTCCCAGCGATGCTTCCCATCATACAGTGGAAAACGAATCAGATTTCTTAATTTTCCTACATCAACAGCTTCATATTCTGCCTGTCCGGTGCATGAATTTTCCATCTGCAGGTCATAATAGATAGGCTTCCAGTCAACTGCAGAAAAATCCAGCTTTCCTTGAAACACGCCATCCGACCAGGTTCCGTCAAAATAAAAAACCTGTCTCTTTGCCGCAAGCTTACTGCGATAAACCAATGCTAACCGAAAAGCATTTTCCTGCTGCTTTAATTCCTGCACCACTTCCTGAGAAGCAGCCTTACATGTTACAACCAGACTCTTTTGACGAAATTTCAACTTTGTTAATATCCATTTCATGTCATACACCTGCTACTTTCCCAACTCTCTTTTTATCTGAGTCGTAGAAATCTCCGGTGTTCTAGGCAGATATACCACCTCACACTCTGATTTTAGAAAATCAAATTTGCCTTTCCAGTCATCTCCAATTACAAAGGTATCTACATGATATTCCTTTACGTCAGAAACTTTCTGTTCCCAGTTTTCTTCCGGAATCACCAGATCTACATAACGAATCGCTTCTAACAGGTGCTTGCGCTCTTCAAATGTAAAATAGCATTTTTTATGCTTCATATCCCGGTTAAATTCATCCGTTGACAATCCCACAATCAGATAATCTCCTAATTGTTTTGCCCTGCGAAGCAAATTGATATGTCCATAATGCAACAGATCAAATGTTCCGTATGTAATGACTCTCTTCATAAAATCTATTCCCTCCTACTTTTCAATAGCCTGATAAAATTCCTCTAACGCTTCCTGGTTATATGCTTCTCCATCAAATTTTGCCGATAAAAGCTTTCCATCATATGCCTTTTGCATAGCATCCCGGATGCTTGCCGCATCTTTTTGGGTTACAATCTGTCCATTGTCTGATAATACATCTTCAACGGTCGAAAAATCTGAAACAATCAGCTGTAGCTGCAGCACTCTTGCCTCTAAGATTACCATCGGTTGTCCCTCATGAAGAGATGGCAGTACGAAGCACTGACACCGTTTCATAATGGCAAAAGGATTCCTTTCATTTCCACAAAGAACTACCTGCCCCTCTAACTTCAAATCTATGATTTCCTTCTTTAATTCTTCCCGGAGTGGTCCATCTCCTAATATGAAAAGTTTCGCTTTCTTTTCTTTCGTCTGCAAGCCTGCAAATGCACGAATTAATTCTTTCTGATTCTTTTCCGTAGAAAGTCTGCCCATCGTTACAAACAAAAACTGTTGTTCATCTAATACTATTTTTTGATCTGTCACAAGATCCTGTACTGTAATCTGCTGTCCTTCTTTTTCCCTGACTCCATTCCAGATCCGGTCTAAATCAATCATATTTCTCGCATATCGATACGAAGGTTTTGCATATTGTGTGCCAAAATTCTTCTGATTCACTTTCATGACACTCTTTGAACAGGAAACAATCCGGTCAAATTCATTATACGTCTGAAATACCTTCTCTAACCGATCCTTATTCACATACTTTCCTTTTACTTCCCGCTTCATATCTGCCATCATGTCATTATGCTGCCAGATTGATTTTACCTCTGCCTGTGCCTGCGATGCAACCGCACTAAATAACGGCGAATATCCCACAAAGTCTACCACATAATCAAACCTTGTACTTCCAAACATTCTTTGATATTCTCTTTTTCCAACCTTCTCTACCGCTTCCCTTGTATACTTCTTGGCAAATTGCAGTGTCTCATAGGGATTGCCTAAAGCACTTTTGGTATGAACAAGAATTCTGACCTGTTTTGGAATGGAGCGCATTCTTTGCAGTTCTTCCTTTCCATTTGGCTTGTAAATATACAAAGTAACATCATATTTCTGATAATCTAAATGCTTTAACAGACCCAGCATGGAAAAAGTAATGCCATGATTTCGAAGTGCTCCTAAAAAGAATAACAACTTTTTCTTCTTCGATTCATTCTGATAGATGCGACCCTTGGTACATTCCTGTTTTTCCTGTTTAAAGATATAATTGATGATTCGTTTCGATACATTTCCATCTTCATATAAACAGGCATTCTCATACACCTGCTCATACCGAGAAGTCCATTCTTTTTTCACCTGCTCGATATCCATAATCATATCGCATAATTTCTCAAGTTTATCTGTCGCAGGTCCTGGAAGTTCCTCCACTTTTTGATAAATGCCTCTTTCCTTTTCATACTCCCTCAAATCAGGAATATAGAACAGAACCGGACGCTTTGTTACCAGAAAATCAAAGAAAATAGAGGAATAATCTGAAATTAAAATATCCACCACAGACAGCAGTTCATTGGTATCGATAGTAGCTCCAATCATGCAGTCCGATTTTATATTTTTCTTTTTCATTTCTTTATAAACCGTTTGATGTGGTTTTATCAGCACCTGATACTTTTCTGTATCGATTCGTCCCAGAATAAAATTACGAATTGCTAAATATTCCTGCACATCTACAAATGGTTTTGAAAAATTACTGCCTTTCCAGGTTGGTGCATATAAAATAATTTTTTTATTTTTTTCTACCTTTACTCCCATCTTCTGCAGTCTCTGGAAAACATATTCTTTCTGGTCCTCAAAAAAAGCATCACATCGTGGCTGTCCGGTTTCTATCACCTTTCCCTGAAAAATTCCATCTAACTGATACGACTTTAAATACATACGGCTTTGTATTGCATTCGGAGAAATCAGATAATCTGCCTGAAGATAATTACGAACTGTATTCGCTGAACCAATCGCTCCATCCACCATATCATATCCCATTGTCTTTAGTGGAATTCCATGCCATGTATTGATATAAACCTGCTCTTCTCTTTTGATAAAACATTCCGGAAATGTAGAATTATTAATCAGATATTTTGCACTCGCCAGATACCGATAGTATTCCCTGCTCTTATACTTTACAAAAACCACCTGACCATTCTGCTCATATTCCCGCATCGCCTCTTTATTATCCGAAAAATCATCCAAAACCCACACGTGTTTAAATTCCACAAAAGCCTTGTCTGCTAACAAGGCTTTAAACATCGCATATGGGCTGCAAGACATACTCCGTCCAAAAAAAGCTTCATATAAAACAGTTTTCTCTTCTATCTCACATTTCTCCCTAAATTTAAGATAGGGATTCATGGTTCTGTATAAATCTTTCAGCAATTCTTTCACTACTTCTACCATCCTTATATCTATTCACTAAATCATTTACCTTCTGTCGCTCTTGTGCAAAAGAGTCCGTTCCCTGTATCACATCTTCTATAAAATAAAGCATATCTTCTTTGGTATCAATCATTCTTCCCGGCATAAAATCCTTTGGATGTTCAAATACAAATCCCCGGCTATTGCTATAATTTTCTATATCATCTACCGTAAATCCAATCGGTCTGTCTAATAACATATAGTCAAAATATACCGAAGAATAATCTGTAATTAACCCATCCGCTGCCTTCAGCAGCTGATAAAGACTGTCAAACTGTTCTTCTAACATTTTCTGTGTCAGAACTTCAATCTGGCTAAACTGCTTTAGATTCTCACCATATTGCAGTGGATGAAGCTTTATTATCAAATGACAATTCTTCTTTTCTAAATATGCATTCAGTTCCTCTGCCTCTTTTACAGATAACACAGGCACAGGCCATGCATCTCTTTCCTGATCGAGACTTTCGGTATTACGATAAGTAGGAAGCCAGACAATCACTTTTTCCCACTGTTTCTTCCATTGTTGTTCTTTCTCTGTCAATGGATAGAATAATTCATCATTCCTAGGCTGTCCTTCAATCAGAATCTGTTCCGGTCCGCAGGAAAAACTCTGTTCCATAATCGGTGCATAAAATTCTGAAGTGGTTAAAAGATAGGTGAAAAAATTATAATCTACCTTCTGAAACTGTTCTTCCATATTGCCAATCTTCTTAATTGGCACACCATGCCACAGATTAATAATAGTCTGCGTTTTTGCAGGTTTGATTGGATATTTTCCAAAACAATAAAATCCCACTCTGCATCGCAGGAAATACGATATTCCCTTCTTACACGATACAAAAGTAACATTCTGATAACGCTTCGGATACAATTGCTGCAGTTTTTTATATTTCTCTGCCTCATTAATTGCACAGACAATCTGATACTTTTCCTGATAACCATGAGAAATCAGATAATCAAACATAGCCTTCACATTATCCCGAAATCCCAGATTGGAATAAAAAAAGATTAAATGATCTTTCTTTGGAATCCACTGATTAACCATCGACAATGGTTTGAAAAAAATTTTCAGCACTTCTTTTTTCATGAGTTTCCTACTTTCTCAAAACCTTTTTATAAACAAGTTCCCGCAGTCCATTCGGCATAATTCCTACAATCACATGCGGTACTGTAGAAGAAAGGAATTCTAACCTGGATGTATAACCGATTCTTCGCAAATGACGTTTGAATCTCCATATGCATTTTACATAACCAATTCCGCCTCGTCTTGCATACATACCACTACCGGCCCTCATATACATAACCGGTTGCTGAATATTATAACCCTTCGCTCCATTTTTTAACATGCGAACCCACAAATCATAATCCTCAAAATAAGGAAATTCCCGATATCCGCCCGCTTCCTCAACCTTTGATTTGCGAAACATAACTGCCGGATGATTAAAAGGATTCCGCTTTTTCGAAAATTTAAAAATATCTTCTGTATTTTCCGGCAAAACCCGGTTAGACGTAATATTTTCTGTGCTTTTTTCAAATTCCTGCACCGTCCCACCGACGATATCTAAATCCATTGCCTCAAAAATTCTAAGTTCCTCTTCACATCGCTGTGGTAATGAAACATCATCACTATCCATTCTGGCTACTAATTCATTCTTGCAATGTCGTAGTCCTGCATTCAATGCCCGTCCTAAACCTACATTCTTCTTTAGCCTTACAACGTGAATCATATCCGGATACTTTTTTTCAAAATCCCGGACTACCTCATCTACTTCACCTGTCAACGGACCATCACAAACGATTACAAAATCATTGGTAAGTACTGTCTGATTCAGCATACTCTGAATACTTGTCTTCAAATATACCGGTTTCTCCTTATTATATACCGACATTAATACCGAATAATCTTCTAGGGGGTTTTCCATTCTTTCTCCTCACTTTTTATTTTTATTTGTTTTCATTTTTTTCTGGTTTTTCCGGTCTCTTCTGTGCGGCATTCTTCTGCCACTTCTCTACACCTTCTGTATTCTCTTTCTGGAATAAAATCTTCACTGTCATAAGGATCAGTCGAATATCCATCAGAACACTACAATGCTCAATATAATACATATCAAGTTTTAACTTGTCATATGGTGTCGTGTTATATTTTCCATAAATCTGGGCGTATCCCGTTAATCCTGCTTTCACCTTCAGGCGGAATTCAAATTCCGGAATCGTTTTATAATATTCCTTCGCAATCTCCGGTCTCTCCGGTCTTGGTCCCACCCAGGACATATCACCTTTTAAAATATTAATCAGCTGCGGAAGTTCATCCACATGAATGTTACGAAGAATCTTGCCAATCGGTGTAATTCTGTCGTCATTTTTTGCAGCCAGTCTGGCTCCATCTTTCTCGGAATCCATCCGCATACTCCGGAACTTGATTACCTTGAAAATCTTTCCGTCAATCGTCAGACGATCCTGCCGATAAAAAACAGGGCCTCCGTCATATACCTTAATTGCAATCGCAATGATAATAAAAAATGGCATAAACAAAATCAGGCATATGAGAGATGCAATAATATCTATGATTCGTTTTACCACTCTATGCTCAAAAGTCAGTCCGCCATTTCGCATCAGTACCAATGGCGTATCAAATAAATGCATATTGTCTCCACCACTGATAATCACATCCGAAATCTTTGGTGTCATATACACACGAACAGACTTAAAGAAACAATATTTGATAATATCATTTCGAATATCACCCGGAATATCCGCTAACAATACTGCCTCAAAATCTCCCCGGTCAATCTCCTTTTTTACCACATCAAATCCATTCTCAATATGAACAGACCCACAAATATTGTACCGATCATTTCTTCGGTTCATCTTCTTCACCAGTCCGTCCGGATCACGATCGCAATAGATTAAAAGCATCTTTCTTGGCGGATATAACTGCTGGTATACATACTTTGCTAACAGTGTCCATAAAAAAATACATGCAAAATCCGCTACCGTTGCCCTTAAAATCGGTCGAAATGGAACCATCTTCAAAGACAACATACAAATCTGTAAATAAATAATAATATTTACCAGAAACATGGAAAGTGTCTGAGAAAACAATACATCGATTGCCCTCAGATATCCAATACGAAAGGCTCCATATACCTTTGAAAGTGCAATAATTAAAATCACATACTCCAATAAAATAACCATATGACCCTTGAAAACAAAGGATCTCTCTAAATTCGGATTATAATCTCGGCTCCAGAAATGCCAGAATACAGCAGCTTCTAAAACCACAATAAGAACAGCAAAAAAGAATAAGATAATTCTCTTAAACTGTTCCGGATAGGTCTTCTTATTCATGCAGTTCCTCTTTTCTCTTTTTCTCCGCTTACTTCTTAAACACAATAAATTTGCTGATAAAGAAATTAACGACCAGAACAATAAACTGTGTCAGAAACTTTGCAAGCAGACTATTGATATTCATAATATTATAAAGTAAATACACACCACCAATCTCGATTGCCATCGTAGTAAGACGTGCTCCTACAAACTTATAAAACTCCTGAAAGGCGTGTGCAAAACAATCAGACTTTGATTTGAACACAAAAATCTTATTCGTAAAGAATGCAAATATAATTGCACAAAATACCGAGATAAAATTAAAAATCACTGATGTCTGTTTATTCTCTCCGAAGATAAATGTCAAAATCCAGTAAATGAATAAATTTACAAAAGTCGAACAGCCACCAACAATCACATACATAATGGCTTCATTATCCAATATCTTTTTAAAAAATGGTACTTTACTCAATTTTTCTATGATTCTCATCTTAAAGCTTTACTCCTTGTTTTTACATAGATATTTGTATCATATCATATAGGGCATTAAATTTCTAGAGTGTATTCTTGATTTTTGCTCTGTGTCCTTTCTTTCCCACCTTTACAAATAAATCGAAAGACTTGTATTATTTCGATTATGTAGTATAATGTCTATGTTTACGGCAGCACTGCGTCGCAAACTTTTTTAAGTATAGAAGCCTTTTATCTTCCATACTTATTTTTCACTTGTCTTTTTTCAGACGGGTTCATTCGCAGTGCAGAAATGAGGAAATATTAGAAAAAATGAGTAGAAGTCGATCCAGGGCACGTTCAGGTATGCCCCTAAACGAGAAACAACTACAGCGAAAAAAGCTTATTAAAAGTCGTAAGATTGGATATCTTTTATCAAGTATTCAATTAATTGTATCCATTATTTTTTCGGCACTGCTTGTATACATCAATATGTTACCGGCACTTTTGCTTTGTGGGATTCTTCTCCTGCTGATTGTGCTCATCACTTTTTCATTTGGAACACAGATGACCAAACGGCTGCGCATGGTTGGTAAAATAACCGCCGTTATCATAAGTCTTATTTTAGCTTTTGGTACATATTATTTAGCAGAGGCTTCCGGTGCCCTCGCCAAAATGACCGGAAATAAAACAAAAAAAGACCAGGTCTCAGTTATCGTTTTAAAAAGCGATCCTGCAAAGACGCTTACCGATGTTACAGGATATTCCTTTGGAATCTCTAAAACTGTTGACCGTACCAATACGGATAAGGCCATTGACAATATCAAAAAATTAACCGGCAAAACGATTTCTTATAAAGAATGTAAAGATTATCATTCTATGGTAGATTCACTGATGAAAGGAAAAGTAAAAGCCATCATCTTTAATGAAGCAAACCGAAGCACCATTGAAGAAGATTTTTCTGACTTTTCGGATGATACCAAAGTCATTACAACTTTTACATTTACAACCAAATTAACGAACGGTTCGAATGTAAAAGTAACCAAAGAACCTTTTATCGTTTATTTATCAGGTAATGACCAGACCGGTGATGTTGCCGCTACCGGACGAACCGATGTCAATATCTGTGCTGTAGTAAATTCGGATAAGAAAAATATTCTTTTAGTTTCTACACCACGTGATGCTTACATTGAATTAAAGGATCCTTCCGGCTCGATACCGGCAGGCTCTATGGACAAATTAACCCATTCCGGTAATTTTGGTATTGATGTCTCTATGGCAACATTAAACAATTTATACGGCATTAAAATCGACCATTACGTAATGCTTAACTTTACCGGATTTATTAAAATTGTAGATGCTTTAGGCGGAGTAACCATTGACTCTGATGCAAACTTTACCGCAATTGATGGTGATGTTTACAAAAAAGGAAAGCAGAAGATGAATGGAAAGCGTGCCTTAAATTATGCAAGAGAACGAAAAGCCTTTTCAGATGGTGATCTTGCACGTAATAGACACCAGACACAGGTATTATCTGCAATTATCAACAAGATGATGTCTCCAGCAATTCTTAGCAACTACAGTCAGTTAATGGACGGTGTATCCGGAGCTTTCCGAACAAGCTTTGAATCAAAGGACATTTCAAGTCTTGTTAAAATGCAGTTAAATGACAATGCTTCATGGAATATTTTATCTTTCAATGTTGGTGGAACTGCAACACAAAAATACACCTATTCGATTTCTTCTAAAATGGTTTCTTCTGTCATTTTAAATGATACAGATGTTGCCAACGCAAAGAAATTAATCAATGGTGTTATGAAAGGTACTGACTATACCCAGAAAGACATTGATGCACTTAAGAACGAAAAAACAAAATAATCCGCTTCATAATCTGCTTTCTTGTACTCTGCAAGGAAGCAGATTGCATGATAGCTGATATTTTTCAGATTACATGGAGGTCTATCGATCATGAAAAAAATCATTTTAACCGGTGGTGGAACTGCCGGACACGTCACACCTAACATTGCACTGATTCCGAAATTAAAAGAAGCCGGTTTCGATATTCTGTATGTCGGCTCCTATGATGGAATTGAAAAAAAACTGATTGAAGACATTGGAATTCCTTATCAGGGAATCTCTTCCGGCAAACTTCGCCGTTATCTTTCTGTGAAAAATTTAACCGATCCATTTCGTGTTTTAAAAGGAATTCATGAAGCAAAACAAATTATCAAGTCCTATCAGCCGGATGTTATTTTTTCCAAAGGTGGTTTTGTCTCTGTTCCTGTCGTTATGGAAGCACACAAATGCAAAGTTCCGGCAATTATTCACGAATCCGATATGACACCCGGTCTTGCAAATAAACTTGCCATCCCACATGCAACAAAGGTCTGCTGCAATTTCCCGGAGACCCTGCAGTATATTGGAAAAGAAAAAGGAATCTTAACCGGCACTCCAATCCGTCATGAATTATTTACCGGAAGCAAAATTGCCGGATTAGACTTCTGTGGTTTTACCGCCAACAAACCGGTTCTGATGGTCGTAGGTGGCAGTCTCGGTTCTGTCGTTGTAAATAACGCAGTACGTGCCGCACTTCCTGAATTATTAAAGACCTGGCAGGTGGTTCATTTATGCGGAAAAGGAAAAGCAGATCCATCTTTCAATCATACAGAAGGCTACGTTCAGTACGAATACATATCTTCTGAAATGAAAGATCTGTTTGCAATGAGCGATTTGATTATTTCTCGTGCAGGCGCCAATGCAATTTCTGAAATACTTGCCCTGAAAAAGCCAAGTATTCTGATTCCACTTTCTGCAAAAGCAAGTCGTGGAGACCAGATTCTCAATGCAAAATCGTTTGAAAAACAAGGATTTTCTTATGTCATTGAAGAAGAGAATTTATCCAAAGAAAGTCTGCTTAAGGCAATTAGATCTGTAGAGGAAAACTTACCTTCCTACATGAAAGCAATTACTCAGGCAACCGATTTAAATGCCATTGATATCATTATTGATTTAATCCAGAAAACAGTACAATAAAAAAATAGTCAAGTCGGTCTTACATTCCGGCTTGACTATTTTTTATGCTTTCTATTTATGCATTCTTTTCACAAATCTTTTGAATAAATTCCTGATCCTGTTCGCCAGGTGTCCAGGAAACCATCCCACAATTCTTTAAAGCATCGTCTCCTTTATATCTTGGAATCACATGCATATGGAAATGGAATACGGTCTGACCTGCCGCTTCTCCATTGTTCTGTACAATATTTACTCCGTCGCAGTTTGTTTTTTCTTTCAGGATTCCCGCAATTTTCTTTGCTAAGATAAATACTCTTCCTGCAACATCCTCTGGCATCTCAAAAACATTTGCATAATGCTTCTTTGGCAGAATCAGCACATGTCCCTTCGTTGCCGGACTAACATCAAAAATCACCTTAAATTCCTCATCTTCATACAAAACAGTTGATGGAATATCTCCTTTGATGATTTTACAAAAAATACAATCACACATGTCTTATCTCCTCCTGTTCTTTTCAGTTCTTATCACTACTAAGTATAATACGAATCCATTCTTTCGTCTAGTTATCTAAAAAAGTATCACTCGATTCTTTGCTGATTCGGTTCTTTATATAAAACAGCCGTTAATACCATTCCGAATACTAATCCTGCTAAATGTGCAATAAAATCAACCCCTGTTGTCATATACCCGTCCAGAATCATGAATGCAAACAACAAAAGCATTCTTTTTCCAAAACTTTCACTTGCTGAATTTCTCTGTTTTAATGCAATCATCGCAAGGGCTCCCATAATTCCAAAAATGGCTCCTGATGCTCCCGCGGATACCACATTTTCATTATGCACCATATAATAAAAACACGATACAAAACTTGCAGCCAGACCACTCGTCAGGTAAATCACTGTAAATTTTACACTGCCTGTTATTTTTTCCACAATTCTTCCTACCAGAAACAGCATCAGCATATTACTCGCTAAATGGTCAATTCCAAAATGCAGAAACATCGATGTAAACAGTCTGTAATATTCTCCATTTTCAAATACAAGCCTCCAGTTATCCGCACCATGCATCGCCATAAATGTGCTGTCACTGGTATCACCTGACAATTCTAACACCAGAAAGACTGCAATATTAACCAGACATAAAAAGATTGTCATATAGGCTCCCTGGATATAATCTTTTATATGAAACTGCCCGGACTGTCCTCTCTGATCCGGCACTCCTTCCTGAAGCATCTGCTCCATCTGTCCACGCAGTCCCTCGAAATCTTCCGGTCCATTCTCATAAACCAGTAAACACTGATTGTTCATGTCAATCAGCCAGACCGGAATATCCGTCTGTGCCATAACCTTGTCTCGGTCTGCATCATCCGTAAATATCATGCACAAAATCTTTATATCACGAAAACCACGTAACAACATCGTATTTTCAATCTGATGAGCAACATTTTCCATCTGTTCCTTCGTCAGCACTCCACTTTTTCCATTACGAACCAGCATACACAGCTTTACACCATTGTATTCATCTCCCGGTGTCATTTTAATAAAGAAATTGATATCCCTTGCATTTGTACGAAGCACTTCAAATCCTCTATTTCTAAGCAAATCCTCGGTAACATCCATTATCATATGCCTTCTCCTCTTTTATTTTTGTAATTCCTTTAAGTATACGCAAAGAACCGCATTTTTACAAGTCCCAAACCAGAAAGAATCTTGACAAACAAAACCGCTGTCATATATCATGAAAACAGTACATACACTGATGCCAAAGGGGATTTTCCCCACGAAACACGAAAAGGAGAATTCTATGAGAAAAAATAACAAGCATTTAATCCGAACATTTTTTTGCATCCTTATGATTATTTTTCTGTTCTCCGGATGCGGCCTTACGAATCTCCATCGTTCTTCTGTCCCGGCAACAAGCCAGAATACCGATTCTTCCAAGTCTGCATCTCTTTCCAGACCGCTTCATTCCTATACTTGTACCCCAACCGATTTATTTCCTGACTGCAAAACTTTTTCCCAGTTTTGTGATTACTTATTTCAGACCTTTGCAGGCGAATCCGGAATCAGTCTCCATTATACCCTGCTTCATCCGGAAAACTATCACATTAACGATGTTCCAGACTGCATCTCTGACTTTTCCATTGACCACATGGAATCGGATAAGAAAAAGATCAGACAGTATCTTACCAAATTACAATCTTTCGATTATCAGAGTTTAACTGCAAAAGAACAACTGACCTTTGATATTCTTTATGCAGATTTAGAAGACTCCTTAAAATTGTCTCAAACGCCACTTTGTTCAGAATCCTTAGCACCACAAGGGGGCGACAATGCACAACTTCCTGTTTTGCTTGCCGAATACACCTTTACCTCCAAAAAAGATGTGGAACAATACTTAAAACTGCTTGCTTCTGTCAAAGATTATTTTCATGAATTAATTCGTTTTGAACAATTAAAGGCCGAAAAGGGATATTTCATGTCTGACAAACTTGCATCCGGTATCATTTCACAGTGTCAGGATTTTATCAAGAATCCAGAAAGCAATTATCTGATTTCTGTTTTTGATGAAAAACTTGACCAGCTCCCTCATTTAACGGATCGTGAACAGGATTCTTATAAGGAACAGAATAAAGACCTGGTTCTTCACTCTGTCATACCGGCATACGAATCCCTGATTCAGGGGCTCACAGATTTAAAGGGCAGCGGAAAAAATTCCGGAGGGCTCTGTCATTTCAAAGATGGAAAAACCTATTACGAACAATTAGTAAGAAGCAATACCGGTTCCTCAAAAACACTGACAGAAATCAAAGAAAAATGTACACAGGAACTGAAAAGCTACATCACACAGGCATCTTTTTTTGCTTCTTCTAAAAATATTTCTTCCTCTGAGATTCCTTTTGAAGAAAGCGATCCCAAAAAGATATTAGAGGAATTAAAAAGCAATATAAAAAAAGACTTTCCGGAAGGACCAGATACTTCTTATACCATAAAGCATGTGAATAAATCACTAGAAGCAAGTTTAAATCCTGCTTTTTATATGATTCCGCCCATTGATGATATAAAAAATAATTGCATCTATATCAATGATTCGCAGGTATCGAAAGCAACTCTTTATACCACACTTGCCCATGAGGGCTATCCCGGTCATTTATACCAGACCACTTATTTTGCAAATACAAACCCGGATCTGATCCGCTATCTGTTAAAATACTCCGGTTATTCGGAAGGCTGGGCAACCTATGTGGAATATCTATCTTATGATTTTGCCCCATCCGACAAAAAAACGATTGCGGCGCTTACCCGTTTAAATTCCAAATACAGTCTGGCATTATCTTGTCTTGTTGATATCGGCATTAACTATGATGGATGGAGTTTAGAACAGACCAAAAAATACTTATCCGATTACGGAATTACAGATGCCTCTTCTGTCGAAACCTTATACGAATATGTCATCTCACAACCGGCAGAATATTTAAGTTACTACGTCGGATATTTAGAATTCGAAGAATTAAAAGAAACTGCTAAGAAAACGCTCGGGAAAAAATTCTCTCTGAAAGAATTCCATAAATTCATCTTAACAACCGGTCCATGTCAGTTTGATGTATTAAAAAAATATTTAAATATCTGGATGGCTTCCTGACCAACGAAAAAAAGGATGGAACAACCTAGTTTCCATCCTTTTGACATATCTCAAAGTAATCCTGCAGATTCTGCAATGCCTGAATGAGCTTTGCAATCTCATCCTGCGACAGATTCTTTGTAAAAGCATGCAGCATTCCGTTATGAAATTCTTTATAATGCTGATGTGCCTTTTTCCCTTTTTCCGAAAGAGAAACATATACGACCCTCCGGTCTAACGTTCCACGTTCCCGTTTCACATATCCTTTTTTTACCAGACCATTCACCGCAATTGTAAGGGTACCAAGTGTTACCGGAAGAAGTGCTGCAACTTCTCCCATCTTCTTTGGGTGCTCCGTTCCGATTGCCTTTATAATATGCATATCATTACTGGTAATATCACAAAATTCCGGTGTAATAACTGCCTTGCCCTCTGTATTAACAATCTGATCAAACAACTGTATTAACTTACGACTATCATCCCTTTTGCTATCCACTCGCAAACCCTCCTTCTTGATAAATTAAATCTATCATACAATACCAAAGTTTGCAAGTAACAAACTCCTTCCCTCCAAAAACCATGTATTGATTTTTATATCCTTTTATTGTAAAATGCAATTTATGGGTTGCATGCGCATTACCAGCAGCCTCTTCGTAACTTGTCAACATCACTTCACATGGAGGAATCACAACATGCAAGAATGGCTTGTTCAATGGTATAATCATTCGTTAGGAACATTTCTGCCAAAAGAATTGTTCGTTTTTTTTGTTTCAATGTTACCTTTAATCGAACTGCGTGGAGGTGTTATTATCGCTTCCCTCTTAGATATTTCGGTATTTAAGGCAAATATTATCTGCCTGTTTGGAAATATGCTTCCAATTCCGTTTATCTTATTATTTATCAAAAAGATTTTTGCACTAATGAAAAAATATAATATTTTAAAAGGACTTGTGTTAAAATTAGAAGAAAGAGCAGCTAAAAAATCAAATGGGCTGTCAAAGGGAGAATTTATTTTCTTAATCCTGTTTGTCGGAATTCCTTTGCCTGGAACCGGAGCCTGGACAGGTGCCTTAATCGCATCCCTTTTAGAATTTGATATTAAAAAAGCATCCATTGCAATTTTAATCGGTGTGTTCATGGCTACCGTCATTATGGATATTATTTCTTATCTGATTCCATGGATGATTGCTACGTTTGCTTAAACAACTGCATTTGTTACACTTAGATTATCATTCTTTTATTCATGGAGGACTATATGAAGAAGTATATTGCAGAATTTATCGGTACCTTTGTACTTGTCTTTTTTGCCTGCGGTGCTGCCACTGTTTCGGGTGGTGCTGTCGGAATTACCGGTGTCGTTGGAATTGCACTTGCTTTCGGTCTTGCAATCGTTGCAATGGCATATTCCATTGGAAATATTTCCGGCTGTCATGTCAATCCCGCCGTTTCCTTTGCAATGCTCTTATCTAAGAAAATGTCAGTTTCTGACTTTTTCGGTTATCTCATTGCTCAGTTTGCAGGCGCCATTGCAGGTGCCGGTGTTTTAAAATTTATCACTGGATGTGCACGTATCACTTCTGATGAGAACCCTTATATCTGTTCTAGCTTAAAGGCACTTGGAAGCAACGGATATGGCGATGCATCGGTCGTAAATTTAAATTGTGTCGGAGCATTTGTTACGGAAATCATCCTCACATTTGTATTTGTTCTTGTCATCCTTGGTGTAACAAGCAAAGCAGAATATTCTCACATTGCAGGAATCGTCATCGGGCTTGCACTTACTTTTGTTCACTTAGTAGGAATACCGCTTACCGGAACCTCTGTGAATCCTGCAAGAAGCCTTGGTCCTGCATTATTCGTTGGAGGAGATGCATTATCCCAGCTATGGGTATTTATTCTTGCTCCATTTTCAGGTGCAGCACTCGCCGCAGTTATATGGATGTTTTTATCCGATGCAACTCAGACTACACAAGAGTAATTTTACATAATACTTTTCTATAAAAAGGCAGAACGAAAAAGGTTTTATCCTTTCCGTTCTGCCTTTTATTGAACGATCATTTAATTCATCTTTTGCCAGTTTTCATGTGGCAGCATATGATATAACTTCCGCATCGTCTTCATCTGACTCTTATAAACAAATACAAGTTTTCTCTTCTTTTTATAATCCTTTTCCGAAATATGATTTAAATCATCTGGAACATCTTCTACACGATAATATTTTCCGAAATTATACAAATCACTCTTACATCCGGTCTGGTCAAAAGCATCTGTAACCAGTTGATGTGTCATGATATGGTGCTGATGTCCATATTCTCCGTCCTTATTATGTGTCACCACTTCATCCCAGTCCTTATAATTCAATACAGTCTCAATATCCTTCTCAATCTTTTTCTTGCAGAATGTCCAGTCGCTTCTCTTTTCTCCAATCTTATCCGGATAAGATAAAATCAAACCTTTATCCTTCGTTTTCTCTAACATTTTATGGAATTCATTCGAACGTGTCTTATCATATCCTCTTGTAATACATACTACAAAATAGTCATCATTCAGCAGATGTTCCCCACCCCAGATAAATTCATCATCCGGATGTGCCACAATCATTAATTTATGATATTTCCCCAAATCGAGCTGGTCTAACTGCTTTTCTTCTACCGGTTTGATATGAAGAAATGGCCATATCGTCTTTAAAACACTCAGTGCAAAAATTAATATAACTGCCGCAAAAGCTCCCAGAATATAATAGCGTTTTTTTCGTTTTTTCTTAGGCACAGCTTCTTCTGCCTTTTTTTCCTGCACTGTTGATTCGCTTTGCTCCTCATCATGCTCTTTTTTCTCTTCCTCTCTCATTTCACAACCTCTTTTCTCTTTGTTTTCCATTTTCTTTTCCATTTTTTCAAAATTGTTTTGTTTTTATTCTGTTCGACTGTTATTCTAGCATAATTTTACTAATTTGCCACCCAAAGATGAAATCTTTATAAAATCTTAAAATTATAGTAGTGTTTTTTTTTGTTTTTTCTGTTACTATTGTAAAGTCGATTTTATGGTACTTTCCGTCTTGCATTTTTACCCGCCAGACGACACTTTCGTACCAGATGAATATGAGAAAGGTTTGGTTTTATATGCGTAACATCTTACACAAATTAACAAAAAAAGATTATTTATTTTTAGGTGGGGTAATTGTTTTTTTACTTCTTATCATTGGAATTCTTACCAGAGGACAATATGTCTATGGCTCCAAAGTAGACTGGGTAAATCAACATAGTGTTCTTCCGGATTATTTTCGCCAGCATTTTTATGAGACGAAAAAACTGATGCCCGATTTTGCGTTTGACTTAGGTGCCGGACAGAATATATATAACTTTGCTTATTACGGATTTTTGAATCCGATTACACTGATTAGTTATTGTCTTCCTTGGGTGTCCATGGGAACCTACGTTATGGTATCAAGTATTGTAGTTGTGATTCTTTCGGTCATCCTGTTTTTCCTCTGGTTAAAGTTGATTCAAGCACCCGATATCCCGGGAAATGTTCGAATGAGTGATACAGTGATTTATGTCACAACAATCCTCTTTACCTGTGCATCTCCTTTGTTATTTCACAGCCATAAGCAGATTATGTATATGGATTATATGCCATTTATGATCTTATGCCTGATTGGGACAGAACGCTTTTTTGCTGAGAATAAAAAGGGACTTTTGATTATAAATGTCGCTCTTATGTTTTTAACGAGTTACTTTTTTGCTGTACCGGGTGTCATTGCTCTTTTGATTTATGCGGTTTATAAATATCTGGCCATAGAACAGTCCTTTCATTGGAAAAGCTTTTGGCATGCAGGCTGGCGTTACAGTCTTTGCCTCCTGACCGGTATCCTGTTGTCCTGCCTGATTATTCTGCCTTCTTTTGTGGCTATTTTATCGGGTCGAAGTGACAAAGCAGGAACGAGCGTGAATCTGTTATCGTATCTGATTCCTAATTTTCCAACCAAAGAACTGCTTTATAGTTCTTATGGCGTTGGAATGACTGCAATTGCACTTGTTGCACTCCTTGCATTTATTTTTATCGGAAGAGATAAGGCACGTATCTTCCTTTCTGCTTCTTTATTGATTGTGATCTGTTTCCCAATCTGCCGATACATATTAAATGGTTGTCTGTATACAAGAGGAAAGGCATTGATTCCTTTTCTCCCGATCGTGGCACTGATTGTGGCATTCTTTTTAGAAGAGACAATTACCTACCGCTTTGCCATCAAACGATTGTTGTATCTTTCACCGGTTCTTTTTGTTCTTCTATTGATTCAGACAATCGTCCAGAAGACTTATGGACTTGGTGCATTAACAACCCTTGATTTTTGCATTACACTGTTTGCTATTTATTTATCACGTAAGCATAAAAAACCTGTTTATTTATACTGTCCGGTAATTGTAACTGCTATTATTACGCTGATTTCTGCGAATATCTATGACTCCTTATTAAAAATCAGCTACTATAAAGAGATTCATTCCTCTGACAAAACGGAGGTATTAAACGATGTAATTTCAGAAGATCCTGACATTTTCCGTTCTAACGATCTTTGCGAAACAAAATCAACCAACAATATGACTTATTCGAAACATTTTGCGGGTACTGGATTTTATTCCTCATTGTTTAACCGAAATTACGTACAATTTTGTAATTATGATGTGAACTTATCCAACCCAACCGTAAATGATATTTCCATTACGACATCAAAGGATGTTCTCTTTCAAACATTGATGGGAGTTCGTTATACTGTTTCTGATTTTGGAAGTTCTGCGGGTTATGTCCCTGTAAAAAGCAAAGGCGATTACACTGTTTATAAAAATGACAATGCCTATGCCCTCGGTTTTACAAGCCGCCAGTACATGAGCAAACGGGAATTTTTCAAATTGCAGCCGGCAGACCGCCAGATTGCACTCCTGCAATATATTGTTGTAGATAAAGATTTACCAGATGTCTACGAATCGAAACTAGAAAAAGTTTCCATGAAATTAAAATTACCATTTAAAAAGAATGGCAAATATAATCACGTAAAAATCAAAGCCGGACAACCTTTAAAATACAAATTTAAAACTCCGGATGATTTAAAAGATTATGTTTATATTATTACCTGTCATCTGAAGGAATACTCCGATGAACGCTCAACCATTCGAATCAACGGAATTCAAAACAGCTTAAGTGGTTTGACCGCTGCTTACCCAAATAAAAACTTTGATTTTAAATTTGTCGTATCAAGCAGTCAGAGCAGCCATACTTTAAAGGTAGAGTTCCCTGAATCCGGTGAATTTGATTTTACAGACTTTGAGATTTATCGAATCAAATACAGTGACATTACCTCACTTTCTAATAATATTACACCGATGACCCAGATCAGTCATCCAGAGGATAACATCTTACTTGGTAAGATTCATATGGAACAGGACGGTTACTTTACTACAACCATTCCATACGACGAACACTTTACCGCTTATGTAGATGGAACCGAAACACCATTAGAAAAAACAGATACTGCATTTACAGGCTTAAAACTATCCGCCGGTGATCATCAGATTAAATTCGTCTATCAGCCACCGGCTGCAAAAGAAGGAAAAATCTTATCCCTCATTGGTTTCATCCTGTTCCTTGCAATTCTGATTACACAACATAGAAAAAACGCTGTAAAATAAATGATTAAAAAAAGAAGCACCAAGTCCTGGTGCTTCTTTTTATTTTATATTATTTATATAACTCCACTAACTTCATTAAGTGTTCATAACGTGCCTTTGCTGCTTCTTCTGATGCTGCAAATAATTTCTCTGCACGTTCTGGGAAGGAACGTGTCAATCTTGTATAACGTGTTTCATTATTCAAGAATTCCTGATATGTTCCATCTCCTGGCTTTGATGTTAATGTAAATGGATTCTTTCCTTGTGCCTTCAATGCCGGATTGAATGAGAATAAATTCCAGTATCCTGCTGCTACAGCTTTCTTCATCTCATCCTGGCAATGGTTCATTCCACCCTTTACACCATGTAATTCACAAGGTGCATAACCGATGATTAAGGATGGTCCATTGTAATTCTCAGCTTCTGCAAGAACCTTTACAGCCTGTGCCGGATTAGCTCCAAGTGCAATCTGTGCTACATAAACATAACCATAGCTCATTGCAATCTCTGCAAGTGATTTCTTACCAACATCTTTACCTGCTGCTGCGAACTGACATACTTCACCGATATTAGATGCCTTTGATGCCTGTCCACCTGTATTAGAATACATCTCTGTATCGAATACCATAACATTTACATTCTCTCCTGATGCAAGTACATGGTCTAATCCACCGAATCCGATATCATAAGCCCATCCGTCTCCACCAAAGATCCATACTGACTTCTTAGCAAGATAATCCTTCTTATCTAAGATATCTTTTGATGTCTCACATCCTTCTGCTGCAGCCTTCTCAAGTTCAGCAATCAAAGCTTCTGCTGCCGGAGTATTTTCTTTTGTCTGATCCTTTGTTTCGATATATTTTGCTGCTGCTGCCTTTAATTCTTCACTTGCCTTATCGCTATCTGCAACCTTTTCTACTTTTTCAATCAAAGAGTCACGAATGATTCTCTGTGCAACTTCCATACCGAATCCATGCTCTGCATTGTCTTCAAATAATGAGTTTGCCCATGCAGGTCCCTTATTCGAATCTTTATTTACTGTATAAGGACATGTTGCTGCAGGACCACCCCAGATAGAAGAACATCCTGTTGCATTTGAAATGTACATCTGCTCTCCAAATAACTGTGTAACAAGTCTTGCATAACTTGTCTCTGCACATCCTGCACAGCTTCCTGAGAACTCAAGCAATGGCTGATTGAACTGTGATCCCTTAACTGTTGTATCTGCAGGAACACCTGGTTTCTTTCCAACATTTGCAACTAAATAGTCAAATACTGGCTGTTCTGCTGCCTGTGATTCCTGAGGAACCATCTTAATTGCCTTATCCTTAACAGGACAAACCGTTACACATTCTCCACATCCCATACAGTCTAATGGAGATACGCTCATGATATACTTATATTCTGATGCCTTTGGTCTTGTATCTGCAAGTCTGATATTCGAAGGTGCTGCCTTCACTTCTTCCTCGCTTAACATAAATGGACGAATTGTTGCATGTGAACATACAAATGCACAGTTATTACACTGAATACAAAGAGATGGATCCCACTCTGGAACCATAACAGCTGTTCCACGCTTCTCATATGCAGATGCTCCAAGTTCAAACTGACCATCTGGATTCTCGGCAAATGCTGAAACCGGAAGACTGTCTCCATCCATCTTAGAAATCGGAGTCATCAATTCTTCTACCATCTTAACTGTTGCAGGACGTCCTGTCAGCTTCTCAGGTACAGGATCTGCTGCTGGTGTTGCCCAGTCTGCCGGAACTTCTACCTTATGAATTGCATCTACACCGGCATCAATTGCCTTGTAGTTCATTTCAACAACTGCATCACCCTTCTTACCATAAGACTTCTTAGCAGCTTCTTTCATAAATTTCACTGCATCATCAATTGGCATTACATTGGCAAGCTTGAAGAATGCGGATTGAAGGATTGTGTTCGTTCTCTTACCCATTCCAATCTCGATTGCTTTATCGATTGCATTAATTGTATATACCTGAATATTATTTTCAGCTATGTACTTCTTTGCCTCTGCATTTAACTTCTCTGATAATTCCTCATCAGACCACTGACAGTTAATCATGAAGATTCCGCCTGGTTTTACGTCCTGAACCATCTTATATCCCTTTGTAACATAAGAAGGATTATGACATGCTACAAAATCTGCCTGATTGATATAATAAGGACTCTTAATCTGCTTATCACCAAATCTTAAGTGAGAAATTGTAATACCACCAGTCTTCTTAGAATCATACTGGAAATATGCCTGAATATATTTGTCTGTATGATCACCAATAATCTTGGTAGAGTTCTTATTTGCACCTACTGTTCCATCTCCACCAAGTCCCCAGAATTTACATTCTACTGTTCCAGGTGCAGAAGTAATTGGTGCAGGTTTTACCTCTGGTAAACTTAAGTTTGTAACATCATCGACAATACCGATTGTAAATCTTGTCTTTGGCTCGTCTTTCTCTAATTCCTTGTATACCGCAAATACAGAAGAAGGTGGTGTATCCTTTGAACCTAATCCATAACGTCCACCTGTAAGTACGATATCATCTAATCTGGCTTCACGAAGTGTAGCCGCAACATCTAAGAACAATGGTTCACCAAGAGAACCAGGCTCTTTTGTACGATCAAGAACAGCAATCTTCTTCACAGTCTTAGGAAGAACATCAACAAGTGCAGAAGAAACCCAAGGACGATATAAACGAACCTTAACTAAACCAACCTTCTCACCTTTTGCTGTTAAATAATCAATTACTTCTTCTGCAACATCACAGATGGATCCCATAGCAATAATGACTCTGTCTGCATCTTCTGCACCATAGTAATTGAATAAATCATAATCAGTTCCTAACTTATCATTAATCTTCTTCATGTACTTCTTCACTACAGCTGGTAACTCATCATATGCTGTGTTACATGCCTCTCTGTGCTGGAAGAAGACATCTCCATTTTCATGAGATCCACGCATTGTTGGATGATTTGGATTCAATGCATGCTGTCTGAATTCACGAACGGCATCCATGTTACACATTTCTTTTAAATCTTCATAATCCCATTTTTCAATCTTTTGAATCTCATGAGAAGTACGGAATCCGTCGAAGAAATTAATAAATGGAACCTTTCCTTCTAATGCTGCAAGATGTGCAACTGGTGATAAATCCATAACTTCCTGTGGGTTTGTCTCAGCAAGCATTGCAAAACCTGTCTGACGACAAGCATAAACATCGCTGTGATCACCAAAAATATTTAATGACTGAGTTGCTACTGTACGTGCAGATACATCAAAAACGGCCGGAAGCTGTTCACCGGCAATCTTATACATATTCGGAATCATAAGTAACAGACCCTGTGATGCTGTAAATGTATTAGTAAGGGCACCTGCTGCAAGAGAACCATGAACGGCACCTGCTGCACCTGCCTCTGACTGCATCTCAACTACTTTTACCCGGCTGCCAAAAATATTCTCTCGGCCTGCTGCAGACCACTGGTCAACCGAATCCGCCATCGGGCTTGATGGTGTGATTGGATAGATGGCAGCAACTTCTGTAAACGCATACGCAACGTGCGCTGCTGCTGTATTACCATCCATAGATTGTTTTGTTCTAGACATTGTACGAATACCTCCTTATTCTTTCATAAAAGCACAAAAACTTCTATATATGAAATATTTTATCATTTTATAGAAGCTTTGTAAAGTTTAGTTCACTGTTCCTTTTTTTTCAAGTACTTTCTCAAATTCAGCCTCTGGAAGCGGTTTTGAAAAATAAAATCCCTGTATGTAATCGCATCCGTAGGTTCTTAAAAATTCTAATTGTTCCTTCGTCTCTACCCCCTCTGCTACTACTTTCATATTCATACGATGAATCATCTCTAAAATAGATACCACCAGGTTATCGACCTTTTTATTGGTTCCTATTTTCTGAACAAATCCCATATCTAACTTAATAATATCAAAATCATAATCCCGGATTGTACTGAAAGAAGAAACTCCACTTCCAAAATCATCTACCATAATTTCAACTCCGGTACATCTTAGATGATCCAAGAAAATTTTTCCTTTTTCAGAAATCTCTGTATATGCAGATTCCGTAATCTCATAACGAATCAGATGATCCGGTAAAATAGAATTCTCAACTTCCTGTGTAATCTTCTCAAGCAGTCCGTAATCCATCAGATCCATGCGTGATAAATTGATGGAAATTGGTACCAGACTTTGATTTGCCTTCAAACGATCCGTTAAAAATTCCTGTACTTTTTCATTTACATATGCATCTAGTTTCGTAATATATCCGCTTTCTTCTAAGGCCGGCAGGAAAACGCCCGGCGATGTCACCTTGTTTTCCGGAGAAATCCAACGGATTAATGCCTCCGCTGCAACAACCTGTTCTGTACACGCATCATAAATCGGCTGATAATACACAACAAATTCTCCCCGCTTTAATCCGCCTTCTAAACGGTTCATTGCTTCACTCTCTGCTAAATAGCGTTTTTTCATATCTTCATCAAATACTGCATATGGTTTTACATATTCATTTTGAATATACGTCTTTGCAAGCTTGGCCATCGTACACATTTCTTCGATATCGGAAGTTTTTCCCTGCGGAATATAATAAATGCCACATCTGCCATAGACTTCAATTTTTAAATTATCATATTGGAATTCTGCATGTAACAGCTCTGGAAGGTCCTGTTCGCAAAACTTGTCTGCATCTACAAGTGCCAGAAAATGATCCGACTCCGCTCTGGCAATCGCATATGGATGAAATTTGCACGTCTGAATCCTGTCAATAACATCTCTTAAGATCCTATCTCCGGTTTCTGTGCCAAACATATCATTGATTGCTTTGAAATGTCGAATATTAAAGAATAAAAGTACGAATTTCTTTTCTTGATTTTCCTCTAGAATCCGTCCGGCATGTCGGAAAAATCCTTTTCGATTCGGATAGCCTGTAAGAGAATCTGTTTCAATCTCATGTGTCATGTCATCTACCACAAATAAAGCCGCGCCAAACTTTTTATCTAACCAGTAATAAGAATACCGTTCCACTTCATTTTCTTTATTATGCATGGAAAAAGAATAGTGATCCATTACTTCTAATTGTTTTTCAATCACATCTGTTTTTGTATATTCGTCAAATACCGCTGCTTCTTTTTTCAGAATTCTTCCATCCCGGACACGATTTACCACTTCCTGATATGGAAGCTCTGCAACTGTCGGAATATCTAATCCTTCAAACCGATGCGACCTTATTACCACAACCTGCGTCTTCAGGGAGATAATGCCTATCATCTTATAATCTTCCCGGTACAGCACTTTATCTACTACCTGATCGACATATCTTAATGTCTTATTCTTTACCGTTGCATACGCTTCGACATGCTCTGTGCTAGGATTCTGGAACAATTCCACTTCCATTTCGCATACCAGCATTCTTCCACCTTTACTTAAACGGTACGGAAAAGAAAAATGCGTCTGTCCATCTTTAAAACAATTTAACAGATAAATCCTGCGAAAACATTTTCGAAAATGTTGTGCATCCTCTTCGCCACAGATACATGGTAAAATTGTATCTTCCATCCATTCTGTCACTGTCTTTGGCTTTCTTACCTCTTCATTGATATACTCTGCCAAATTATCTCTTAACTCTAATAATTTATTTTTAGAAACATCGATATATAAAGTATAAAGTGTATCCTTTTCACTAGACATCATAAACTTCACTCTGTTTTGATATGTCTGCCGGTCATTTTTCTGTTTCTTAAGTAACATTGTGACATCATGCAGCAGAATTGCCTCTGCATGATAGCCTCTCCATATCATAGGTATCAGCTCTAACTGAAAAGAATGCCTTGATACTTTCTCAAAATAGAATTCATGCTGTTCGACAATTCTTTTTAACATCTCATAACAGTCTTCCCATTTTTCATAATCAAAGAGTTCATACACTTTCTTGCCTGAATAACTCTGTCCTTTTCGCCCTGTCAGTGCAAGAAACTCATCTCCTACAAATAAAATCTCATTATTTTCTTTTGCATATACAATCGTAGAATCCTTCGAAGTATTTAAAATCTTATATCCATCTTCGCTTTCATCCGACTGATCCATTAAAATATTGCAATAGATTTTATTTCCATCCAAATCTCCGACATACCTTGTGATGGAACGGAACCAGATTTCTCCTAATTTCGAATGATGCATCCGGTAAAAGCGATCCTCCTCTTCTCCCGGAATTGCACCGGCTCCCACATTCTGATTCATATAATCGACTTCACAGCCTTTTTTCTGTACGGGAACACCTTTTTTGATTCTTCTTCTGTATTCTATACGTGAAACACCCCAAAATGCCGGTACACCTTTAGAATAATAAATAATGTGTGCCAGTTGATTTTTATCTATATGATATAAGACTATTTCACCGGGAAATACCGATATCATCCTTTTTACCTGCTCTAATGAAAATTTCATAATGTTCCCTCCCTCTATGCTAAGTATTCCGAACTCCCACAAAGAATTCTTCCTACTTTATGCCGTTTTCTCTATTGTGCCATTTTTGCCTGTTCCTCTCTTTTTTTCTTTCTTCCAATCATAAATGGAGCTTTATGATTAATAAATTCTATAATTCCATATTCCATTAATAAAATAATTCCTAAAATCACTAACGTCTGAAGGTAGTACCGTTCTCCAACCTTCGGTTCAATTCTTACCGCTCCCTTAAAGCCCTGCTCCGCAATATTAATTACCATAGGTCCTCTCTGCGTTGCCATAAGAATTAAAGAATTCTTTCCATAGTAATTGAATAATTCTAACTTAAAGTGCTTCTCTAAAAATTCAAAGACTAACAATGCTCCAAAAGTTCCCATCAGACTTCCTACAAAGAAAATCCACTGATGCTGCCCAATCTTCATATTGTTAAAATCAATTCCCGGATTCCAGTTTGACAATGCAATCGTCAGCACTGAAAGAACAATTCCAATTCCAAACCGGGCCGAAAGATTCTTTAATTTAGAAAGAATCTTGTATCCAAAATATCCCATCTGGACAAACCAGACTGCAACAAGTCCCTTCGACCAGGCAAGAATCGGAAATGATACCATCATAAACTGGTGTTCACTCATCGTTGCAGACATGATTTTTAATTCTTTCTGTACAAAGATTGCAAGGACGACCGGCCAGATAAAAGTAAGTCCCATTAATATCTTCTTCCAGATTCCTTTTCTCTTTAAAATATAGAAAAAGACCATCTCACTAATCAGTAAGGTTGGCAAAAACCATAACGTACTGATTCCACGAAGACTGATTGTCCGGTAAATATATTCCTTTAATAGTGGCATATATTCCTTATATTTTAATATTCTTACTGCTACTCTCACTAAAATAGCAACAACACTAAATGTAAAATAAGGAATCATCAGACTCTTACACAACTTTTTAAAATACTGCCAGGTTGAAATCTCTGTATAATTGTTCTTCATGGAAATCAAATATCCCGCAACAATATAAAATAATGTTACTTTAAATAAATCCATCCAATGATCCACAGGAGTATCTAAAGCCGTTACATGACCATACGTAATCATAAATATTCCAAGTCCCTTAGTCATGTCTATATATTTCAGCCTCTTCTTTGGCTTTTGTACAGCTGCTTCCATTCTAACCTCTTTCTGCGCTTCTACTTTGACGCTATTTATTCGCTCTTTTGTTCATTATAACATTTTCGCCAGGAAAATACTAGCCACAATCCCCGCAATTGTACTGATAAGTGCGCCCGTCAATGTCCATTTTGTTCTTTTTACTTTTGCAGCAAGGAAATAAACAGACATCGTGTAAAAAATGGTTTCTGTACAGGATGCTAAAATTGATGTGCAGATTCCGATATAAGAATCGGTTCCGTATTCTTTAAAAATATCAAGAATAAGCCCTGTTGCTGCCGAAGAAGAAAACATTCTTATGATAATAACCGGTACCAGTGCACCATCAATTCCTACATATTGGCTGACAGAACCGATGAGTTGTGACAGACAATTCAAGAAGCCAGATGCCCTTAACACCCCGACACCTACCATAAGTCCTACAATTGTAGGTGCAATTTTTACTACGGTCTTTAATCCTGATTCGGCACCACGAATAAAATCTTCATATACATTTTTTCGCATAACAAGACCGAACACAACTACATATAATACAATCAGTGGAATCATCATATTCGATAAATAGACCAGAATATTCATACTTCTCCTTTCTTAACTCCCATTCTGTTTTAATCACATAGTTTCTTTTTCTTTCCCCTTGCAAATCATCTTTAAATTTAATATGTTGTGTTTCTTTTTATATATAGACACGCTTTATTTTTTATGCTACAATACACCTACATCTTTTTATTACCTGATATTCCTCATGGCAATACTGTCCTCGCATCATTTTATGGCAATGAATACGGATGAATTGGAGGATTTTACTATGAAGAATTATGATACTCACAACTGTCGCAGCCTGATACGTTTCCTTTTATGTATGACTGCGCTTCTTACACTGACACTTACTTTTTCAGCAAGACTGGCTTATGCACAATCACCTTTTACTGCTATTTCGCTGTCTGAATCTGCACATGGCATGAACATCGGGGAAGAATTCCAGCTTCGTGCATTTGCTTCTGACTTTCGTATTCCTGCCTTTCGAAGCAGCAATTCTAGTGTTGCATCTGTCGATTACCGGGGACATGTAAGGGCGAAGAAGGCAGGTACTGCTAAAATCACTGCCACACTTCCCGGTGGTGCACAGGCAAGCTGCACCGTAACCGTTTATAAGACAACCATTGTCATCAGCAGAACTTCTGCCACGCTGACCTGTAATTCTAGTTCCAGACTATGGGCCGCCTGCTCTACCGATGCTACGATTCTCTGGAAAAGCAGTAACTCTTCGATTGCATCTGTGAATCAAAACGGAGTAATCAATGCGAAAAAGCCCGGAACGGTTACAATTACAGCGTCCGCAGATGGTTCAAAAGTCTCTTGTAAGGTAACGGTTAAGAAGAAATAACCTTGTTGCAGCACAGTTTGTAATACGTTCCCCATGTTGACGTGCTGTCTGAAGTTGTGTATACTGAAGTGGCATTGTGTTGGAAGATCTAACATGATTTATTGCAGGAATTCTTCCACACAGGGAAGAAGGATAATCAGAAAGGGGATTCGTAAAATGGGTCAGCAATTAACAAAACATGATGTGGAAAAGATAGAAGCCGAGATTGAGCACCGCAAGCTGGTAGTTCGTAAACAAGCCTTAGAAGAAGTAAAGGAGACTCGGGCGCAAGGGGACTTAAGTGAGAATTTTGAATACCACGCAGCTAAGAAGTTTAAGAATCAAAATGAAAGCCGAATCCGTTACTTAGAGAGAATGTTAAAGACGGCAACTGTTATTGATGACAGTTCTAAGGCTGATGAAGTAGGATTAAACAATACGGTTACGCTCTATTTCGATGAGGATGATGAGACCGAAGTCTATAAGCTCGTAACCTCAGTACGTGGGAATTCTATTCAGGGCTTAATCAGTATTGAGTCACCAATTGGCAAGGCCATTCTCGGTCATAAGGTAAATGATACGGTACAGGTAGTTGTCAATGACAAAGTATCCTACCCTGTTACCATCAAATCCATTGATAAGTCTACCGGAGATGATGATCAGATTAAGACTTATTAATGCTTTGCCTTTATTTTACAATATATAATACCCGCAAGTGTACTGATGGTAGTTGCAATGATGGCAGGAATCACAATTGCCGCCGGCGATACACTTCCGTATTGACTTCGGTAAGCAATGATATTTACCGGAATCAACTGTAACGAAGAGATATTTAAGACAAGGAATGTGCACATTTCATCACTGGCACATTCCTTGTTTTTATTTAATTTCGATAGTTCTTCCATCGCCATTAATCCCGCCGGTGTTGCCGCCCAGCCAAGTCCTAATACATTGGCAATGATATTGGTGGTAATATATTCATTTGCTTTATGCCCTTTTGGAATATCAGGAAACATCCACTGTACAAATGGACGGATTTTTCTTGTAAGCATTTCTATAATTCCGGACCGTCTTGCACTTTCCATAATTCCACACCAGAATGCCATAACCCCCAGCATGGTAATACACAGGGCAATCGCCTCTTTCGAAGAATCTAACATTGCATTTCCTACTTCCTCTGTATTTCCCGTAAAAGCCCCATAAACAATTCCTAATACAATCATAAATATCCAGATATAATTTAACAAAAGCCCCTCATACCTTTCGTGATTCTTACATCACTTCATTGTATGAGAAGCTTTCTCTATACAGAACTAAATCTCTGCTCTATTTCATTTTTTCTAAAAACATCAGCATAAAACTAATAAAAAGAATTCCACAGGAAATCCAGATGGTATGAATTCCATAGATTCCAGAAAGGATTCCACCTACTCCTGCTCCTACTGCAAATAAGAAAATAATTCCAAAGTAATACAGTGCTCTTTTTAACTGTTCTTTGTCTTTCTCTCTTAAATAATAAGAAAATGCAGCCGTTCCACTTCGTAAATTACCAATGCACATTGTGCTGGCATAAGAGTATCCATTTACTTTTCTAAAGCTCTGCACCTGCATTGCACAGGCAAAAGATACGAGTGCTGTTGCTAACATATCTAAATGTACCGGGATAAACCCTACAAAAAATAAAATAATCATCTCTGCAAGTAAAATTCCCTGTCTCCAATGCAGACGTTTGGCATACCTGAATTTTTCCTGAATATTTTCTGCTAAAAATACCCCAAATGCAAATGCTACCACCGGCAATAAATACCGAATCACATTTCCCCAGTTTCCCGACATAAAATACTGGCTCATCAAGACAATATTTCCTGTCTGTGCATTCGAAAAGACTTCATTTCTTGTATTATACGTATACGCATCCTGAAATCCTCCTGACAATGCAAGGAATGTACTGTTAATAAATGCTTCCGACATCTGATTTTTCGTAACCATTCGATATAACAGTCCCTGTTTGTTCTGTAACTTACCCATTACGCATCTTATCCTTCCTGTATTTTATTTTTCAGGAACAATGCTTTCGACTGTTCCTAAAACCATCTAGTATTCTAGCACTCTGTCTCTACACTTGCAATGACCTTTTTTAACGTTTCTGCTGACTGTATCAGTTTCTGTTCTTCTTCCTCATTCAAGGCAATCGGAAACTGCCGCTCTACCCCATCTTTTCCAACAATGGCAGGCATGGAAAGAACCACATTTTCAATTCCATGTTCTCCATGCATCATAGTAGAAACCGGAAGAATCGACTTCTCATCCCGAACAATCGCTTCACAGATTCTTTTCACTGCCATTGCAATTCCATAATACGTTGCCTTTTTCTTTTCAATGATTTTGTAGGCACTGTTCTTTACAGATTCTGCAATCTCTTTCATTGCTTTTTCATGTTGAAAATGCCCACGCATTTCACACACATCATTCAACGGAACTCCTGAAATATTCGAACTGCTAAATACTGCAATCTCACTATCTCCATGTTCTCCGACAATAAAGGCATGTACACTTCTGCTATCCACTCCTAAATGCTCGCCAAGTTCATACCTTAACCGTCCGGTATCTAGTACCGTTCCTGACCCAATGACACGATTTTCCGGAAGAGCAGATGCCTTTAAGGCCTCATACGTCAAAATATCCACCGGATTCGAAACCACTAATAAAATTCCTTCACATTCATTTGCCATAATTTCTTTTATGACACTTCGCATAATCTTCGTATTTTTATTTACCAGGTCTAATCTTGTCTCATCAGGTTTCTGATTCGCACCGGCAGTAATAATAATGATTGCTGCATCACGAATATCCCGGTAATCTCCTGCATAAATCTTCATTGGTCTTGCAAACTGTACTCCATGTGCAATATCAAGAGCTTCCCCTTCAGCCCGGTTCTTATCCACATCAATCAGTACCATTTCCGAAAATAAGCTGTTCTGCATAAGTGCAAACGCAGTAGCAGAACCTACAAATCCACATCCGATTACTGCTACTTTTCTTAAATTTACCGTAACACATTTCTTTTCTTCCTGATTCATCATATTCCTCCTGATTCCATAGATTCTTACTTACCCTCATAGTATATGTCATTTTTCTTCGTATCAATCCATATTGATACCTTCCAATTTTTTTGGTATAATTAAAATCGTGGACGTAATGCGTCCGAATACCGATTTAGAAAGGGTGAAATGCTTTACATGACCGATGGAAAAACGAATTTATCAGAACCTTTAGATGAATTTAATAAATATACCAATGAAATGAATCAATACATTCACGAAACTCATGACTATTTTAACTGTTTTGCTTTTCAAAAAGAAGTTACATCGAGCAATCGGTTCGGACGTTATGTGACAAAGACGAAGAAGAATCTATTAGATTTTCTTCGCAAAATTATTCGTGTCTACGATCCCCAGATTGCAAAAAACTATTGTGCCAACGACAATCTTATGAGCTTAAAATATAAAAATATCGATCTTGAAGAAGACCCCGGAGCAATTATGCTGATTTATGGGCACAGTGACCGTCAGGGTAAACTTTATCCCGGTTCTTTTGAATCCATTATCTTTAACCTTTTAAAAACCTGTACTTATGCAGAGACCTGTATCATGTTAAAGGGTCGTTCAGAAGAATTTAGTTCGAAAAATGATGATATTATTTTCCCCGATCAGGAAGATTCAGAAGCAATAGATACTATTTTCGATATTCTTACACAGAATACTTTTACGAAAAATGAGATTCCTTTTGCCCAGGGACTTCATAATTACAAGGTTTCAAACTATGACTTTCTTTGGAACACCGTTTTAAGTACACCGGATGCCAATGGAAAAAAGCAGATTGATGTTGACAAATTATTTAAACCGGTTGATTTCTATGAAGAGATTGACCCTGATACCAGTTCGTATTTCAAAGAGATTGTCAATTATGAATTAACAGAAGCCTGCAGCAAGTTTATTGCAGAACAATTTTTAGAATCGAGACAACAGCCCGGCGCACAGGAGATTAACGAAAGTAATTACTTTACAACCATTCCGGAACATCCTTCCGACTGTATCAAGATTCTTGTGAACGTATTAAACTGGGTAAAGATTGATATTGAACGAAAGTATCAAAGCAATATCAGCGAATCTTTTTCCGCTGCCTATAAGAAAAACATTCATAAAAAAATGTTAAAATTAAAACGTCAGAATCTTACACTGCAGGAAAAAACCAAGAAGGATCTGGAAGCGAAAGATATTGTCATCAAGAAAAAAGACAATGCACTGCAACAGATGAAGAAAAAGGTTACTCCGGCTAAGCATAACAAAGCTTTAGAAGATTATTGCCATCAGTTAGAACGTCAGAATCAAAAGCTTTTAGAAAAATACAAACGACTTTATCAAAAATACGAATCGTTAAAGGATTCCATAACGGATACCGATTCTTCGCTTCTAGAACCGGCTCCGGCTGAATTTCAGCCAAAAGAGATTGATTTTAATGAGCGTTACGTTTTTGTTATGCGTGATTTTGCATATACAAAGACAATTCAGGATACATTTCCGAATGCAAGAATTATTGATCAGAATGTCACTCTCGATCCGAATTCCGTTTTCCTTGTAATTGTGGTCCCAGGTTGTATTGACCACTCTTCTTATTACGGAATCAAAGGACAGTGCAAGGATAAGGACATTCCTCTGATTCATTCAAATAACACGAATATTGAAATGATTAAAAATCTAATCTGGAATTACATAAACAGTTAATGATAAAAGCAGCACGCAGAATATTTCATCTGTGTGCTGCCTTTTTTTATCGTTCCTGAAACCAGCTTTTCATCGTATTAAGAATCTGTACCAGCTCTGCTTCTTCTATCACATATGGTACCATAGCATATAAATATTGTAAAAATGGTCTGGAAAATACACCTCTTTGATAAGCATATTCCTGATATCCCAAAATATCTTTTTCATCGTATACTTCAATGCAGACACATCCACCCATAATACGGATTTCCTTGATTCGTTCATCCTGAAAGTTTTCTAATTCCCGTCTTGTAATGGCTTCAATCCGTCTGATTCGTTCCATATAATTTCCTTTTTCAAATAGCTCAATCGACTTTAATGCTACACTACATGCCAGTGCATTTCCCATAAATGTCGGTCCATGCATCAGGGCATGATCTGGATTATCACTATAAAATCCTTCAAACACACGATGATTGGCTACTGTAACGGCATGACCGATATATCCACCAGTCAGTGCTTTTCCTAACACCAGAATATCCGGGCAAACCAAATCTGCCACAAAACGATTTCCGGTTCTTCCAAATCCGGTTGCTACTTCATCAAAGATTAACAGCACATCATATTCATCGCACAGTTGTCTTGCTCTCTCTAAGAAAGAAATATCGTACATTAACATTCCACCGGCACCTTGTAATAAAGGTTCCACAATAAAACAATAAAATTGATTTCCATGCTTTTTAAAAACATCCTCTAATGCTTCGATTGTAGTTGGAATATGTATCACATCTTTTTTCTCTTCAAATGCAAAATGATACTCATCGTCATCTCCGACTTCCATGGTTTTAAAAGTATCTCCATGATATGCATTCTTAAGTGCCAGTACCTTATCCCTTTTATCCTGACTTGCCGAAGCGATTCCATGATGTGCGTTCGTAAGTGCCAGCACTTTATCTTTTTTATCCTCTCTTCGATTAATATAAAACTGCATTGCCATTTTTAGTGCTACTTCTACTGCAACGCTTCCAGAATCAGAAAAGAAACAATAGTCTAAATCACCCGGAAGCCATTCCTCTAATTTTTTTGACAGTTTTTCTACCGGGTCATGTGTCAGTCCTCCTAACATCACATGTGCAAACCGATCCGTCTGCTCTTTAATTGCTTCATTTAACACAGGATTTTTATATCCATGTATGACACTCCACCAGGAAGAAACCGAATCAATCAGTTTTTGATCCTCTGTATATAAATAAACTCCTTTTGCATCAACAATCTTATATGGAGCCTTCATCGTTTTCATTTGCTGATATGGATACCAAATCATAATTAACCTCTCTTTCTCCTATTCATACAGGGCTGCCAGTTTCTCTACATCCATTTCTAACTGTGTATCACCATCTTTTACACAAGTAAGAACTTTTATCCCCGTCATCTCTTCGCACATCCGCAGGTTATCCTCCTCCATAACATTCCCTTCGTGGAAATGATTGAAAATAATCCCCTTAACCGGAAGATTTTTCTGCTTCATATATTCTGCCGTCAACACGACACTATTAATAGTTCCAAGTCCTGCATCTGCAATGATAATGGATGGAAGCTGCAACTCTTTGATCACATCTTCTAACTGTATCTTCGCTTCATCATAACAAAGCGGGCACAAAATACCTCCACTTCCCTCGACCGTTATATATTCATATTTTTTACAAACTTCCTGATATTTTTCTTTTACTACCTCAAGCTTTACCGGATTCCCCTCTAATCGGGATGCAAGATGTGGAGAATAGGCATGCTCATATACATAAGGGCACATTTCCTTCTCAGGCTGTTTAATCCCAGCCGTCTCTTTCACCCACATCGCATCTCCGGGTATGAGACTTCCATCTTCTCTTCTAATATTTCCACTCATTGCAGCTTTATAATATGCTGCATTTTTTCCACCCTCTGCCAATTTCTTTACAATCAGTCCGGCAACAAATGTTTTCCCTACATCGGTTCCTGTTCCGGTAATAAACAATCCTTTACTCATACGTTTTTTCTCTCTTTCCTGTCTGCTCGATATCCTTTGTTCTCTTTAAGCCTCCATGATACGACGAATCGTTGTCCGGATGCCTTTTGCTAAAAATGCTGCCAAAATACATAATGCAATATCACCCGGAATGGCTAACAGAAAACAATATAAAAATAGTGGCCATAAACCGATTGGCGTATCAATCACGTAATTACTAATTACGAAATAGTAAACCATTCCTGTTGCATACACAATGACAAGCCCTGTAAAATTTGCAAGCAAGTATTTTGCCAAAGTCAGTTTTTTTGCCTGCTCTATCATTCTTCCAGTCACATATGCTCCAATTGCAAATCCAATCAGATATCCAAATGTCGGCTTTAACACATACCAGAATCCACCGCCTTCTGCAAAAACAGGCAGACCGATTAGTCCTAACACGATATACACAATGACACTTAAGGAGCCAAGTTTTCCCCCCAGTAATAATCCTGCCATCATCGTAAATAAAAATTGCAATGTAAATGGACACACTGGTACCGGAATTTTAATAAATGCCCCAATTGCAATTAATGCTGTAAATACACCACAAAAAATCATTTCTTTCGTGTGAATTCCCCGCCTTCCCTGCACCAGCTCTTTCTGCATCATATCTGCATTCTTCTCCTTACCTACACTCATAACCTCTGCTTCCTTTCCTTTTTCTCTTCACCCCTGCTGCTCTTATATGTTAACTTTGAATTTTCAGAGTGACGAAAACAGTTTACTATACTTTGCTCTTTTTTGTCAACCTGTTATTTTGTAATTTTACTTTTGCAGCACAAAAAAACTGCTATAGTTACAAAACCAAATTCATAACTATAACAGTCTAACTCTCACTATCTTCTATCCGAATCCCTGTCATCAACTCAAATGATGCTTCGCAGTATAATGTTCCACATGAATTTTATAGACAACCGTATTCGCTAAATGAGCCGGATGGAACTCCTTCTGCTCAATTCCATAATGTTCTAAAAGTGCCGTCAGCAATTCTTCCTTTTCACTCTCTTGTGCCTTTTCAATTGTTCCCTGACCGATCACGCTTTCATATGCAAAACTAGAAGTACATGCTTCCTTTTTAGTCGGAAGCATTAACTCATGTCCACAGTCCACTTCAAATGTGACGTGACAATCTTTCTGAATAATTTCATGTTTGGCACCTTCTTTTGAGCCATGAAAAAATAAAGTCAATTGGTCTCCCTTTCGTTCTTTTCTTCTCATTTGATTTACCTTCCCTTTCCTGTTTGTTCTGTATACAAACATTGATTGTTTTATCATCCGTTTCAACTACATTAAGAATTCTTATAACTTTCTATTATACGAAAAAAATTATTTTCCACAAGAGCGAATTATGATACAATATTTAAAAATAAAAAGACGAATATGGAGGAACTGTATGAAAAGAATTCGAATTTGCAACTTTGGCAGAATCATGCTGAAACTGTTCTGTCTGACAAGCATTGTATTATCCATCTATCTGATACTGGGATTTTTCGGATGTTATGAAAGATGGTTTGGTGGTCCTGCCGGTATTATGAAGCAGCATACCTATTGGCTCATCCGCCTGGGACTTGGAATTTTAGTGGAAACTATCATTTTCTGGATCGGAATTATCGCAGTATACCTTACCTCAGAACAACTTGGAATCCGCTGGAGGGTTCTTGGAATTGTGTGTGGCTGGATACCGATTGCTCATCTTATCATGTTACACATCATTATAAAGACTGTAGGAAATGAAGTAAAAATGGAAAAAATGCGTACCTTAAGAAATAACCAGCGAAAGGGGCAGGAAATCTGCAAGACAAAATATCCTGTCTTAATGGTACATGGTGTCTTCTTCCGGGATTTTGAACATTTAAATTACTGGGGAAGAATACCCGCAGAATTGCAGCGAAATGGAGCTGCCATTTATTATGGAAACCATAATAGTGCTGCGGCAGTCCGAAATAGTGCAAAAGAATTATCTGACCGGATTCATCAGATTATCCAAGAGACCGGCTGTGAAAAAGTAAATGTCATTGCTCATTCTAAGGGTGGTCTGGATATGAGAGCAGCCATTGCCCTTACCGACATTGCACCATATGTTGCATCTCTTACCACAATTAACACTCCCCACAGGGGATGCCAGTTCGCCGATTATCTGCTTACAAAGATTCCACAGAAGCAACAGAACATGATTGCAAAGGCATACAACGCAGGTGCTGCAAAGTTAGGTGATGTAAATCCTGATTTTCTCTCTGCCGTATACGACCTTACCTTTGAAAACTGTGCGAAATTTAATCAGGAAATAAAAGATAACCCTAATATCTACTATCAGTCAACAGGCTCTAAACTCAATCATCCATTATCCGGAAGATTTCCACTGAATTTTACATACCCTCTTGTAAAATACTTTGATGGTTCTAATGACGGACTGGTCGGAGAAGATTCTTTTCATTGGGGACAAAACTACCGGCTTTTAACTGTGAAGGGAAAAAGAGGAATCTCTCATGGAGATGTGATCGATTTAAACCGAGAAAATATTCCTGGATTTGATGTACGTGAATTCTATGTACAACTCGTTGCAGACCTTAAAAAAAGAGGGTTTTAATACCAGACAAAAAGAAAGGAAAGGACAACTACATGGATTTAAAGAGAACAAGTTTAGAAATTGGAAATGTAAAAAAAGAAGGATTGGATGCATTTTTTCATGCGGTATCTCTTGCCGGGATTGAGTTGCATGATTTTATGCTTTTGCGGGGTCCATATGTCTGTTGTGAGGCAGAATGGAAACCTTACAAAAAGGAATCCTTGCACATGCTTTTTTCCCTCAGTAAGGCATTTACTGCTATTGGAGTAGGTTTTGCTGTTCAGGAAGGTCTGCTTACCACAGATGAGACGGTCTATTCCCTCTTTGAAGACGAAATGGAAAAAGGTGGTTTTTCTAATTCTATCAGCGACAAGGCACGTAAAATAACCGTTGAACATTTACTCACTATGAGTACCGGTCAGGAAGAAGAACCTCCAATCCTTAATTATGAATTTGACGGAAACTGGGTAGCCCGCTTTCTTCAGATTGCTCCTGTACACGAACCGGGAAGTTCTTTTTTCTACGATACAACAGCAACCTACGTCTTATCTGCCATTATAACAAAACTTACAGGCGAAACGCTCGCAGACTATTTGAAAGAACGTTTTTTTGAACCATTAGACATGAAAACCTTTGCCTGGGATCAATCACCGGAGGGGAATTCTCTTGGTGGTATCGGACTCAATGTTACCATTGAAAGTATCTCAAAGCTCGGTGTTTTTCTGATGCAGGAGGGAAAATGGAATGGAAAACAACTTTTGAATGCTGCATGGATAAAACGTATGACCTCTCGCCTTGTCTGCTCTGCCGGTGGAGATGTCTATGACAACGAAGATAACTGGGGATATGGATATGGATATCAGATATGGCAATGCATTCCAGATGGTGTGTATCGTGGTGATGGAGCCTATGGGCAGTTTGTAATTGTTGCCCCAAAAGAAAATGTAATTATTGCAACCCTTTCCGGTACAGAAGATATGGGTGGACTCCTCGACAAGGTATGGAAATATCTGCTTCCGGCATGTTTACCCGTAAACCCACAAAATCTGAAAGAAGCTGCTTCTGAAAAATTAACCTTTACAGTACCTTGTGCAAAAGGAACTCCGGATTTACCACCAGAAACTCTTGCTTCTTATACCATCCACGAAAATGAAGAAGGCATAGAAAAAATCAGTTTTCATCTTACACCCGAACAGATTCTGTCCGTTACATGCTTTTTTAAGGATGCCAAAAAACGTTGTCTCAAATTCGGCTACCTAAACTGGCAGGACAACCTGATTCCAGATACAGACCACGACAAGTATTACACATGCAGTGATATCCGCACTTCCCAAACCTCCGGTACATGGGCATGGGCCGATCATACACTCCATCTAAAACTCTGCTACTTAAATGGACCACTTGGAGTAACTGCTGAATGCTCCTTTAGCGAAAACACCTTACACATAAAAGTACAAAAAAAGAGAAGCATGTCCGTTAAAACTTCCTTTGAATTTGAGGGTGCAAAATGTCAGTAGGACCCTGACTATTGCACCCATATAATTTTTATGAATATTTTATATCAACTTTTCTCCCTTTCCTTCATGCCTACATACACATCCAATATCAGAAAATCATCACTCAGATTCATGTACTGCACCTGGCAAAACGGCTCGGTCAGCACATCAAACGGATACTGTAAAACTGCCTGGTCTATCTTCAACATTTCCTGTTCAAAATCAAAAATATCCAACTCTAATCGAAATCTCAAAGCTGGACTCAACTGTATAGATACGTTTTCTCCTTCCATATCCTTTTGTGTATGATATATTTTATACTTAGTTTTACAAGACTGAATAATTAATACATCTTCTTTTAAATTTAAATTTCCACTAAATTCCTGCAGTTTTTCTTTTAACTCATTTTTTTTGCATACTGCTACTTCTAAATTCTGATGTATTAAGTCTTCATACCAATTTGCTCCCTGCATACTTTTCCTTCCTGTACAAATCTCATATTTAGAAAAAGAAGTTATACTTCTACTTTTCTTGTTATGGCAGAAATCACACCTGCTACTATACACATTATAGTAATTCTGATCGCAGCTTGATTAACCAAAAGTGCGATAGCACCTGCAATCAAAAGAATAAGGGCTGATATTAACATTTTCTTTTTGAACATACTCATATTTTCTATCTCTCCTCTTTCACATATTTTTTGTTCCGCTGAACAATATGTATCATACTCCTTTTTTCTCCCCAAAACACACTTTGGGAGTAACTGGTATTATTTTGGGAATGAACTGCATCAAACTCTGTTTTTTTAACCATTCACTCTAATTTCAGCACATGAAAACCCCTGTATGCACTAAAACACACAGGGGTTTTTCCCATTCCTCTATTCTTTTTTCAACTGTAGCATCACCCGCACAGAAAAACATCCATCCTCACATGTAAAGCTTAAATTACCATTCTGTTTTTTCACTACACGCTGCATATTCTGGATGCCGTATCCATGCAATTCCTTATTCTTCTTTGTCGTTTCGATTCTGTTTTTTTGAATCCTTACATCTGTCTCAACCGGATTCTTCACCAACAAGAGCCACATCTGTTTCTGCAATACAGATTCGATTATGATTTTCTTTTGACCGGATATTTTTTCACAGGCTTCCACCGCATTATCCACGATATTGGATAATAAAATGACCATATCCACATTTTCAATACCTTCACTGGGGATAAACCCGTCAAAGCGAATCTCTGTATTGGAATTCGCCGCAACGGAAGATTTCGCACTCAGCAATGCATCTGCAATAAAGTTTCCAGTATCATACTTTTTGGTCGTCCTTTGACACAGGTCATTCATTTCTTCCAAATACTCCAGTGCCTTCTCGTTTTCCCCTTGCTCTACCATGGAATGAAGGGCAAACAGTAGATTTTTGATATCATGCCGGAATTTTCTCATCTGATTTTCCTGTTCTGTCATCGCATAATAATAATCTGTCACCTTTTTCATCTGTTCATCAAGCACTTCTATCACTTTTTCTTTTCTTGTGTCTGATTCTCTCACTAAAATCATCTGAAACATAAAAATGCACACTACAATGACATTTCCTGCAGACAATACTTTCAGAAATATCTTGTCCGGATATTGCATAAGGACATCTGCTTCCAGTAAATCTGCCACAAACAACACCAAACAGAATACAAGATATTGGGATACAGATAAATCTCCAAAATATACTTTTAATATATGATTCTTCCGCATCAACAACAGAAGCAGTAAAAACACAGTAATGAATGTTGCCGCAACTACCTCACATAAATCGTTTTCAAATAAATCATAAAATACCTTACTAAACGGTTGATCGGCAAAAAGAGAGATTCCCTGAGCCAGCGTTGATACCAGCAACTGATAAAATAATACCAATACAATATCTTTTTTTCGCCTTGAAAAAAAAGTCCACAATATTGGAATCATTTTCATATAATAAAAAAACCAGACGAACCAAAATATTATTTTATTATATATTATTTCTGCAGACTGTAGTCCATGCATATAGCTAATGAAAAACATCCAGAAAATCCAAATAAACCCACTTTTTTTCAGTGGTTTCCGCTCAACTAGCAAGAATTTATCATAAATCAAAAACAAATTCACGAAATCCAACAATGCCCAGATCGTATAAAGAACCAACACACATCCTATCGTTTTCATTCTATATTCCTCTCTTTTTTGAAATATACTCGGTAAAAGCTTCAATAAAATCCTTATATCTGGTTCTGCTGATCAAAATCTTCTCTCCAGTATCCATAGTCAGTTCCGTTCGATTATAGGAATCTATATGTTCCATATTTACCAGAAAAGACTTATGGCATCGAATAAAACAATCGGAAAGGCGTTCTTCTACAGAAGAAAGTGTTTCATTGCATACCACTGCTTTTCGGCCATCTGCAAAATAGAGAATGCAGTTTTTTCCACACCCCTCCATATATGTAAGGATTCCTTCTTCATACAGACAGTTCTCTCCATCAATCCGAATTTTCAAAATCCGTTCATCAGCGATTGACTCTAAAAAATCATCCATTGCTTTGTATAATTTTTCTTCCTCCAATGGTTTCACTAAGAACCGAAATGTATCCACTTCAAAGCTTTTAAAGACAACTTGTGAATAACTAGACAGGAATATCACCTTCGTGTTCTTCTGAAATTTTCGAAGTTTCATTATAATCTCCAGTCCGTTTTCTCCTTTTTCTTCAAACTCATAATCTATAAAGATCAGGTTGTGCTGATTTTCTCCTGATTGTTCAGCCTCTAAGAGCTGTTCTCCTGATTCATATTCCTGTATCTGCAATTCTATATTCTTTTGAATGGAATATTTCACCAAACTCTCTTTTGTCACTTTTCTCATATAGGACGAGTCGTCGCAAAGTGCAATCTGTATCATTTAACTATCCTCCCTCGAACCATCTGCTTCCCATGCTGCTGATAATCATTATACTCAGATTTATTCATTTAGACAATTTAAAAAACTCAGATTTTTCTTACCGTTCATTCCCTTTTTTATATCACATTTATATTGTGCAACAAATAAAAAACCTGTATAATACAATGATTGTTTGAATAGGTAATTGCGAAACTCGCTTTGCGAGTTTGCAATCTTAATCCCCAAACAAGGAAGTCACTTTGCTCAAGCAAGA